>JBBSGP010000021.1:0-55769 GCA_038253885.1 Gemmatimonadales bacterium | reverse complement strand
TCCTCCATGATCTCCTCGGAAAAGCCGATCTCGGTCAACCGGTCGGACACTCGGCGATACCACCGGATGGTCCCTTCGCGTCCCTGTGTGAATCGTCGCCAGACCATCTCCGGAAACTGCGTACGACGAAGATCGGCGAGGATGCTGTTTCCGTTGTGAATCTTGTCCGCCGCACATACCCAGCGGGCACGCTCGTTGGCCGCACCGAGACGTTCCAGATAGTCGCTCTTCCGATCCTCCCACGACAGCTCGACACCATCATCGTCGAGCTTGCGCTCGGTCACGCCGAGTACGGTCTCGAGCACGCCTTCGCCGAATTTATCCCCGATCCGGTCCTCGAGCATCGCTCGAGTGAACGAGTCGCGCACACAATCCTCGATCACGTCGTGCAGGATCCCGGCGACCACCGTCTCTTCATCCTGCCCATAGCGCGTCAGAATAACGGCCACGTTTGCGGGATGTGTCAGATAGGGAAGCCGGGTTCCCTTTCGGACCTGCTGATCGTGGTGCTTTGCGGCAAAGGCGAAAGCGTGATTGATGCGGTCGGAGTAGCCAGTCGTCATCGATGTGCGCGAGACAGCGTGAACGCGTTGGTGGGCCGATAACATAGTAGCCCGATCACGTCGTGCAAACCAACGCCCGAGTGCTCGGCCGGTGTGACCGCCGTAGACTACACGACGCTCCGGAGAAGCGAGAGAAAGGGAAGGTCGATGGCGAGGAGCGCGACACCTTGCACCGCGACCGCAATGCCAGAGCCCACCACGCTCTGGCGCCGGCGTCCCCATCCGACGGCGCTCATGATCGTGCCTGCGAGGATGAGGGCGACTTCCAGCACTACCTCCATCCACATTCGGCCGGCCAGATGTACCGCCGCGAGGTATTCTCGCTCAGCCAGCGCACTCCAGGCGAGCGCCGCCATGAGAAGCTCCGCTGCTCCCCAGATACCGCTCTGCAGCGCGAACATCCTGATCAGGGGAGCTCGCACCCCACGCAGCGCCAGCGTGACGCCGACCAGAGAGCCCGCCGTCACGCCGAGCGCTCCCCACGCCAGTATCCGCATCAGGTGCATGCGCTCAGCTGCCAACAGTGTGTCAGCCCACATTTGGCGATCGCGCCTCAGCTCTCGGTGGAGCTGGAGGACATGGCGCCAGCGCCGCGTTCGGTCCGACCCCCACGCCCACCCCCACCCCCCACTCCCGTAGCGACGGACTCGACCACCGGTAGCATCGGCTCCTCACCCTCCCAGAGCACCACTCCGCGCACGCGTGCGCCCTGGTCGCGCAACGCCCGCAATATCCGCTGCAGCTCCGCTACCGGAGTGGCCCCTTGGCACACACAGACGATCAGCTGTCGCGGTAGTCCGGCCAGCGGAGTGAGGGCACCGGGAGCGTTCACGATGACACAATCGTAGCGCCGCTCGAGATGCTCGAGCCCCGAGCGAAGGACCGCCAGCTCATCACGTGTGAGCCGTGCATCCGCGATATGGCCGGCCGGAAGCACGTCGATCGAGCGATCGCGTCCAACGATCACGGGCACCAGTGCTTCTGCCCATTCGAAACGATGCTCGAGCAGCTCGCCGACTCCGGGCCCCGAGTGTACACCCAGCTGCGCCGTCGCCGAGTGCAGAACCATGTCGGCATCGACGAGCAGAGCCGAGCGACCTTCTTGGGCTGCGGCGGTAGCCAGGTTCGCCGCCACGGCAGCCGTCGCGGCATGGCCATCGCCGGTGACCCCGAGCATTGACAGCGAGAAGGTCGCATCGGCGAGCTGCCGGTACAGCGCCGTATACTCTCCCTTCATCTGATCGATGACCGGCGGAATCTCCCGATCGGTACGCCGGCGTTGCTGGTCGGGATTCGGCCGCGGTCGGCTGAAGCACGCGAGCACACGGGCGGCTGCGATCAACTCGGCTTCGCCGGAATCAGCGACGCGCGGATGCCAGCACTCTCCGCCGAGCGCGGCGGCGAATCCAAGGGTGAGCGCGAGCACCAGCGATGCGGCGAGCATCGAGAGTGGTGACGCATCGATTGTGAGAAGCTGTTGAGCGCGAGCAGCCCGGCGGTCGAGCTCGAGCATCCTCGCGCGCGTCTCGGCGAGGTCGCGTCGGGCCGCCTCCTCCTGCTCCCGCGCGCTGTCCGCCATCGCCATTAGCGGAAGCGTATCGACCGCGGAGATCGGGACCACCCGGCGGGCCGGGAGTAACCGATCGAGCTCCTCCCGGATTGCTGACCGCTTCTCTTCGGCCAACGCTTGCAGACCGCGCCCCAGCTCCGCCGCCCGCGCGGTGAGCGCCACGTATTCGGCGTCCACCCCTCCCAGGGCGGTGAGCGCCTCACGTGCTCGATCGATCGCGGCGAGAGAATCCAGCGTCGACAGTACGCGGGGATCTCGACGCAGCTCCGCCACATCGCCCAGCGAGCGATAGGAAGAGAGGAGAGGGGCGCTCTCGGTGCGCTTCTCTGCCTGGCCGATCGCGGCGAGCGCACCCACCAGCGAATCGCGCCGTACGCGCCCGGCGAGCGACAGAGTGTCTGCTGGCAGAGTGATCGGCACTCGGCGCGTATTGGCCGCGCGACCCTCGTCGAGCGCCGTCTCCGCCTCCTGGCGTTGACGGGTTGCCACCGACATCCGCGCCGCCAGCAGACTCGTGTCCGTTCGAACAGCGGCGTCCTGGAGGAGTGCCTGCGCTGCTCGGTGCGCTCGCTGCGGGATGAGCACCAGTGTGAGGAGGAGCACCACGAACGACCCCCCCGACACACCCGCGAGCAACAGCGACCGGTGCTGTGCGTTTCGGGCACGCCGCCGGAGCCAGAGTCCTCCCGGAGACACCCGGGCTTCGGGGCTCACAGGCTCGATCACCGCACGACCCGCTTCGATCGACGGCGTGGTCTCAGGGGTCGACTCCGAAGGGGTCGCCAGGTGGCGCGACCAGCGCTGGTGTCGGTGCCGGCAGCTCGCGTCGATCCAGCCAGCGCGTGAAATCCCCAGCCAACGACGCCCAGTGGGCCCGATCCGCTTCGGGCGCTCCTCGCATCGCCCGGAGCCGAGCTTGGTCGCGCAACTGCGCGATCTTGTAGTCGGCGATGGCACGCACATCGGGTGAGGCGCTGCGGTCCGCCGCGAGGCTGAGCAGACGATCGGCCAGAGCGCGCTGCGCCACGCGCTGCAGCGCCAACATCTTCGGCGCCGCCGCCGGCCGGCCCTTCCACGTTGCCGCAACCAGGGAGTCGACAGTCTCGCCAAGCGTCATCGCATCGCGAGTGTGACCGGCGAACTGAACGAGTCGGCCCGCCCTGTCCCGCTGCAACACCGCATCCACGATCATCTGCGCGAGCGTGCGGGCCGCTCCCAGCTCGTCGAACGCGGGTCGCGTCCGGCTTCCGAACAGCTCGACGTTCTGTCCATACGAGAAGGGCCGGGGTGCGAGCAGGGTGAGCACCGTGTCAGGGATCCCGAGCTCGGCCGGTTCCAGCGCCGCGGCGAGTGCCGCGAGAGCCCGGCGCTGGCGGACGGCCGCGATCGGCCGGGTAGCCTGCAGCGCGTCGCCACGCATGGCATTGCTGTACTCCATACCGCCAATGGTCTTTGCCAGAGAGTTGATCGCGAAGCGGTGGAAGAAATAGATCGGAACGAAGCGCTCCTGAAGAAGCGCGATGGGCTCGCCCGGTCTGATGTTCCGCTCCCCAAATCGCCCGAGCGCAACATGACGCACGTCCATCTGGTGCTTCATGAACTCGTCCGCGCTCGCCGCATCATCCCACAGGTTCACCCGAGGATCCGAGGCGAACTCCGGGCGCGCGTCGGCATCGGAGAGAAAGAGAAATCCTTTCTTCAGACCGTCGGCGACGAGAGCACGTAGCGAATCCGCTTCGCTCGCCGGAGGGAATGTCCCGTAAGCCCAGTGGATCGCCCAGACATCGTACGCTCCCGGACCTAGCCCGTACGCCTTCGAGATGTCGATGTTGCCGCCGTCATCGAGACGCACCCGGGGCGGCGGATAGTCCATCACCGACGCCCGGTCGTAGGTCGACGCGATGTAGTTATGAGCCATGCCGAGGGTATGTCCCACCTCGTGTGCGCTCACCTGGCGTACCCGCGCCAGCACGAAGGCGGTGTCGGCCGCCGCCGCGTCGGCCCCCATGAGACCCGCGTAGAGGTTGTAGTCCGTGCGCGCGCGATGGGAATCGAGCCGCGCCATCCCCTTGAGGATCTCGCCGGTGCGAGGGTCTCCCAGGGATCCTCCGATCGACCAACCTCGCTCGTTGCGATTCTCCCACTGGACGACATTGTACCGCGAGTCCATCGGATCAACGCCTTCCGGAAGATCCTCGACCTTGAAGCCGCCCTTCAGGCCCGCCTGATCGAACGCCTGGATCCACCAGCTCACACCTTCCCTCGTCGCCGAGCGAACGGGCTCCGGAATCCCCCGATCGATGTAGTACACGATGGGATTCCGGATCGGACTGTCGGGATTCGCCGGATCGACGCGCTGCAGACGGTGCCGAGCGATCCATCGGACCTCCAACGGCGACTGGATCGGCTGCGCATAGTCCTTGAAGGTGATCCCTCCGAACCCGACACGGGGATCGAGCGTCCGCGGCCGATAGCTGTCGTCGGGCAGCTTCATCAGCGACGCGTGCTGGCGAAGAGTGAACGCCCGGCCATCGGGTACGATGGAAGACACGATGTCGCCCGGTTTACCCGCTGTGGCAAAGGTGAGCGAGACGTCCACCTCCGTGTTGTCCGGAAAGGACTTGGTGTACGCCTCGTGGACGCTCGAGCGGTCCCGCGCCAGGGCGTAGCTCCCTTCGTTGCTGCGGATGAGCGTTCCCGCGACATCCATCCAGTCGTGGATGAAGAAGTCCGTCGCATCGACAAGCATGCGTCCTTTCTCTTCTGCGAGAAGGGGCAGCGCCGCGATCGTGCTCGGAGCGAACGCCTCGGCGACGGTGCGCACGTGGGCCGGGTCGGTCCGCGCCGAGCTGCGATATCCCCAGTTCTCCAGCACCACCAGCACCCGATCGCCGTTCCGGTCGAAGCGAGCGATGTGCGAGGCCCCGTCGGACCCGCGATCGAGACCGATCGGATTGGAGCCGAGGCCGGTAGCCAGCTCGAGGAAGAAGAGCACCCGCATCGAGTCGCGCGGGATCTCCAGCGCGATCTTCCCGGTCCTGTGATCGAGGAACACCGGGATGAAGCCGTCCCGCTTCTCCATGCCAGCCGTGCGGGACGCAATGCTGGCCGCGGGAGCTGTTGTGGCGGCCGTCGCGGGCGTCGGCGACCTGGCCGGATCCTGCGCCATCCCCGTGCCGGGCGTAGTACATACGGCCAGGACGACGGCGGCCACGAGCGACGGTCTCGAGCGACAGAGCATGAG
The DNA here is from genome assembly GCA_038253885.1 of Gemmatimonadales bacterium. Taxonomy (GTDB): domain Bacteria; phylum Gemmatimonadota; class Gemmatimonadetes; order Gemmatimonadales; family Gemmatimonadaceae; genus JALZAQ01. The sequence continues at coordinate 50,392 of JBBSGP010000021.1, read as the reverse complement.
GCGATCTCTGAGGAGGGTATGGCGACTTTAGCGGCGGAATGATTGCCGGATCACCGAGATGAGACAGAAGATGGCGATGATGCTCAGCACGATCGATACCCAGCTCCAGGCGATGCCGGGTCTCGTGGTGGCGAGGGTGCTGAGACCCAGGGCGAAGATGCCGGCGGCGAGTCTCGGGAAGGTAGCGGGCACGTGGTCACGCTCGAGGCGTGAGCTGATGCCGAGGGCGACCCCGCCGATGGCCATGATCACGCCGACCCAGATGCGCATACGGGGAACTTACCGCCACGCGCAGGGCCGGGCAGAGGAGACGGGAGAGAGAACGGGAGCCGATGTAGGAGGGGCGGAGATGACTGCATCTCCGCCCCCCTTCGCCGCTCGAATCTGTGGTGTCGAACTGCCAGCTGCTACTGAACCGTGACGCTCCCCTTCATGTTCATGGCGAGGTGCGGGGTGCAGTGGAAGGAGTACGTTCCCGGCTTCACACCGGCGAACGAGACCGTGTAGCTGTCATTCGCGTTCACGAGCATAGGGCTCTCCATCGCCGACATCTTCGCCGATGGAGCGTCGGGCATGTTGGCGGAGAACTTGGTCACCATGTCGGGCGCCATCGCGCTGGCATCGAAGCCGACGTTGTGCGGACCACCGGTGACCATGATGAACTTGATGCCGTCACCGGGCTTCACCGTGAGCTGAGCCGGAACGAATTTGTAGCCCTTCTCGTCCCCGATCATCTTCACTTCGTGGGTCGTGCCCGTGATCGGTGCGGCCGCGGTGGTCGCCGCTGGCGTGGTCGCCGCGGGAGTCGTGGCCGCCGGAGTGGTCGCGGCAGGGGCCGCGGTCGCTGTGTCCGTTGCAGTCTTGTTGTCACCACCGGCGCACGCGCCGAGGACAAACGCGCTCGCCGTGAGCGCCCGTCCGATATACCGCATTTGCTTGAGGCCTCCAGGGCCGTTCTTGAGGTGCTGAGGAGAGCACCGCCCGATCTGGGCGGACTTGTGAATTTATTCACAAGCGCCCCCTTTCTCAAGACCGCTCGCAGGAGATGTGCCCACGCACCCCCGGCCCGCAGGTCACGGCGTCACCGTGATCGTCCCCCGCATCCCCGTCGTCGGCGTGCCGTGCAGCTCGCAGTGAAACGCGTATGTGCCCGGAGTATTGAACTGCTGCGGGACCGTCTGCGTGGAAATCCCATTCGGCGACCCGATATTCGCCATCGCCACCGGCCCGCTGTCGTAAAAGACTGTGTGGGTATTCACGAACGTCCAGTCGATGAAATCCCCCCGCGCGATCGTCACCGTCGAGGGTGTGAACGTTGTCCCGTTCGCCGTGATCGTAGTGTGAACGCCGCCGCCCGACGACGCCACCGTGATCGTCGCCCCGTTGCTCGCGACGCCATTCACCGACGCTGTCACCACATTGCTCCCGAGCGATTGCGCCGTCACCAGACCGCCGCTCCTCACCGTCACGTGCGCCGGACTGTCCAGAGTGAACGACGGCGCCGGCAGCCCCCCGATCGCGTTTCCGTTGGCGTCTCGGGGCGCCGCCGTCAGCTGCACCGTGTTCGGGGTCCCGCCGAGCAGGATCGTCGCTGTGGACGGACTGAGCAGCACCGACGCGAGTACCTGCTGGACCGTCACTGTGGACACGCCCTGAACCGATCCGAAATGCGCTGTGATCGTCGCCGAGCCGTTTCCGGTCGATGTGGCCGTGGTGCTGAGCCCCGACGAGGGCGACACGGTCGCGACGGCGGAGTTACTCGTCGTCCACGTCACCGTGGCATTCGGGATGACGTTATTGCTCCCGTCTCTGACCAAGGCCGTGAGCGTCACCGTCGAGCCGACGGAGGTGAGCGCCGCCGGCGCGGACGGCGTGACCGTGACTGTCGACACCGATGATGCCTGCTGCACCGTCACCGTCGTCCCTCCCACGGCTGTTCCGGAGCGCGCGCTGACCGTCGCTGTCCCGTCGCCGATGGAAGTGACGGTCGTGCTTGTTCCCGCAGTCGGTGAAACAGTTGCCACCGCGGCATTGCTCGTGGTCCAGGAGACCGTCGGATTCGTGATCGTGTTGCCGGAGGCGTCCCTGACTACCACCGTCAGAGTCAGCGTGGCACCGACCGATGTGAGCGTCGCGGGCGTCGCCGGGGAGAGGGTCACCGCCGCCGGCGTCGGCGTGGGTGTGGTGGTTCCCCCTCCGCCGCCACACGCCGTTGCCAGAGCGCACCCTACCGCCAGACCAATCAGTCGCATGTCAATCTCCCCAGGTGTAACGCGCGCCCATCGACGGCGCGCTGCGATGGTTGCTGATGTCAGACTTCCGCAATCGGCGACCGCCGGGTGGCGCCGTGGTCACTCTCCATAGCCATCTCCGCCGCCAGGCTGGCCTGGTCTCGGAAGAGCGTCACAACCGCCATCACTCGACCATCGAGCCGGTACGTCAGGGCACAGTCCCTGTCCGCTAGACTGCCCGAGATGTCGATGCGATCCCAACGCTCCGCATGTCCGATGTAGTTGAGAGAGAGGTCATAGTGCTGGCTCCAGAAAAAAGGCACTCCGTCGAAGCGCTCCGCCGGTCTGCCTGACAACCCGTTCACAATGTTTCGGCCGGCTGCCTGTCCCTGACGCTGAGCGACCACCCAGTGCTCGACTCGGATGCGCTGCCCGCTGTGCGGGTCCGGCCACCGCGCGATGTCGCCCGCGACAAACACACCCGGCACGCTCGTCTCGAGCTCTTCATTCACGGCCACGCCGCGATCCATCCGCAGGCCGGCACGCTCCGCCAGCTCCAATCGAGGCCGAACTCCCACGCCGACGACGACCAGATCCGCGGCGATGCGCTGGCCGTCCTGCAGCACCACGCTCTGGCCGTCGATCTCCCGAGCCGTCTGGCCGAGATGAAAGACGACCCCATGCTCCTCGTGCAGGCCGCGAATGAAATCGCCGATCGCCGAGCCCATCACCTTTTCGAGCGGCCGCTCTTCGGGGGCGACGACATGCACCTCCAGGTCTCGCGCCCGGAGCGACGCCGCTACCTCGAGGCCGATGAAGCTCGCTCCGATCACGACGGCGCGCTTCGAGATCTTTGCCCGGGCGATGATGGCCCGGCTGTCATCCAGCGACCGCAGCGTGAAGACATGCGGCAGCTCTGCTCCGGCCAGCGAAAGGCGGACGGGCTCGGCGCCAGTGGCCAGGAGAAGGCGATCCCAGTCGCGCGATGATCCGTCCGCCAAGGACACAGATTTCCTCGCTACATCTATTGCGGTCACCCGGGCACCTCGCATCAGCTCGATGCCATTCTCGCGATAGCTGTCGGGCAAGCGAAGCGGAATCCACTCCTCCGGCGCGCTCCCCGCGAGGTAGTCCTTCGACAGATTGGGACGGTCGTATGGAGCTTCATCCTCGCCATCGAGCACCGTGATCCGCCCCTCGAAACCCATCCGCCGTGCTATCTCGGCCGCGGCACTTCCAGCCGCGCCCGCGCCGACGATCACGATCGCGGAGCCCGTCCCCCGCCCGCCCCGCGATGGTTGTTCAGCAACATTCCCGATGGGAGCGAGCGGATCGGCCACCGCCTTCCCCACCACCGTCACCCATCCGCCGTCACGCCTCACCTCCCAGCGGGCGACCGGATTCAGCGCCGGTGCGCGCTGCGCCTCGCCCGTGCGCAGATTGAAACACGCGTGATGCCACGGACAGCGCACCGTGTCGCCGACCAGCACTCCCTCGGCCAGGGGTCCGCCGTAGTGGCTGCATCTCCCCCCGATCGCGAAGAACTCGTCCCCATTTCGCGCCAGGAGTACCGCTTCCCCCTCCGCATGCCCCTCCAGCATCGCGCCATCGGCCAGATCGCCGATGGAGACCCCTTTTCCTAGATCGGGGCCACTCAGCTTCTCGACTCCCGCCATGACGATGACTCCACAGCATGCCGCACGTGCGATCGCCTCGGCGCGATGGCAGCAAATGAGTGCGGACGGTTACTCCCCGTCTAGTGATGGCGGGGCAAATGGCATGTATTCCGGGGCGAACGGTTGACCTCGAACGGTCGCCCACGTAACTTCTGCGTCATGCTTCCCAGCGCTCGCATCCATCATCACGTGCATCACCACGGCCCGACGGGTCAGGGCGACGCGCGCGTGCTGGGGTAACCGCCGGAGCGGACCAGTATCGGAGCGCGAGCGCTCGCGGCCCGTCCACACCGGACGGGCTTTTTTGTTCCCTCTCACTCGACCGGCAAGCGCCGGTCCACCAGCGAACTCGACAGATGCTCAAGATCGCGTTACCGAACAAGGGTCGCCTCGCCGAGGATGTCCGCGAGCTGTTTGCCGATGCCGGGCTCGAGGTCCGCTCCCGCGGCGAGCGCGCGCTCACCGCATCGCTCGGCGGCGAGTTCGAGGCGATCTTCGTTCGCGCCCAGGACATCGCCGAATTCGTGGCTGACGGCGCCGCCGATGCCGGCGTGACCGGCTGGGATCTGGTCTGCGAGTCGGAGCGCGCCCTCGACAACCTTCTCGACCTGGAGTTCGGCATCTGCCGTCTCGTCGTCGCCGCGCGCGAGGAGAGCGGTATTCTCACCCTCGATGACGTGAGCACGCCCGCCGGCGGCGTGCCCCCTCGCGTAGCCACCGCCTTCCCGCGCATCACGACTCGCTTCTTCGAGCGCCTGGGACGCCCCATCACCATCGTCCCGGTCTCGGGCGCCGCGGAGATCGCGCCCCATCTCGGCATCGCCGACATCATCGTGGACCTCACGTCCACCGGCTCGACGATGCGTGTCAATGGCCTGCGCGAGATCGCGACGGTACTCGAGTCCAGCGCCCGCCTCGTCGCGGCAACGCGCCCCGACGCCGTCACCGCCGACCAGAAGCGTGCCCTCCGTGAGCTCTCCGACGCTCTAGCCTCCGTGCTCCGCGCGCGGGGCAAGCGCTACGTCATGGCCAACGTCCCGCGCTCCGCACTCGAGGAGGTGAAGGCGGTGCTTCCGGGACTGAACGGGCCAACCGTGATCGACATCCTGAACGGGGGGAGCTACGTCGCCGTGCACGCTGTCGTCGCGCAGCGCGCCATCTATCGCACGATCGCCGATCTCAAGGCGCTCGGCGCCGAAGGCGTGCTCGTCACCCGGATCGAGCGCTTGATGCCGTGACGCACCTTCTCTTTCGGGTCACCGGCCCGCTGGACGGCCTGTCCACCAGCGATGAGGCAGTGCTCTTCGACCGGGGCACGTCGTCCAACGACGTCGTGCGCTCGCGGACCGCCGAGATCATTGCTCGCGTCCGTGCGCGCGGAGATGCCGCCCTCATCGAGATGGCGCACGAGCTGGATGGCGTGTCGCTCGAAACGATCGAGGTGGACCGAGCCGACTCCCGGGCTGCCCTGCGCGCCCTGGAGCCCGGGCTCCGTCGCGCTCTGGAGCGGGCGGCCGCCAACATCGCCACCGCGCATCGGGCCTGGCTTCCCACCGCGACGGAGGTCGAGACGGAGCCGGGCATCATCGTCGGCCGCCGGCCGGATCCGCTCGGTCGCGTAGGAGTCTATGCCCCCGGTGGTCGGGCGGCGTATCCCAGCAGCGTTCTCATGGGCGCGATCCCGGCGCGGGTCGCCGGCGTCCGCGAGATCGTTCTCTGCTCGCCCCCCCACCGGGCAGCGTCCGGATTGCTATCGCCAGTGGTGCTCGCAGCCGCCGAGCTCGCCGGCGTGGACCGGATCTTCGCGATCGGCGGAGCGGGTGCCATTGCCGCGATGGCATATGGTACCGCTGCGATTCCTCGCGTCGATCGCATCGTGGGACCGGGCAATGCCTACGTGGCCGAGGCCAAGGCGCAGATCGCCGGCGTCGTGGCCATCGATGCACCGGCGGGACCGAGCGAGCTTCTCGTGATCGCCGATGGTTCGGCCACCGCCGATGGAATCGCCCGAGAGATGCTCGCCCAAGCCGAGCATGACCCACTCGCCAGCGTCGTGCTGCTCGCCGACGGCGAAGCCACCGCCAGGCGGATCGCCGCGAGTGTATCGCGCTTGCTCCCCGGGTGTCCCCGCGCGGACATCATCGAACAATCCTTCGCCGCGCGGGGAGCGCTGCTCTGGCAAACCCGACCGGGCAACGAGCAGGCCGTCGATCTCGCGGAGCGCTACGCACCCGAGCATCTGTTGCTCGCGATCACCGCACCGGAGCGGCTGCTGCCGGCTCTCCGAAACGCCGGGACGATCTTTCTGGGCACCGCCAGCTCCGTGACATTCGGCGATTACATCACGGGCGCGAACCACGTTCTGCCGACAGGAGGTGCCGCTCGCTCCTACTCCGGATTGTCGACCCTCGACTTCTTCCGCTGGACCACCTACCAGCGCGTGGAACCTGCCGCGGCGATACGCCTCGCGGACGACGTCCGGCGCCTCGCCGAAGCTGAAGGCCTGTACGCACATGCCGCAGCGGGCGGGAGTTGGGCGACCGGAGCATCATCGTGAGCATCGCCCTCGATCTCGCGCGCGCCAGCTACCGTGGTATCTCGCTCTACTCACCTGACCGCACTCCCTGTGCGATCGATCTGAGCGACAACACTAATCTCTGGGGCGTCCCCCCAGGTGCCGCGCGCGCGGTCCGCGAGGCCTTCGCGTCATCGATCACCAGGTATCCTCCGCTCTACGCCACCGCGCTCAAGGAGGCGCTCGCGGGCTATCTCGGCGTCCCGGGCGATATGATCGTGACCGGTTGCGGATCGGATGATGTGCTGGACTCCGCGATTCGCGCCTTCGCCGAGCCGGGTGATATGATCGCCTTCCCCGATCCATCGTTCGCGATGATCCCGATCTTCGCGCGGATGAACGGATTGGAGACTGCTCCGATACCCCTCGAGGACGGCCGCGACATCGACGCGGATGCGATGCTCGCGACGCAGGCCCGCATCATCTATCTGTGCTCACCCAACAATCCCACGAGCACGGCGCTCGACATATCCGCGATCGAGCGCATCGTGGAACGTGCGCCGGGCCTCGTGATCCTCGACGAGGCCTATGCGGAGTTCGCCACGCGGAACGGTCTTTCGCTGCTCGAGCGCAGCGAGCGGCTGCTCATCACCCGCACCATGTCCAAGGCGTTCGGGCTCGCGGGGTTACGGATCGGCTACGCCGCGGGTGCGCCGGCGCTGGTCGCCGAGGTGGAGAAGTCGCGCGGGCCCTACAAGGTGAATGCGCTCGCCGAGCGTGCCGCCATGACGGCTCTGGGCGAGGACCTTCCGTGGGTTCGGGATCGTGTCGCCGAGCTGCAGGCCAACCGAGCGCGCCTTGCGGCTGAACTCACCGCGCTGGGCCTCGAGCCTATGGAGTCCTCGGCCAATTTCTGCTTCGTACCCACGTCGCGCGCCGACGAGTTGGCTCGCGGACTCCGGACCGGCGGAATCGCCGTGCGCCCGTTCACCGACCTGCCCAGCTCCATCGCGCGCTTTCATGACACGTCAGGAGCCGCGCTTCGCATCACCGTCGGCCCGTGGGAGATGATGGAGCCGCTCCTCGATGTGCTCGCGACGCTCACCGGGATTCGGCGATGAGAGTCGTGATCTTCGACTACGGTGCAGGCAACCTGCACTCGCTCGCGAAGGCGCTCGCGGCGCCCGGTGTGTCGGTGCAATCGGAGACCGACCCATCGAAGGCCGTCGCCACCGACGTGCTGATCCTCCCCGGCGTCGGAGCCTTCGGGGCGGCGGCGGAGCGTCTCGCGGGTGGCCGCGACACCATGCATCGTGCGCTCGAGGGTGGCCTTCCCTGCCTTGGCATCTGTCTCGGGATGCAGCTGCTCTTCGATGGAAGTGACGAGGGCGGCGGCACCGGTCTCGGGGTCATCCCCGGGTGGGTGACGAAGCTGTCTGCCCGGCGGGTGCCTCAGATCGGCTGGAACGCGCTGGACAGCGCGTCCGATCCGCTCTTCGATCGCGCGCCACTCGACATGGCGTATTACGCGAACGGCTTCGTCTGCCGTCCCACCGATCTCTCATACGTGCGCGCCTGGAGCACGCATGAGGATGACCGCTTTCCCGCCGTCGTGAGGCGAGGCAATGTGGTGGGGGTGCAGTTCCATCCGGAAAAGAGCTCCGCATCCGGTGTCGCCTTTCTGCGCGCCTTTCTCGAGGAGGCCCGATGATCGTGATCCCGGCGCTGGACCTTCGAGCCGGGGCGTGCGTGCAGCTCGTGGGAGGCTCATATCACGATGAGCGCGTGCGACTCGACGATCCCATCGGCGTCGCTCGAAGCTGGGAGCGGATGGGCTTTCGGGTGCTGCACCTCGTCGATCTGGATGCCGCCACCGGACGTGGCGACAACGCCGATCTGGTTCGCGACCTGCTCGCCGACGGCTCGGCCGAGTTCCAGGTGGGAGGCGGCGTGCGCAGCGGCGAGACGATCGAGCGCCTGCTCGAAGAGGGCGCGACTCGGGTCGTCGTCGGAACCCGTGCAGTGGACGAGCCGGAGTGGCTGGCTGGAACCGCGTCCTCCTTCCCTGGCGAGCTGATCGTGGCGGCGGACGTGCGCGACCGGCGAGTTGTGACCCACGGCTGGGAGCGGCTGTCGCCGCGCAACATCTTCGATTTCGTGGAGGAGCTGAACGAGCTTCCCCTCGCGGCCATCCTGGTCACTGCCGTCCACCGCGAAGGTCAGCTGTCAGGTACCGACCTCCCCTTGATGGAAGAGGTCGCTGAGCTGTCCGTCCATCCGGTGATGGCCTCCGGTGGAGTCACCGGAGTGACGGAGCTGCGCTCCCTCGCCGACCGCGGAATCTCCGCGGTGATCGTGGGGATGGCGCTCTACACTGGCGCGCTCGACGCGCGATCGATCGCAGAGGAGTTCGCGGAATGACCGGCATCGTACGCGAGACGAAGGAAACCCGGGTCGAAGTGGAGATCGCGGCCGGCACGGGAGTCCGCGCGGCCGAGGTAGCGACGGGGAATGAATTCCTGGACCACATGCTCGTGACGTTCGCGCGCTATGCAGGCCTCGATCTACGTGTGGCTGCGCGCGGCGATCTGCGGCACCACCTGATCGAGGACGTCGGCATCACGGTGGGCACCGCTCTGGCGGAGATCGTGCCGGCCACCTCGGCGCGCTATGGCGACAGCACCATCCCGATGGATGACGCTCTCGTGCATGTCTCCCTCGACCTCGGTGGCCGCCCCTTCTATCGCGGACCGCTGCCGAGCAGTCTCTACGATCACTGGATGCGCTCCTTCAGCGACCACGCGGCTGCGACCCTGCACGTTCGTGTGCTGCGGGGGCGGGATCGCCACCATGTGGTCGAAGCGGCCTTCAAGGCACTGGGCATGGCAGTGCGCCAGGCTTTGGTAAAGGGCGATGCGGTGTTCAGCACCAAGGGCGGCGTCACCACCGAGACCGGCTGATGCTCACGCGACGGGTGATCGTCTGCCTGGATGTGAAGGGCGGTCGGGTCGTGAAGGGCGTGCAGTTCGTCGAGCTGCGCGACGTCGGCGACCCGGTGGCGCTGGCGACACGTTACGAGCTGGAAGGAGCGGATGAGGTTGTCTTTCTGGACATCTCGGCGAGTGCGGAAGAGCGTGCGACATTGCTCGACGTGGCCCGACGCACGGCCGAGCGGCTCTTCGTTCCCCTCACCATCGGCGGCGGAGTCCGCACGGTTAGCGATATTGCGCTCGCCCTTCGCGCTGGCGCGGACAAGGTGAGTATCAACACCGCTGCCGTCGAGCGACCCGAGTTGATGTCGGAGGCCGCCGAGCGCTTCGGGGCCCAATGCGTGGTCGCGAGCATTGACGCGCGCGCCGAACGTGACGGCGGATGGCGCGTCTATAGCCGCGGAGGCCGGACAGCAACCGGCCTCGAGGTCATCGCGTGGGCACGCGAGTGCGTCGCGCGCGGAGCCGGAGAGATTCTGCTCACGAGCATCGACCGTGACGGAGCACGCTCGGGTTACGATCTCGCCCTCACACGCGCGGTCGCGGAGGCGGTGGATGTCCCGGTCATCGCATCGGGAGGGGCAGGCTCGGCGGCGCACGTCCGCGATGCGCTGAGTGCGGGTTGCGCCGACGCAGCCCTGGTGGCCGGCATACTCCACGATGGCTTGGAGACTGTCACGTCGATCAAGAGAGCGCTGGCGAGCGCCGGGATCCGGGTGAGGATGGCCGCGTGAGACGCCCGACACAATTGCTGCTCGAAGCCGTACACGACGTGGCGCGGCTGGCCGGTGACATCGCGCTTCGCCATTTTCGCTCAGCACTGACGGTCGACACCAAGGCCGACGGATCGCCTGTAACGGTCGCGGACCGCGAAGCCGAGCGAGCGGCGCGGAGTTGGATCGAGAAACGCTTTCCGCACGATGGAATTCTTGGGGAGGAGTTCGGCGCCGACCGGGCCGATGCCGCGCGAAGATGGATCATCGATCCCATCGATGGCACGAAGAGCTTCGTGCGGGGAGTGCCGTTGTGGGGGACCTTAATCGCCATCGCCGCGGGCGAGGAAATTCTGGCGGGTGCTGCGTATTATCCCGCGGTGGATGAGATGCTGGCGGCCGCTCGCGGCACGGGGTGTTGGTGGAACGATTCCAGATGCGCCGTATCGCAAATATCGGCGGTCAGTGACGCGACAGTGCTTACGACCGATGAGAGGTTCGATCGGACCCCCTGGCTGCGCGAGCCGTGGGGGCGATTGGCCTCGCGCGCTGCCGTCGCCCGCAGCTGGGGAGACTGTTTCGGCTATCTCATGGTCGCGACGGGCCGTGCCGAGGTCATGGTTGACGGTGTTCTGGGCCCATGGGATCTCGCGTGCTTCGCGCCGATCATCGAGGAAGCGGGCGGCGTCATCACCGATGCCAGGGGAGGACGCACCGCCTTCGGCGGCAGCGGGCTGGCGACCAACTTAGCCCTCGGTTTGACGGTGCGAGACATTCTGATAGACCGCGCTGCACGGTCAGCTACCGCCCTGCCCACCGCAGAAATCCGGGGCTCAGATGCTTGATCTATCCCTGCTCGACTTCGGCAAGGGCGACGGCCTCGTGACCGTCGTGACCCAGGATTACCGGAGTGGCGCGGTCCTCATGGTCGCCCACGCGGACCGGGAAGCGCTGGAACGAACGATTGCCACCGGAGAGATGCACTACCGGTCCCGTCGCCGAGGTCTCTGGCACAAGGGAGCGACCAGCGGCAATACGCAGCGGGTCGTGTCCCTCCTAGCCGACTGCGATGGGGACAGTGTGCTCGCGCGCGTTCTCCCAGCGGGGCCCGCCTGTCATACCGGCCAGCAGAGCTGCTTCGGGCCCGTTTTCGCAGATGCCCTCAGCGCTCTCGATGACACAATCGCCCGTCGCGCGCGGGACCACCGAACACCGTCCGATCGATCGAGCTACACCAAGCAACTGCTCGAGAATCGTAACCTGCGCCTCAAGAAGATCGGCGAGGAAGCCGCGGAGCTGATAACAGCTTGCGCCGATGGCGCGCTCGATCGTACGACCGAGGAAGCTGCCGATCTCATCTACCACATTCTGGTCGCAGTCCGGTCGCTCGGTGGTTCGCTCGATGGTGTCCGCCGCGTGCTCGCAGCGCGATCGGGAACGGAATGATCGTCGGATGCTGATGGAACGACTGGAACCTCGATTCGTCAGGGCACAACAAGCATCTGATCGTCCACCACTACGGCAGAATCGGCTTCGAGTTCACGTGGACCGATTGTCGAATGCTCTCGGTCGTCCCCGCCGATGCCCAAACCGCCACGTCCCCCGCCGACACCGCGGTGCCTAGCCCCGTGGAAGCAGCCACGCTCAGGATTAGGTCGTTCGAGCTGTGAAAGAGGAACGCCACCGGTAGCTCATTGTTGGCATTGTCGTATGCCTTCGCCTTGTACGTCGAGGTGTCGCCGACCGTGAACTGCGCCGGCGCGCGCACGAGCTGGACACGAGCGACGGTCGCGCCCGGCCCGGTGTTGGCAGGCGGAACCACAGGCTCATCGGCGCGGCAACCGGCGACTGCCATGCCCACCGAGAGACCAGCGAGCACGCTGGCAATCCACCACGAGCGATAGTTTCTTTCTCCGACCATGACTGCCTCCGCGTCCTCGCGCTCCCCCTCCCCCTCCCCTTCCCCCACTGATGTACTCGCGGACCGCCTCGATGCAACACGCCTCCGGCGCTCCGAGCCTCTGGCTCCGTTCACCACCTTCCGTATAGGCGGACCGGCCGATCTCCTCTACGAGGCGACATCGGCCGACGATCTCGCTGCCGCTGTTCTCGCGGCTCGGAGCCTCGCGGTCCCGTACTTTGTGCTCGGCCTCGGCGCCAATATCCTCGTCGGCGATCGGGGCTTTCGCGGCCTCGTCATCCGCAACCTCGCCCGACACGTCCGCTGGTCCTCCGCCGGACATCTGTGGGTGGAGAGCGGAGCCCTCGTCGGCGATTTGATCCTCGATGCCGTCGCCCGCGGATGGTCGGGGCTCGAGCACTACATCGGCATCCCGAGCACCATCGGAGGCGCGATCTGGCAGAACCTCCACTTTCTGTCGCCAGCGCCGGCGCGCGAGCGCACGATGTTCATCGCGGAAGTCTTCGAGTCCTGCGATATCCTCTCCCAGGAGGGCGAGCGCGAGACGGTCGGCGCCGACTACGTCCAGTTCGGCTACGACGACACCGTTTTTCACCATCGAGACGACATCGTGCTCGCTGTCACTTTCCTGCTCGAGCGCGGTGACCCCGCCATCCTTCACCGCATCCTCCAGGAAAACCTGAGCTGGCGGGGCGCGCGACATCCCTGGCTCGAATACCATCCCAGCGCCGGCTCCATCTTCAAGAAGATCGAAGGCGTCGGCGCTGGCCGACTCGTGGACCAGTGCGGTCTCAAGGGGCATCGCGTTGGCGATGCCCAGATCTCCCACATCCACGCCAACATCATGGTGAATCTCGGACACGCCACAGCCAAGGATGTGCGTGAGCTGATCTCGATCGCGCAGAGCGCGGTCGAGAAGGAGCATGGATACCGCCTCGAGCCCGAGATCGCGTTCGTGGGGGACTTTTAGCGCTGTCGCCCTGTGGCGTGGCCGACCCTACCGCCCTTTTGACGCTTCGGCCGCGGATGTCGCCCGCTCCCATTTCTCGAGCGCGGTATCCAGCTCCTTCTTCGCTCGGTCGAGTTCCGCACCCAACCCGGAGGCCGCTCGTGCCCCCGCGGTGGTGGTATAGCGCGATGGATCCTCGAGAGCGCTCGTCAGCTCGGCCACTCGTGCCTCGAGACGATCCACCTCAGTCTCCGCCTGCTCGGCGGCCTGGCGAGCGGCGCGTCGCGCCGCCCGGTCATCCCCTTTTCGCTCGGTGGTCCGCTGCGTCTTCTGGCGCTCGCGCAAGCGTCTCAGCTCGACCTCCTCGGACGCCACGACGCTCGCCGCGTGCTCGCGCTCGGCGCTCACGGCCTCCCACTCAGAGAAGCTGCCCGTGTAGTCGGTGATGTGCCGGTCATGGAGGACCCACACACGCGTCGCCCGTGCCCGCAGGAGCGCACGGTCGTGACTCACGAGCAACGTCGTCCCCTGATATCTCTCCAGCGCGTCCTCCAGTGCTTCGATCGACTCGACGTCGAGATGGTTCGTCGGCTCGTCGAGCACCAGTAGGTTCGCTCGCGACAGCATGATCATCGCCAGTGCAACCCGTGCTCGTTCTCCACCCGAGAGCGTGGTCGAGGTTCGCTCGACCTCCTGTCCCGAGAACCCGAACCGGCCGAGATGTCCCTGGATCGGCCCGCGCCCCCACATCGGCCGGAGGTCATTGATGACGTCATACAGCGTACGATCCGCGGGCACCTGCGCGAGATCCTGGCGGTAGTACGCCGCGGTGATCGAGGCGCCGATGCGGAGCATTCCGCCCTCCACCGGGCGCTCTCCCAGCAGAGCGCGCAGCAGCGTGGACTTGCCAGAGCCATTCGGGCCGAGCAGGCCGATCACATCACCACGCTGGATGGTCGCCGAGAAATCCTCGATCAGCACCCGATCGTTGATCGCGATCCCGACATGATCTGCTACCGCCACCTGGTCTCCCCCGCGCTCGTCGACCTCCAGCCGCAACGACATTGTCGCGTCATCTCCGGGGGGCGGGCTCAGCCGTGGCAATCGCTCCAGACGCTTCCGTCTGCCTTTCGCCTGCGCCGTGTTCTGGCCGGCGATGTTCCGGCGGATGAAGTCCTCTTCCTTCGCCACCGTGCGCTTCTGCTGCACGTAGGCGCGTTGTTGGGCCAGTCGCCGCTCCTCGCGCTGCGCCACGAAGTCGGAGTAGCTGCCCCCGTAGGATGTGGCCGTTCCTGCCTCGAAATGCAGCACGTGATCGGCGACCGCTTCCAGAAATGCACGATCGTGACTGATCAGCAGGACGGTCTCGTCCACTCCGCGAAGGTACTCCTCCAGCCAATGGGTGGTGTCCAGATCGAGGTGGTTCGTCGGCTCATCGAGGAGCAGGATGTCCGCCGGGGCTACCAGCTGTTGCGCCAACCCCAGTCGCCCGCGCTCACCTCCGCTCAGACGCTCCAGTGGTCGGGTTCTCGCCTCAACCGGATCGAAGCCGAGTCCGTGCAGCACCGCATCCACGCGCGGCGCGAAGGTGTACCCGCCTTCGCGCTGAAAGCGCTCCAGATCCCGGTCGTAGCGATCGAGCATCTGCGGCGTCGAGCGTTCACCCAGCTCGGCCAGTCGGTTCACCTGCTCGGTGAGCGACCGCTCGAGCGCGAGCAGCGAGGCGAACTGGCCAGCGGCTACTTCCCATACCGTGGTCGCGCTGCCGAAGTCTCGGTGCTGGTCGAGCATCACCACCCGCAGGCCTGGTGCGCGGGCGATACTGCCCTTCGTCGGCAGCTGATCGCCCGTGATCAGGCGGAAGAGCGTGGTCTTCCCCGTGCCGTTGCGCCCGACGATCCCCCAGCGCTCTCCCTTCGCCACCGTCAGAGTGATGTCGGTGAACAGGGTCGTCGCGCCGAACTCGACCGACACACCAGAAAGGGAGAACTGCGTCACGCTGCCGCCACCCAGCTCTTCCACTCGGCTTCCGCACTGCCGATTGTGAGCCGATGGCCGTTCCGAACCAGTGGCATGCGCAACAGGAGCGGCTCCTCCACGAGCTTCTCCAGCCAGCGATCGTCCGTCATGCGTGCATGCCGGAGGCCCAGCTCCGCGTAACGCTTCGACTCGGGGTCGAGCAGTGCCGCGACGCCGAATTTCTGCTCGAAGCGGCCGAGCTCTCCGCGTGACGCGGCTCGCTCGGCCAGATCGACGAAATGCGTTCTGACCCGCCGCTCCGCGAAGAAACGCAGTGCCTTGCGGGTGTCCGCGTTTTTTCTGATTCCGAAGATCTGCACTTCCATCGACTGATCGCGCCTCTACCGTTTTCGTCCGTCACGCGGCAGAGTAAATAGTAGCCGGGTCACATCGGTACGGACATTCGATCCTTCGAATGCATCCCGCCCTTCCCTAACGGGGACACTCCTGATGGTCCCACATCTGCTTGCCGCGATGCTTCTCGCCAGTCACCCACGTCCGATCAGCGCAACCGTCGCGCCCAGCTTCCGTATCGCATCGGCCGAGCAGCTCCTCGTAGCCATGAGGCGCCGTTATACCGGACGCTGGTATCGGTCGGCCACCTTCATCCAGACCACGAGTGAGACACTGCCAGACGGCTCCGTCAAGGAAGAGACCTGGCTCGAGGCGATGACCTTTCCCGGCAAGCTGCGAATCGATTTCTCCCAGCCCGGCGGCGAGAAGGGCGCCATCTTCGCCCGCGACAGCCAGTTCATGATCGATAGCGGAAAGCTCTCGACGATCGTCGCCCGTCCACACCCGCTCCTCCTCCTCGGCTTCGACGTCTATTTCCTCCCCGTCAGCCAGAGCATGGCAACTCTTCGGCAGCTCGGGGTGGATCTATCGAAGCTCCACACGGACGTCTGGCGAGGACGATCTGTTTACGTCGTCGGAGCTGACTCCGGCGATCTACACTCGCGACAATTCTGGGTGGATCGGGATCGCCTGCTCTTTGTGCGCATGCTCCAGCCTGGCGGCCGAGACAGCACCCGGACTTCCGACATCCATTTCGACGACTATCGCCGCCTCGGCGGTGGCTGGATGGCGTACGAAGTGGAGTTTCTGCTCGACGGAAAGCGCCGCGTCCTTGAGAAATACCGGGACGTCCGCGCCAACACGCGACTCGACAGTGCCTTGTTCGATCCCGCGCAGTGGCACAGCGCCCGCCATTGGCACCCGGCGAGGCTGCGCTGACTGACCCATCCTATCGCCCGGCGTGGTGGATTCCGGGTGCTCATCTGCGAACGCTCTGGGGAAAATTCCTTCGGAGGCGTCCGCCACTCGCTGCCCGCCGCGAACGGTGGGACACTCCCGACGGGGACTTCGTCGACATGCTGCGGATGGATGCGCCGCCTGGCGCCCCTCGCTTTCTGCTCTTGCATGGCCTCGAGGGCACGCCTCGCTCCCATTACGTGTTCGAGATCCTGTCTCGGGCCCGACAGCGCGGCTGGGCGACCGACCTGTTGCTTTTCCGCTCCTGCGCCGGAGAGCCCAATCGGCTTCCACGCTCGTACCATTCCGGAGAGACAGGTGATCTTGATTTCGTCGTTCGACGCCTCATCGAGATCGAGCCCGATCGTCCCCTCGTCATCACGGGTGTCTCTCTCGGCGGCAACGTCCTGCTCAAGTGGCTCGGGGAGTTGGGAGAGCAACTGCCTCGGCAGCTTCGAGGCGCCGCTGTCGTCTCGGTGCCATTCGACCTCGCACGCTCCGCACGGCGCATCGATCGCGGTTTCTCACGTGTCTATCAGTGGCACTTTCTCCGCACACTGCGCCCCAAAGCACTGGAGAAGCTTCGACGGTTCCCCGACCTTCTCTCGACTGACGCCATCGCGGCCGCTCGATCCATCTACAGCTTCGATCACGCCGTCACCGCGCCACTCCATGGATTCGAGAGCGCCGATGACTATTACGCGCGCAGCAGCTCGATCCACTTTCTCGCGCGGATTCGCCTGCCAACGCTCCTCCTGAGCGCCGAGGACGATCCGTTTCTTCCACCGGATGTGCTCGACGACGTTCGGAGGATAGCGAACATCAATCCAGCCCTTCAGGTGGAGTTCGTGAAGCGCGGAGGACACGTTGGCTTCATCGCGGGAACCGTACCCTGGAAGCCCATCTATTACGCCGAGCACCGTTGCGTGGCGTTTCTCGCCGACCGGCTGCAGCGACGCGTGGTCAGCGATGGCGTGGCGTCGGCTGCCGGTTCGGCCCGAACTCCTGTCTGAGGCGAGTCAGCGGCGCGTACTCGAGTTCCTCGCCCCGCTCGGCATGCTCCAGAAGCATCGCGCCTCGCTGGAGTTGGCCCTCGTTGTAGAGCCGTCGCGGGAACAGAAGTCGGTCACCCAGCGCCGGCTCGAGCACATCGCTGTATTTCCCGCTCCCGACCGATCCCAACAGGATCACGTCACAGGCAGGTCCCATCGCCACTTCGAGCGACCGCACGGACTGCTCGAAAGCAATTCGTCCCGCAACACTTCCTTCCGCAGCACTGGCGAATCGCTCCAGATCAGCGACACCGAGAATCGAGTCGGGGCCGACCAGTCCGTCGGTGGGCGTGATGACGTAGATGCCGGTGCCTCCGAGGCATGCCGGAGATGCGGCGAAAGCGCGGGCATAGGCCAGCTTCCCGCGAAAGTACAGCCCACTCAGATAGGTGAAGGCGTCCCCGAGCGTCATGCCGTGCGGAGCGTGCAGTCTGCGGGCGGGCGCCGTGCGCGGCTCCGCCGCGGTCAACACGCGCGCTTTCGCCCCATGAGTCGTAGCCGGTGAAAGGACGAAGATCTTGGCGCGGGACATGCCGCTCTTGCGGGCAAGAACGATGCTCGCGGAAGACTCCCCCGACCACCCCACGCGCATCGGAGCACCGCGCTGGCCCCGGGGTACCTCTTTCTACCCTTTGTTCGATATGAGAGCGACCATGACGACTTTACCCCTCCGCATCCTGGTCCATTCCCTGCTCGCAACGGTCTTGTTCCCCATCGCGGCGCCCGCGCAAGGCGACACCGCTCGAGGCATGGCCCGGGTCATGACCCCTCGCGAGATGGAGGAGAGCGGGATCAGCCGGCTGACACTCCTCGAGCGGCAGCACCTCGACGGATGGCTATTGAGGTACACCGCCGAGATCGCGAGACGGCTGAGAAGCCGCGATACCACTATCGCTTCGCAGAACGAGAGGAACGACCGGGCATCCAGCTTCGGCCGGCGGGAGGTTGCCGCTGGCAGGCGCCAGTTCGCACGGCCGTCCATTCCTGGTCTCGTCAGCCTCGAGCGCACGCTCGCCAGTGGTGATTACGTCGAGCTCTCCGACGGCACCATCTGGTCCATCTATCTGATCGACCGGCCGGCTGCCGTCAGTTGGCGCGCAGGGGACCTCATCGTCGTCCGGCAGAGCGGCCTGGGCTATGGAGATTACGATCACATCCTCACGAACAATTCTGACGGGTCGCGCGCTTTCGCCCGACTGGGCGGACCTCCACGCGACATCGACCAGCCGCGCTGAGTCGACGAAATCCGCGCGTTGTCGCGGTCAGCCCCGCGTGATAGCTTAGCCCGCTCTGCTTGCCCGCGCGCTCTGTCGCGCCGTCATCCCCTGGAGATTTCCATGCGATCCATCCGGCTTCTGTCTGCCGCGCTCTTCACGGTCCCGCTCGTCGCCGCGTGCGTGCACCGTCCCGAGACGGCCGGTGACGAACATGGCGGCCACGTCATGACACCGGCAGCCACGATGATCCCCGCTCCCGCGGCCGCCCCGGCGGGGGTCATGGCCATCCCCGCGGGCGCATCCGACGCGAAAGCACGGCTGGCATCCTCGCCACGCCATGGGGAGTGGGTGATGATCGCGACCGGAGCGGATGGTACGGACAGCGTCCGCGCGTGGGTGGTGTATCCTCAGCGCCCAGACAAGGCACCGGTAGTCGTGGTCGTCCACGAGATCTTCGGACTCTCCACCTGGGTCAGGAGCATCGCCGATCAGCTGGCTGCCGATGGCTACATCGCCATCGCCCCGGATCTCCTCACCAACAAGCACGTGCCCGGAAGCCCCGATAGCATCAGCGTGGATTCGGCGGTCGCGGCAATCCGCACGCTCAAGGCCGAGGACGTTCAGCGCCAGCTCGACGCCGTGGCGGCGTATGGGATGAAGCTTCCCGCGGCGCTGCCGAAGTACGGCATCATCGGCTTCTGCTGGGGGGGATCGACGGTGTTCGCGCACGCCGTCCACGCCCCAGCACTTGGCGCGGCAGTTGTCTATTATGGCGGCGCTCCCAAGACTGCCGAGCTCGTCTCTGTGCGCGCACCTGTGGTCGGCTTCTACGGAGGCAATGACGCCCGGGTGAACGCTACCATCCCGCCTGCAGACTCGGCCATGAAGGCGCTGGGAAAGACGTACGACCACACAATCTTCGCCGGAGCCGGCCACGGGTTCCTGCGTGCACAGGCTGAATCCGGCGGCGCAAATCTCGAGGCTAGCGTCAAGGCCTGGCCCGCTACGATCGCGTGGTTCCGGAAGTATCTCGGCGCGTGAGCAGCCGCGCTTCGCCCAGCAACTTCTGGATCACGCGATCCTGTTCATCGTAGCGCCCCTCACCAAAGTGATGATATCGGATCCGGCCGGTCGCGTCGATGAAATAGGCAGCTGGCCAGTACTCGTTGTTGAACGCACGCCAGATTCGATAGTCGTTGTCCAGAGGCACCGGGTACAGAACCCCCAGATCGTGGATCGCGCGCTCGACGTTAACCCGGTCCTTCTCAAAAGGTAGTTCGGGGGTGTGCACCCCGATCACAACCAACCCCTTGTCCTTGTACTTCTCGTAATAGCCCTTCACATAGGGCAGCGCATTACGGCAATTATAGCAGGCGAACGTCCAGAATTGCACGAGCACGACCTTCCCCTTGAGCGACTCCCTCGTGATCGGCTGCGCCGTGTTGAGCCATCCCGTCGCGCCGGTGAGCTCAGGCATCATCCCTTCATCTGCGAGGGAAGCTTCTTCCACCACGAAATCATCCAGCGACTTTCCCAACTTTGCAGTGGGCGGCGCAGCTGCGAATCGACTGATCAGCCCTTCCTCCGTCCGTGTCGTCGCCGGGAGCCGTACTTTTGCGAGCACCGCCGTATCCCACCCCATCGCGATCACGAGAACACCGGCGAGCACCGCCGCTCCAAGCAGACGTCGCATCGTACCCTCCACGCGCATCGAGCGCTTCATGGTGTCATAGATTCGTCCGCCGGCCACGAGGGCAACTCCGAGCGCCGAACAGGCGCCCGCGGCGAAAGCCAGCAGCAACAGCGCCGAATGCGCCGTCGCTCCCTTCAGAGCAGCGGTGGTAAAGAGAAGACCGAGAATCGGCCCGGCACAGGGCGCCCAGAGAAAACCGATCGAGATGCCCAGCACCACCGAGCCGATTCCGGGAGGCAGAGTGCGCGCGCTCTGTTGCAGCCATGCCCCGATCGCTACCAATGGACGACTCGCAAGATCGGCGACCACCGGAACGAGAAGCGCGACGAGCGACCTGCCTGCACGAACAGAAAGGGTACCACCGGCAGCACACAGGGACTGACGATCGTCAGCAAGCCGCCCAGGTAGGCCAGCAGGTAGAAGAGCATCCTCGCTCCAAAATGAGGCCGCACGGGACAGCGTCATAACCACAGCTATCCCCGATGCGACACTTCCGTTCCCGTGGCAGGGAACGGGAGGTCGCGTGCCCGGTGGACATTGCGTACCATTCCGACCAGGACACTTTCCCCGACGAGTCATGCAGAACGTTTTTCTGGCTGTTTTCCTTCTCGGTCTCATTCTGGGCGTTCTCAGCATGCTGGTCGGCATCGATCGCACGCGGAAACCCTGGCGCGAGCACAAGGCTGGCCTCCTCAACCTGCCGACCGGCGGCGCATTTTTCACCGCCCTCGGTATCACGGGATATCTCGCCGCTCGCTACTCGAGCTGGACATCGTCCACCATCTTCGGGCTGGGGCTTCTCATTGCCGTCGCCGCCGCAGCTGGAGCATTTGGCATGCTCTTCGGCTGGGCCGTGCCGAGCGCGAAGAAGGAGGTCGAGGACGAGCGATACATCCTGCAGGGATACCTCGGGCAGGTCACCCGCGCGGTGGGCGCCACCACACCCGGAGAGATCACCTACGAGGAAGATGGAAAGCGCCATATTGTCAGCGCACGTGGATTGAACGATGCGCCGATCGCGGTTGGCACCGAGATCGTCATCGAACGGGTGGAGGGGGGAGTAGCGTTCGTCGAGCTGTGGGAGACCATCGAAAAGCAACTGTAGGCTGCCGCATCGAGGAGAGTGTCACATGTCGGATGGTCTGCTCTTCGCCATCATCCTGATCGGCTTTTTCCTTCTCCGTCTCGTCGCGGCGACTGTGTTCTTTCTCTGTATTCTCCCCGACGGTGATCGATGCCCGAATTGCGACGCGGTCACGCTTCGCGTCGAGTCCCGGGGATGGAATCTGCTCATGCCATGGTTCCGCACGAGCTGGTGTGTCGAATGCGAATGGGAGGGACTTCTCCGGCGTGGCCCTCTCACTCCACAGTCCACGCCGCCGGCCATGGCAAGGAAATAGCTGGCCGGCGAGCTTCAGACGCCCTGGTCCATCACGAGCACCCTGAGCCACTCCGGCCAGTTCCCGCTGAGCTCGAAGAAATCATCGAAGTAGACGAGCCCGATCATCTCCAGCTCCTCGATCAGCTGCTCGAGCGCATCGGAGCCGAAGAGCGGCCCAACAGCGATGAGTCCTCCCTCAACCCGAAACTCATCCGGAGTGAGATTGAGCCGGCGGTCTAGCTTCTCGCGCGAGAGCCCAACGCGCTCGAACGCAGCCCGTCGAATGAGAAGCGTCGGCACGTCACGACCGAGGTCCAGAGGCATTCGACCGACGCTAGCGGATCGGCGCCTACCTGTCTACCCGTAGCCTCGGCGCGAGCCAGTCACCGATGCCGCCAAGCACATCATCGCCGAGACTCGTCACACTCAGATGGGAGTACTCGGCAAACGCACCCGTCAGTGCAGGCAAAAAGAGGTGGTTGAGGTCGGGAAAGACCCGGAGGGTCACATCTCGATTGCCGCCCTCGCGCGCACCCTGGGCAAGAAGCGTCGCATGGTCGGCGAGGACTTGGCGATCCTTCGCTCCCTGAAGCACCAGGATGGGCTGCTTGACCTGGCGGATGGTCGGCCCTGGATCATAGGTGAGAAACTCCTTCATCCAGGCGACGCCCGGCTTTCCCTTGGCCGTGGTGGCGGACAGCATCCCCTCGAGCGCCGCTCGCTGGTCGGCCAGTAGCTTCGCACGCTGCTCGGCTGTCGTCGAAGAGTCGACCGAGAGCATGTAGCCATACTGCTCACCGGAAACCGAGATCCCGGGCTTTGCGGTCCCGGCAAGCAGAACGATGGCGACGATACGTGGGTCCGAGACCGCGACGAGCGGGGCGATGATCGCGCCCTCGCTGTGCCCGATCAGCGCAATGCGATCGCCATCGATATCGGGCCGCGCTCGAAGCCAAGCAACTTGTGCCCGCGTGTCGTTCGCGTAGCCGGATGTGGTCGCGTCATTGTCGAGTGCGCTTCCTCCCGAGCGCCCTACGCCTCGGTCATCCACGCGAAGGACGGCGATTCCACGAGCAGCGAGCGCCTCGGCGATCTGACGGAACGGCCGAAACTTCTCGAGCCCCGGAAGCGCGAGTGCCTCATCCCGATCCTGCTGTCCGGACCCAGTGATCATCACCACCGCCGGAAAGGGAGACTTCCCCCGACCCGGGATCAGAAGCGTGCCTCCGAGAGCAAATCGCCCGGCGGGCACCGTCACCTCTTCGGCACGGAAGGAAGCCCCAGCCGGAGGCGCATAGTCCGACGCAGTGACGGGTCGATAGCGAGCGATATCGGCTTCGAGGATCGCCATGAGCGCGTCTCCGGCTGTCGTCATGTCCTCCCGGATTGCCACGAATCTCTGCGAGGGCACCGCGACCACGACGATGTGCCCGCTGGCGTCGAACCACAGGGTAGCTCGTTGCGCTCCCAGTTGAAGCGTGTACCGCTGGAAGGGCGTTCGACGGCCACCGATAGGCACACTGTCTCGGCCCGCGCGATTTACCATGACGCTGCCACCAGGAAAGGCCGGAATCGACTGGTCCCCTCCTTTGACAGTGTCATAGCGGGCGACGAGGAAGGGCAGCGCGTAGTAGACGTTGGAGCCGAGATATGAGGCGCCGGCAGGTATCGTGATCTGCTGGGCGACCCCGTTCGATGTCATCGTCGCGCCGCTCGTGCCGATTACGAGGAGTTGGTCGACGGCGGTGGTACCCGAGGTCCCCTTGGCCCTGACCCTCTTCGGGAGCAGATTGGACCCGAGCTCGACCACTGTCTCCAGGTCGCTGGTCACTCCGGGAAGGTTGAGCACAGTGCGCCCCGTGCCGATGATGCCGCCATCGGGCTGACATTTCACCTCGAAGCGCTCCTGGCCGACGCGAGCCCCGGCCAGCATGAAGACGAAAGTACCACTGCTGCACGGATCGATGGGCAGCGGCGACGTCCGTCCATCGCTGGGATGTGAGGTCGCGCCAGTAATTCGACGTGGTGATAGGCCATCGCCGCCAGACCCCAGAGCAAGAGCGAACAGAAGACAGAAACCACCGTGACCGATCATGACCCGCTCCTGTGATTTGATAATTAGCTTATAAACTAAGTATCGGCCATGTCGGGCCTCCTGTCAAGAGTAGGCACGGCATGTCACCCTCTCCCCATCCTTCGCACCACCTTACCTCACGCCAACCGGCGCTGTTGATCGGCGTTAGCTTGTCCGGTATGTCCTCGCTTGCCGCCAGTCTGACCGTAGAGCTCGAGCTCGATGTGATTGTCGTCGGGGCGGGGCACGCTGGCACCGAGGCCGCTGTTGCCGCCGCGCGACTAGGTGCCCGCACTGGACTGCTCACGAGTGCGCTCGAGACGATCGGCCAGATGTCGTGCAACCCAGCCATCGGGGGGATCGCCAAAGGAACCGTTGCTCGTGAGGTCGATGCCCTCGGGGGAATCATGGCCCGAGCGACGGATCTCTCGACCGTCCAGTTCCGGATGCTCAACCGGGGCAAAGGACCAGCCGTATGGGCGCCGCGAGCGCAGTGCGACCGTGGACTTTACCGCCGCGCCGTGCGCTCGCTGCTCGACGAACACCCAACGCTGCATACGATACAGGGCACCGTCGCCCGGCTTCTGGTCGATGAGGACGGTGGTCGCGTTGTCGGCGTGGAGACGCTCGAGGGCCGCCGCTTCGGTGCTCGCGCCGTCGTGATCACAGCGGGCACTTTTCTACGCGGGCGACTCCATATCGGTACCGATAGGCAGATCGCCGGCGGGAGGGCAGGCGATGGCCCTGCCGTGCATCTCGCAGAGCAGCTGGAGCGCCTTGGCCTCGCGGTGTCGCGTTTCAAGACCGGCACACCTCCGCGCATCGACGGCCGATCGGTGAACTATGCCCGCTGCCAGCGCCAGGACAGCGAGATCGACGCCTTCGACTACTCCTGGTCGCATTTCTGGCCCACGTCCCGCTCTACCGGTGGATCCACCCGCCATCCACCTCAACTCCCCTGCTGGATCACTTTCGCGGGCGCTGAAGTGCGACGCATCATCCAGGACAATCTGGCGCGCTCCGCCATGTACGGCGGCGCCATCGCCTCGCGAGGCCCGCGCTATTGCCCTTCCGTCGAGGACAAGATCGTGCGGTTCCCCGATGCCGAGCGCCACCAGGTCTTTCTCGAGCCCGAAGGACACGACAGCTCTGAGCTCTACGTCAACGGTCTCTCGACGTCGTTGCCGGCCGACGTTCAGCTCGAGTTCCTTCATGCCGTGCCCGGTCTCGAGAATTCCCGCATGACGAGAGCGGGCTACGCGATCGAGTACGACTACTATGTGCCCACCCAGCTCGATGCCACGCTCCAGGTGAAGGCGCTCGGCGGGCTCTATCTGGCAGGGCAGATCAATGGAACGACGGGCTACGAGGAGGCGGCGGGACAGGGAGTGCTGGCCGGAATGAACGCGGCTCTCACGGTTGCCGGACGACCGCCGGTGATTCTCGGCCGCGAGAGCTCGTACATTGGTGTGCTGGTCGACGATCTGGTCACCCGTGGCGTCGATGAGCCCTATCGCCTTTTCACGTCACGCTCCGAGTTCCGTCTCACGGTGCGGCAGGACAACGCGCTGCGGCGACTCGGGCCGCTTGCACGCCAGCTGGGTATGCTCACGACACGCGAGGAGACACGGATGGAGGCCCGCTTCTCCGACGAGGACGAGGCGCGCCATCTCGCCGAGAGAACGAGCGTCCACCCCCAACAGGTCGATGCGCTACTGATCGCGGGAGGCGGGCGTCCGCTTGCTCACGGCGTCAAGATAGTTGAGCTGGCCAGACGTCAGGGCGTCACACTCCCCGATCTCTTCCACGCTGCGGGCGTTGGCACGGCGATCAGTTGCGATGCCGCCACGACGGTCGAGCTGGAGATCAAATACGCTGGCTACTTCCAGCGCGAGCGTGAGCAGGCGGAACGAATGCGCCGGATGGGTGATTTCGCGCTCGCGACCGACCTGCCGTACGAGGGCATGCGGTCGCTCTCCTTCGAGGCGCGGGAGAAGCTGGCGGCCATTCGCCCCCTGACACTTGCCCAGGCATCACGGATTCCGGGAGTCAGCCCGAGCGATCTTCAGAATCTCGTCCTCGAGATCTCGGTGGGCCGTCGAGCCAAGGGCGATGACGCGCTCTCCCGAGCGGAGAATGCGATACCATTGTCCGGGTAGAAAGCGAGTGTCGGGACGGGCTTGGTATTTAGTATCGCCTTATCACTAACAACGGCTACGTGAACGATATCCCAAGTAGTTGGAGCAGAATATGGCGCGGCTTCGCCGCGACTCACATTGGGAGAACTCGGGTTCGGGCGAGCCTGACCAGCGATGGTGGCCGCGCTGAATAGTAGCGCGGGGATACTTTACACGAGAGGAGCCACCAATGAGAAGCTTACGGGTCGCACGCCGTATGATGACGGGAATTGCCCTCGTCGTCGCTCAGGTCGCAGCGGCTCAACAATCGAGCCCGCCGGTCGCGCTCAGAGATGCCCCTCGTGTCATCACCAGCGCGTCGGGCGAGGCGCGTGTGGTCCCCGATCGTGCGACCATCGCCATTGGAGTGTCGACCCGAGGGCGTACAGCAGCCCAGGCGAGCGCGGACAACGCGCGACGTCAACGAGCAGTGATCGACACTCTGCGGGCTATGGGTATCTCGAACGAGGACTATTCGACTTCCGACTTCAGTGTCTTCCCGGAGGAGGTCATGAACCCCGCCCGCAGTGACACAGTGCCGCGGGTGCTGGCATACCGAGTGTCCAACACCATACGAGTCGAGGTGCGCAAGCTCGAGCAGATCGGTAGTCTGCTCGATGCGGCATTGGCAAAGGGGGCCAACGGAGTCAACTCACTCCAGTTCTTCTCGTCGAGGGCCGACAGCGGACGTCGAGTGGCCCTCGCAGCGGCTGCACAACGGGCCCGGGGAGATGCTGAAGCACTTGCCTGCGCTGTGGGAGGACACCTCGGCGAGCTGATCGAGATGAGCACCTCGCCAGTCTATTCCCCGCGTCCCTCCATGATGATGCGGGAGGCGGGGATGGCCGGCGGGGGTACTCCCATCAACCCTGGCGAGCAAAGCATGAATGTCTCTGTAGTGGCGCAATGGAGTCTTGTTAGTGGTGTTGGAACTTGTTCAAAGCACTGAGGTTGTCGGATTAGTTGCAGAGCGCGTGATCTGAGATCGTCAGGCGAGCGCGGACACGGGTGTGTTCCACGTGGAACGGTCCGAGACCCTAGGTGGAGTTGTTCCACGTGGAACGGGCGGCTGGCTCGGGATGCCCGCCCGGTCTATATTGCGATCGCCAGCAAACTCCTTGAACACGGTCGGTCGTGGGACGCATCATTGCCATCGCCAATCAGAAGGGCGGAGTAGGGAAGACGACAACTACCGTCAACCTCGCTGCGAGCCTTGCCGTCGCGGAACAGCGCACGCTCCTCATCGACGGCGATCCACAAGGCAACGCCACGAGCGGGATTGGAATCCCCAGAGATGACAAGCTTCCAACGGTCTACGACGCTCTCATAGGCGATCGCCTACTGGACGATGTCCTCCGCCGACGGGTTCAGTTTCCCTTCCTCGACGTGGCACCCGCGACACCCGATCTGGCCGGCGCGGAAATAGAGCTCGTCGACCGGCCGAACCGCGAGCTCGCCATGCGTGACGCACTCGCTCCTATCCGCGACCGGTATGACTACATCCTCATCGACTGCCCGCCCTCACTTGGCCTCATCACGGTCAACATGTTGGCTGCGGCCGATGCGATACTCATTCCCGTGCAGTGCGAGTACTACGCCCTGGAAGGACTCTCGCAGCTGTTGAGTACAATTCGCCTCATTCAGAGCAGCGTCAACGAGCCCCTCGCCATCGACGGTGTTCTCCTCACCATGTACGACGCCCGCCTCAATCTCTCTCGTCAGGTCGTGGCCGACGCACGCGAGTACTTCGGCTCCAAGGTCTTCGATACAGTCGTCCCCCGAAACGTCAGACTCGCGGAAGCTCCCAGCTTCGGAAAGCCGATCATCCTCTATGACATCACGTCTGCGGGAGCTCAGGCTTACATGAATGTCGCGCGCGAGCTTCTCAAGCGCGCACGACTGGGTGACGTCGACTCGCGTCCGCTCGTCCACCACTAGCGCAATCACCTCACGCTGTCGCCAGCCAACCGCCCCCCGTCACGCGCTTCAATCGATGCCTGCATGTCTCCGGACAAGCCTCGTCGTCTAGGACGCGGGCTCGACGCCCTCCTTGCCGCCAGGCCGCTTCCCTCCTCGGCCAGCGACCGCAGTGCTCTGCAGCGTCTCGCTGTGTCCCAGATCCGCCCGAACCCGTATCAACCCAGGAAAGAGTTCAACGCGGAAGAGCTCGCCGAGCTGGAAGCAAGTCTGCGAACCAACGGACTTCTCCAGCCTATCACCGTTCGACCGGACCCGGCGGGGGTGGGCTTCGAGCTCGTCGCTGGAGAACGACGGTTGCGCGCTGCCATACGACTTGGTTGGCCCGAGATTTCCGCGGTCGTCAGGGAAATCGACGACCGCACCCTTCTCACGCTGGCGCTCGTCGAGAACCTCCAGCGCGCAGATCTGACCCCCCTCGAGGAAGCAGAAGGCTATCAACGGCTCATTTCCGAGTTCGGCCTCACGCAACAACAGCTGTCCGAGGTGATCGGAAAGGACCGCTCCACGATAGCTAACATGTTGCGCCTGTTGAATTTACCTGCATCGGTAAGGCGGATGCTCCAGCAGAGACAGCTCACCCTGGGACACGCCCGAGCATTGCTGGCACTGGGGAATGATCACGCCATGGCCACTCTGGCTCGAGAAATCGTGAGTAAAGGGCTTTCCGTGCGCGATGTCGAGCAACGTGCCCGGGCAGCCGCGCCGGAGTCCCGCAAGCGCCAACGCGGCGGCGAGAGTAAGAGCGCGCCTTCAGCGGAGCTGAGACGGGTGGAGGACGAGCTGCGGGGTCGTCTTCAGACCGACGTTCGTCTCACCCTCGACGAGAGCTCACGAGGAAGCATCACGATCGCCTTCTACTCCGCGGACGATCTCGATCGTGTTCTCGACATCGTGCTCGGACCATTTCGGGAGCGCTCCTGATGCGCTGGCGTCGCCGTGACAAGCAAGGGTACGGGAACATCTACACGCCGCACGCGGGGTCGATGATCATCCACGTTCAGAGGGAAAGCGGGCTCGCGAACCGGACGATCACGCTCACCCAACGGCAGATCGCCCATCTGCGTCTCGCCGGCATCATCGTGGGCTCCGTCCTCGCGGTCCTCTTGGCAAGCTGGTTCGTTCTCATCGCGCAGGCGGCCAAGGTGCCGATGCTCAATCATCGCCTGGCTCGCCTGCAACATGAGGTCAGCCGAGTGGATACTCTGCAGCTCGCCCTCACCGATCTCGAGCGTCGGTTCCAGCAGGTTCAGCGAATGCTCGGCGGTTCTTCGAGTGCTGTCGCGGACGGAGAGCCGAATGTTGCTGGGGGGGTAGCATCACCACCGCGGCTCTGGCCATTGCCGGTCGCTGGACGGGTGGTGACGCCGTTCCTCCCGCCTAGTCAACCCGGGCTGGAATCCGGAGTCGATGTCGCTGTCCCGTTGGGTACACCGGTACGTTCGGCCGGGGCCGGCGTGGTCACGGACGTTCTGGAGAACGTCGGAGGCTCCAAGCGCGTTCGCATTCGCCACATCGATGGGTTCGAGACCATCTACGCGAATACCACGGACGTGCTCGTCGAGAAGGGAGACAAGGTGCTTGCTGGTGCAGCCATCGCGCTCACTGGCGGTGCCGATGATGTTGCAGTGCCTCACCTGCATTTCATTCTCATTCGGGGTGGCGTCTCGCTCGACCCCGTCACATTTCTGAAACAGGGACATGCTCATGGCGATCTTCAGTAAGGACAGCCAGACCTCAGCGGAGCCGCGAAACTCCGGATCGCAGGGCGAGGGCTCGCTCTCCATCATCGCAGCCGGGATGAAGATCACGGGAGACATCGATACCGATGGTGTGGTCAAGGTCGAGGGACGGGTGGAAGGCTCCATCCGCGCTGGCCGTCAGGTTCTTATTGGTCGCCAGGGAGAGGTGCACGGAGACATCGCAACGCACGAAGCCGTGATCGGAGGGCGCGTGCATGGATCCATCACGGCCGTGGAACGCATCGAGGTGCAGGGCACATCGACCATTGTTGGAGACATCAGTACCAAATCCATCGCGGTCGTCGAAGGGGGCAAGATCAACGGAACCATTCGCATTGCGGAACCGGTTTCGGGTTTGGCACGCGGTGACGATGGCAATAACCCCATCGGCTCCCTGGCAGCCGCTCAATAGCGGTCCTTTATCTCACCTGACCCGCATCTCCTCGAGGCGGCTATCGGCAAACGCCGGTGCCGCCTCTTTTCTACTGTTGTCCACATTCATGCAACCCTTTTATCTGTCAAGACTTGTGACGTCGCGCCGAGTGTGGAGCGGACTTTTGTCCACAGTTGTTCACATCGGGGTCGCGATTGGAGTTCTCGCTTGTGCTCCGAGCAAACCAGACCGCCGAGTTGACTCGTCAACCGCGGCCCCATTTCGGGTGGCTCTCCTCACGCCGGGGCCGGTGAATGACCAGGCCTGGAACGCCGGTGCATACGCTGGACTGCTCAGGATTCGCGACAGTTTAGCGGCACATACAAGCCATATTCAGACCAGTACACCAGCGGATTTTGACGAGAATTTTCGGCAATACGGCGACCAGGGTTACGACCTCGTGTTCGGTCATGGATTCGAGTTCCAGGACGCGGCCTCTCGTGCCGGGCCGCTGTTCCCCCATACCGTGTATATCACGACGTCCGGTAACCGCCACTCCGCCAACGTTGCCCCGATGGTTTTTGGCTTCGAAGAGCCATCCTACACGGCGGGCGTATTGGCCGGATCCCTGACCAGGACCGGCGTCATCGGAGTCATTGGCGGAACCGAGCTCCCTCCCGTCAAGAGTAGTTTTCTCGCCTTTGTCGCCGGTGCGAGGTCGGTTAGGCCAGGCGTACGCATCCTCAGCTCCTACATCGGTAGCTGGGAGGATGCGAGCGCCGGAAAGGAGCAGGGACTCGCACAGATACAACAGGGCGCGGACATCATCTTCCAGAATGCCGACGCTGCCGGGTTGGGTATCTTTCAGGCCGCGCGTGAATCCAGGGGCGTGTATGTCTTTGGAGCCAACTCGAACCAGAACGACGTAGCGCCGGAAGTCGTCATCGGCAGCGTGGTCATCGATCTTCCTCGTGCGTTCCTTACCGTGGCTCGCGAGGTCAAGGAGAAACGCTTCGTGTCGCGCATAATCTACCTCGGGCGGAGCTCCCAGGTCGTCAAGCTCGTGCTGAACCCTCGGCTCTCTTCCCTCATCCCTCCGGCCGTGCGAGCGAAGATGGATTCTGTCGATCGGGAGATCGCTGCCGGCAGATTGCGCCCTCCCCGACTCGAGTTCGTCGACTCGACGTCCAAGCCCTGACTCCTCCATACCGACAATGGTCTCGCTCGCGGAGATTTCACGCTATCTCGACAGTCTCCTCCGGACGGAGGAGTTCCCCGACTATCCCAACGCACTGAACGGAGTCCAGGTCGACGTCGATGCGGAGATACACGGCGTCGCGGCAGCGGTGGATGCGCGACAGCGAAGCATTCAGGGCGCTCTCGACGCGGGCGCCAACCTTCTGCTCGTACACCATGGTCTTTTCTGGGGTGGGCTTCAGCCATTGCGTGGCCCGCATCTGCGACGCGTGCAGCAGATGCTCCGCGGGCGACTCGCGCTCTACTCCTCGCATCTGCCGCTCGACGCTCACCCATCACTCGGCAATAACGCGCTCTTGGCCCGAGAGCTGGGCCTCGTCCCGGCGGGAGGCTTCGCACGCTACGGGACGACCGACATCGGCGTCACTGGAGATGACGACGTGCCGACCAGCGAGTTGCTCGACCGAGTTGCTGTCTTTGCAACCCGTAACGGGGGAATCGCACGGTGCTCGGGGTTCCCGGAGAACGCCATCACTCGCCGATGGGCGATCTGCACCGGTTCAGGCGCGTCCGCCGAAACGCTGCGGGAAGCGGTCGAGAAGCGCGTGGATACGCTGATCGTCGGAGAGGGTCCGCATTGGACAGCCGTCGATGCCGATGAGATCGGACTCGCCATCATCTACGCGGGCCACTACGCCACGGAGACACTCGGGGTCCGCGCGCTGGCGCAGAACCTCTCCGACGCATTCAGCCTGCCGTGGAGCTTTATCGATGTGCCCACCGGGCTTTGACAACGCGCGCGCCTGAGCTGGCGCTGGAGCAGATCGACAAGCGCTTCGGGGCCCTGCAGGCGCTCCAGGGTGCGGCCTTCACCGTTCGACCTGGAAGCGTGCACGCTCTACTCGGCGAGAACGGGGCGGGGAAGTCGACGCTGATGCGCATCGCCTTCGGCGCCTTGCAGCCCGACGCCGGGGTCATCCGAGTCAACGGTGTTCCGGTCCGATTTCCCTCCCCCGCCGCCGCTCGCGCGGCGGGCATAGGGATGGTCCATCAGCACTTCACCTCCGTTCCACGATTGTCCGTTGCCGAGAATGTCGCGCTGGGCGGGAAAGGTCGGCTCGATGTCGCCGCCGCGCGAGACCGCGTTCAGGAGATCGGCGGGGCGACTGGGCTCGTGCTCGACCCCGACGTCCAAGCAGGGTCACTTCCCGTCGGGGGACAACAGCGGCTCGAGCTTGTGAAGGCGCTCGCTACTGGTGCGCGGCTGCTCATCCTCGACGAGCCGACCGCGGCACTCGGGCCATCCGAGGTCGACGACCTTCTGCGGGTGCTACGTGATTTCGTTGCCGGCGACGCCTCGGTGGTCATCATCACCCACAAGCTCCGGGAGGCGCTCTCTCTGGCGGACGATATCACGGTCCTGCGGCGGGGGAGAACTGTCGTGCAGGAGAGGGCGGCGCGCCTCACCGAGCGCACTCTGGCCGAGAGCATGCTCGGAGCGGCAGCACCGGTGCGCCGCCTCCACCTCTTCCGACGGGAGGCAGGAGGGGAGGTCGTGGCCTCGGCGACCGATCTCGTTCTCTCCGATGAGCACGGCACGCCACGCATCCAGAGAGCCAGCTTCACGCTGAGGCAGCGCGAGATCGTTGGCGTCGCCGCGGTGGAGGGCTCGGGACAGCGGGAGCTCCTTCGCGCACTGGGAGGCCTGCTTCCGCCGACCACGGGCAAGCTCTCCCTGCCCCCAACTATCGGTTTCATTCCAGGAGACCGCCAGCACGATGGCCTGGTGACGCACTTTCCGCTTTACGAGAACATTGCCCTGCGAGGAGCTGGCGCGCGGCGAGGCCGAATCCGCTGGGAGGAGCTCCGGATACACACGGCGACGTTGCTCGTTCGATTCGACGTGCGAGCGTCGGGACGCGATGTCCTCGCCTCCGAGCTCTCCGGCGGAAATCAGCAGAAGCTCGTTCTCGCGCGCGAGCTCGATCACGCTCCCGCACTCGTCGTGGCAGAGAATCCGACTCGTGGTCTGGATGTGACAGCCACAGTAGCCGTTCTCGACCGGCTTCGAGAGGCGCGCGATGCAGGTGCTGCCGTGGTGGTGTACTCGACCGACCTCGATGAAGTGATCGATCTCGCGGATCGAGTGCTGGTGATCCACGCGGGCCATGTACGAGAGATGGGTTGCAACCACATGGCGGTAGGACACGCCATGTTGGGGCTCGGATGAATCGGGACCCGGAGCGGGAGCCTGATCGCCACCCGGGCCGTTGGCGGATGTTGGCGCTCCTCTCGATGGCTGAGCTCTTCGGTATGTCTCTCTGGTTCGTCGCCTCCGCGGTCTCGGGCCAGCTGGCTCAGCGTTGGCACCTCGGAGCTGGACAGAGCGCTTGGCTCACGACCATTGTCCAGCTCGGTTTCGTGATCGGGACAGCAAGCGTCGCCTTCTTCAACCTGGCCGACATTCTGCCTTCGCGAGTGCTGTTCGCGGCCTCGGCATTGGCGGGCGCGCTGGCGAACGCCACCCTTCTGATCGCTCCAGGGTTCTCTACTGCCCTGCTCTGCCGGTTTGCGACCGGTGTCTGTCTGGCCGGTGTGTATCCTCCAGCCATGAAGATGATCGCCACCTGGTTTCGCTCACGACGAGGCCTCGCCATCGGAACCATCGTCGGTGCGCTCACGGTTGGCAAAGCCACTCCCTACCTCATCCACGCCCTCCACGCCCAGAGCGTCGAGCCGGTGCTGGCGATCTCATCGGCCGGCGCATGCACTGCTGCGATCCTGGTGCTGCTCGGGTACTCCGACGGCCCCTACCCTTTCGTTCGCCGTCCTTTCTCTTGGGGGCTGGTCCGTTCGGTGGTGCGAGAGCGTCGCTGGCGTCTTGCCACCGCGGGATATCTCGGGCACATGTGGGAGTTGTACAGCTTCTGGACCTGGATCTCGGCGTTCTTCGCGGCCAGCGCCCTCGCCCGGGCGACCGAGGGGTTCGCCGTTCCACCACCGACCGTCGTCAACCTGCTCGCGTTCGGTGCGATCGCGATCGGGGGCGCAGGCTGTGTCTGGGGAGGGCTGATCGCCGATCGCATTGGCCATGAGCGGCTCGTCGTGCGTGCCCTGGCCACGAGTGGCAGCTGCGCCCTTCTCATTGGCGTTGTTTTCGGGGCCAGCTTCTGGCTCCTGGTGCCGCTGGCATGGCTCTGGGGCCTTTCCGTCATTGCGGATAGCGCACAGTTCAGCACGTTGATCACCCGATCCGTTCCATCCCATGCCGTCGGGACGGCGCTCACCCTGCAGACGTCGCTTGGCTTCCTGTTGACGATGGTGACCATCCAGATCGTTCCCCCCATTGTCGGCCTTGTCGGCTGGCGTTGGGCCTTCCCCATCCTCGCTCTTGGCCCAGCAGCTGGCATCGGGGCGATTCGCGTGCTGCAGGCGGACAGGAGCGGAGATCGGGAGCGGAGGATCGACGTGGCCGCGACTGCCGGCTGACATGCGTGTCACACGGATTGTACCGCGGCTGCTTTCCATTGCCATCATCCCTGGTGTCTGCCTCACGAGCTTCCTGCTGCTCGCAATCGTGTTACGTCTCGCGGGTGCCGATGCCGAGCGAGCTCTGGCAGCCATGTGGAGTGGCTCCATCGGATCATGGTATGCCCTCACTTCTTCCACTCTCGTCCGGGCGACTCCGCTGATTCTTGCCGGCCTCGCTGTCGGCGTCGCCTTTCGTGCGGGAGTATGGAACATCGGAGCTGAGGGCCAGTTCCTGGCAGGGTCAGCGGCGGCCGCTTGGGTTGCGCTTCACTGGACGATCCTGCCGCATTCAATGCTCCTGCCGGCCATCCTTGTTGTCGGAGCGGGGGCCGGCGCCGGATGGGCAGCGATCGCGGCACTCTTGCGCCGCCGCTACGGCGTGATCGAGGTGATCAGCACGATCATGCTCAATTTCGTCGCCGTGTATGGCGTCGGATATCTTGTTCGCGGGCCACTCCAAGAACCCATGAGGATCTATCCACAGAGCGCAACGCTGCCCGATGCGGCCCGCCTGCCCCTCCTGGCCTCCGGAAGCCGGCTCCACGTGGGCTTTCTGCTAGCGCTCGCGGTGGCGGTGTTAACCTGGTGGCTATTCCGCGCGACGGCGGCGGGTTTCCGGGTACGGGTCGCCGGAGGCAATCCCCGTGCGGCAGTCACGGCCGGTCGTATCGATGTGCCTGCGGTCACGTTCCGGGCGTTCCTGGCGGGTGGCGCTCTGGCCGGTCTGGCAGGTGCGGTGCAGTTGACCGGTGTCACGTACGCTCTCTACGAGAATATCTCCCCGGGCTACGGCTACACCGCGATCGCCGTGGCGCTTCTCGCCAGGCTGCATCCGCTTGGCATTGTTCTCACCGGAATGCTTTTCGGCGGCCTCGACTCCGGTGCGCTGGCGATGCAGCGCGAGGCATCTGTTCCAGCCGTCGTCGTGCTGGTCATCGAGGCCGTTCTCATACTTTCGGTGGTCGCGATCGCGCGCTGGCGCGACTCGCTTCTGTTCGGAGGGTCGACGATTCCGAGCGCTGCTCGAGCGGATTCATGATACTGGCCACGGAAGTCTTTCTCCAGGCCGCGGTGCGCACGGCGACACCTCTGGTACTCGCCGCGCTCGGAGAGACGATCGTCGAGCGAGCCGGAGTGATCAATATCGGACTCGAAGGCGCAATCCTGGCTGGTGCGTTCGGCGCTCTCATTGGCGCCGGAGCAGAAGGTGTGGCCGCGGGCTTCTTGGCCGCAGCTGTCGCGGGAATGGCCGTGTCGATCATCTTTGCATTCTTTGCCGTCTCCCTGCGAGCTGACCAGATCATCACCGGAACGGCGCTCAATCTCCTCGCTCTGGGTGTGACCGGCACTCTGTACCGTGTCCTCTATGGTACCACCGGTGCGGCCCTGTCCATCCCGACCACGGGCCCGCAGGAAGTTCCGCTTCTCGCAGCCATTCCGCTCGTTGGCGGATCTTTCTTCCGACAGCCTGTCATCACCTACTTCTCCTACCTTCTCATCCCCTCCCTGTGGTGGTGGATGCGGAAGACACACGCCGGCCTCGCGCTTCGGGCGGTCGGAGAGCATCCTGAGGCGGCACTGGTAGCGGGCATATCGCCCACACGGGTTCGATGGGGGGCGATCCTTTTCGGCGGAGCGCTGGGCGGTTTGGCGGGAGCTACGCTCGTGCTCGTCCAGTCCGGCACCTTTGCCGAAGGAATATCAGCAGGACGCGGATTCATCGCGATCGCCATTGTCGTCCTCGGTCGCTGGCATCCTGGAGGGGTGGCGCTGGCGGCGCTGTTCTTCGGCGCGGCCAGTGCGCTGCAGTTCTTCTTTCAGTCCGCCGGATGGAGCGTTCCCTATCAGCTCTTTCTGGCCCTGCCCTACGCGATCACCCTTCTCGCCTTGGGCGGCATCGCCGGACGTACCGCCGCTCCAGCGGCGCTCGGTCGCAGCTGATCAACAGCCTGTGTGCACACTGGTCCAGCGAACCCTCCATCGACCGTCGACCCGCTCGAGGAGGGCATACGCTGCCGTCTCGTCGCCGAGGCGTGAGAGCACGAGCACAGGGCGCGGTGGCGACCCCATGCTGAGAGCGGTGAGCAGCTCGCTCGTCTCGACACCTTCCTCGGAACCAGCGGAGCGCTCCGAATAGACCGTCGTGAATCGCGCCGTCGAGTCCCCGCGATGCCGTTCCGCAATGATGAGCGTGTGCTGCTCGAGAGGGCTCGCTTCCTGATTGACCTTGCGAACCACGTCGGCGATCAGTGCGTCCACCGTTGTCGACGCCACGAATCGGTAGGCTGTGCGCACGGCAAACGGGATTCCTCGAAAGGCGGCAACGGTGTCGTGTGGGAGAATGGAGGCGAGCCTTGTGGCTTCGGCGGCGAGTCGTGCCGAATCCGTACGCGAAAGCCCTTCGATGGAGTCAAGTGGGATCCCTTGCGCACGGCCCCCGAGCAGAGCGACGGACCAGACAGGCAGGGATACGGCTGCCGCCCTGCTGCGCGGAAGGAGCGTTGCCTCGGGCCATTCGGTGCACCCTGGCCCTGCCCATTGATGCGTCTCCATCTTCTCCAGGGTAGCCTCTCCGACTTTCCCTCGACGATCAAAGAGATCGAGCATTCGTTTCGGCAGAGGGTTGCCCGCGAACCGTACCGTATCCGGCAACGCGCTATCCGAGTACTGCGGGAACACGACCCTGGCGGCACTGGCGGGCACTGCTGTAGCAAGGGAATGCACCACCAGCACGGGTCCGCCGTCGGCGCTGTCCCACGCCATCGGCTCAGGCGCTCGCGCCGTCGTGTCAGGAGGTGCAGCGACAGTGACGGCGACCGAGTCCTGTGCCGCTGGTGTCCTCGATCGCTCACAGGCGCCAGAGAGCAGAGCGGCGACGGTTAGCGGTGTCCCGGACCGAATGGTAAAGCGCATGGCTCGGAACTTTATCTAGACAGCCTCCTCCGTCAACGAATCTTCTCGGAGCCAAGCTCGGTCCAATGGTACCCACTCCACTCGACCTGCCCATCGCGGATGTGTCCCAGCCACCGGCCATCCGGGCTCCAGCTCGCGAGCGATGGAGCTGGGCAATCTACGATTTCGCGAATACGATTTTTTCCATGAACGTGGCCACATACTACTTCGGTGTGTGGCTGGTATCGGATCTCGGTTCGACCAATACGGTAGTCGCGATCGGAAATAGCACTGCGTCCATGCTAGTGGCGCTCTCGATACCGGTCTTGGGCGCCATCTCGGATGCCAGACAACGAAGGGTCCCGTGGGTGATCTGGCTCACCCTCATTGCCTGCGCATCCACGGCGCTCATTGGTGTCGTTGGATACCAGATGATGCCGGTTGTCGGCGACAGTGTGGTTCCGGCGGCAGTCCGGAGCCCGGGCTGGCACGTCGGCGGAGCACCGCTCGTCTGGATCATCGCGGCGTTTGTGCTCGCCAACTACACCTACCAGGGCGCTCTCCCTTTCTATAATGCCATGCTCCCCGAGCTGGTACCAATCCACGAGCGTGGACGGCTCTCCGGGCTTGGCGTCGCGATCGGATACGTTGGCTCGATCGCCGGTATCGTGTTCACTGCCCCCTTCTTCAATGGGTCGCTCGCTGGCGTCATGCAGCTCCCTGCGACCTTCATCCACGGCATTCGCAGCATCGTACCCTTCACATCCCATGGTGGCAGGGTCTCCTCGTTCGTGCCGACGGCGATCCTGTATCTCCTCTTTTCGCTCCCCCTCTTTGTCTTCTGTCGCGATCACCATCCGATCCGCGCGAAGAGGCCCATCCGCTGGCGCGAAGCGTTTGCGAGCGTGTTCGAGACCATTCGACATTCCCGGCGCTATCCGGGTGCACTGCGCTTCATCCTCGCGAGCTTTCTCTATCAGGACGCGATGGGCACGATAATCTCCTTTCTCGGAATTTATGCCGTGGAAGTCGTGGGGTTCTCCAAGGGGACCGAGATCACTCTGTTCATCGTCCTCATCATCCCGGGCGTCCTGGGCAGCTATCTCTCGGGAGTCCTGGTGGACCGGATCGGTGCGAAGCGGACGACGCTCTGGGTGCTGGTCTCTTGGGTCGTCTTGTTGATCGCGCTCATCGCGATACCATCGAAGACCGGGTTCTGGGTGGTCGGTAGCTGTATCGGATTCATCTTCGGCGGACTCAACACATCGGAGCGTCCACTCCTTCTGTCACTCATTCCTGACGTGGAAGCTGGACGATTCTTTGGGCTCATGGTCCTCTCCGCGCGAGCCGCCGCCGTCGTTGGCCCACTCATTTTCGCATTGATCGCCGATGGTCTGGCCCACGCACTCGGAGCAGCAACAGCTTACCGAATCGCCGTCATGACGATCACGCTGGGTTTCGTCGGCGCCTTCTTCGTCATCCGAGGCGTTCCTGATCGATTCCGGCACGAGCAGCAGTGATCCTGTACGGTTTTGCACGGTGGGCAGGGGGCATCGCACTCCGTTGGTTCTATCGTGATATCGAGATTGCAGGCTCGGAGCAGATACCGGCTGCCCTTCCCCTGCTTCTCGCCGTCAATCATCCGAATGCCCTGATCGACGCCATGGTCGTCATGCATATCGTTCGCCGCCCGATCCGCCTGACCGCCAAGGCGACGCTATTCGAGAACCGATTTGTGGGCGTGTTGCTGCGCGCGGTGGGGGTCGTGCCCCTTCGCCGAATGAAGGATGAGAGAGAGCGAGATCCGTCGACCGCGATGGATTCGACACGCAATCGCGAGGCATTTCGAGCGGTCACCGAAAGTCTCCGCCAACACAACGCCGTACTGGTCTTTCCCGAAGGAGTCAGCCACGACCGTCCATCCCTTGCCCCTCTGCGAACGGGAATCGCGCGGATGGCGTTTCAGGCTCGCGACGAGGGGGTTTCCGGGCTCCTGATTCTTCCCCTCGGTCTCATTTTCGAACGGAAGGGTCAGCCCCGGTCGAGAATCTTTGTGCGCGTGGGTAACCCCATCGACCTGGACCACTGGCAGCCCGCAACGACAGACCCTGTTCCGGAGCTCACGGCGGAGATCGAGCGCGGGCTCCGAGCCGCGACGCTCAACTTCGCCACCGCCGAGGAGGCCGCACAGACAGTTGGGGCTGCTCGCGTCGTTGCCGGATCATTCGACGAGCCCCGTTCTCTCACCGCCCCGGATCGTCCGCTGGGTGACGAAGTGGACATCATCTGGCGGATCAGTCAATCGCGTGACCAGCTTCCGCCACACACGCTCGCACGGGTTGCTCATCTCGCATCACGCATCGAGGCGCTGAGGGCGGAGCTCGAGCAACATGCCATTCCCGTGGGTGATGTACGCATCTCGCCGGCGCTTGGGCCTGCAGCGTGGTTCGCGCTGCGCGAAGGTGCGATCGTTGCTGGGGCCGGTCCGGTGGCTTGGTGGGGCCGAATCAATCACTGGCTCCCGTTCACGCTCGCCCGCGTATTTGCCGGACGGATGAGTCACACACCTGAAGATCCCGCGATGCAGACAGTTCTTGCCGGCTTTGCGCTGGTGTTGAGCACCTACATGGTTCAGACGGTCATCGTCTGGCGTCTGGCTGGCGTCGTTGTGGCTCTAGCGTATCTGCTTTCACTCCCCGCAGCGGCTACCTGGGATCTCCGTTTTCGGGACCGAATCGATCGCGCATCACAACGGATGCGTGTCTACTTCCGTTACCGAGCCGATCCAGCTCTTCAGCCACGATTGGATGCGGAGCTTCGTGCAATTCGGGATGAGGTGCTCGCTCTCGAGGTACTCACCAGGAATTCGGGATCGGCTGCACGGGCGGCAAGAACTCTCCAATGAGATCCCAGTGCCATGCGTCGCATCTGATGCCAGTCCGAGGATCTTTGAGCGGCTTGTGCTGTAGCCTGTGATCGGGAAGTCCCACCTTCCGGCCATAGGCAAGAAGCTGCTCGCGGTCGGTCGAGACGAGGTGGGCCATCCGGCGCCCTCTCCACAGATGGCGATGCAGCCAGAGTCCACCGCTCATGGCATGAACCATCCCTTCCCGGCGCTTCTCGAATTCGCGATACGGAGGCCACGGGCCAGTCATGACGGGCTCGAGGCGCAGGGTCAACCGGCTTTTGTGTCGACCCAGTTGGCGCCGGTGCCAACTTCGACAACCAGTGGCACAGATAGCACGGCTGCACCTTCCATCTCGCCGATCACAAGCTGGCCAACTTGGTCCACTTCCTGGTGAGGAACCTCGAAGACCAGCTCGTCGTGCACCTGGAGAAGCATTCGAGCCTGGAGCTTCTCGGCACGAAGGCGCTGGTGGATGCGGATCATCGCGATCTTGATCAGATCTGCGGCCGATCCTTGAATCGGCGAATTCGTCGCTGTTCTCTCTCCGAATGCTCGCACATTGAAGTTGCGATCGCGCAGCTCCGGAATGTAGCGCCGGCGACCAAAGATCGTTTGCACATATCCATTCTCACGAGCGAAGTCGATCATCGAATCGAGATAGGCGCGTATTCCCTGAAATCGTACGAAATATTCGGCGATGAAGCGCCGGGCTTCAGCGTGCTCGATCCGGAGCTGCCTCGACAGGGCATGTGCCCCCTGGCCATAGATCGTTGCGAAATTGATCGTCTTGGCGCGGGCGCGCATATCGGCAGAAACAATGTCCAGAGGTACGTCGAAGATGATCGATGCTGTTTGACGGTGGATGTCACCACCAGCTTGAAATGCACTGACGAAG
The DNA here is from genome assembly GCA_038253885.1 of Gemmatimonadales bacterium. GTDB lineage: Bacteria > Gemmatimonadota > Gemmatimonadetes > Gemmatimonadales > Gemmatimonadaceae > JALZAQ01. The sequence continues at coordinate 9,018 of JBBSGP010000021.1, read as the reverse complement.
GCCGGATCGCCGGATAGATGCGCAAGAAGCCGAAGCTCGATCTGGGAGTAGTCCGCTGCCATGAGCGTCCAGCCCATCCGCGGAACAAAGCCACGCCGGATATCGCGACCAAGCTCCCGACGGATGGGAATATTCTGGAGATTCGGGTCACTCGACGAGAGTCGGCCGGTCGTTGCGACAGTCTGATTGAACGAGGTGTGGAGACGATGGGTTATCGGATGAACGAGTGCCGGCAGAGCATCGAGATATGTGTTCTCGAGCTTCGACAGCTCACGGTACTCCATCAGCAACGCCGGCAATGCATGCCCCTGCTCGGCGAGCTCCTGCAGAACGCTGGCATCCGTCGATGGACCCGTTGCCGTTCTCTTGGCCGATGGCAGTTGCAGCTTCTCGAACAGAATCTGACGTAACTTAGGATTCGAGTTGATGTTGAACTCCTCTCCCGCCTCCAGGAAGATCTCCCGTTCAACTCGTTCACGTTCTCCCGTGAAGCGCGCCTTGAGCGATGCGAACCAGGCAGTGTCGATCGTTACGCCCTCCCATTCCATATCGGCGAGAACGTCGATTAGCGGCATCTCGATGTCCCGAAAAAGAGCCGCCAGAGCATACGTTTCGAGCTGCGGCTCGAACCGAGCACGTAGCTGAAAAGTCATGTCGGCATCTTCACACGAGTATTCGCGGGCGCACTCGACGGGGCACTGATCGAAGGGAATGGCCCCCTTCCCTTTCCCACACAGCTCCTCGTAGGAGGTCATGGTGTGATCGAGAAACTCGAGGGCTAGCACATCCAGTCCATGAGAGCGGCGCCCAGGATCAAGGATGTAACTCGCGATCATCGTATCGAAATCCAGCCCACGAAGGGTTATTCCCGCTCGCCGAAGAGTGAGTACGTCAGACTTCGCATTCTGAGCCGCCTTCCGAATCGAGCCGTCCTCGAGCAGCGCCCGGAGAGGCATCATCTCGGGGGAGCTGATGGACGGGAGATTGCGGACTGACGACGGGCTGTTGGCGATGCTCCGAGCGGCGATGCTGGACGGGGCACCATTCCCGGGCTGCTTCTTTCTCCGGCCCCGTGAGGACCCAGAGTCATCAGCCATCTCCACCTCGGCCCCGCGAATCTCATCACCACCCTGGATGAGTCCGCGATCTTCCGGTGCATCGGTAGGTGCCCGGTCGCCAGGGATATCGAACAGCAGATTTCCCTGAGGTCGCTCGAAGGGTCGGTGACACAGGGGAAAGTAGTAGGCCTCGCCTGGTCCAACGGCAATTGACAGAGACACCAGGCTCGAACGAAGCGGGTCACTTTTCAGAGGACTATCCCTGTCCATCACAGCCTCTGTGTCGACGGCAATCCAGGGCATGCTACGAATACGGGCGATAACTTGCTGCATCGCATCGATGGAATCCACCGTCACATAGCGAGTTGCTGGGGTCACCGCCGAGACTGGAGTTGTTGCCGCTGTCGCATGCTCCCGTGCCAGGTCCTGGAATTCCAGCTCGACGAATAGCTGTTTGAGCTGCGAATGGTCCGGTTCTCTAACGGCAAGGCGATCCAACTGCAGCCGGATTGACAGATCATCGCGGATCGTCACCAGCTCCTTGGACAGCCGAGCACGATCAGCATGTGCCAGTAGTGCTTCGCGTGGACGCTTCTTCGTTATTTCCGGCGCATGTGCAAGAATCGCTTCGAGTGAGCCATATGCGCTCACCAGCTCACGTGCTGTCTTGTCACCGATCCCCGGCACGCCAGGCACATTATCCGATGAGTCACCAACCATCGCGAGATAGTCTGTCACATGCTGGGGAGGGACACCGAGCCGCTCGCTGGCATTGTCCATCCCGATCCACTGTTCATCGACACCAGCTGGACCACCTCGGCCAGGGTTCAGCAACCAGACACCAGGTCGAATCAGTTGCTGGAAGTCCTTGTCCCCCGATACGACGATGACCTTCAATCCCGCTTCCACACCCTGTGCTACGAGAGTTCCGATGACATCGTCAGCTTCATAGCCTGATAGGGCCAAGACATCGACGTTGTAGGCATCGAGCAGGCGACAGATTCTCTCCATTCCGCGGTCAAAGTCAGCCTGTAGCTCGTCGGAGAGCTTTTCCCTCGTTGCTTTATACGCCGGATAACGCTCATGCCTGAACGAGAGGCCGGAATCGTGAACCCATCCGATGTACTCCGGATTGTGGGTGTGGAGCAGTCGCTGGAGAAAGTTGGCGATGCCCCATGCGGCAGAGGTGTTTTCGCCGCGGCTCGTTGTCAGCGGCCGTGAGATGAGCGCGAAGAAGGCTCGATAGATAAGCGCGTAGCCATCGACAAGAAACAGGCGCGGAGAGGTAGGAAGCTCCATACAGGAAAGTTGTGCAGCAGATCGGCTAATACCAGTCCCTGGATTGAGGCGATGGAGTTTGATCGCTCTCACACCAACGCAAAAGCACGCTCGATCGCACATGAAGTGCGACGATGCGTGCACGAACTCCTCAATCCGTTTGCCGAATGTCGACCGCCTACCACGAGGGTAGGCGGTGGGGTGCGAGACAGCCTACGGCAGTCGACTCAGCCTAGACTCTCTGGACATTGGCAGCATGTAGACCCTTCTCACCAGTCCGGATCTCGAACTCAACTTCCTGCCCTTCGGCGAGGGTCTTGAAGCCGTCCATCGTGATCGCAGAGAAATGTACGAAGACGTCCTCCCCACCTTCCTGCTCAATGAATCCGTAACCTTTTGCATCGTTGAACCACTTGACTCGCCCTCTAGCCATTCCGACTACCTCCTGCGATGTGAACGACTCCTGCACTCAAAGTACGGGCAAAGCCATTAGCTTTGCGGGGCCCTATATAGGCAGCAGCCAGAGCTTTGTCAAGGCCAATCTCATTGTACCGCAACAGGATACCGATCCGGAGAGCATATCATCGCCCGTACAGGATGCGATACATAGCTCGATTACGCTCGACAATGCGGACGTAGTCGCGTGTCTCGGCAAACGGAATGCGTTCCACAAAGAGCTCTGCGTCGGAGGCTCCTGATCTCCGATCCCATCGGGAAACGCGGGATTCCCCCGCGTTGTAGGCCGCCAGTTGATGAGGTCGATCTACATAACGTTGTTGGAAATGGCGCAGATGCCGAGCACCGAGGAGAACGTTCACCTCCGGCTGATACAAGAGATCGGCATTCCACGGGAGTGTACCGGTGTTGGTCATGAGCATGCGCCCAACCGTAGGTTCCACCTGCATCAAACCCCGAGCTCCTGCTGTGGAAGTCGCTCGCGGATTGAACGACGATTCCTGACGTATGACCGCAAACACCAACTCCACATCGAGGTGATTGGCCCGAGCAGATTCCACTACCACATCTTGGAATGGTTCTGGGTACACCAGCCGATAGTAGCGCGCATCGGAGGAGGGCCAATCATCGGGCGATGTGCGAAGCAAGGCCAGCACACGCCAGCTCTGATCACGAGCTCCCAGCAAATGCATCACCGTCAGCTGGGCAGCTGGCGAGCCCCGCGCAATGCTGGTGAGTAGATCGTACTCGAGTTCCGCCTCGATGTGAAGGCCGAACTGCTCGAGCATCTCTGCGCGTAGAATAGCACTCTCGGCCGCGGGTACCCGAGGGAAGACATCGACGGAAGGCCGGGGAGTCCATGACACAGAACCGAGCCGCCGTCCCGCCAGAACGGAGTAGTACGAGATCGGATCTCGAGTTTGAACAGCCTTCCAATGCCGTCGAGCCTCCACAGGGACATGGGCTTCCATCCATGCACGACCACTCCAGTACAGAGCGGCTGTAGTCTCATCACTTCGGGGATACAACAACGCCAGAGAATCCAGCTCTACTGCCGCACGCCGGAACATTCCCAGCACATACGAGATAATCGCTGCCTGGAACAGTGCCTTTGGGGTGTGAGCACTCGATGGAAAACGTATCGCAACATCGAGCAGCTCGTGACGAGCCAATGTATCGTTGTGCTCATCGATGGCGAGATCTGCGAGGAGCCACATCGCAGCAACGGAAGAGCTGTCACCAGGAGCATCTCGGACAATCAACTGCAGCTTCTGCCGAGCTGCGTTGCGATCGCTTGCCAGCAGTAGGCGGGCCTGTTGGAAACGAGCTGCGAGTCCTACTCCCGCATCTCGCTCGATAGACCCCAGCTCTACAAGCGCCTCAGCTCTCCGGCCAAGCCGGCCAAGCATAAGCCCCAACGACAAGCGATCATTCGGGCTCAGACTAGCACCCATCGACGTTGCTTTCCGGAATCCCAGCACTGCACGTGCGGACCAGGAAATGCGGGTCGCGGCGCGGGCTAGTACAAGCTGATCGGATAATAATAAGTCGGGAAATAGCTCGTCGAAGGTAGCGATAATCTCACGAGAGCTGGCTGTACCTCGTTGTCCATCCAGCATGCCCAGCAGTCGACGGATGATGGCTTGACGATCTGTCTCGCTCCGCGCTGCCATAGCTTCTACCCGAAGTGCAGCCAGAGGAAAGCCGGCCGCATCATATGCTCGAGCAGCGCTCTGGAGATGCGATCCCCGTTCCATGGCTACTGCTTCTGTCCAGCCAATTCGTTTCCTGGCAACGGAGTCGTTGACAGACATGTAGATCGCTGCTCGCGCGCCACTGTCGAGCGTCAGTGCCGCCGCTCGCAACAACAACCAGTCGTGGATGAGAGGCGCCACTTGCGCCGCCTCGATATACCGGTGTGCCGCATTATCACGCTGGTCTGTCCGCTCGAGAGCCCGCGCCAGAGTAATGAGCGCCAGCGCTTGCACAGATCCACGCGCTAGACGGACTGCGTGCTCGGCATGGAGAATGGCGAGAGAATCACTCCCACGCTCCAGGAGTCCACGTGCAAGGAGTGTCTGGGCCGTACCCTCATCCGTCGAGTCGTGGAGGATCAACTGGGAAAGAATACTCTCCACTTCCGACCATTGGCTCATGTGAGCCATCGAGAGCGCTGCAAGTATCACTGCATCAGCTGACCTCCGCGATACAAGAAGCGGAGAAACCAGCTGCCAGGCATGCCAAGGTCGATTAGCTCGAAGCAGCGCACGCGCGGTCCGAAGGGAGCTCTCAGGCTGCTGCAGTGCAGCCATCGATGTGGGCTGACCTGAGAGTATGTCACCGTTGATGTCGTGAGCAATGAGGCTCAGTGACAGGACGACCGATACCCAAGGCCGAGTCAGCGTGAGCTGTTCCCCCTTGCCTGGCATGGTAAGCAGAACGACCATGAATTGAGCATGCGCTTCAACGGCTTACGGATTAATGGACACGCTCTCGACGGGCAACACGCTCAAACTCGGCATCACTGCTACTCGTCAGACGCCAGTGACCAAAGCCGGTCTGATCAATGAAGACTAGCTGCAAATGGTGCTGATAATATGACCAGATCTGCGCCCGTCCTCGTCCGCTGATCTGATTGCTCTCACCCTGCTCGAGAATTTGATCCGGCTCGCCCAGTGTGATGAACACGCGTCCTCGGTCTGTGAGCCAGCCCGACGCTGCTTCATTCCGGAAACGTTCATTCGCCTGCTGAAGGCGATTGAAGTAATCACGTAGGCCTTCATGCTCGGGAGTTGAAGGAATAGGATCGGTTTCACGCCAGAAAGCGGTCCAGGCGAGGACTCGCTGGTCCGGAGCTGTGTCCCTCAGCGTTTTCAACCGCTCGGAGGTGGCAAAATATCGAAGATAGTTCAACATCTCATCCAACGAGCCAATAGCCCATTCATCACCAAAGCTCACAAAGAGCGGGCTCCGAACTGAATCCCCCGAGCCGAGTAGTGAGGCAACAACGGACAGCTGCCCCACACCCACACGAGCAATCGGAAGTGCGAAGGTTGCGGCGTCTATCGATCCATGGCGAGCCATGGTGATGGTATCGCGCCACAGAGTCGTGTTTCCATTGACAGCCCGAACAACGACTCGTGAGCTAGCTGGTAGGTCATATCCCTCCAGGTACATCTGCGCAGATGAATCACGCCCGAAAACGACCGTCGACCGTGGGTTGGTGACAATGCGGGGTAAGGAATCAACGCTCACACGACCAGAGGCCTGATAGACAGTCACTGGTGAAGAGAGACTACGCCCGCTGAGACGTGGGACGATCACCATGGTCTCCTGAGAGCTATTGCGCGCGCTACCATCATCTCTGACTACGAGCGCAAGAATGAACTGCCCCGGAGGAAGTGTGAAGAAGCGCTGGTAAATGATGCTCTCATCCCCACGCGATGTTTCCTTGTATGATGCGACTCTCACAGTCTCGTGTGAGTCGAGGTGCCGAGTGGTCGCCGACCCCTGGCGAATATCAATCGCAATACTGTAAGTGGCCCGCTGTCCCTCACCATCACTCGAGAACGTAAGCGCTCTGTTCGCGAGAGACAGTGTGAGCAGCACAAGCGTCGAGTCAGCTGAGTGGCTTCCGAAGTACCGGACAGTGCCGATAAACGGCATAGGTTCAGACTGAGCGATGAACCCGGCACGAGTATACAGTCCAGTTGGATCCAGCGGATTGATGACTGATCCACGAGCTCCAGAGCTACTACCTTCCCCAACTGGTACGCCTGCCGTCACAGGACGGTGATAGCAAGCGACAAAACCGGATAGGAGAAGGACGGAACGTAGTCGTGCCCAGCGGCAGTTTATGGTCATAGCCATCCTGTTCAAGCTTCCAATAGACTTTAGGAATCGATTCCCTTCCTACCCGCCGGGTCGGTTCCTGTTACATCCAGGAATCTCTGACGCTTGCTCCCCTGCACAAGCGCCGTTAGTTTCGCCGCGTGAGTCGCGAGAATCTGAGTGGAATGACACTAGCCGGGTACCACCTTCGCGAGATGGTTGGCGAAGGCGGCACAGCTGTCGTGTACAGAGCCGAGCATCCCGTGCATGGGCCCGTGGCGGTCAAGGTTCTGCGTGAGAAACTACGCACTGACCGAACAGCGGTTGCACGGTTCGTGCGCGAGGCCTCCTACGGAGCACGGGTCATCCATCCGAATGTTGTCAAGACAATCGAGATCGGTGAAATCAATGGATTACACTTTCTCGCGATCGAATGGGCTAGTGGTGATCTTTTGGAAAAACATGCCAAACGCCATGCGCCGCTGCCGCGTGAAGAGGTCATCCATATCATTACACAGATCGGAGAAGCAGTACAAGCAGCCCATTCCGCTGGGATAATTCACAGGGATCTGAAGCCCGAAAACGTGATGTATGATCCCACACACCAGAAAGTCAGTCTCCTCGACTTCGGCATTGCCGCACAAGCAGATCTATCACCAGACGAGCGACTGACACGCGCCGGTTTTTTTGTCGGGACTCTCATGTACGTCGCCCCTGAAGCACTCTCCGGACAACTGGTCACGGCAGCTGCAGATCAGTACAGTTTGGCGACGATTGCATACCTCCTGCTGACCAGTTGTCTTCCCTACCTTGGAAAGACCCAGCGCGAAATCTTTACACAGCTACTCTCACAGCCTCCTATTCCTCTCAACAGCGCAAAGAAGGGGCTTCAGTTCGAAACGGAAATCGAGGCTGTAGTCATGCGCGGTCTAGCAAGAGACCCCGCAGACAGGTACTCAGACGTGGTGACCCTTGCTCGGGAGCTCCAACGCGCCTGTCTCAGCCCGCAAGCAACAGCCCCACGCCAAGATGGCATCCTCGCGAAATTCCGCTCCATTCTAGGACGCTCCGGCAAGCAATAGTCCCGAGTCCCCGATAGGACTGCACTCCTAGACAGCCGTCCTGGCAACAGCAGTCGTTACAGCCCCACGCCCAAGACTACTGGCAGCCAAGTCCGGGGCCGCAACTGGAAGCCACAGGGTGAAGGTCGAGCCCTTCGCGATCTCACTCTCGACAAGAATGTCACCACTTAGGAGACGAGCCAAACGTCGAGAGATTGCCAGCCCTAGGCCAGTTCCACGCCGCATAGAATCACCACGTGGCCCTGCGTTGATCTGCTCGAACTCCTCAAAAATTCTGTCCAGATCCGCAGCCGCAATTCCTATCCCTGTGTCCGCAACCTGAAGAATAACCCACGCAGCAGCAACTGACTTTGCTGCTCCAGCTCCAGGTGTCACAGGAGCATGTTGGAGCTCGGTCATACTCGTTAACAATCTTGCGCGCACTGCAATCCCACCGCTCGGGGTATACTTTACCGCATTCCCGAGCAGATTTACCAGAATCTGCCGTAAGTGGGTTGGGTCTGTCCGTATACGCGGCAGCGTTGCACCGACAGCAATGGAAAGATTAAGGTTCCGCTCTGTGACAAGTGCCTCGATTTCACTGACCACTTCCAGAACAAAAGGCCGGAGGTCAATTGGCTCCGTATGCACTTCAAGACGCCCAGCTGCCATCTTAGCAATATCCAAAACCTGATCCACAAGGTGCCGAAGGTGATTCGCTGATGACGCAACTCGATCGACGGGCCCGACCTGACGAGGTGTCAGCTCTCCATAGACTCCGTCTCTCAGCAAATCGACGAATCCTACGATGGCATTCAGCGGCGTACGAAGCTCGTGGGAGACATTAGCCAGAAACTCACTCTTTGACCGGTTTGCCCGCAGTAACTCAGATGATAGCCGCTCTAGCTCTGCAGTACGCTCGGCTAATCGAATTCCCTGCTGGCGCTCTCGCACAAGAGCGCCAACCAGAACACCCAGTATGGTGACTCCGATAGCTGAGAGTAGGATCTCCACCCATTGACTGCCAGAAGGGATGGTGATCTCCGACCACCGCTGGATACGTCCGTACACCCAAGCTGTCATGCTTACGGCTCGGTATGTCAGTCCTATTTCCTCAGGACAAGGAACAGTTCCCTGCTAGACATCTACCCTTGACCCCCGATGTCTCTTTCAAACCAGACCCGGACGGATCTTGGGAGTGTCCCTCGCGTAGTTGACATTCAGGCGATGCCGCGTGTGGTGCGGCTTACGCCGCAGCGGGCTTCGTGGTTGAGAGTGTGGGCTGCAATGCCTGCTTGAGCAAGGGGAGGTGGCGATACTGCTTCACGCGGCGG
>JBBSGP010000020.1:0-55908 GCA_038253885.1 Gemmatimonadales bacterium | reverse complement strand
GCTGCGACTGTGCACCCACCTGTCCAAGATCTCCTGCTCCTCGGGACCGAGCACAATGGGCGGCGCAGATCTGCTCATGCCCGCTATCATAGCAGTCCGCTGTCGATAAATCAAGTTATTTACGACGCACTACACTAGGGATGACTCACTGGTAGCGTGAAAGCCTTCGCGCTTTCCGACACCGCTCCCTAGCATCGAGTACCGCGCCGTTGCTGTCAGCCCCGGGCGCAGCGGAATCCCTCCCTTTCCCTGCTTTCACCGGCGCGGTAGCGTACCCGGATGAAGATCTACACCCGCACCGGGGACGCCGGAGACACGGGTCTGTTCGGCGGCGGGCGCGTGCCGAAGCACGATCCACGAGTCGAAGCGTACGGCGACGTGGACGAGCTGAATGCCGTTCTGGGGCTCGCCCGCGCTATCGACTCCGTTCCCCACATCGACGATCTGCTCCTGGCCATCCAGCGCGACCTCTTCTCCCTCGGTGCGCTGCTCGCCACGCCGCATCCCGAAAAGGTGCGCCAGCAGCTCGAGAAGGCGCGGATCGACGCGGCTCGCATCGGACAGCTCGAGAGCGCGATCGACGACGGCCAGGCGGAGCTCGCGCCACTCGAGGCGTTCATTCTTCCCGCCGGAAGCCGGAAGTCGGCCACCCTCCACGTCGCACGCACCGTTTGCCGCCGCGCCGAGCGGCGCGTGATCGCGCTTCGCCAGCAGGCGGACGTGCCGGCCATCATCGTGATCTATCTCAACCGTCTCTCCGACCTTCTCTTCGTCCTGGCGCGCGTCGCCAACCGGCGCGCTGGGGAGAGCGAAGTCACCTGGTGAGCGCGGGCGCGGCCAGCTACGAGATCACCGTTGCCGCCGGCGTCCTCGATGCCGTCGGCTCGATGGCGATGGCCGCTGCACCATCGCACCGCTACGCCATCATCACCGACACCACCGTGGGACCGCTCTACGCCGATCGGGTCGCGCGCTCGTTTCACGCTGTGGACGTCGTCACGCTCAGCATCCCGCCGGGTGAGGAGCACAAGACGCGGCAGAGCTGGATGGGACTCACCGATCAGCTTCTGGCCCTCGGCCTCGGACGAGACTCGGCCCTGCTCGCGCTGGGCGGTGGCGTTGTGGGAGACCTCGCGGGCTTCGTGGCCGCGACCTACCTGCGCGGCATTCCCTTCCTGCAGATTCCCACGACACTGCTCGCCATGATCGACGCCGCGATCGGCGGCAAGACAGGGGTGGATACACCAGCCGGAAAGAATCTGGTGGGCGCCTTTCACCAGCCGTCGGCGGTGATCGCCGACCCGGATGTGCTGTCCACGCTCCCCGCCGCCCAGCTCCGATCGGGTCTCGCCGAGGCGATCAAACACGGCGCGATCGCGGATGCTGGCTATCTGGGGCGGATCGACACCCTGTTGCCCGAGCTCCTGACCGCCCCCACCGGCGAGATGATGCGCGCTGTCATCGATCGCAGCATCGCCATCAAGAGAGAGGTCGTGGCGTCCGACGAGCGTGAACAGGGCCGGCGCCGGATCCTGAACTTCGGACACACGATCGGACACGCGCTCGAGTCGGAGAGCCGCTTCAATCTTCTGCATGGTGAGGCGATCTCGATCGGGATGGTTCTGGAAGCGCGGTTGGGCGAGGAGATGGGTGTGACGGATGCCGGCACGGCGTCCGGGCTGGCGCGAATTCTGGGGCGGGCCGGGTTGCCCGTCGAGCGTCCGCCGGGACTGGACTCCGCAGCGCTCTTCCGGGCCATGCGCGCTGACAAGAAGTCGCGCTCAGGCGGCATCGAGGTTGCGCTGCCAAGCCGACTCGGGACGATGTGGGGCGGAGCGAATCGCGAGAGCTGGAGCAGCACGGTGGACGAGACCCTCCTCGCCGCGATCCTGGGTTGACCGTCTCCGGGTGACGACTGCAATCTCGTCCCTCCCCCACGCGCGCATCTCAGCGGAGGAGCAATGAGCTATCTCGATTCCGAGCTGGTGCCGGGAGAGACGGTGGTCTACCGGGCACGGCTGCACTGGCTGTTGTATTCCCCGGTTCTCCTCCCGCTCACCGGTCTCATCGTCAGCCTGGTCGCGGACTCCCATCCTGTCGCCATCTTCTTTCTCATTCTCACCGCTCTGGTCGCAGGCATCGCGCACATCGCTTACCGCTCGTCCGAGTTCGGCGTCACCACCAAGCGGGTGATCATCAAGACCGGATGGCTCAAGCGCCGGACGCTCGAGATGCTGCTGAGCAAGATCGAAAACGTCGGTGTGGACCAGGGACTGGCTGCGCGCCTGTTCGGCTACGGGAGTATCACCGTCACCGGAACGGGTGGAACACACGAGAACTTTCACAACATCGCGCGACCGCTCGAGTTCCGGAAACAGGTGCAGGGGCAGATCGCGATGCTGGAGGGGCGGCGAGATCGGGACGGAGAGCCATCACTGAGCTCGCCCGCCGCGCCCGGCCGAGCGGAGCGCGAGTGTCCGTTCTGCGCCGAGCGCATCCTGGCCAAGGCAAAGCTGTGTCGCTTCTGTGGCCGCGAGGTCGAGCCGCTGGCCCCGGGCTGACAGCGGCCTTACTATTGCCACCCCGGGAATCGCCCACACCACAGAGGCGTCTCAATGTCTTCCTTCGGCACCTACCTGATCGGCTTCTTCATTCTCGTGATTGGCCTGGCGATCGCCGCTTTCATGCTCGGTGCGCCGCCTCTCTGGATCGGCATCGGCGTGATCGTCGCCATCGGATTGGGGATTCTCACCGCAACCAGCCGCACCAAGATGAAGGATCCTCCGACGACCTGAGGGCGCCGGTTGCACGCTGATTTTCGCCCGACATCTGGACCACTGGCCGCATCCGGGAAACGCGCCGCGATGCGGCCAAGTTGTTGTCGGATATGGTCGTGTCAGGTCGGCAGGATGCGTGGCCTGACTGGCACGAAAAGTGGCTGTTGACCTCCTTTCGAGCGGCGGTTATCCTGCGCGTCCCTAGGCGGGCGCCTGGCCGCACGCGTACCTGTCGGCTCCCCCCCCGCGCAGAATCCTTCCGCTTACGACGTGAGGGGCGTGTATGGAGCATGTGACCGAGAGCAGGTCCAAAGGATTCTTCCGCTCTTCTCCCTCCACCGCTTTCGATCAATACCTCCAGGACATTCAGAAGCTTCCCCTCATCAGCGACCCCGAAGAAGAGCGACGACTCGCTCGCCGGGCGCAGAAGGGTGACGAGAAAGCCGCCGAGCGGCTGGTCACCGCCAACCTTCGCTTCGTCATCTCTTACGTCAAGAAGTACCAGGGTCACGGGCTCGACCTGAGCGAGCTGGTGGCGATCGGCAACGAGGGTCTTCTCAAGGCCGTCAAGAAGTTCGATCCGGATCAAGGGGTCAAGTTCATCTCGTATGCCGTCTGGTGGGTCCGCCAGGCCGTGCTCAAGGCGCTCGCCGAGCAGACCCGCTCGGTGCGGATTCCGCTCAATCAGAATTCACAGCTCATCAAGCTGGCGCGCGCCGAGACGGTGCTGGCGCAGGTTCTCAAGCGCGACCCCACCGATCACGAGATCGGCCGTCTGATCGAGGAGACGCCCGAGCAGGTTCGGGCCTCCAAGCAGATGTCGGCCACCGAGGTGTCGCTGGATGCGCCGATCGATCGCAGCGATCGAGAGGCCGCCACGCTCGGCGAGCGCTTTGTCGGCGTGGACGGAGCCGAGATCGAGGAAGTCACCGACTTCAAGCTGATGCGCGAGTTCATCGACCGCATCTTCACGAAGTACCTCACGCCCCGCGAGCGGAAGATCCTCTACTTGTACTACGGGCTGGAGGAAGGCTCGGAAGCGATGACGCTGGAGAAGATCGGCGCTCTCATGGGGGTGACGCGCGAACGAATCCGTCAGATCCGTGAGCGAGCGTTCGAGAAGCTGCGCGAGTCGCCCGACGGCAGCGCGCTCGCGGGGTTCTGGACCGCGGCCTAGCGGCCAGGGCCCCACAGCACACGCCCGGCCTTCGCGCCCGTGTGCTTGCCGTGGTCGATCGTGACGACGCCGTTGACGAGCACCCACTCGATCCCGGTCGGGAACTCCATCGGCTTCTCGTAGGTCGCGCGATCCTGCAGCGCGTCGTAATCGAAGATCGTGACGTCCGCCCAGTTGCCGACCGCGATCGTGCCGCGATTGGCGAGCCGCATTCGTGTCGCGGGCCATCCGGTCATCTTGCGCACCGCCTCGGGCAAAGTGAGCACGTGGCGTTCCTTCACGTACTTCGCGATCACGCGCGGGAAATTGCCGAAGCTGCGCGGGTGCGGCAGGCCAGTCTCATCCGGCATTCCCAGCTGGAGCACGGCACCGGCGTCGCTGCCGATGCTGGTCCACGGAAAGCGCAGCGCGGTCTCGATGTCCGGCTCGCCCATCATGTGGTAGATCGCCATCACGCGCCCCCGGCCGGCGGCGACCAGATCCCACGCCGCGTCGGCCGGGTCCTTTCCGGTCTCGGTCGCGATCTGGGCGATGGTCTTCTGCTCGTACTTCGCGTTGTCCGGATTGCGCGCGTTCACGAGCACGACACCGCCCCATCCGCCCGCTGCTTCGACGATGTTCCACCAGCCAGGCGCTCCCGTCGCGAGCTCGCCCTTCATCCGGGTGCGTAGCGCTGGCGTGGCGAGCCGGGCCCTGAGCGAGTCGGTCCCGCCCTCGTGCGCCCAGCTCGGGATGGTGGCCTCGAGGCCGGTGCCGCCGGCCGTGTACACGTAGAGATCCGCCGCGACATCGACGCCGCGCGCGCGCGCCGCGTCCACCGCGCGGCCGACCGAATCCATCAGAATCCCCCAGCCAGGTCGGTGCGCGACCTTGAGGTGAAACACCTCCACCGGGAGTCCCGCGCGCTCGCCGATCGCGATCGCTTCCTTCACCGACTCGACGACCTCCTTCCCCTCTCCACGGACGTGGCTGGCGTACGTTCCGCCGTACCTGGCCGCGCTCTTCGCCACCTCCACCAGCTCATCGGTAGTGCTGTAGCTCGACGGCGGATAGATCAGAGCCGTCGTCATCCCGATGGCGCCGCCGCGCATGGCCGTGTCCATGATCGCGCGCATGCGATCGAGCTCGGCCGGTGTCGGCTGTCGCGCCGACATCCCGAGCACCGCCGCACGCGCCTGGGTCTCGCTGAAATAGCTGCCGAAGTTGATGCTGATCCCCTGTCGCTCGAGTGACGCGAAGTATTCCCCGACACGCGCCGCCGGAACCGGAGTGCCACCCTCTCCGCCGATCGCCGTCGTCACTCCCTCCTGGAGCTTGTTCTCGGCGCGCCCGCTGCGCGGGAGTACCGAGCCCGACTGATCCATCATGTCGATCCAGCCCGGGCTCACGTACTTGCCGGTGGCATCGATCTCGGTGGGGGCCCGGCCGGTGATCTTGCCGATCTTCGCGAAATGTCCGTCGCGGATCCCGACGTCGGCGAGGATCCACGGGTTGCCCTCGCCATCCAGCACCCGGCCGTGCCGGATGATGAGATCGTACAGGGTGTCGCCCGCCGGTCTCATCGGTGCGCGCTCCGTCACTGCCGCCGACGCCGCCTCCGGCGCCCGGCGCTGGGCGCCGCTCGTGGCGCACCCGACGAGGATCGGCAGGATGACGAGCGGGCCAGATACTGGGACGGATCGCGTCATGGCAGTGTGGCGTAGCCGGCCGCCGCGATCTCCCCCATCGCCTGCCCAGCGATGAGCCGCGTCGCGTCGGGATCGAGCGACACCGCCACATTGTTGACGTAGATCGCCAGAGCATATTGCCGCCCGCTCGCCGTTGTCAGATAGCCGGCGAGCCCCTTGGCTGTGACCAACAGCTTGCGGTTCAGGGCATCGTATCTGTTGAGAGTGCCTGTCTTCGCGTTGACGTGACCGGCCGCGGGCGACCCGGTCTGGATGTTGAACAGAGTGCCATCCTTGCCGAGCACCGGCATCGCGCGGCGGAACGCCTCGAAGTACGGCTGCTTGGCCTGGTACGCGAGATAATGCACCATGAAATCGGGCGAGAACGCGGCATCGCCACCGGCGCCGTCGCTCTGCTGCGCGCCACCCAGATCGAGACCCGCGGACTGCAGAAAATCGCGCTCGAGGTCGAACGCCGTCTTGCCCGTGTCCCGCTTGGCCAGCACGGCCTTGAGGATGAAGGGGAGTGAGCTCGCGTGCAGGTTCTGGCTCACCTTGAGCGTCACCTTCGCCTCTTCCGAGAACGGCGGCGATACATGTTCGGCCATCAGCCGCTCCGGCACGTACGATGCCGGCAAGCCCTTGAAGTCGCGCTGGGCTTCCGGCGCGGACAGCTCGGCGGCGATCCCCTTCTCCTTCAGCGCTTCGACGAAAGTGACCTGGGCGAAGCGGCTTGGCTGGGGCACGGCGTAGCTGTAGAGGATGGCGGGCGTGCCGAGCGGAAACGCGCCGGCGATGGTGACGATGCGCGCACCGCCCGGACCCGCACTGTCTGACGACCAGGTGATGCGCGGTCTCTGCCCGGCGGGTGCCGTCGTCGAGGTATTGATGAAGCGGACATACGACGTCACCGGCGACACCCGCACCGAGGTCGGGTTGCCGGCGCTCAGTCCCGGTCCGATCATGACGTCCACGAGATTGTCGTTGACGATCACGGGCGAGATCACGACACCTGTCCCGAGCTCCCGATCGCCTTCCGGGAAGAGTGTCGCGTCGACGAGAACGCGGCCCGTGATGCGCTTCACTCCCTTCGCCGCGACCTGCCCCGCCAGCGAGCGGATCACGAGCAGCGGATCGCCGGGCACGGCGCGGGTCTCGGGCTGAGCATCGTACGAGTGATCCTCGTTCTCGAACGCGAGCTGGTCGCCGGCGACGATGCGACCGGAGAGGTTGGGGTCGCCGCTGGCGACGAGCACCAGGTCGCCGCGCAGCGTGCCATCCGCAGCCACCGGCGCGGTGCCGTAGACACGGGTGTGAAAGCGGTAGTCCGCTCCGAGCAGATGGAGGGCGGTGCCGACGGTCAGGTTCTTGGTCGTCGACGCCGCCTGAAAGAGCTTGTCGGCGTTGTACGCGAATGTCATGCGGTCGTCCTCGAGGGAATAGAAGGCGACGCCGAACATCGCGTGCTTGAACTCGGGGCGTGACATCACCAGGTCCAGCCGCTCGCCCAGCCCACGGACGGAATCCCGAACCGCCGCCGCTCGTGCCGGCTGCGCGCGGGCGGTGGCCGGCGCCACCGCGACCAAGGCCACGCTGGCCAACACGGGGGCAGCGAGGCGAAGCGAGAGGCGGCGAGAGTTGTCCGGTTGAGCCATGCGAACCTCGGACCTGCGCGCGCGAGACGCGCTCGGGGGAGAGGGTGGGGCATGATCGGCACGACGGCGTTGCTGACCATTCGACACGTCGCGCCAGCGATTGTCAATCCGGAGCACCTCAGATCCGCCGTTGACGATTGACCGGAAAGTCCGCGCACTCTTGCGCCCCTACACCGCTGTTCCCAGTTTGGTCGGCGGGAGTTCTTCCCCCCATTTCGAGGCGACGGCCACGTCGCACATCTGCGACAGCCCCCACGCTCAAGTCTCGCGTGTGCGTTGTTCATCGCCTCGAAGCCGTTCTCCCCGGAGGTTTCTGATGCGGACTGGATGGTTCACCCCTACTCGCCCCCTGATCGATCGG
Organism: Gemmatimonadales bacterium; assembly: GCA_038253885.1. Classification (GTDB taxonomy): domain Bacteria; phylum Gemmatimonadota; class Gemmatimonadetes; order Gemmatimonadales; family Gemmatimonadaceae; genus JALZAQ01. Next base: position 48,271 of record JBBSGP010000020.1, on the reverse strand, counting down.
GCTGCCGGACGGCGCCGCGATCCGGAGCAACAGAAACTGCAGTATCGCGTCCGGCGTTTTTCGGCTGTCAACGTCGCCGCGATGCTCATCGGCGTCTTCCTCACCGCGCCCGGCCTCGTGCGCGCGCAGGAAGGAGTGATCGCCGGCACCGTCCTCGTCGAGGGATCGCAGCGCGCACTCGGCGGCGCACAGGTCTCCATCGCCAACCAGCCCGGCAAGGGCGGCATCACCGACGCCTCGGGCCGCTTCCGCATCGTCGGTGTCACCGGCGACCAGGTCACGGTGAACGCTCGGCTGATCGGCTACGCTCCGCGGTCGCAGGTCGTGCGGGTCGGCGCGACGAACGTACGTTTGGAGCTACCCGTGCGCGTGCTGGACCTCGATCGGGTGGTCGTCACCGGCACGGCGGGCGGAGAGCAGCGCCGCGCCATTGGCAATTCCGTCGCCACCGTGAACGCGGCCGACGTGCTCGCGACAACGCCGGTTCCCACGGTGCAGGACCTGATCAACGGCCGAGCGCCCGGCGTCGTGGTGATGCCCGGCACCGGCATGGTCGGTAGCGGCTCGAAGATTCGCATCCGCGGCCTCTCGACGTTCTCGCTCTCCGGCGACCCGTTGATCTACGTCGACGGCATCCGCGTCAACAACGAAACGGGCTCCGGCATCTCCGTTCAGGCGTTTGGTTCGGGCGTCGTGTCCCGGCTCAACGATTTCGAGCCCGAGGAGATCGAGAGCATCGAGATCCTCAAGGGCGCGGCCGCGGCGACGCTCTACGGCACCGAGGCGGCGCGCGGCCTGATCAACATCATCACCAAGAAGGGCGCAGCTGGCGGCACCAAGTTCGACTTCACCGTCCGCGGCGGCAGCAACTGGTTCATGGATGCCGAGCACCGCATCGGGTCCAACTACTGGATCAATCCGGCGACGAACAAGATCGAAGGTGTCAATGTCATCGCCACCGAGAACGCGCGCGGAACGCCCGTGTTCCGGAATGGCGGCATCCAGAGCTACGCCGGCAATGTCAGCGGCGGCGCGGGTGCGCTCCGCTACTTCGCCAGCGGTGAGATCGGGAACAACCAGGGCGCGGAGCCGAACAACGAGCGGCGGCAGACGAGCGCGCGCACAAACCTCTCGATCACGCCCAGCGAGAAGTTCGACCTCCAAGCGAGCGCCGGCTACATCCAGAGCAAGACGACCCTGAGCTGCGAGGCCGGCTGCGGAGGTGCGATGTGGGGCTCGCTCTACTCCAATCCCGAGAACCTGGGGTCGAATTGTCCGCCGAATCCCGACTTTGGCTGCGGCTTCGCGCGTGGCTTCAACGACTGGCCGCCGGAGGTCTACCGCGTGTTGCAGGATGGCCAGGATGTGAACCGCTTCACTGGGAGCTTCACCACGACCTATAAACCTTTTTCGTGGATGACCCACCGGTTCGCCGTCGGCACCGACTTCACGCAGGAGAAGAACGACGAGTTCCTGCCCTTCCTCACCAACGATACAGCGGCATTCTTCTGGGGCAACCAGTCCAGCGGGTACAGGTTCCAGAATCGCCGGGACATCGTCTACAACACCTACGACTACACCGGCACCGGACGCGTCGAGCTGAACCCGGCCATGAGCTCGGCGACATCGTTTGGCGTGCAGTACTACACCAAGGCCATCTCGTCGATCACCGGTGAGGGTGACTTCTTTCCCGCACCCGGGCTCGAGACCATCGGCTCGGCCGCGCAGAAGACCGGACTGTCCGACGATTATCTCAAGAACAACACCCTCGGCTTCTACCTGCAGGAGATCCTCGGCTGGCACGACCGTCTGTTCGTCACCGGCGCCTACCGCGTCGACAACAACAGCGCGTTCGGTAAGCAGATTCACTGGGTGACGTACCCGAAGGCCAGTCTGTCATGGGTTCTGAGCGAGGAGCCATCCTTCAAGAGCCGTCTTCCCACCTCCGTCAACAGCTTCAAGCTGCGGGCCGCGTACGGCCTGACGGGACAGCAGCCGTTGTACAACTCCGCGCTCCGGACACTCACCCCCGTCGCCGGAAGCGGCGGCTCCGGCGCGCTCACCCCGCAGAATGTCGGTAATCTGGGACTGCAGCCCGAACGCGTCGGAGAGGCCGAGGCCGGCTTCGAGACGAACCTGCTCGACGATCGCCTGAGCATCGACTTCAGCTACTACCGCAGCGCGACCTCCCAGACGATCCTCTCCCGCGGCGTCGCGCCCTCGACCGGCTTCGGCGGGAGCCAGTTCGTCAATCTCGGCAAGATCCAGAACCACGGGATCGAGGCGCTGTTCAAGACCCAGCTGATCAATCAGAAGAGCCATGGCTGGGACATGTCGCTGAATCTGGCGACCAACAGCGGCAAGATTCTCCGCCTCAACGGGAAGGACACGACCATCGACCTGGGCAGCGTCTCGCAGCGAGTCGGTTATGCGCCGTACTCGTTCTTCTCCTATCGCGTCGTCAGCGCCGAGTACGACCCGGTCACGAAGAGGGCGGTCAACGCCATGTGCGACAATGGCAAGGGCGGTGTCACTCGCTGCCTCAACGCCAACGGCGGCGTCATCGCGCCCAAGGTGTTCCTCGGTCGCAGCGTGCCAGGCTTCGAAGGATCGTGGAGCTCCACCGTCCGCTTTCTCGACCGCTTCCGGTTGTACGGCATGGTGGACTTCAAGAGTAACTACAAGCGGCTCGACAACAACCTGCGCATCCGCTGTCAGATCTTCCATACCTGTCTCGAATGGCTCCAGCCGGAGAAGACCGATCCGAGGCGGCTGGCGCAGATGCAGACACCGGGCACCCTTCGCGATTTCGTGATCAACGACGCGAAGTTCGCCAAGCTGCGCGAGGTCTCGCTCGCCTACGACGCGCCCGATCGCTTTGCGCGCTACTTCGGCGCGCGCCGGCTCGCCATCAGCGTGGCCGCGCGCAATCTCCACACGTGGACGCCCTACACGGGACTCGATCCCGAGAGTCAGTTCCTCTCCGGCTCTCCGAACTTCGTCGACCAGGCGGAGCTCCCCCAGCTCGCCTCGGTCGTGTGGACCCTTCACCTGGGATTCTGAGCATGAGACACACTCACGCTCCGCAACACTTTGCCCACTCCGGACGGAATGGACTTCCTATGACGAGAGCATTCTCTGAGAGCGCGGGCAACCGCGCGACCAGGCGCCTGAGCGCGCGCCGCATCGCCGGCGTCTGGCTCCTGGCGCTCGCCGCAACGGGAGCCGCACTCGGCTGCAACACCGACCGTCTGCTCGATGTGACGGCGCCGAGCCAGGTTCCGGTGACCCTGTTCGACAATCCAGCCAATGCCGTTCTGATGGTCAACAGTGCCATCACCGACTTCGAGTGCGCATTCGCCTCCGCGGTCACGGTCGAAGGGATCATCTCCGACGAGCTCGCCGACGCTCAGCTCGGCGCCGCGGCCTGGCCCTACGACCGGCGCGATGCCAACACCCAGACCAACGGCTCCTACGGCGTCAACAGCTGCGCCAGCAACCAGACACCGGGCATCTACACGCCGCTCTCCACGGCGCGCTTCGACGCCGACAACGCGCTCACCAAGCTGGAGAAGTGGACCGATGCACAGGTGCCGAACCGGCAGAAGCTGGTCGCGCAGGCCGCTCTCTACGCCGGCTTCAGCTACGCAATGATCGGCGTCTCGTTCTGCGAGGCCGCGTTCGATCTGGGTCCGCAGCAGAAGCAGCCGGCAATCTTCGCGCTGGCCGAGCAGCGATTCACCACCGCGATCACGGCGGCGCAGGGTGCGGGCCTGACGGATGTGCTGAATGCCGCCTACGTCGGGAGGGCACGCGTCCGGCTCTTCCAGGGCAACACTGCCGGTGCGGCGACCGATGCCGCGCTCGTGCCGGCGGGCTTCGTGTTCAACGCCACCATGGGGGCGAACGACAATCGGCGCTACAACCGCGTCTTCGCGGCGGTCCAACAATTCGGGTTCTATACCGTCGCGGCGGAGTCACGCGGCCTCAAGACCGAAGGCGTCGAGGATCCGCGCTCGAAGGTCGTGGCGATCCCCGGCACGCGTCCCGCCGATGCCAAATCGGCGATATTCGCGTCGGTGAAGTATCCGGCGTACGCATCGCCGATCGCGATGGCAAAGTACGAGGAAGCGCAGCTCATCCTCGCCGAAGTGCGAGGCGGCGCCCAGGCAGTTTCGATCATCAACTCACTCCGCGCTGCGGCCGGCATCCCCAGCTACACCGGTCCCACCGACGCCGCCTCGATCAAGAGCCTCATCATCGAGGAGCGTCGCCGCGCGTTGTTCCTCGAGGGGTTGCGCAACTACGACATCCAGCGCTTCTCCCTTCCGCAGGTTCCCGCGCCCGGGACCCCGTTCCCGCTCAAGGGGGGCAACTACGGCAACACGACGTGCCTGCCCCTCCCCGATGTCGAACGCTTCAATAACCCGAACATCACGCCCTGAATCGCGATCGGCGATGAGAACGGACGGAAGGGGCGACCACCCGGTCGCCCCTTCTTCATCGCGACAAACCGTCAGTCAGAGACGCCAGAGGTAGGACAGCTTCGCGAACAGCACGCTTCCGGTCCGCAGGAGCCCGCCGCCCGGTACTACCGGATCATCGAAGTCGCGCCGGGTGTCGCTGTAGCCGGCATAGAGAAAGGAGCCGGGGGCCATCTCATAGGTTACGAGGGCGCTGGCATTGACGCGTACCGTGTGCTGGGAGAGCGGATTCGGCTCCAGTCGATTGTACTGGTTCGAATACTCCCCGATCAGCCGCAGGCCGACCGCTCGGGTGAACTGGTAGCTCGCCCGGATCCTCGCGATGCGCGCGTCGTCAACGACCGTATCTCCCCAGTGCTCCCAGTGGAGGGAGCGCTGTCCCCTCACCTCCATGGTGACACTCGCGGTCGGGCGAACCGTGAGTCGGACTCCGCCAAAATAGCCGGCGCCCACACGCGGATTCGACGGATCGTAGATCTCCCGTTGCCCGCCGAAGAAGTTGACTCCTCCGGAGAGCAGCTGCGACAGCTCGGTATTCACATTCACTCCGGCACCACCGAGGTCGAGAGGGACATTCTCGGTCTTCCCGTCGGCCGTCTTCGGCAGCGAGACATGCTCCCGATGCACGCTCAGGTTGAGAGAGGTCTGACGCTGAAACTGTACCGACAACTCGGGCGCTGCCGACCAGTCCAGCGCCACGCCGCGATAGGCGTTTGTTCTCGATACGTTCACACTCTGCTCGACGCGCTGGATCAGATGGCCATTCGGGTATTGCGCGAGCGAGAGCCGGCCAGAGTAGCGCTCGATGCCGACACGCTGAAAGCGTCCAAGCTGGTCACGAAAGCTCGGCGATGCCCCGGTGGCGCTGATGTTCCAGTTGAGGCGGTACCCGCTGCGGGACAGCCGAGCGCGGTAGTAGTCTCCCCTTCGCGTCGCTCCGTCGAGCACCATGGAGCTGTCCTGCCGGTAGCTGGTCTGGGATACGCCGAAGGAATCCGTCGTGACGACGCTGTCCGGAGTGACGAGCAAGGGTGCGTGGTCCGCGCTGTGGGTCACCTCGCCTCGGAGGGTGACCGCGCCCCGGCGGAGCGAGAAATCCGCGCCGCCCACCGCACTCGTGGACGCGCCCAGCCGGCGCCCCAACCCGATGATCCCGATGTACGAGCTCTCCAGAACGTCGCGTCGCATCCGGATGACACCGACGTCCGCTTGCCGGTCGAGCGCCGTCTCGTAGCTGCTGCTCTGGTAGCCGTCGTTCCACCAGTAGGCCGGAGCATCGTCACGCACATACAGCGCGCCCAGGGAGAACCCCCCCTGCTTGGTGGTGAGGCGTGCGCCGGCTGTCGGGTCCACGATGGCCCGGGAATAGAACAGCTCTCCCAGGTCGCCGCCTCCTGATCCTCCGTTCCCCGGGTCGCGGCCCGTCTCGAACACGTCGCGCCCCTCGAGAAAGAACGGCCGGCGCTCCTGAAAGCTGAGCGCGAAACGCTGGTTCACGCGCACCTGCTCCTCGTCCGATTCCACCTGCGAGAAGTCGGGATGGAGAGTCGCGTTGATCACGATGGCGGGAGTCAAGGCGAATCGGGCATCACCGCCGATCGACTGCTCGGGGGATTGCAGGGAAAATGCGCGCGGCGCCGAGGCGCTGTTCCCCCCGAAGGTCGTATCCAGGAATGCGCGCGCCCCCCTCTGCGATGCCGCCACATAGGGCAGCAAGTCCACCGTCCGGCGCGCGCTGACTCCGGTGATACCGGTGAGCACTCCCTCCTGGCAGATGTCGCACGGGTTGCCGCGATGCCGCGGGGCCCACGCGTCGCGCTCGCCGGTTCTCCCGTAGACACGGACCGCGTTGAAGCCGATGGCGAGGGTATCGCCGGCCGGGAAGCGGAGCGACGCCCAGGGGATCATCATCTCGACGCTCCATCCGTCCTCGTCCACCCGGCCGGCGCTGTACCACACGAAATCGACGCTGTTATCCGCCTGCTGACCCTCGACCTTCACGCCGTCGGACTGGATTCCCAGAGGCGTGGCGCGGAACTCATAGGCGCGCCGCTGATCGTTGAAGGTGTCGAGGAGGATCGTGACGCGGTCGTCGGACTCGCCGCCCCGCTCACGGGGAAAGAGCGTGGCGCGGACGTTCCCCCGAGACGGCTCCCTCGCGTGCAAGGCGAAGTAGAAGTAGGTGGCGTCGTAGGCGACGTATCCGGTGCTGGCCTGCGCCGGCGCGCTCTGGTCGGCCGGCTCGTACTGGACGAAGCCGGTCAGCCGCGCCGCATCCTTCCAGATCGGATCATCGAGTCGCCCATCCAGCACGGGCGGATGCGCCGTCCGTGGAATCGGGATGCGTACCGAGTCCGCCGTCTTCGGCGGCACGCTGTCCAGGGCGGTGAGCCGGAGAGCGAGAGTTATCGTCAGCAGCATCAGATTCGAGGGCGCGGGAGGCCGGAAGTTTATCCGGAACCTGGCCGGGCGACAATGAAGCGGGAGCCCCGAGCGCGCGCAACGGGCTCGCTTCCTGCACCGGGGCCCTCCGTGCCCGCCGCCCCCCTCATCCCCACATTCGTGAACCCCAGAGCCGGCAGCGCCTCCGGCATCGCTGACGCTCTGGCGACACGGGGCGTCTTCGATGTGAGGGAGACAGCTCCCGAGCGATTGCCGGATGCCGTTCGACAGGCTCTCGACGAAGGCGCCAGCAGGGTGGTCATCGCCGGCGGAGACGGCACGATCGGGTCCGCGGCGGCGGTACTGGCGGGCACCGACGTGGAGCTCGCCGTCATTCCCGGAGGCACGCTCAATCACTTCGCGAAATATCTCCGCATCTCGTCGGACGCGGCGCAGGCATCGGAGGTCGCGGCGACCGGCGAACTGCGCCGCGTGGACGTCGCCTACGTCAACGACCGGTTGATGCTGAACACCAGCTCGGTCGGTGCCTACGTGGTCTTCGTGCGGGCCCGCGAGAGGCTCGAGTCGCGCCTCGGCTACCTGCTGGCGAGCGGGGTTGCCATCATCCGCATCTTGGCTCGACTGCGCAGCTTCAACGTCGTGGTCGAGCTCGACGGACAGCGGCGCGTCTTCCAGACGCCCTTGGTCTTCATCGCCGTGGGCGAGCGTGAGCTGAAGCTGCCGGGCCTGGGAGACCGCGTGGTCGGAGGGAAGAGAGGGCTGCACGTCGTGGTGGTCCGCGGGAAGCGTCGGACGCGTCTGCTGCTGCTCGGCATCGCCGTGGCAGCGCGTGGCCTCGACGCGCTGCGGCATACGCCCGAGGCGGGTATCGACAGCTTCGTGGTGGACCGGTGCCGCATCGAGCTCAAGCGCCCGCGCGGCTTCGTCGGCGTCGACGGCGAGCTCGTGCCCATGATCGCTCCGCTCGAGTATCGCATCGCCCGGGATGAGCTCTGCGTGGTGGTGCCGCCGGAGGCAGCGGAGGGGGGACGCGATACTTAGACGGGCGCACCGGCCTCTCGCTGGCAGGATGGGGGACGCCGGCCTACATTCGACTCGTGGCCGCGCGAACACTTCGGCTCGCCCCGCTCCCGCACGCGAGCGTCTGAGATGCCGCTCGACGTCGCGCGGCTCGCACCGGAACTGGCCGCCATCACCGGCGCGCGTGGCGTGCTCTCCCGGCCGAGCGAGCTCCTGGTGTACAGCGCGGACGGCCTTCCTTCCTATCGCAAGCCTCCATCGCTGGCCGTCTTTCCGAGCACGCGCGACCAACTGATCGCGGTCGTGCGCCATCTCGCGTCCGTGGGGTGCCCGTTCGTGCCTCGCGGTGCCGGGACGGGCCTCTCCGGCGGCGCACTGGCCGAGCGCGATGCGGTGGTGATCGGTCTCAATCGGCTGAATCGCATTCTGCGCATCGATCCCGACAATCGGCTCGCGGTCGTCGAGCCGGGGGCGGTGAACGCGCATCTCACGCGCGCCGTCTCGCCCTTCGGCCTGCACTACGCTCCCGATCCGTCGAGCCAGACCGCCTGCACCATCGGCGGCAACGTCGCCGAGAATGCCGGCGGACCACACTGCCTGAAGTACGGAGTGACACTCAACCACATCCTCGCTCTGACGGTGCTGCTCCCCGACGGAGAACTGGTCGTGCTCGGCAGCGCCGACGGAGAGCGAGACGGCTACGACCTGCTCGGCGCATTCATCGGCTCCGAGGGATGCTTCGGTGTCGCGCTGGATGTGACGGTGCGGCTCACTCGCAACCCCGAAGCGGTTCGCACCATGTTGGCCGACTTCACTTCGTTGGACGCCGCGGCCCACGCCACATCCGCCATCATCGCCAGTGGCATCATGCCGGCGGCGCTCGAGATGATGGACGGCCCGACCATTCGCGCTGTCGAGGCGTCCATCTACGCCGCTGGCTATCCCGTGGATGCGGCCGCCGTGCTGTTGGTCGAGCTGGATGGCCTGTCCGCCGGTCTCGATGCCGACGCCCGCTCTGTCGAGGAGATGTGCCGATCGGCCGGAGCGCGGTCGGTGAGCACCGCGCGAGACGAGGCCGAGCGCGCCCGGCTCTGGCTCGGGCGCAAGAAGGCCTTCGGCGCGATGGGGCGTCTCGCTCCCGACCTGGTGGTGCAGGATGCAGTCATCCCGCGAACGCGGCTGCCGGAGGTGCTGGCGACGATTCACGAGATTGCCCAGCGCTGGAAGCTGGAGGTGTGCAACGTCTTTCATGCCGGCGACGGCAATCTGCACCCCAACATTCCGTACGATGCGCGCGATCCCGATGCCACCGATCGAGTGAGTCATGCCATGCGCGAGATCATGCAGGCGTGCGTGCGGGCCGGCGGATCGGTGACCGGGGAGCACGGCATCGGACTCGACAAGCTCGAGTACATGCCCCTCATCTTCAGCGAAGCCTCGCTGGCGGCGCAGTGCCAGCTCCGCGATGTCTTCGATCCGGATCGGCGATCCAATCCCGGGAAGGTGGTCCCCGTTCGATCCTGCCGGGAATGGCATCAGCTGCCGTCGGTGCGTAGCGCCGCCGCGGCCGTGCCGGCGTGATCACCGGGACGGCGGCCGTTCAGGAGCTCCGCGAGCAGCTCTCGAGGGCCGCGAACGATCGAACGCCTCTCCGCATCCGCGGTCGGGGGCACTGGCTGGACGCCGGGCGACCAGTCCAGGCGGCGCAGGTCCTCGATGTCGGGGCTCTCTCCGGCATAGTCGAGTACGTTCCGGGAGACCTCACTCTGACCGCATTCGCGGGGACGCCGCTGGACGAGATCGCGAAGGTGACAGGCGCCGAGCGACAATGGCTCGCCCTCGATCCTCCGGGCCCCGCCGACGGAACACTCGGAGCCACGGTCTCGACCGCGTCCGCGGGGCCGCTGGCCCACGCATTCGGCGGGCCCCGCGACAACGTGCTCGGACTCCAGGTGATTACCGGACAGGGCGAGTTGATCGAGAGCGGGGGGCGGGTGGTGAAGAACGTGGCAGGGTTCGATCTTACCCGACTCTTCACCGGCGCGTGGGGCACTCTCGGAGTGATCACCATGGCGACGGTTCGCCTGCGCGGTCTTCCGGAAGTGGACGAGAGTGTCACCATCCCCATCGATAGCGGCTCCAACTCGCTCCCGGCGCTGCTCTCCTCACTGCGCACGCTCCAGATCGCTCCGCTCGCGCTCGAGCTGCTCGATGCCCCGCTCTCGCGCCGCCTGGGAGCGGCCGACGCGGGATCTCTTCTCGTCCGGCTGGCGGGCAATGGCGACGCCGTCCGCGCCCAGCGGACGATCCTCGGCCAACTGGGCGCTGTGCACGACGCACCACCGAACGCGTGGCGGCGGCTGCGAGAGATCGAGCTCGAGGCGACCGCGTGCGCGGTGTTGCGGCTGTCGCGCCGGCCGAGCGATGTCGCGGACTGCATCGGTGCGATTCATCGCGACCAGCCGGAAGGCGAGAGCGCTCCCGTTCTGATGCACACGGCCGTGGGACGGGGAGTGGCGCGCTGCATCGTACCGGGAGCTTCCGCTGGAGGGCTCGACGCGCTGCTCCGGAAGATCGAGACGTTGGCTGGCTCGCGCGTCGCCGAGCGGCTTCCAGCGACTCACTGGAGCAGCATGGCGAGCGCGGTTGGCGACCCGCTGTCGCGTCGCACGAAGCAGAGCTTCGATCCCCTGAACATCCTCAATCCCGGAATTCTCGGGGAGAAGTCGTGAGCACGGCATCGGGCCGGCCGTCGTGCGCGCTTCCCGACACGCCGATCGAGGGTGTCATCCCGGGGATCATGACGTGCGTGCACTGCGGCTTCTGCCTCCAGGCGTGTCCCACGTACCTCGCGCTCGAAGATGAGAACGATAGTCCGAGAGGCCGGATCCTCATCATGCGCTCGCTCGTCGAGGGGGATCTCTCGCTGGACGATCCGTCGGTGCACACCCACATCGATCGCTGCCTCGGATGTCAGGCGTGCGAGACGGCGTGCCCCTCCGGCGTGCCGTACGGGCAGATGTTGGAGGCGACGCGGGCGACGCTCAGACAGGTGAAGCGCATTCCCGTTCTCGGCCGGATCATTCTCTGGATGTTCGCGCGTCCGGCGGTGCTGCGACCGGCGCTCGCGATGGCCAGGGTCGCGCGCGCCGCCAAGATCGCAGCGCTTCTCTCCCATCTGAGCGGGCGGATCGGCGATGCCATGGCGATGCTCGCGGCCAGCACACCCGCGCTCCGGGTGCGACCTTACGTGCGACGAGGACAGGGTACGAGAGGGACGGCGGCTCTCCTGCTCGGGTGCGTGATGGATGGGCTCTTCCGTCACACCCATCGCGCCACTGAGCGAACGCTCGCCGCCAATGACTATCGCATCCTTGCCGCGCCGGGACAGCGATGCTGCGGGGCGCTCCATGCCCACGCCGGAGATCTCGATGTCGCCCGCGCGCTCGCGCGCCGGAACATCGACGCATTCGAGCGCTCCGGCGCCGACCATATCGCGGTGAACGCCGCCGGGTGCGGCGCGATGATGAAGAGCTACGGCCACCTCCTCGCCGACGACCCTGAGTGGGCCGAGCGCGCCTCGAACATCGCGGCCCGCGTGCGCGACGTGAGCGAGCTTCTCTCCGCCGCCGGGCCGACGGCGGGCTCGCCGCTTCCCCATCGCGTGACATACGATGCACCCTGTCACCTGTTGCACGCCCAGCGCCTGTCCCTCCCGCCGCTGCGGGTGCTCGCCGCCATTCCCGGCCTCGACCTCGTTCCGCTCGCGGACGCCGACCAATGCTGCGGTGCCGCCGGGATCTACAATATCCTGGAGCCCGGTCTGTCGAGGCTCGTCCTGGCACCAAAGCTCGCCAACATCGCGATCACCGGCGCCGGCCTGCTCGTCACGGGCAATCCGGGTTGTCACATGCAGATCGGGGGCGGACTGTTGCGCGCCGGGGGCTCGACGCGCGCGGTGCATCCAGTGGAGCTACTCGATGCGTCGTACGCCGGTCACTGGACGTAGCGCCTCTCATCGGCGAACGTGTAGCTTCATCCAATGATCGACGCCGTCCTGCTGGAGCTCGAAGGAGTGCTCGCCGACACCGCCATTCCGCGGTGTCGTGCGTTGCAGTCCAGTCTCGCCGCCGAGGGGCTGGAGCTCACCACTGCCGAGTTCGAGCAATGCTGCGCCGGTCTGCCTGTGCGGGCAGCGGCGCGCGCCGCGCTCAGCCTGCGCGCGGTGACAGTGGATGAGACGGCTCTCGACCTGATCGTTTTTCGCGCCGAGCGGTCGTTCGCGAGCATCGCCTCGCACGGCCTGCCTCTCATGCCCGGAGCGCGGGACTTTATCGAGAAGGCGGTGCCGTGCGCACGGCTGGCACTCGTCACCCGCGGTAGTCGACGCCACGCCGAATCCCTTCTCTCGCTCGCCGGAATTTCGGACGCCTTCGAGTGTGTCATCGGCGCCGAGGATACGGCCGAGCAGAAGCCGTCGTCGGCTCCGTATCGCCATACACTCGACCGGATGGTACGACGTCGTGCGCTGCGCCTCGACCGCGCGCTCGCGATGGAGGATGGGGCACCCGGTATCCGCGCCGCCCGGGCCGCCGGCCTTCTGTGCCTCGCGGTCGGCATGCTGGACGCGCAGGCCGCGCTCGAGGCCGACGCATACGTCCCCTCGCTGCGCGGACAATCCGTCAGCGCACTCGGCGCTCTCGTGGCGCCGCGAGCGGAGCCGGTATCGTGACGCTCGAGACGGCGTTGCACGGCACGTCGCCGGCGATCGGCGAGGTCGCGGGCCACCCGGTGGTTCTGCATCACGGTGACGTCGCCGCGGAGTACGGCGCCATGCGAGCCGGTGCGGTGCTCGTGGATCGGAGCGCCCGGAATCGCGTGCGCGTCGAGGGGCCGAAGGCGGCCGAGCTGCTCACGGGTCTCGTCACCAGCGACGTGCTCGCCCTCACTCCGGGACAGGGACAGTACGGTGCGGCGCTCGGACCCAAGGGCAAGATCCTGGCTGACGTGCGAATCTTCGCGCTGGCGGACCACCTGCTGGTGGACACCTCGCCCCGCGCGGCTCCGGGATGGCTTGCCACGCTCCGAAAATACATCAATCCGCGGCAGGCCCCGTATCGGGATATCTCGTCGACCACGCGCCACATCGGGCTGTTCGGACCGAATTCCAGGAGGATGTTATCGCTGCTGACAGGCATCCCGGCCGATGCCCTCGGCGCGCTCGCTCCGTATGCGCACCTCCCGGTGGAGCCGGTGGACGCGCCGGTGACGCTGGCGCGTGTTCCCGACTTCGGCGTCGAGGGATACGAGATGATCACTCCCTCCGAGCATTACGCCGATCTGACGCTGCGGCTATCTGGGATGGGAGCGATGCCCGCGGGATTGCTGGTGTGCGAGATCGCGCGGATCGAATGCGGCCGGCCGGAATGGGGGCTCGACATGGACGAGACGACGCTCGTCCAGGAGGCGCTGCTCGACACGCTGCACGCCGTGTCCTACACCAAGGGATGCTACGTGGGGCAGGAAGTGGTGGCGCGGGTGCATTTCCGCGGACACGTCAACCGCCTGCTCCGTGGCCTCCAGGCGGCTGACGGTGAGCCCCTTCCGACGGGGTCTCGCATCGTCGATGAATCGGGAAAGCCCCTGGGCGACGTTCGCAGCAGCGCGACATCCCCGCGACTCGGCTCGATCGCGCTGGCGATGGTGCGTCGTGAGGCCGAGCCCGGTATGCCCGTGATGGTGGAGGATGAGGGATCTCCCATTCGCGCCGAGTTGGTCCGGCTCCCGTTCGGCGGATAGTGCCGCGGGCGCTCGTCACGGGAGCGACGGGGCTCGTCGGGTCGCACATCGCCGAGCGCCTGCGGTCCGATGGGTGGGACGTTCGGGCGCTGGTTCGAGCTCCGGATTCCGGTCGATGGCTGGAGAAGGGCGGCGTGGAGCTTGTCGGAGGCGATGTGACCGACGCATCAATCTTCGCCGCTGCCGCCGCCGGTTGTGACACGATCTTCCATGCGGCGGCGGTGATCACCGGGCGAGGAGACTGGGAGAGCTACCGCCGGTTGAACGTCGATGGAACGGCGAACGCCGTTGCCGCCGCTGAGCGGTCGGGTGCGAGACTCGTTCAGGTGAGCAGTGTGGCGGTGTACGGTTCCGAGACGCGGTATCGCGTCGATGGGTCCCGCACCGACGAGTCTACACCTCTTCCTCCTCCAGCGAGCATGGCGGTCTACGGCCGCTCGAAGCGCGAATCCGAGGAGCTCGTGCTCGGCGCCCACGGCGCGGGGCGGATCTGGGCGACGGCCCTTCGACCCTCGGTCGTGTATGGTCCGCGCGACCGACAGTTCACGCCGCGCGTCGGGCGCCTCCTCTCTCATGGCGTCATGCCGCTGATCGGAGGGGGCCGGTCCACGCTGGCGATCGTGCACGCGGCGAACGTCGCTGACGGCGCCATTCGCGCCGCGAACACGGGACACGCCGGAGGACGCGCCTACAATCTCACCAACGACGGTGACGTCACAGTGAAGGAGTTTGTGCAGTTCGCAACGGAAGGATTGGGCCGCCGCATCCGGACGCCGGTGGTGCCCTACTCGATCGCTCGGGCCGGCGTGGCGGCGCTGTCCTCCGCGGTCGCGCTGGTGAAAGGACGGGCTCTGGCGACGCAGGCCCGCAGCACTCTGGCATTTCTCACGCATGACAATCCGTTTTCCTCGGAGCGCGCGCGGCGCGAGCTCGGGTGGGCGCCGCCGGTCAGGCCCGATGACGGAATTCGCGACGCCTTCCGATGGTGGCGCGAGAACAGCCGGGCCGGCTGAGTCACCGGCACAAGAAAAGGGCGCAACCCTGAAGTTGCGCCCCTCGGCGACCGGTATGCCAGCAGAGTTTTACGGCTTCTTCTTCATCATCATGCCGGTGTCCTTCTTCATCGCGGACTTCTTCATCATCATACCGGTGTCCTTCTTCATCATCATGCCGGTGTCCTTCTTCATCATCATGCCGGTGTCGGCAGGAGCAGGCGTCATGGCCGGAGCGACGACAGCGGTGTCGGGTCCCTTGGCATCGTTCGACTTACAGGCAGCAACCATGAGCAGAGCAGCGGCGACGGCGAGGCGCTTCATTTACGGTCTCCTTGTAGTGGGGCTATGATCCGGATGTAGACTCGTCCGCGCATGCATGGTGCGATGCCCGAGACCAGCGGCCCTTATTCTACCGTATCGGGTGAGGGGGGTCAAGTGAGGCGCATGCGCGTGCACCAGAGAGAGTTGGAGGAGCGCGACGCGGTTCGGCTGCCGCCGTTTCCGCCGCGCGGTCCCGCGGCCGGAGATCCGGATGTCATGTGACCAGGACCCAATATGTAACAAGTTGTTTCATATGGTGTTACGAGTCTGATCGCGGACCGGCTGAGCGCCCATCCATCTCTCGCGAGCGCGTCACAGTGGATCTTTCGGGCAATCGAGAGCGAGACGCGATATCTTCGTTATCGGAACTTCATGACCTCCATTCCCTCGCTGTCGCATTCCGGCGTCGTGCGGGGCGCCTGCCCGCACGACTGCCCCGACACCTGCGCGATGCTCGTCACGGTCGAGGACGGACGCGCCGTACGCGTCGCGGGCGATCCGGATCATCCCTTCACACAAGGGTTTCTCTGCGCGAAGGTCAACCGCTACCTGGAGCGCACCTACCACCGAGATCGGCTGACGCGTCCGCTTCGCCGCGTCGGCGCCAAGGGGGAAGGCCGCTTCGAGCCGATCTCGTGGGATGAGGCACTCGACGAGATCGGCTCCCGGCTCACTGCCATCGCTCGGTCGGACGACGGAGCACAGGCCATCCTGCCGTACTCGTACGCCGGGACGATGGGCCTCGTGCAGGGCTCATCGATGGACCGGCGCTTCTTTCACCTTCTCGGCGCATCGAAGCTCGATCGAACGATCTGCTCGATGGCCGGCACCATGGGGATGCGTTACACGCTGGGCGCCAACATCGGTGCGGACGCGGAAGGAATTCCCGAGAGTGACCTGGTGCTGCTCTGGGGCACGAACACCCTGACGTCCAACCCGCACCTCTGGCCGTTCGTTCTCGAGGCCAGGCGGCGCGGCGCACCGATCCTCTGCATCGACCCGCTCAAGACGCGAACCGCCGAGCAGTGCGACGAGTGGATCCCGATCCGCCCGGGCACCGATGCCGCGCTCGCCCTCGGCATGATGCACGTCCTGTTCGCAGAAGGGATGGAGGATACCGACTACCTGCAGCGGTACACGCTGGGGGCGGATGCCCTGCGGGGCCGCGCGCGCGAGTGGACCCCCGCGCGCGCGTCGGCGATCACGGGCATCCCGGTGGATCGAATCGTGTCACTCGCCGAGCAGTTCGGCCGCGCACGAGCGGCGTTCATTCGAGTCAACTATGGGTTGCAGCGCCACGCCGGAGGGGGTATGGCGGTGCGAACGATCGCGTGTCTGCCGGCGGTCGCGGGCCACTGGCGGCGCGCCGGCGGGGGCGTGCAGCTGTCGACCAGCGCCAACTTCCGCTTCAACACCTCCGCGCTCGAGCGCCCCGACCTGTCACCCCCGGTGCGGACGATCAACATGATCCGCCTGGGGGACGCCCTCACGCGACCGGATGCCGGTGTGGGTGGCCCGCCCGTGAGGGCGCTCGTGGTCTACAACTCCAATCCCGCCGCCGTCGCGCCCGATCGCGGCGCGGTGACTCGTGGCCTGCGACGCGACGATCTCTTCACGGTGGTGCTGGAGCATTTCCAGACGGATACCGCCGACTTCGCCGACCTCGTTCTCCCGGCCACGACGCAGCTCGAGCATTGGGACCTGCACTTCGCTTATGGACACCATTACGCCACCCTCAACCGTCCCTCGATCGCGCCCATCGGCGAAGCCAAGCCGAACAGTGAGATCTTCCGGTTGCTGGCCGCGAGAATGGGCATGGATCATCCCGCCCTCGTCGATGATGACCTGGCGCTGATTCGCGCCGCTCTCGAGACGACGCACGAGCGGATGCAGGGAGTGACGCTCGAGGGTCTGCTCGATCGCGGGTGGATGCGGCTCAACGTTCCGCGTCCATATCTTCCGTTCGCCGAGGGAAGCTTCCCGACGCCGAGCGGGAAGTGCGAGCTGTACTCCGAGCGCCTCGCTGAGCAGAACATCGACCCGCTGCCGACGTTCACCGCGCCGTACGAGTTTCCCGACGATCAACCCGCTCTGGCCGCGCGCTACCCGCTGACCCTCATCTCGTCGCCGGCGCATCAGTTCCTGAACACGACGTTCGTGAACGTGGACGCCCTGCGCCGGGCGGCGCGCCAGCCGGAGCTCCTGATCCATCCCCGCGACGCCGAACCGCGCCGGATCACCTCCGGGGCCCGAGTGGTGGTGCACAACGATCGCGGGGAGTTTCTGGCGACCGCTCGCGTGGAGGAGAAGCTCCGCGAGGCGACGGTGTGGGCGCCGTCCATCTGGTGGGGGAAGTTCGCCGAGGATGGCAAGAACGCCAATGACACAACCTCCCAGCTCGAGACCGACATGGGCCACGGCCCGGTGTTCTACGACAACCTGGTCGAGGTCTCTCTCGCCGACTGAGGACAGCCGAGGGCGGTTGGAGTTGGTTCATCCGCACCCCTGAACCTCCTGGCGCGGCGCGGGGTTTAGGAGGTACGATCCCATCAGTATTCGTCGCGGCTCCGTCCGCGACTTCCCGTTCAAGAGCGGAGATGTCCGTGTCGTCCCTGCCCCAGACCCTCGGCGCCCTCCGGCGCTCCCCTTTCGCTTCTCCGCACCGCGCCCTGCGCACCGTCAAGGACGAGGTGCGTGAAAACCTGCTGGCGAGGCTCGCCGCCGGAGGTCCCGTCTTTCCGGGAGTGCTCGGCTTCGACGACACGGTCATCCCGCAGATCGTGAACGCACTCCTCTCGCGGCACAACTTCATCCTGCTCGGTCTTCGTGGTCAGGCGAAGTCGCGCATCCTGCGTGCGCTCACAACCCTGCTGGATGAGGTGATCCCGATCGTCGCCGGGTCCGAGGTGAACGACAACCCGCTGAAGCCGATCTCCAAGTACGCGCGCACGCTCCTGCGTGAGCAGGGCGAGGAGACCCCGATCGCCTGGCTGGAGCGGGACAGCCGGTATGTGGAGAAGTTGGCGACTCCGGACGTCACGATCGCGGACATCATCGGCGACGTGGATCCGATCAAGGCCGCGCGCGGCGGTCACATCCTCTCCGATGAGCTGACGATCCATTACGGGATGCTGCCGCGCGCCAACCGGGGCATCTTCGCCCTGAACGAGCTTCCTGATCTTGCGGGAAAGATCCAGGTCGGGCTGTTCAACATCATGCAGGAAGGCGATGTCCAGATCAAAGGGTATCCGGTGCGTCTGCCGCTGGACGTGCTGATCTGCTTCACCGCCAATCCCGAGGATTATACGGCACGCGGAAAGATCATCACGCCGCTCAAGGATCGCATCGGAAGCGAGGTGGTGACCCACTATCCGGAGACGGTCGAGCTGGGAATGGGAATCACGCGGCAGGAGGCGTGGACCAGCAGGCAGGGGCTGGCGGTGCGTGTTCCTGATTTCGTCTCCGAGGTGATCGAGCGCATCGCCTTCGAGGCACGCGCCGACAAGCGCATCGACCGGCGGTCGGGGGTCTCGCAGCGCATGCCGATCTCGGTGCTCGAGAACGCGATCTCGAACGCCGAGCGGCGAGCGGTGCTGACGGGCGAGTGCGAGGTGGTGCCGCGGATCAGCGACATCTACGGTGCACTTCCGGCGATCACCGGGAAGATCGAGCTCGAGTACGAAGGAGAGCTCGTCGGAGGCCGCGCGATCGCGCAGGAGCTCATCCGCCGCGCTTCCGATGCGACGTTTCAGGAGCGCGCCGGGGGTGCCGGTACCGACGACATGGTGATGTGGTTCGATCGCGGGAACGCGTTGCAGGTGACGGACGATGTCTCATCGGACGCCATGCTGAAGGCGTTCGCCCGAGTGCCGGGGCTGGTCGAGCTCGTGCAGCAGGTGGGACTGGCGACTCAAGGCGACAGCCCGACCGGTGTAGCCGCGTGCGAGTTGGTGCTCGAGGCGATGGTCGGGCGGAGGAAAATCTCGCGCTCGGATGCGGGTCAGTATGGGCGCGCGCAACCGCCGGAGCGGCGGCGCCCGAGCCAGGACCTCTTCGGCGGCGGCTCGATGGCGTGACCGGGGGGGGCGTGCAGAGCGAGCGGACCGAGCGAGCGATCACACTCCGGGTGCGCGCGGCGACGCCGGAGGACATCGGCGTCATCGTGGAGCTCCGGCTCGCCCTCATCCGTGAGCACCGGGACAGCCGCATCTACGGGCGCGTACGCGGGGATGCGCCGCTGCGCGCCCGCACACTCTTCCAATCGCAGCTTCGATCGTCGAGCGAGGTCACCTTGCTTGCCGAACAGCAGGCGGCGATCGTCGGCATCCTCCGCTGCATCGATACGGCCGGTCTTCCGCTCCTCGACCCGCCGCGCTACGGGTATATCTCCTCCGTGTACGTCCGTCCTTCCGCCCGCCGGCAGGGCGCGCTGAAGGCGCTCCTTCACGAAGCGGAGCGCTGGTGCCACCTCCGGGGCCTGGACGAGATGCGGCTCCACAACTCGGTGGAGAATCCGGTGGCGAACGCATCCTGGGATGCTCTGGGCTTCGAGATCGTCGAGCATCTTCGCGTGCGCCCCGTTCGCTGAGCGATCGGGACCGACGGAGAGGTTGCATGGCGCTCATCACCGTATCGCGGATGTACGGCTCCGGTGGCTCGGAGGTCGCGGAGCGGGTCGCCTCGCAGCTTGGCTGGAAGCTGTTCGACAACAGCTTCATCGATGCCCAGGCCGAGAGGTTGGGGATCGCTCCCGCGGAAGTCGAGGCGAACGAGGAGAGGAGCCCGACCCTCGTCCGACGTCTCGTTCAGGCGATCACGCTCTCCGCGCCAGAATGGGCGCCCCCGGCTGGGGAAGCGCCTCGCCCGCCGAGCGAGGAGCGGCTGGTCGAGGTCTCGACGCGAATCATCAACGAGGCGGTGGCCGCCGGACCCGCGGTTCTCGTCGGCCGCGGAGCACAGGCGGTGCTCGCCACCCGGAACGATGTGATCCATGTCTTCTGCCACGCCCCGCGTGCGGCTCTCATCGCGCGCGTGGCGGGGCGGCTCGGCGTGACGCTGAAGGAGGCGGAACGCATCACCGATGATACGAACAGGGAGCGCGAGGAATACGTACGGAAGCACTGGAAGCGCGCCTGGCTGGCCCACGAGAACTACCATCTCTCGCTCAACACCGACTGGCTTGGGCTCGATGGCGCGGCCGCCGTCGTGGTGCGGCTCGCCCGCGACATGTTCCGGAGCTCCGACGGGCGGTGACGTCTCGGCTCAAGCCGAGGCCAGCGCCGGCTGCCGGGAGAACACCCACAGCGCATAGACCAGCGTGATCGCCGCGCCGAGCCCGATCGCCGCCGCCGCTCCGATGCGGTTGGCCGCGGCGCCGGCCAGAAAGGGACCCACCACCGGTGCCAGACCGACGACGATCCACGCGTAGGCCGCCATCACGCGGCCTCGCAGCTCATCGGGGATGAGCGACTGCAGCATGCCGTTGGCCTGGGCACCGTTGAGGATCATTGTGAAGCCCACGAACAGGAGTAACACGGCCGCCACCGGCAGCGAGCGCGAGAACGAGAAGACCAGCAGGAGCACGGAGAAAGCGTAGGCCGAGCCCTGCAGCAGGCGCCCGCGGGCGACACGCTGCCCGATGGTGGCGAGGGCCAGCGCACCGAGAAATCCTCCGATGCCGACGCTCGTGAGGAGGAGGCCGAATCCGCCGGCGTCGGTGTGAAGCACGTCGCGAGCGATCACCGGCATGAGACTCAGGTAGGGAACGGTGAAGATGCCGTACACGGCGATGATGCGCATGAGGGACGCGACCTCGCGCGTTCGATTCATGTATCGGAGCCCCTGCACCAGTCCTTCCCACGGCGACGTCGTCGCCCGCATGACCACCCGCGGCGGCAGGCGGATCATGAACAACCCGACGAGCACGGACAGGTAGCTGAGGGCATTGGCGGCGAAGCACCAGGCGATACCGGCACGATGGATGATGATCCCGGCCACGCTCGGACCGATCACTCTCGCCAGGTTGAAGCCACCGGAGTTCAGCGCGATCGCGTCGGTGAGGTCGTCCCGCGTGACCAGCTCGATGATGAAGGCCTGCCGCGTCGGTATCTCGAATGCGCTGATGGTGCCCCCGAGCAGCGTCAATCCGAGCAGCCAGCCGATCGTGACGTGACCCGACCAGACGATCCACCAGAGCACGGCAGCCTCCACCAGCAGCAGAGCCTGGGCGATCGTCACCAGCCGTAGCTTGTCCGATCGGTCGGCGATCACTCCGCCGTAGAGCGCGAGGAGCACGACCGGGAAGGCGGATGCGGTGGCCATGAGACCCACCATGAACGCACTGTTGGTGATCTCGAGGGTGAGCCATCCCAGCCCCACGGATTGCATCCAGGTACCGATCAGCGACGCGGTCTGTCCGATCCAGAAGATGCGAAAGTTCCGGTGCTGGACGAGCACGCGGAACGGATTGAGAGGTCGGGCGGCGATCGACGGCATCGGCGGTGAACGCTACCGCGCAGGTGGTCGTTCGCAAGCGGAGGCCCGCTTGCGCATCCGCGGTTCCCCGATCAAGGTGAGAGAATGCGGTTCCACACCTACACGAAGTTCAGCCCGGAGATGGCCGATGCGGTCGATCTCCAGTCACTTCTCGACAAGCTCGCCGACTTCCTGCTCCAATCCGGCTTCGCGGGCGGGCAGAACTTTCATCCGTACTGGGGAGAGTTCGGCGGCGAGGAAGACCGATCGCTGGACGCGCTGCGCGAGGCCATCCTCAAGGCGCTCATGGAGAGCGGGCAATTCACTCCCGAGATGCTGGAGGCGATGCGCGGAGACGGGGACGAGGAGTCCGTGGATCAGCTCGCGAAGCTCCTCAATGACCTCATCCAGCGCCTCGTCAATGAAGGCTTTCTGAATGTCGAGACAGCCCCGCAGATGCCCGCCGGCTACCAATCCGTCACTGGACCCGGGGGACTGGCCCAGGCGGCTTCACGCGACGTCCAGTTCAATCTCACCGAGAAGGGGATCGACTTCCTCGGGTTCAAGACGCTGCGGAATCTCCTGGGCTCGCTCGGCAAGTCCAGCTTCGGAAGTCACGACACACCGTATCTCGCCACCGGGGTCGAGGCGGATGCGTCGAGCAAGTGCTACGAATACGGCGACACCCTCAACCTGGACGTCAACGCCACCCTCCAGAACGCTCTGATCCGGAACGGCACCATCGATGTGCCGATCGATCTCGAGTACAGCGACATCATGGTGCGACAGGCCGAATACCGCTCCTCGTGCGCCACCGTCCTTCTGCTCGACACGTCGCACTCGATGATCCTGTATGGCGAGGACCGCTTCACCCCGGCCAAGAAGGTCGCGCTCGCCCTCACCCATCTCATCCGCACCCAATTCCCGGGTGATTCGCTGCGTGTCGTGCTCTTCCACGATTCGGCCGAGGAGATTCCTCTGTCCGCGCTGGCACAGGCGCAGGTGGGACCGTACCACACCAACACCGCCGAAGGTCTCAAGCTCGCCCGTCGGATCCTGCTCGCCCAGAAGAAAGACATGCGGCAGATCGTGATGATCACCGATGGCAAGCCCAGCGCGCTGACAATGCCGAACGGCCAGATCTACAAGAACTCGATGGGACTGGACGCGATGGTCATCGCCAACACCTTCCGGGAGGTGGCGAACTGCAAGCGGGCGGGGATCATGATCAACACCTTCATGCTGGCGCGGGACCGCGCCCTGGTCGAGTTCGTGAAGCGCGTCTCGTCGATCTGCCGGGGCAAGGCCTATTTCACGAACACCATGACCCTGGGCCAGTTCATCCTGATGGATTTTCTCAAGGGGAAGACGAGAAGGGTGAGGTGAGGAGGGGGGCGGCCAGCCGGCCGCGCGCCGGCCTTCGGTCGGACGGAACCCCCGTTACTCCGCAACGGTAAAACCAGTCTGAAGCACAGACGGCCTCAGACGCCGTTCCCCCTTCCGAGTCGTTTGTGTCCTCCTCTCCTGTCAAGAACGAAAGCCGCGCTGTTCCGCGCGAGCGGCGCAACTGGCGGTCTCGCGAGTTTTTCTCCGCGATCGCCCTCCGGCGCGGTCCGGTGAGACACTGGTGGCTCGGAGCTTTCGTCGTCGCTCTGGCGGTCGCGATCGCCGGCTGGTGGCATCTCGTCCGCCACGCACGACCGAGCTTTCCGGCCGTATCCTTCTCCGAGATGGCGACGACGATCTCGGAGAGGCGGGTTGCCGATCTGACTCTCGCCGAGAACGGCGCGCTGCTGATCGCGCGGTTGCGGGCGCCGCTTCTGGTCGGGGGCCGGCCGGTTCAGACGATCCAGTCCGTCCTTCCCGAGCGCTCGATGTCGATGGCGGATCTGGAGCGCTGGAGCGCGAGCGGCGCCAGGGTGCGGGTGCTGGAGAGTGAAGGGAGCGGCTCGGCGGAGCTCGCCATGCAGGCGCTCAGCCTCCTGGTGGTGCTGGGCATCTTCGGTTACGTGTTCGTCCGGCAGCGCGGCGGGCTGAGCGCGTCCAAGTTCATCGCGACTCCCCCGTCGCGGCAGCTCACCCTCGCTGATGTCGGAGGCGCCCGCGAGGCCCAGGCGGACCTGCGGGATGTCATCGCCTATCTGCGCAATCCCGGACGCTTCCAGGCGATGGGCGCCCGATGCCCGAAGGGCGTACTGCTGATCGGGCCCCCGGGTACCGGCAAAACGCTGCTGGCGCGCGCCGTCGCGGGTGAAGCGGGGCGGCCGGTGATCACCGCCGCCGGCTCGGACTTCAACGAGATGTACGTCGGTGTCGGCTCGCGTCGCGTCCGCGCGCTCGCCAAGCAGGCCCGCGAGAATGCGCCGTGCATCGTCTTCATCGACGAGTTCGACTCCCTCGGCGGTCGCCGTGGACGGCCGAATCGTTCCGGTGAGGAAGAGGTGACCCTCAACCAGCTCCTCGTGGAGATGGACGGCATGGGAGGCAACGAGGGGGTGGTGTGGATGGCCGCGACCAACCGCGAGGACATGCTGGATCCCGCCGTCCGCCGCCCGGGACGGTTCGACCGTGTCGTCGAGGTGCCGCTGCCGACGGCCACCGACCGGCTCGAGATCCTGAGGATTCACGCGGCCCGCACTCCGCTAGCCCCGGACGTCGATCTCGAGCGGCTCGCGCTGCTCACCGTGGGACACTCCGGCGCGGAGCTCGCCAACCTTCTCAACGAGGCGGCGATCATCGCCGTCCAGGACGAGCGCGACCAGATCACGAACGAGCACGTCGAGCAGGCACGCGACCGGATTCTCCTCGGCCGGGTGCGTGCCGGGGTGATCATCTCCGACGCGGAGCGCCGCCTGATCGCCATCCACGAGTCGGGCCACGCGGTGGTCGGCCTCATCACCTGCCCCGAGGACCGGATCCATAAGGTGACGATCGAGGCTCGCGGCCGCTCACTCGGCGCCGCCCATTTCGCTCCCGAGCAGGACCGGCATCTGCATCCTCGCCGCTACCTCGAGGGCGTCATCGCCAAGGCGCTCGGCGGGCGCGCGGCCGAGCTGGTGTTCCTCGGTCGCGACGCGGTGACATCCGGGGCGGGCGGTGATCTGGTGCAGGCGACGGGAATTGCCCGGCGGATGGTCGGTGAGTTCGGCATGAGTGACGACGTCGGACTGATCAGCGCCGATCCCGGGGCTCAGGGGGGGCAGGTGAGCTCACAGCTCCAATCACAGATCGATCAGGCGGTGCGCAAGCTCACCGGCGAGCAGATGGAGCGAGCCGAGGGGATCATCCGCCAGTATCGTGGTGCGGTCGAGGCGCTGGCCGAGGCGCTTCTCGTGAAGGAGGTTCTCGGAGGAGAGGACGTCTACAGCATCGCGGCGGCGCACGGTGTGCCTGTGACGGCCAGCGAGCTGGCGCAACCCGCCGCCTGATGGCCTCGAATGAAAAAGGTCTCTCGAGCCGAGAGACCTCTTCCTTCCGCGCGGGACGACACGAGCTCAGGTAGCGCTCGCGAGCTCCTTGGCGGCGCCACCCTTGAGCACCTTGATGACCCGGTCCGCGAACACGTCCACCTCATCCGTCGTCGTGTAGACGTTGGGCGTGATGCGGAGCCCGTTGAATTCGGGATGCAGGATCGGGGTGGTGATGATGCGCGCGCTCGTCCAGAGGTGCTGCTGCAGCTTGGCGGTGTCGATCCCATCGATGTGCACCAGGGCGATCCCGCAGCTCTGCTTGTCGTCGAGCGGGGTCAGCACCTTGACGCGCGAGTCGGCGTCCAGCAGGCGCTTCGCCCACCGGTCGCGAAGGTAGCGCAGGCGCGCCGCCTTGCGGGGCGCGCCGATGCCGCGGTGGAACGCCAGCGCCGCCGCGATGGCGTTGTGGTTGGCTGCCGGATGGGTGCCGATCTCCTCGTACTTCCGGATGTTCTCGTCCATGGTCGCCGGCGCCGCCATGAGCGGCCAGAGCTGCTTCTGCTTTGACTTCCGCACGTACAGGAAGCCCGTGCCGATCGGGGCGAGCAGCCATTTGTGCAGGCTCGTCCCGTAGTAATCGGCGCCGAGCTCATCGCGGGTGAACGGGAAATGCGCGTACGCGTGCGCCCCGTCGACGAACACCTCGATGTTCTTCTCGCGCGCCATCTGTACGATCTCGCGCACCGGCATGATCTGGCCGGTGAGGTTCGTGATGTGGGTGACCTCGATCACGCGGGTGCGGGGTGTGATGGCGGCGCGGAACTGGTCCACCAGATACTGCGCCGACGGCGGAGGCACCTTGAAGGAGATGGGCTTCACCACGATCCCATCGCGCCTGACGCGCTGATCCCAGGTGGTGAGCATCCGTCCGTAGTTCTGGTTTGTGACGATGATCTCGTCCCCGCGCTTGAGGTCGAGCCCCAGGATCATGGTCTCGTTCGCCTCGGACGCATTCCGGACGATCGCCATCTCCTCCGGGTCGCACCCGAAGTCGGCCGCGAGGTCCCGGCGGACGCTCTCGATGCGGGGCTCGAGGACGGCCCACATGTGCTCCACCGGCGCCTCGTTGGAGAACTTGAGGTCGCGGATCATCTGATCCAGCACATGGCTGGGGGACGGGCTGCATCCGCCGTTGTTCAGGTTGACGAGGGTGCGGTCGACGTCGAACGCGCGCTGGATCTCGCTCCAGTACTCCTCGTCGGTAGAGAGCGCCGTGGGCGCTCGCCCGGTGGCGATCGGCTCGGCATGGAGCAGCGACGCGAACGCGGTCGAACGGAAAGCGGGCAGAGCGAGGGCCGCGCCGCCGGCGCCCGCGAGACCGGTGAGGAATGCCCGACGAGTGGCCACGAGATCTCCCTGCAATTGGGTTGCGCTCGGTCGTTCGTTCCCCCCCGGGCGAGGGAGCTAGGCGCACGGCGCTGCCGCAATCTGGCGACCCGCCGGCTTCGCTACCAGTCCGACAGCCTTGACAGCCGGCCGACGTGCGGCAATTTGGCGCCATCGTGCCGGTTGTTCTCTTCCCTTCTGGAGAGGAACTGCTCATGGCAACGCAGGCCAGCTCCTTCGGCGCACCCGTGCGAACCGGCGCAAACACCCAGGCCGACGCCATCTCCAAGATCTGGAGCGTGATCGCGGCGTCGTCCGTGGGGACCATCATCGAGTGGTACGACTTCTACATCTTCGGCAGCCTCGCCGCCATCCTCGCCGGCATCTTCTATCCGGAGGCCAACGCCACCGTCTCCCTGCTGAAGTGGCTGGCGACCTACGCGGTCGGCTTCGCGGTGCGGCCCTTCGGCGCGCTCTTCTTCGGGCGCATCGGCGACAAGGTCGGCCGCAAGTACGCCTTCATGCTCACCCTGCTCATCATGGGCGGGTCGACGGCGGTGATCGGGCTCCTCCCGGGCTACGGCACGCTCGGGGTGATGGCACCGGTCATCCTCGTGACGCTGCGACTGCTGCAGGGCCTGGCGCTGGGCGGCGAATACGGCGGCGCCGCCGTGTACGTGGCGGAGCACTCCCCCGACAATAAGCGGGGCTTCTACACCTCGTTCATCCAGACGACGGCCACGCTTGGTCTGTTCCTGTCGCTGATGGTCATTCTGGTGACGCGCAAGACGTTGGGCGAGGCCGAATTCAAGGCGTGGGGCTGGCGCATCCCGTTCCTCATGTCGGCGATCCTCGTCATCATCTCCTACTACATACGCGTCCGGATGGCGGAGTCGCCTCTCTTCGCCAAGCTGAAGAGCGAGGGGAAGACGTCGATCGCGCCGATCAAGGAGAGCTTCGGCAACGCGGCCGGCCTCAAGATCTTCTTCACCGTGCTGCTCGGGGCGACGGCCGGGCAGGCCGTGGTCTGGTACACGGGTCAGTTCTACGCTCTGCTCTTCTTGCAGACGACACTCAAGGTGCCGCTCGCCCAGGCGTATATGATCGTCGCGGTGGGGCTCGCACTGGGGACACCGTTCTTCCTCGTCTTCGGCGCGCTCTCGGATCGCATCGGCCGCAAGAAGATCATCATGGCGGGCTGCCTGATCGCCGCCCTCTCCTACCTCCCGATCTACCACGCGATGGCCTCGGCGGCCGGGCCGATCGATCCGGTGAGCAAGACAGCGACCGGCGCCAATGTTCCGACGCTGATCGCGCTCATTTTCGTGCAGGTGCTGTTCGTGACGATGGTCTACGGCCCGATCGCCGCGTTTCTGGTGGAGAGCTTCCCGGCGCGCATCCGCTACACGTCGATGTCGCTGCCCTATCACTTCGGCAACGGGTGGTTTGGCGGCTTTCTCCCCCTGATCGCCACCTCGCTGACGGCAGCCACCAAGAACATCTATGCTGGTCTGTACTTCCCGATCGGCGTGGCGTTGATGACGTTCATCGTCGGCAGCCTGTTCCTGCGCGAGACGCAGCAGGAAAGCATCTGGACCGAGGTAGGCTCCTGATCCGCCCGCGTCTCATTCGTCCCGACGCCCGCGATGTGCCGCTGGCCTATCTCGCTTTCACGGAGGAGCACGACATGACCGGTTCCATGAGGCCAGGCGCTGCGATGACGGCGATTGCTCTCGCCGCACTTCTCGCCGCGCCGGCGGCGGCTCAGGGCATGAAGATCAACGATTCCACGACGCTCCGCGTCGGACTCCTCGCGCAGACATGGGCCGACTGGAGCGAGAATGTGCGCCAGGACACCAGCTACGCGCAGAACATCTTCGAGCGGCGCATCCGTCTGCTCGCCAGTGGCCAGTGGGGCTCCCGGGTCTCCTTCTTCTTCGAGACCGACAACCCGAACCTCGGCCGCTCGGGCGCGGGCTTCACGAAGAGTCTCGGATCCGGGTTCATCACCCAGGATGCGTACGTCGAGGTGAAGCCGACCGGCGATGCCGCGTTCGCTGTCGATGCGGGCCTCATGCTCTATCCGCTCTGCCGCAACTGCCTGCAGAGCGCGGCTACGCTCCTGCCGATCGACTACGGCGCGTACTCCTTCGTCGAGGGCCCGTCCACTCTGTCGAGCGTCGGCCGAGACGTCGGGTTCCAGGCCAAAGGAAACGTCCTGGGCCAGCGCCTCGAGTATCGGGCCGGCATCTTCCAGGGATTCAAGAACACGGTGGGCACGGTTCAGGTGGGCTCCAACACGCCCCGCTTCGGGGGACGGCTCCAGTACAACTTCCTCGAGGCCGAGGCTCCCACTTTCTTCTATTCCGGCACCTACTTCGGCAAGAGAAAGATCTTCGCTCTGGGCGGCGGCTTCGATACGCAGAGCAAGTATCACGCGTATGCCGTCGACGCCTTCTTCGAGCATCCCGTCGGGCCGGGCGGTATCTCGGCGCAGGCCGACTTCATCCAGTACGACGGAGACACCTTCTTCACCGCTCTGCCGAAGCAGAACGACTACCTCTTCGAGGTGGGCTACTACATCACCAGCCTCAAGATCATGCCCTGGCTCAAGGTCGACGGACGGAGCTACGACGTCACCAGCGTCGCCGCGTTCCAGAACGAGCATCGCATCCAGGTCGGCGGCACGTACTACATGATGGGGCACAATCTCAACGTGAAGGCCGCGTACGCGCGCAACAGCGTCGACCGACTGAACCTCTCGACGCTCGATCAGAACCAGTTCACCGTCCAGCTACAGGGCTTCCTCTACTGACGTAGATAGGCGGTTGCGCTCCCTCTTTCGGGACGCCTAATTACCGGAAGTCGCATCCCGCAGGTTCGTCTCCTCCGACGGACGCTCGCATCTCAGCGTGCAGGAGTGGCAATGTCCCTCTCTCGCCGGCAGTTTCTCAAGCGCTCGGGCCTGGTGGCAGGAAGCGCGACGCTGGGCGGGCTCGTCTCGCTCGGCCTGGACCCGGAGCCGCTGGCGGCCGCGGTGCCCCTCGGCTGGAAGATCCGCAACACGAAGACCGTGCCGTCGGTCTGTCCCTATTGCGCTGTCGGTTGCGGTCAGCTCCTTCACGTGCGCGACGGCAAGCTGATCAACGTCGAGGGAAACCCGGACTCGCCGATCTCCCGGGGGAACCTCTGCCCCAAGGGCGCGGCGAGCTTTCAGCTGACGGTCAACCCCGAGCGTCAGACGAAGGCGCTCTATCGCCGGCCCGGCGCCACAGCGTGGGAATCCATCGATATGGAAAAGGCGATGGACATGATCGCGGATCGGGTGAAGAAGACCCGCGATGCGACCTTCAAGGCGGTCGCGCGCCCGGCCGGGATGGACCACGATGTCACCGTCAACAACACACTCGCCCTCGCGTCCCTCGGCGGCGCGACGCTGGACAACGAGTGGAATTACGCCCAGGCGAAGCTGTTTCGCGGGCTGGGCGGGGTCTACATAGAAAACCAGGCCAGGATATGACACTCTGCCACGGTCCCCGGTCTGGGGGTCTCGTTCGGCAGGGGCGGCGCAACGACGTTCCAGCAGGATCTGCAGAACTCGGATAGCATCCTGATCATGGGGTCGAACTTCGCCGAGTGTCATCCGGTGGGGTTCCGCTGGGTGATGAAGGCGAAGGCGCGCGGCGCGAAGATCATGCACGTCGATCCGCGCTTCACCCGCACCAGCGCGATGTGCGACAAGCACGTCGCCATCCGATCGGGAAGCGACATCGCGTTCCTGGGCGGCATCGTGAACTACATCCTCACGAACGACCGCTGGTTCAAGGACTACGTGCTCGCCTACACCAACGTGAGCACCATCGTCAGCCCCGATTTCAAGGATACCGAGGATCTGGACGGACTCTTCTCCGGCTTCGACCCGGCGAAGCGGAAGTACGACACCAAGAGTTGGGCGTACGACGGAACCGCGGTCCCGAGCTCGCCGCAGCAGCTCAGGCCGAATAAGAACGCCGACGAGCCCCACGCGAAGGAAGGGCAGACCGGCACCGATTTCCGGCGCACTCCCCCGAAGACGGATCCGACGCTGCAGCACCCCCACTGCGTCTTCCAGATCCTCAAGCGCCACTATGCCCGCTACACGCCGGAGATGGTGTCGCAGATTTGCGGCTGCAGCGCCGATGACTTCCTCACCGTCGCCAAGACGCTGTGCGACAACTCCGGCCGCGACCGCACCTCGGCGTTCGCCTACGCCGTGGGCTGGACCCAGCACACGGTCGGTGTCCAGTACATCCGGACGGCCGGCATCGTCCAGGCGCTCCTCGGCAACATCGGGCGTCCGGGCGGCGGGATCATGGCCCTCCGCGGTCACGCGACCATCCAGGGCTCCACCGACATCGCCACGCTCTTCAACCTGCTTCCCGGCTATCTCCCGGCGCCGAACGCGACCACGCCCGAGCATCACAGCTTCGAGGGCTACATCAACCGGGAGATGCCGACCACCGGCTGGTGGGCGAACGGCCGCAAGTACGCGGTCTCCTTCCTCAAGGCCTGGTACGGCGACGCGGCGACGAAGGAGAACAACTGGGGCTACGACTTCCTGCCGAAGAACATGGGTGACCATTCCCACATCCCGATGTTCACGGCAATGGACGCGGGCGTCATCAAGGGGATGCTGACAGTCGGCCAGAACCCGGCGGTGGGCGGGCAGAACGCGACGTTCCAGCGGCAGGCGATGTCGAAGCTCGAGTGGATGGTGGTGCGCGACATCTTCATGACGGAGACCGCGGAGTTCTGGAAGGCACCTGACGTCTCCGACCCCTCGGCGATCAAGACCGAGATCTTCTTCCTCCCCGCCGCCACCGTTCCAGAGATCGACGGCTCGTTCACCAACACGCAGCGCTTGTTGCAGTGGCACGAGAAGGCGGTGGATGCGCCAGGCGATGCGCGCGGTGACCTCTGGTTCACCCATCACCTCGCGAAGCGCCTCAAGAAGCTCTACGCTGGCTCGACCAATCCCAACGACGCGCCCTTCCTCGCGCTCACCTGGGATTTTGGAGAGGAGGGGCCACGCCGGGAGCCCAAGACGATCGAGTTTCTGCGGGAGATCAACGGGTGGACGCTGCCCGACAAGACGCTGCTCAAGACATTCGCCGATCTCAAGGACGACGGGAGCACCTCGGCGGGCGCGTGGATCTATACCGGCGTGACGCCCTCGCCGGATGTCAACCGCGCAGCAGCGCGAAAATCCGACGACTACGTGTCGCTCGGGTGGGGATTCGCCTGGCCGGCGAACCGGCGGATCCTGTACAATCGCGCCAGCGCCGATCCCGCGGGCAACCCCTGGTCCGAGCGCAAGCGCTACGTGTGGTGGGACGCGAGCGTCGTGAATCCGCCCGATCCCAAGACGAAGAAGCCGGTGCCGAACGGCAAGTGGATGGGCTACGACATTCCCGACTATCCGGCCACCAAGTCGCCGACGTACAAGGGCGTGTGGGCAAAAGGGGGAGTGGACGCGCACGACGGGACCTTGCCCTTCATCATGAAGCCCGATGGGAAGGCCTGGCTGTACGCGCCGTCGGGCACCGTGGACGGCCCGCTGCCCACGCACTACGAGCCGTGGGAAGGGCCGGTGAAGAACGCGCTCTACGGAGCTGCTCCGCGCAACCCGGTCACGAAGATCTACAACGTCGTCGGTAACAAGTACATCGATCCGGGCAGCCCCGACTTCCCGATCGTGATCTCGACTTACCGGCTCACCGAGCACCACCTGAGCGGCGTGATGAGCCGATGGGTGCCCTGGCTGGCCGAGCTGCAGCCGGAGCTGTTCGTCGAGGTCTCGCCGGAGCTGGCGCGCGAGCGCGGCATCGACAACGCGGGATGGGTGACCGTCTCGACCCCACGCGGCGTGATCGAGTGCAAGGCGCTGGTCACGCGGCGGCTGC
This sequence comes from Gemmatimonadales bacterium, assembly GCA_038253885.1. Lineage (GTDB taxonomy): Bacteria > Gemmatimonadota > Gemmatimonadetes > Gemmatimonadales > Gemmatimonadaceae > JALZAQ01. The sequence continues at coordinate 16,037 of JBBSGP010000020.1, read as the reverse complement.
GTCCTTTCCAGGTGAGCGGCCGGACGGTGCACCAGGTGGGAATGCCGTGGCACTGGGGATATCGTGGCATCGTCACCGGAGGCGTCGTCAACTCGATCTCGGCTCTCGTGGGCGATCCGAACGTGACGATTCACGAGGGAAAGGCCTTCATGTGCCAGGTGCAGCCCGGTCGCCACGCCAGCGACGTATTGGCCAAGCTCACCGATGCGGCCACACCCCTGCCCCATGTCGGCCGGCGCGAGCGACAGGCGGCGGAAGCGAACATCGAGCAGGGCATCCAGCTCCTCGCTGACGCCGGCTCGCTCGGCGACGTGCTCGAGCGCACCGGGCTCCCGGCGGAGGTGCTGGAGTATCTGCACCCGGAAGCGCCCGAGGGGGTGTACCATGGCTAAGGGCTTCTACACCGACACCACCATCTGCATCGGGTGCAAGGCATGCCAGGTCGCGTGCCACCAGTGGAACGAGCTTCCGGCTGAAGAAGGAGGGAAGCGTGAGCTCACTGGCGATTCGTACGACAACACGGGGCGGCTGAGCGCGCTCAACTGGCGCCACGTGAAGTTCGTGGAACAGATCCCCGAGGACCGCCACCAGACCGGGCATCTCAACGGCTCGCGGTGGCTGATGATGTCGGATACCTGCAAGCACTGCACGCACGCCGCCTGTCTCTCGGCCTGCCCCACCGGCGCGATCATGCGCACCGAGTTCGACTCGGTGTTCATCCAGCAGGACACCTGCAACGGCTGCCGGGCGTGCGTGAGCGCGTGCCCGTTCGGTGTCATCGACATGGGGGACGACGGCAAGGCGCACAAGTGCACGCTCTGCTACGACCGCATGCAGAACGGGCTCGAGCCGGCCTGCGCCCAGGCGTGCCCCACCGACTCGATCCGCTTCGGTGAGGTGTCGGAGATGATGCCCCTCGCCGACCAGCGAGTCGCGGACCTCAAGGCGCAGGGGCTCGATGCCTACGTCTACGGTAAGGAGGACATCGTCGGTGGCCTGAACTGCTTCTACGTGCTGGTGGACAAGCCGGAGGTCTACGGGCTGCCGACCAACCCCGAGATCGGTACCGAGCATGTAGCCGCTGGGTTCGGTATGAGCGCTCTTGCCGCCGCGGCTGTCGCCCTCACCGGCATCGTCAGCCTTCGCAAGGATCGGATGGACGGGATGGCCGGAGCGGATGGCGGCTCCCAGCCCACGCCGCCTGCTTCTCCACCCCCCCGACAGCCGCCGCCCAACCGTCCGGGTGATGCGCCGCGCTCGCTCTTCGAGCGCTTTCATTCGGCAAACGAGGCATCGCGGCACCGCCAGCTGCCGATCATCGGCGGAGGCGCGACATGACAGCGCTGGCACAGCTCGCGGTGAATGCCCAGTCCGGAATGCCGCTGCCCCCGCGCTGGGGCTGGTTGGTCATTCTGTATTTCTTTCTCGGGGGCCTCGCCGCCGGGAGCTACTTCATCGCGACCATGCTCACCGCCATCGGCGACCGGCGCGATCGTGACGCGGTGCGTCTCGGATACACACTGGCTTTCCCGCTGGTGCTGGTGTGCGGTCTGCTCCTGATCATCGACCTCGGCAAGCCGCTTCGCTTCTGGCACATGCTGATCCAGTCGAACCACGTGCCCGTGCCGATGATCAAGCTCTGGTCGCCGATCTCCGTCGGATCATGGGGACTCGCCATCTTCGGCCTGTTCGCACTGGTCTCGTTCATCGGCGCCCAGGTGGAAGGCGGACGGATACAGAATCCGACGCTGGTGCGCGCGGACCGGTGGGCACGGAGCCGCCCCCGCCCGATCACGCTCCTGTGGGAGGTGCTCGGCGCTTTCTTCGGCTTCTTTCTCGCCGGCTACACGGGCGTGCTGATGACGAACTCCACCCTACCCGTCTGGCACAATGCGCGACTCCTGGGCGCGCTCTTCCTCCTCAGCGCCGCGTCGACGTCGTACGCGCTGCTCCTTCTCATGCTGACCCGTCGCGGCCGCTCGTGGACGGATGCCACAATCGCCAGGCTGGCCCGGGCGGACCGGTGGGCGATCGTGATGGAGCTCGTGGTGATCGGCGCGATGATCCTCTTCCTCGGCTCACTCGCGCGTCCGATCATCAGCGGCGGGTTCGGGATCGTGTTCTGGCTCGGGGTGGTGGCGCTGGGTCTGATCGCGCCGCTCGTCCTGCACTGGCGCGAGAGTACGGACACGGCGGCCGCACAGCGTCGCGCTGTGCTCGCCGCGCGGTTCGTGCTGATCGGGGGCTTCCTGCTCCGCTTCGTCATCGTGAGCGCGCCGCAATGGCCGCGCATCTCGCTCTGGCATCTGTGAGGAGATCCCGGATGCCAGGGCCGTCTCGTTGGCGAACGCTGACCTTGATTGGACTCATGGGCGCGCTGGTGATGGGCGCCTGTTCTCCCGAAGCGGTCCGCCGCCGGGACGGTGGCGCGGGGGGCGACGGAGACAACCATGGAGTGCAGGCGAGCGCCGCGAAGCCGCATGCCGCGGACACGACACTCTGGCCCGGTCGCGCCGCCGCGCCGGTGGAGCGTCTGGCGGCCGGCACGATGCCCATGCCGCCCCGCCCCGCGCCGCCCGCTCCCACTGCCGCGTCGGCGCCGAGCAGCCAATCGCCCAAGCCAACAGCTGCCACCCCGACGGACGGACGCGCATTCGACAAGGGTAAGGGCGCGAATCCGCGCCGAGCCGAGCCGAAGAAGCCCTGACATTGGCGACCTCGCTCGATGCCCTCGCCGCCCGTCAGCCCGAGCTCGGCGAGGCGGCGGCGCTGCTCGGCGCCATCATCGCGGGGATGGAAGCCGTCGACGCCTCGCTGCCGCCCGGAACTCCGCATCAGGATGCGGCGCGGGACCGCCTCGAATCCGGACTCCCGGCGTTGTCGGGCGAGCCGCTCGTTCGCGGCGATGGACTGATCGCGAATCTCGAGACATTGGCGCACGCCCTCCCGGCCAGCGCCCGAACCGCCGCCGACGCGTTCGCCGTCCGGCTGGCGTCGGCTCGCGACCGGCTGGATCTCGACTCCGTTGCCGATGCGGCGCTCGCCGGAGCGTGGGAGGCGGCCGCCGAGCTCTCCCCGTCGTTGGATATGGACGAGTTCCTCGTGGTGACCCTCCTCGACTACGCCGTGCGGCCGGCTCTTCGCGCCGGAAGAGAGCGGGTCGAGTCGCTGATCCGGGCGGCAACGTGGGAGCTGCCGAGCTGTCCGGGCTGTGGGGCCCCGCCGCTCCTCGGTGAGCTGCGCGCCGACGGGGAGCGCGTGCTGCGCTGCGGACGGTGCGCTGCGCAGTGGAGCTTCTCTCGTCTGGCGTGCGTCTGGTGCGGGGAGACAGACCACCATCGGCTCAGCTACCTGCACCGCGACGGAGAGGCCGAGTTCCGTCGCGCCGATGTCTGCGAGAGCTGCCGGCACTACCTCAAGTCGATCGCCACGCTGGCGCCCCTGACGCCACATGCGTTGCTGACGGAAGATCTCGCGACCGCGGCGCTCGATCTGGTGGCGATCGAGCGGGGATACGTGCGAGCAGCGGCCGGATAGCGGGAATGGGAGGCACGCGTCCAGCAACCTGGATGCGCGGCCAATCGTCCTTCTCGTGACACGTGGGCGCTCCTATATTGCGGGGCCCGCCGCACGCGCCGTTGACCTCCCTACCCCACGAGAGACCCGTTGCACTCGAGCCTCCCGGCCTTCCGGGTTGGTGCGCTCTGCCTGCTTGTCGCGGGCGTCGCCCCTGCCCAGGCTCAGCTTCGCCCCGCTCGGATAGATCCGCGGCTGCGCTCGCTCCGAGACGCGTCCGTGGTTCAGAGGATCAAGCAGGCGCCGATCTCGGACGCGGCCGAGACCAGCGTGCGGCTGCGGGACGAGCCGCTGCTGCACGAGCTCACGGTGAAACGAGAGGGGATCGAGACGTACGTCGACGTCTTCGTCTCGCTCACCGATCGCTCACCGTCCGTCATCGAGTCGCTCGGCGGGCGGATCCGCTCGCAAGCAGGCTCCCTCTTCGGTGCGTGGCTTCCCCTGTCCGCGGTCGCTCGGTTGGAATCGGACCCGCGCGTTCGCTTCGTCGAGTCCACGACCCGCATCAGGGTGAACAACGACGCGGCGATGGCGGATCTGAAGGCGGATCAGGTGCGGACGCGCACCGGTCAGGCCGCATTCACCGGGAACGCCGGTGCAGGCGCTCTGGTCGGCATCTTCGACACCGGTATCGACTGGAGCCACGCCGACTTCAAGAGGGCCGACGGCACCTCCCGCGTACTCTACCTCTGGGACATGACGGCGACGAGCGGCACCGTCCCGGGCACCATCGGCGGACAGGCGTTCACCCGCGGCAACGAATGCACGGCGGCGATCATCGACGCCGGCAGCTGCAGCGAGCAGGACAGCTTCGGCCACGGGACACACGTGGCGGGGATCGCCGCTGGCAACGGAGGGCCCACCGGCACGTTCGCCGGTGTTGCTCCGATGGCCGATCTGATCGTTGTCAAGGGCGGCAACGGCTCCTTCTCGACGGGCGACGTCATCGAGGGGATCGAGTACATCTTCAAGCGCGCCGCGGCGCTCGGGCGTCCGGTGGCGGTGAATCTCAGCCTCGGAACCATCTTCGCCGCGCACGACGGCTCCTCGCCGGAAGAACATGCCATCGACTCGCTGAGCGGACCCGGCCGGATCGTCATGATCGCGGCCGGCAACGACGCGCAGAACCAGAACAACATCGGCACGGCAACGGGCCCGCATCTCGTCCACGCGACACGCACGCTTGGCACCAGCGATACGGCGCAGGTCGCGCTCACGATCTCGGGCTATTCCCCGGCGGCCGGACCCCAGGGCAACTATGGGCTCTTCCACATGTGGTACGACGGCCGCGACTCGCTGACCATCGCCGTCCAGCGCCCGAACGGCACGATCGTCTCACGGCGAACGGGAGACGCGGCGACGGGAGGGGACGACCCGCAGGGGAACGTGTTCATGGACAACGCCTCGAGCGGCCCATCGCCGCTCAACCAGGACCGTCTCGCCATCGTGCAGCTCTTCGATGCCACGGCCGGGCAGGTTCCGGCAGCGGGCGTCTGGCGGATCACGGTGACCATGAACAGGCGCGGCGGCAACGGTCGATTCGATCTGTGGCAGTACCTGGCGACGATTCCGGCGACCTTCAGCGGCGGCGGCGACAACGGTTTCCTCGTGGGCTCTCCGGCCACGGCTGCGCGCGGCATCGCGGTGGCGGCGCATACTTCTCGCGTCAGCTGGATGTCGGGCACGCAAAATGTCAGCTTCAATGTCCGCTCGACGCTGGGCGACCTCGCCACTTTCTCCTCGGGGGGGCCGGCCCGCCCCTATCGGGACGCGTTGGCCAATCAGAAGCCCGATATCTCGGCTCCCGGCACCGCGATCTTCTCGGCGAAATCGAGCGCGATGTCTCCGGCACCGAACGCGGCGCTGGTGCACCCCGACGGCGTGCACCTCATCCAGCAGGGCACTTCCATGTCGACGCCCATGGTGACCGGCTCGGTGGCGGTGCTTCTCTCACGAAGTCCTTCGCTCACCCCGGAGCAGGTGCGGCAGACCCTCACCACCACGGCGCGCTCCGACAACTTCTCGCTGCAGTCGTGGACCGGGGCTGGCGGCGGGGTTCCCAATCCGTCGTGGGGATACGGAAAGGTGAATCTGCAGTCGGCGCTGGCCGCTCTGCCGGCAGATCTGCAGATCGCCGCTGGGCCGCGAAATGGGTCGCTGGGCGGCATTGTCGTTCTTCCGAAATCCAATGGGGCCTCGCTTCAATTGCGGGTGTCGGGCAGCGTCTCGGAAGCAATCCGGGTCACCGGTCTTCGACTGCGTTCATCGGGGAGCGGCAACGACGCATCGGGGGTCACGCGGGTGAGCCTCTACTCCGACGCCGACAGCAACGGGGTCGTCGGCCCGAGCGAAGCGCTTCTCGGCACGGCGACGGTGGGAGCGGACAATGGCGAGGCGATTTTCTCGGGACTCGCTCTGACGATTCCGCCAGGAGTCACCGGCTACCTGCTCGCGACGTACACCTTCAGCACTACCCCGACGAACGGTCAGAGCTTCCAGCTCTCCCTCGAGAGCGCGAGCAACGTGACGGCTCAGAGAGTCAGCGACCTGTCCGGGGTGAGCTTCGTGGGCTCCGCGGTGTCGGGTGGCACGCTCACCATCCAGGGAGTGGGAACGCTCGTGGCGTCGCAACAGACGCCTGCCATCTCGACGCTCGCTCCGGGCCAACCCAACGCGGTCCTGTTCCGCCTCGACCAGCAGACGAGCGCCATCGAGGGAGCTTCCGTGCGGCGGATCGCCACCACTCTCACCGGCACCGCCCCGGCGGCGAGCACCCTACAGAACGTGCGGCTGATCGAGGACGCGAACGGCAACGGGGCGGTGGACGCGGGTGATGGGACCATCGGCTCCGGGTCTCCTGGAGGGACCTCCCTCATTTTCGACTTCGCGCCGCCCTCGGCTCCGCAGATCGCCGCGAGCTCGGTGCGGCACTGGTTGATCGTGGCCGACGTGCAGACTGGTGCCGCCGCCGGCGGCACCCTCGGCGTTCGCGTGGACTCGGTGAGGGCGCGAGGCAGCGTGAGCGACAGCACGATCGCGGCGTCCGGCACGCCCCTCGACGGTATCGCGCTCGCCCTGATCACGTCGACGTTCACGATCTCGGGGGCCAGCACGGACAGCCTGACGATTCTGCGCGATGCCGCGGCGCTTCCGCTGGTCAGGGTTCGCTTCACGGCGCAGGGCGAGCCGATGGTGGTGGACTCGCTGCGCATCCGCACCGCCGGCACGCTGCTCGCCGCCGGTCTCGCGAACCTGCGTGTCGTCGCCGATCTGGATTCGAATGGCGTGGCGGGTACGGGTGAGCCCGTGATCGCGTCCGGACTGGCCATCGGTGCGGGCGGCGTCATCAGGGTTCTCCCCACGCCGGCCGCCGGAGCCATTCCGGTGGGCTCACGCTGGTGGCTGCTGGTGGGCGACGGCGCCGGGAACGCGACTTGGGGACAGACTTTCCAGGCCCATCTCGACAGCTCGGACGTCTTCGTGCATCGATCCAGCAGCGGCACGACACCGGTCAAGCTCGGGTCGGCGTCGATTCCTGCGCGACTCTTCCGGATCGGCGGACAGGTCGTGCTGAGTGTGGGCCCGACAATCCCGACGCCGTCCGCGAGACTGTCGATCGGTAGCATCCCAGCCATCCGCCTGCACATCGATGCGAACACACTGGAGGGGGCGCGCGTCGAGGCGTTGACGATCGTCGCGGCGAGCAACGGAGCGCCTGGCAGCTTCGTGGACGAGATCGATCTGTTCACCAATCCGTCCGAGCCGGGCGTTCCCACCGGCGCACCGATCGCCTCGATCACGAATCCCTTCGCCTCCGGATCGGCCGCGACCTTCTCGAGCCTCGGCCAGTCGATCGCGGCCGGAGCCAGCACGACCTACCTCGTCGCCGTCAAGGTGAACAATCACCTCCGGCAGGGCGACACGCTCGGGCTCAGCGTCAGCGGTATCGTTGGCACCGGCGTTCTGTCGGCGCTTCCTGCGACCGTCACGCTCGCCCTGAGCGCGAGCGCGCTCGGAGGCGGCACGCTGCTGGACGCCAACCACAGTTACATCGTGTCCGAGAATCCGGTGAGGTCCGGGCGCGTGATCTTCAGCTACGAGACGACGCCGCGTACCATCCGGATCTACAACTTCGCCGGTCTCATGGTACGGGAGTTCACCGGATTGCCCGCCAATCGCTTCGAGTGGGATGTGCGCGGCGAGACCCAGGGACTACCAAACGGCATGTACATCGTCGCGGTCCAGACAGCCACCGGGCTCCACCGGCAAAGGCTGATGCTGCTGAGTCCCTCACGTTGACAGGCAGACTCACATGACCAAGCACGGTTCCTGGCTGATCAGCGCGCTGCTGGCTGCCGTCACGACCGGCGGCGCGGAGGCGCGAGCCCAGAGCACCACTCAGGGGAACGCCGCGGCCGGAGCGCCGGTGCTCCAGCTGTCCGTGGTGCCGCGGACTGCGGCGCTCGGAGGCGCCGGTACGGCGTCCGAGGGCATTGGCGGAATCTTCACCAACCCAGCGGCAGCGGCCACCGTGCGTCACCTCGGGATGCAGCTCGCCGGGCAGTCACTGTACGACGGCGCGAAGGCGGGATCGATCGCGGTCGGGATTCGCAGCGCGATCGCGGCGTTCGCCGTCGGCGCGCAGTATCTGGACATGGGCTCGGTGGACGAGCTCATCTGCGATGGTTGTGGAGGCCAGGGGTCGAGCACCGGCCGCAAGCTGTCCGCGAGCGAACAGGCAGTCAGCGCCGCTGCGGCTGTCTCGCTTGCCCGGATCGCGAGCCTGGGTGCGGCCGTGCACTACTACTCCACCAGTCTCGCGGATCAGTCGGGGAGCGCCGTGAGCTTCTCCGGTGGAGTGCGCGCGCAGGCGAACGAGATGATCGCAGTCGGAGCGAGCCTGCAATACCTCGGCGGAAGCGCCAAGGTGGGAGGCTACAGCAGCGCGTTGCCGCGAACGGCACGAGTGGGTGCCGAGCTGCATCCGCTGGCCGGCCGCCACGTGGGGGGCGGATCGCTGCAGCTCGCGCTCCTCGGCGACTACGTCTCGACCACGGGATCTCCAAGTAGAGTGGTGGGCGGGCTGGAGGTCGGCGTGCTGCAGCCCTCGTCACTGGGATTGGTGGGACGCGTGGGTGTGGGCTCGGGAAGCGGCAGCTATGCGACCCAGGCGCTGAGCTTTGGCGGCGGACTTCGATATCGCGAGCTGACGCTCGACTATGCCTACCAGGGCTCGGACGTGTTCGGCAGCATGCACCGGTTGGGAGTGACATTCGAGAGGTAGCTGTGACGACGCTCGCTTCCGTTCTCGCCGAGACCATCCTCGTGCTGCGGTCCGCCCTGGCGGCGGTTGCGGTCATCCTGCTGGTGCTCTGCTCCGTGGATTGGCTCGTTCGGACCCGCCGGGTGACACCCTTTGGGCCCCTGGCGCGCTTCTTCCGTAGAGTCGTTCACCCGGTCGTGGAGCCGGTCGAGAAGCAGGTGCTCCGCGCCGGGGGCAGCTCGGCGAGCGCTCCCTGGTGGACGCTCGCGGTGATCGTTCTCGCCGGGATTCTCTTCCTTGAGCTACTGGGCTGGATCCTGGCGCAGGTGGAAGTCGCTTCCGAGCTGGGGCGGCACGGCGGCCGGGGAATGTACGTGCTGCTCGTGTCCTGGACTTTCGGCATCCTGGAGATCGCGCTGCTGGTTCGCGTGATCGCCATGTGGCTTCGCTTCTCGACGGCGCGGTGGTGGGTTCGGTGGTCGATCGCGCTCACGGAGCCGATGCTGCGCCCTCTGAGGAACATCCTCCCGACCGTCGGCCCGCTCGACATCTCGCCGATGGCGGCCTGGATGCTGCTGGTGGTGCTCAGGTGGATCTTTCTCGGAGCCGTGCCGGCGTGAGCGCGGTCACATTTCACGCCCGGGCAAGACTGCTACGATTGACTGCGCGCGGCGGGTGCGCCGGGTGAGGGGCGGACAGGCTGCGAGGACGACAACGACGGGATGGTGAAGCGATGGCGAAGATACTTCTCGTGGGCACCGAGACCGCTCTGCTCGAGGGATTGATGCAGACGCTGGCGGCGGTCGGACACAACACCGAGATCGCTGGCTCCGTCTCCGACGCCCTCAGGCGCGAGTCTCGCGAGCTGCCGCTGGTGACGGTCGTCGATCGAGCGCTGGCGATCGGCGACCCTCTGACCATTCATCTGCCGGTCGCGCGCGGCGGGGCGTTGGTGCTCTACCACCACGGCGCCGCCGGTCTGGAGGGGGCCACACCGTCGGCCCTCCAGCGCAGCGTGCTGGCGGAGCTCGCTCTGCCCCTCGAGCGTCACCGTCTGCTCGCGATCATCCAGCATGTGGAGGATCGCGTGCGGAGCACCGGGCGCGATCGCATGCCCACCCCTCCCGAGCATCCGCGGCATACCTGAGAACGCCGCCGATTCTGAAGCGGTCGACTCTTGGCACGGGCGAAATAGACACTCAGTACGGACAGTCAGCGCTCTATTTCAATCTCCACGAGCGTTCGCTGGCCAAGTTGGTGACCGATGTGATCGCGGGTGATGTCGACGCGCACGCTCCCGAATCGCACACTTATGCCGGCCGCTGCTGAGGTCTGGTTTTCTGTGTACAGAGTGCCACGCTTCGCAACCTCATAGCCGCTCCGAACACTGATGAACGTTCCAATACCCGCAATGACGCCGGCCCGAAGCGCAGCCAGCCGGTGCCTTCGGAGATCAACTTCCTCGTCCCCGGTGAAGACAAGGCGGAACAGGCCATCTGGGAGGGATTGGAAGCTCAGCGCCCCCAGGGCGGTAGGTGATCCCGCAGCGGATTCCGTTATGCCGTCTTCCGTGCGCCAGTGAAATGACGGTCCGACGTTTAGCACGGAGGCGCCGAGTGCGACGCGACCACCAATCTTTCCAGCCCCTCCCGCGCCGAAAGTCCACCCCTGTCCGGTTGTTCCGAAGACTCTGCTCGTCAATCTCGCGGCTGACACCCCAGCGAGAATCCGGTTGCGTGCAAACCCTCGAGCATAGGTCAATCCTACATTCCACTGCACAATTTGTAGGCCCGGATCGTTCGCCAATGCAGGATCGTCTAGCAGGCCCCTTACTCGCTGCTGACGAACGTCGATTGCAAATGACCCGATTGGCCGCGCGACTGCAGCTTCGAGACTGACTGCCGTGACGTCAGTGCCTTCAGCGCGGCTCTGTCCTGCCCCGATCAAGAACTGGCGAATCTCAGCCAGAAGAGCCGGGTTTGCAAAGCGCGCCGTCGGGTCGTCGAAGAGTGCGGCCCCGGAGCCCCCAATGGCGGCGAGTCGCGCCGGCAGAGCGAATCCTGGTGGCGGTGAGGTCTGCGCAGCGACACTCCTTGCCATCACCGTGCAGTGCGCCACCAAGCAAGAGATGATGAACCGAAATACGCTGCGCCCTCGGGATGACTTCACGCGCTTCCGCCTCGCAGACAGCACCACTTCAGGGCGCGCCTGGTTATCGCGTCAGAATCAGCTTTGTCTGACGTGTGAATCCTGGAGCCGTCATAACGGCAATGTAGGCGCCGGGTGACATGCGTGTTCCCGTCTCCGCTCGCCCGTCCCACACGTAGCTGTAGTACCCGGGATCGAGGGTCCGAGCGACAGCGGTCCTGATGAGTCGGCCGTTGAGGTCAAAGATCCGGATAAGAACAGCAACTGTCGTTGGGCTCCCAGCTGATGACCCTTCTGGTTTTGCTGGCGACCCATGCCCGCGATCCAGGAGCACCGGCATCCTTGGTACTCCAAAACGCAGAGCGACTATACCATCCCGGCGAATATCCTCCGCAATCCTTGTGCGCTGCGCTCCCGCTCCCGGATCGGATACGCTGGATGGGGGAGGCCCGACTCGGTTGAGGCTAGCAGAGCGACTTGCCTCCGTCGACACTGCTGGAGTTAGGTCCTGTCCAAACTGATATTCCGTTGGAGCCGAGGCGACGCCGGGGCCTCCAGTAACCGAGAGAAGACAGTTTCCCCCACTTATGCTGACAGTGATTGTCGCCGACTCCTGCGTGGCCATTGCATCGGTGCCGGTTAACATGAGATCGAAGCCCCAACACGCCGCCTCGCTGCCTCGATAGCTGCCAGTCGTGCCAACAGACTGCCGAACGAAGTTTCCATCGTTCTCTGTTCGGTACCATTGGCATGTGCAGCAACCGCTTCCCCCCGATGCGGTCGCCGTCCACGTGGTCAGCTGGTTGGGTGCGATGGTCGTCGGACCAGAGATGGACACAGTGAGCGGCTGAGCCGGAGCCGTCAGCTGAAAAGTGGTCGTCACGCTTCTTGGCTGGCCGTCGTCATAGGTGTAGCCGCTCTCGTACTGAATGAGCGCCGAGTATTGACCTGATGAGACGGGGATACCGTACGAGTCATTACCGTCCCAATAGACACTCTTCCAGGCCGCAGGTGACACCACCGTCGGGAACGTCCGCTTGGTGACTCCGTTCCAGTCGCGGATGGTGACAGTGTATGAGCCTGTTCCGGTGAAAAGGAAAGCGATCGTGGCGTGCCCTCCCGTCGAGTTCACCGAAAGTGAGTCGACATCCACGCCCAAGCGATGCAGTTGAATACCCGTCGTGGGCGTCCACCGTTCGACAGTTGACGTGTACGGCAACGCGGTCTTGACCAGCGCGCCACTTGGACTCTGAGAGTATGAATTAACGACCTTTGTATCGGTCGGGTAATTGAATTGTCCGGTGGCCCAACTGCTGCTTCCACCGACGGATTTGACGGGCGTAAGAGCGTACGCCGTCAGTTTCCAAAGGAGTCCGCCGGTATAGTCGGTAACGAGGACATCGCCGTACGCATCTTGGGTTAAGCCCATTGGGGTAAATCCGGGCAACGATCGCTGCACAACCGGCGTCGGTGACGACGCTGGGGTTGAGGGATCAGACGTGTCGTAGTACCAGAGCGACACGCGGTGATTGGCGCCATCGGACACGTAGACATCCGTGCGGAGCGATCCGAAGGAGTTGACGGTGATTCCAACCGGCGTAAGGAACTGGTTCGTGCCGGTTCCAGGTGAGCCAAAGGCACTCAAGAATCTTGAACTTATGATCCCATTGACGGGGTCGAGACCCACTTGGTAGACGACAACTCGATGGTTGTCGGTGTCTGCAATGAACAGCCGATCGTCGGAGAGCGACCACGTATTGGAAGGATCCCACGCAACCGCTTGCGGATTATTGAGCGGACTGCCGGTTTCCGAGGCGTCAATCGCGCCCAGCCACTTCACAACAGGGGCCGAGGTGAATCCAACGACCGGGTTACCGACTGCGAGGATGACGACTCGGTTATTCCCCGCATCCGCGACGAAGACGACGTGCCAATCTCCCTCGCGCCGGCTCATCGCTGCTCCCATCGGGTGAGAGAACTGCCCGACCCCAGAGCCAGCAGAGCCGTAGGCGTTGGGCATTTGCCCTGAACGTCCCCAGATGATTCGGTTCCAGGAAGGATCGGTCACGACTGACACCGATGCTTGACACTGGGCGTCACTCGCCTGCACCTGCGTGCAGTGAGCAGCTCCTCCCCAGGTTGTGACGAAGAGTTGTACGCCTAAGTTGCTCTGTGCGAAGGTCGCACTCAGTCGGTCTGTTTGAATCGTTTGGCAGCTCTGGATGCCCAAGAAGCTTTGACACTCGGAGACATGAACCGCCTGCACAGATTGAAACGTCTGAGCGCTGGCGATGCTAGTGTGGTACCCCATGATCGCTGAGGCGAACAACGGAATCCCGGCCCGCCATGAAAATCCAGCGCGTGGAGTCGAGTGCGGTAGCGTCATGAGCCTGCCCCTGCCTTTTGGCGACCGGCTAGCGCTGTAAGGATGGGTATCAGTCCCTGATGCTGCTTGAGAATCCATTGCGTGCCGACACGCTGGAAAATGAGTGCGCAGTTTCCAGCGGGCGCGTTAGAGGTGACAAGGCGGACTCGCGCCGAGACTTGCAATCGATCGCCGCTGAGGGGAACGATCGCCAGTTGCTCGAATTGAAAATCCCATAGAGGGCCAAGACGCGGATGCGGTGGCTGTCCGGTGCGACTCCCTGCGCTCGCCGTCGCTAGACGGATTGCTGACTGGAGCGTAGGATCCTCAACGAGCCGAGAGGTCCCGGCGCCTGTTCTGATCGCGTCGGCCAATTGCTCAACCAGGAGTCGCACAGCATAGGTTGAATCTGCAACAGAACGCGGCCTGACTGCCGCCTGGGCTCCGGCGATGCTGACCAACAGCAGGCTTCCGCACGTCGCAAAACAAACTCGACGAAACATTACTGTCTCCTGTCGTTGCGGTGTAGAGGAGCCCGCCAGAATCCCGATCAGCGCCTGAGCGAAACTCGACCGGTTTCCGGACGGCAGACTCCCCGACGACTTGAGATCACTTCGGTACGGAGTCTGGGCTTGCAACACGCATCTCAACGAGCTTCTGCAATCCAGGCGGTAGCCCGACCCTGGACAGAGAGCGGAGAATCTCTCGCGTTGCGCGGCTATTGACGGCCGCAAGCGAGTTTGCCACAAGCGCCCGGTATTCTGGTTTGACCGTATCGCGTCCAAGTGCCTCGAGGCGCTGCCGCGCCGGCAGCTCGTGGGCAATGTGCGCCAGGGCATCTACGGCCATAGAATAGCCATTGCTCCATCGAGCAGCAGTATCAGACTTTGCGTACTTGAGAAATGCTGGTAGGTATACTTTGTCGCGAGTCAGGTTCAAGAAATAGAGCATGGTCGCCGTGTCGGCACCGCGAGGCCACGATTGATTGCCGAGCAGAATATCAGCATACAGACGAAGAGTGACCGGATCGGCCAAGACTCGCTCCTGGACGGATCGCGAGATGAGACCTTCAACCGTGGCGCCCGAATATCGGATCGCCTCTTCTCTCGTGAGCTGTGCCTGTGCGCTCAAAGAGGCGCAAGAGAGACCCACAACACAGCCCGCCAAGAGCATGGTTGCTCTCAATAAGGCAATCCGCCCTGACTTCGTAGGAACGCCCAGCCCTTTCGCATCACCGTAATATGTCATCATGGCTCGAGATAGTTTTTGGCGGAGGCACGCCATCTTGCGAAGCCGCAGTCGGTATCTTGGCTTGGCTCGACCGACGTGCTATCGAAAATTTGACCGGTTAATTCGGGGCCTATGGTACCGAGGATCTCAGTCATCAGCTGTCCCCCACGGTGAGCGAATGGGTAGTTATGATCGAGGCCCATCTGATGTCCGACTTCGTGTGCAGCCGCCAGGTTGTTATAATAGTCCTGAGGGTGGCCCGGCATCACGGCTGAGGTATTCACGAAGTTCGGCCAGAAGCCCTGATAGTACCCGCTGGCCTCGGTGATACCTGCTGCATTGTGTTGGAGTGCGGTACCGTTGTAGTAATACACATCCTCAGTCCAAAAGATATGAAACCCGAGGCCGGCAGTCAGACGTTTTTTGTTCAAATCCAACTGGCTGAAGTTGTATCCCAAATTGTCTGCCACAAAGACATCGCCCAGATATACGCCGGAAGTTCCGCCGAGTCCCGTTCCAAAGACAGTGATTGAGTCGTACTCCCAATTGGGCATTTCAAACCACGCGATATTACAGTATGCACGGAACTCCTTACGCACATTGCGGTACTGCTTCTTTGCAATTTCAGGGCTCTGACTTGGCAACCCAGAGTTCCAGGCTGAGCGCATTTTGCCGTCAACCAATTGATATGAATAGAGTGTGGCCGTACGAAGCCTAACCTTGGAGTTGTTGGGGGGCGGGGGTAAGTTCGGCCCATTGTTACATGAAGCCAGAACCCAAGCTGCGCTGATGAGTGAGATTATCCAAAGGCGATGGGTCACTGGCGGCTCCGCTTCGAGCGTCTTGGAATTCGCAGCACGACCCCATCTCTGCCTCGTCGGCCACCCACATAGAGGTAATCCCCAATCAGGACCGCACTGCCGACGGCCCTGACTGAGTCGATATTGTAGACATGGACGGGGTCGGATGAGAGCTCCACAATCTCACCGTCGTAGGTCCAGAACAGTGCCGAACCATCCAACTGTGATTGCCCACGATAAATGGCGCCGCCAAGTCCCGGCACCTGAGGCGTGAAAAGGCTCACAGTGTCCCTGTGGAGTCGGATGAGGCAGCGATTGTCCGCGAAATAACCGTCGCCCCCGTATGCGGCCACCGCACCAAACCCACAGTAACGAGGGATTAGCGGCGGAGCGGCCGGCTGTAGCAGCGTCCACGCTCCGCCCTCTCGGACAAGCGGGCCTCCGCCTCCCACGAACACGCGCTCGGAGTCGCCGCTCACCGACCACAACGTGGCGAAGCCGAGATACGCTTGAGTGGGGTGACCCCTGTGTGAGCGGGGACACTTGCTTACTGGAGTCGGAGAGATCATGCTCGCCCTTCACGGAGAGAGAGCATGAGAAAGAGACCACCAGCCGCCCTGGGTGAACAGGGAGAGAGCGATCGCCGGAAAGGAAG
>JBBSGP010000019.1:0-58241 GCA_038253885.1 Gemmatimonadales bacterium | reverse complement strand
GCGCTCCGCGGCCACCTGCACCGCTACATCCGCTCCTACAACACCATCCGCCTCCACTCGAGCCTCAACTACCTGTCGCCGCTTGCCTTCGAACGAGGCGCAGCGTAAACCATGAGTGTCAACCAAAGTGAGGCAAGATCCTCTTCCTGAAGGATCCGCTCTATCCGAGTAGTCGTCCTACAGTTAGTTGCTGAAGTTCGTCTCAACGATCACGGTAGGAGAGGGACCGGCGAACAAGCGATACCTCACGTCGCCGTAGAGTGAGCTGTTGGCTCTCTCTGGAGGTCAGACCTGGACGCCGGCGGAAGTTGCCGGCGTCGGTGCGTCCGAGACGAACCACTCGGGGCGGTGGTGGAGTCTCGGAAGCGCCCGCGAGCTGGCGCCGGTGGGTGCGCATTCCGCCGATTTTGCATAGCTTCCCGATTCCATGGCTGCGCCCGCCGACCTCTCCAAGCTGCGCATCAACCGCGACGTGCCACCCTCCCCGGTGCGGGCGGCGCTCGGTCGCAATGTCGCGGTGTTCGCCGGGGCGCTGGTGGTCGTAGCGGCCACGGCATTCGCCATGAAGGCGCGCGCCGTCCCGACCGTCCAAGTGGTGTTGGCCACGGCCGGCTCCGGCGGCAGCACGCAGACGGGCGGGGGGACGAGCGTGACGGCGAACGGCTACGTCGTCGCGCGCACGAAGGCGTCGGTCTCCGCGAAGACGGCGGGACGGCTCGCCTACCTCGGCGTCAGCGAGGGCTCGTTCGTGCGGCGCGGTGCCGTCATCGCCCGTCTCGACAATGCTGACCTTCAGGCAGCGATGGCGCAGGCCCAAGCCAACGTCGGCTCAGCGGAAGCCACAGTGATCGAAGTAGCCGCGGACCGCGAGCAGCTGGCGCGCGACGCCAGCCGTCTCCGTGACATCCGCACTCGCGATCCCACGCTCATCTCGCCGCAGGACATCGAGTCAGCGACGAGCCGCGCGGTGCAGGCCGAGGCGCGACTGAACGCCGCCACGGCGCGCAAGCGGAGCGCCGAGGCCGGACTCCTGATGGCGCGGGCGAACAACGAGAACACGATCATCCGCGCGCCGTTCACCGGCACGGTGCTGCGCAAGGATGCCGAAGTCGGCGAGGTCGTGGCGCCATCCGTCGGTGGCGGCCTGACTCGTGGGGCCGTCGTCACGATGGCTGACCTCTCGACGCTCGAAGTCGAAGTGGACGTCAATGAGGCCTACATCGGTCGCATCGCGAGTGGCCGGCCGGCGCGCATCACGCTCGACGCATACCCGGACACGACCTTCCGCGGAACCGTACGGCAGGTTGTCCCCACCGCCGACCGCCAACGGGCGACGGTGCAGGTGAAGGTGTCGATCGACGACCACGACCCGCGCATCCTCCCAGAGATGGGCGCGAAGGTGGACTTCCTCGAGCCGATCGCTCCACACGCCGCTACCGCCGCGCCGGCGCGTGTGGCGATCCGCGTGCCCGCCGCGGCGGTCAAGACCGACGGCGGCGCGAGCGTCGTGTGGATCGTGCGCGAAGGGCGCCTCGTGCGGCGTCCCGTGACGACTGGACCGGTGAGTGGCGGCTTTCTCGAGATCCGCTCCGGGCTGAGCGGGGGTGAACAGCTCCTCATGGGAGGGGTGACTACCCCCACCGATGGCATGCGCGTGAAGGTGCAATAGGCCTCTCACTCCTTCAGTCCCTCCCTCTCCTTCCAGCGATCCTCCCGCCATGGCTCTCGTCGAAATCCGCGACGTCTACAAATCGTTCAAGCGCGAAGCCCAGTCAGTCGACGTCTACAGCGGCCTCACGATCGACTTCGACGAGGGCAGCTTCACCGCGCTCATGGGCCCATCCGGATCGGGGAAATCGACGCTGCTCAATCTCGTCGCCGGCCTCGACAAGCCGACCAGCGGCACGGTGCGCGTGGCCGGCGACGAGGTGAGCACCATGACCGCGTCGCAGCTCGCCGCCTGGCGGTCGCGCACGATCGGCTTCGTGTTTCAATCGTACAACCTCCTGCCGGTGCTCACGGCACATCAGAACGTCGAGTTGCCTCTTCTGCTCACGAACCTCGGCAAGAAGGAGCGATTCGACCGAACGGAGTTCGCGCTGGGCGTCGTGGGTCTTTCGGACCGCATGGACCACTTTCCGCGGCAGCTCTCGGGTGGACAGGAACAGCGCGTCGCGATCGCTCGCGCCATCGTCGCGGATCCGACGCTCATTTTGCTCGACGAGCCTACCGGTCAGCTCGACTCGAAGAGCTCGGACGAGGTACTGGAGCTGTTGCGCCGCCTGAACGACGAGTTCAGCAAGACGATAATGATTGTGACCCACGACGCCAAGGCGGCCGAACGGGCGAAGAGGGTGCTGCATCTCGAGAAGGGAGTGCTGCTCGAGCGCGAGGAGGTGAGCCGATGAGATTCCTGCCGCTGGTGCTCGCCAACCTGAAGCGACACAAGCTGCGCACAATCCTCACGACGTGCAGTGTGGCGCTGGCGCTCTTCCTGTTCGCCTCGCTTCGCACCGTGGTGACGACGCTGAACGCCGGGTCGGAGGTGAGCAGCGCGTCGCGCATGGTCGTGCAGAACGCGACAGCTTTCGTCATTCCGCTCCCGACGAGCTACGCCGCGCGCCTCGCAGCCGTCCCGCACGTGCAGGCGGTGACCTGGGCCAACTGGTTCGGCGGCAAGTACGGCGACGGCAAGAAATTCTTTGCCCAGTTCGCCGTCGAGCCCGAGTCGTACCTCAAGATGTATCCGGAGATGCAGATCGCCGAAGATCAGAAGCAGGTTTTTTTGAAGGAGCGATCGGCGGCGGTGATCGGCGAGGGGCTGGTGCGCGCCTTCGGGTGGAAGGTCGGCGACAACGTGACCCTGCAGGGGACGATCTTTCCCGGCGACTGGACCTTCACGATTCGCGGCATCTATCACCCGACGTTGAAGGAATACGGCGACGATTCCTTCATGTTCCATTACGACTACCTGTACGAGCGGGATCCCAGTCGCGTCTCCCCCGGCTGGTTCATCATGAAGATCGACGATCCCGATGCGGCGCCGACCGTGGCCCGGACCATCGACGACCAGTTCCGCAATTCGACCGCGCCCACGAAGACGGGCACCGAGAAGGCGTTTGCCGCGGGCTTTGCGAGCATGTGGGGGAACGTGAAGCTGCTGATGAGTACGATCGGGATGGCGGTCGTGTTCGCGATCCTGCTCGTGACCGCGAACGCGATGATGATGAATCAGCGCGAGCGCACGACCGAGGTCGCGGTGATGAAGACCGTGGGGTTCTCCGATCGCCGCGTGTTCGGACTGGTCATCATCGAGGCGGCTGTGATCTCGCTGACCGGAGCCGTGCTCGGTCTCGGCGCGGCGGCGCTGCTGCCCGTCGTGACCGGCTTTGGTGAGGGCGGTTTTCTCCCCGGCTTCCGCGTCACGCCGGGGACGGCGGTGGTGGGGGCTGCGGTCGCGATGCTGCTCACGGTCGCGAGTGGGGTCTACCCTGCCTGGCAGGCGGCACGGCTGTCCGTCGTGCAGGGCCTCCGGAGAGTCGAGTGAAGATCCCGTTCGTCTACAACGTGCGGAGCATCACGCAGCGGCCCGTCTCGACGGCGCTGACGGCGCTCGGCATCGGGCTCGTGGTCGCCGTGTTCATCGCCATGCTCGCCCTGGCGAACGGCTTCATCACCGCGCTCGTGAAGACCGGATCGCCAGACAACGTGCTTCTCCTGCGCCGCGGCGCCGACAGCGAGCTGTCGAGCGGTATCCCGCGCGAAGCGATCAGCATCATCAGCGCGTCACCCCACATCGCAGCCGGCGCCGACGGCCGGCCGATGGTGAGCCCGGAGACGTACATCGTGCTGAATATCCCTCGCCCGGGTGGCGACGCGTTCTCCGTCGCCAACGTCGTCGCGCGCGGGGTATCGGACAGGGCGTTCGACGTCCGGCGCAACATCAAGATCGTCCAGGGGCGACGCTTCGCCTCCGCCCAGAGCGAGATCTGCGTCGGCTCGAAGCTCGAGGGCCGCTTCGCCAACGTGAACGTCGGCGATGTGCTGCGCTTCTCCAACCGCAACTGGAACGTCGTCTGCCGCTTCACCGCCGATGGCTCGAGCTTCGAGTCGGAGATCTGGGGAGAGAACGAGCAGTTCCAGAGCGTTTTTCGCGGCAACAGCTTTCAGGACGTGGCCTTCCGCCTCAAGGACCCTGCGGCCTTCGACGACGCCAAGCGCTCCTTTCTCGCTGACCAGCGCATCCAGGTCGACGCCCACCGCGAGTCGGAGTTCTACGCCAGCCAGTCGCAGCTGCTCGGCAACATCCTGCGCTTCCTGGCGATCATCATCACCGGCATCATGGCCGTGGGCGCGGTGTTCGGCGCTGTGAACACGATGTTCGCCGCTGTGAGCTCGCGGACGCCGGAGATTGCCGTCCTGCTGACGCTCGGCTTCCCACCACGCAGCGTGCTGGCCAGCTTCCTCGCCGAATCCGCGGCCATCGCCTTGATCGGCGGTGTCATCGGATGCGTGCTGGCACTCCCGATCAATGGGGTCGTCACCAGCACGACCAACTGGGCGAGCTTCAGCGAGATCGCCTTCGCCTTTCGTGTGACTCCACAACTCCTGTTGGCCGGGCTCGTCTTTGGCGTGGTGATGGGCGTCGTCGGCGGATTCTTTCCGGCGCGTCGCGCGTCCAGGCTGCCGGTCATTCAGGCGTTGCGATAGGAGCGCTGGCTGGTTTGATCCCCAACGCCGCGTACAGCTCGTCGGGCATGTAGACGATCCCGTCCTTCACGACCAGCGCCGTCCGGCGGATGTCGCTGATCCGCAGCGTTGGATCGCCGTCGACGAGAACGAGATCGGCCAGCTTCCCGATCGCGACGCTGCCACGATCGCTGTCATGGTGCATCACGCGCGCCGCGCCGATCGTGGCGATGCGGAGCGCCGCTGGCGCGGGGATGCCCGCGTCGACGTACAGCTCGAGCTCGCGGTGCAGCGCGAACCCGACCGGCGAGGCGTCCGTTCCGGCCACGACCGGCACGCCCGCGTCGTACATCGCTTTTACCATCCGCATCATCGCTCGATACGAGTCGCGATAGGGCTTGTCGGGCGCCGGCGTCACCGGCAGGCCACCGGAGAAGAAGCTGCGCCGTACCTGTGCCGGCATCCTGTCGGCAATCGCGCTGTTGCTCGGCGCCAGCACGCCGGGCCGCCCGTTGAACATGTCCTCAAAGGCGACGAGCGTCGGATCGATGTCCGTACCCCGAGTCTTGAAGAGCCCGATGAAATCCTGGACCCGCTTCGAGTCGAAGTCGAGCTCGAAGCCGTGCGCTCCGACCTCGGTGAAGCGCGCCATCGAGCGGGTGTCGCGTACCGCGGCGAGGAAGTTGAGCATCAGCATGTTCGAGTGCTGGATCTCGTCGAAGCCGAGCTTCACCACCTGTTCCGCCGTCATGTACGCAGGGACGTGCCCGCTCACCCGCAGGCCGCGGCCATGGGCCGCCGCGATGATGACGGGAACGAGCTCCGGCTTCATCGAGCTGTAGATCTTGATCTGCTCGTACCCGTGGTCCGCGAACCAGCCCACCGCGCGCCGGGCCGCCACCGAATCGTCGGCAAGCACACCGGTCGGCACCTGGAATGGCCCCGATCCGTCGATCAGCCCCGCCAGGATCATCCGCGGCCCGATGAGCGAGTCGGAAGCGTACTGCCGCCTCAACACGAGAGTGCCGATCGTGTCGTTCCCCATGTCGCGGATCGTCGTCACCCCCGCCGCGATGTGCAGCAGCCCATCCTCGCCGGGGCTGATGTGTGCGTGCATGTCCCACAGCCCCGGAAGCAGCGTCTTGCCCCGCGCATCGATGCGCTGTGCGCCGCTGGGTATCGCTATCGAGCCGTCCGGCCCTACCGCGGTGATCCGATTGCCCTGTACGACCACCGTGGTGTGTGGTCGCACCGTTGCCGATTCGGCGACGAACAGCCGAGCGTCGGTGATCACCAGACCGGCGACGCTGCGATGCCCGAGATCCCGCGCGAGCCGCGAGAATCGAGCGTTCCGGGTAGCGTCCTGGAAGCGCACCATCTCGGGGATCGCGCGCTCCCACCCTGCGGGCACGACGCTCGACCAGCCGGAGACAAAGGCGAACCGGTCGAGCGAGTCGTCGAGCCAGATCGGGTTCGGGGAAAAGCCCAGCCCCCCGACATCGTATTGCGTCACGTGCACCGGGCCGCCCGCCGTCTGGATCGTCAAGCCGCCCACCTTCTGGATGGACGCTTCGCCGCTCGGCAGCAGGGCGACGTGTCCGCCATTCGCCAGCGCGGCGCGCGCGAGCAGGCGGGCGGACGTCGGTGACTCGGTCGCGTCGACGTAGAAGGCGTTCTCGGCATTCTGCCGCGACCCCTGCTCGGTGTTGTTCTTCCATGTCGCCGCACCGCCGGCGCGGGAAAACCGGTCGTCGACCTGGTTCTTGAGGTAACCGTGACCTGTCACGGTCACCGCCGCCGGGATCGCGGTCGCGCCGAGACGGACGACCGTCTCGAGGTGCGGGCCGCGGCCGCGATCATTGAACTCGAACACCGAGTGGAGCTCGTTGCCGGTGCGCCACTCGAGGTAGCTGCCCGCGGGGCGGTCGGAGGAGAGCACGACGTAGCGCATCGTGTCAGCGCGCTGCGCGGGAAGCGATCCGACCGGCGCGATCGCGCTGAGAAAGAGGACCGAGCCGGCGAGGCCCTGAGACCGGGAAAGAAGGCGCATAGGTATCGGGGGCGGATGGGGTGCATGGGATGTGTCGCGCGCCTGCCGGGCGGGCGACATTGAGGACTTCAAGATGCGTCGAGACGGGTGGCAGCGCCACGAAGGTGCGCCAGTGATAGAATAGTTGACATCACACACTATACCCACTCCCTCACGGCCGCAGGCGATGACGATTCCGATGCTCGAGGTGTCCACCGGTGTCTTGGGCGGCCAGGTCGCGGCGCCGATGCGTGCGGGCGGCTTTGTGGTGCGAAGGGCGGCGCTCGCCGCGGGGGTGCGGCTGCCCCCACACGCGCACGAACCGGCGACGATCAACATTGTCGTCGCCGGTAGCTACGCCGAATCCATAGAGCTCGGTCCGATGCGCACATACCGTCCGATGACGGTCATCGCCAAGCCGGCGGGTGCCGTACACGCGAACGCCGTGCGGGAGGCGGCTGCCTGCATCGTCATCGAGATCGGAGCCGAGACGCTCGACCGACTTCGCGAGCGGGCACCTCTGTTGTCGGACGTTATTGTAGCCCGCGACTGCACCATCGGCTCCTCGGGCGCGCGCCTCGGTGCGGAGCTGCTGCGACGCGACGACGTCTCTGGGCTCGCGATCGAAGGACTCGTCCTCGAGTTGCTCGCGCATCTCGCGCGTGGCGCAGAGCATCGTCTGCGACCAGGCGACGTGTGGCTGGAGCGAGCGCGCGAGATGTTGCACGACGCAGACATCGCACCGACGCTGGGCGACATTGCCCGCCGGGTGGAACGCCATCCGGTCTACGTCGCGCGCGCGTTCAGGAGGCGATATGGCTGCACAGTTGGTGAGTACGCCCGTGGCGTCCGCGTGTCGCGTGCTCGCGAGCTGCTCGAGGGTACGGGGCTCCGCCTCACGGAGGTGGCACTGCGGGCCGGCTACAGTGATCAGAGCCATCTGACTCGCGACTTTCGCCACGCGATGGGCGTGACTCCCTCGGAGTATCGCCGCCTCTGCCTCGACTGAAGGCCGGTGCGCGGAACGACGTAGGTTCCGGGCATTCCAGGAGGTTCCGCTCGTTCAAGAGCGCGGACGCGACGGCATGCAGATTCGCACTCTCCAACCGAGAGTGTTGCACATGACGCCACTGTGGCTTGTTCCGCTCGTGCTGGCCGGTCAGCCATTCCGCGGGCAAACTTTGGCCGGACCGCGCGCGCAAGGGGGTACCGATTCCCTCGCGGCGCGGGTCGACAGCATCTTTGCGCCCTTCACGCGCCGCGATGCACCTGGGTGTGAGGTCGCCGTCGTTCGCGCCGGTACGCTCCTCTATCAGAACGCGTACGGCATGGCAGACGTGGCTCTCGAGGTGCCCCTGACGCCCGCGACCCCCACCCTGATCGCGTCCGCGTCCAAGCAGTTCACGGCACTCGGCATCCTGCTGCTCGTGCAGGATGGCAGACTGGCGCTGGATGATGATGTTCGCCGATATGTGAGCGAGGTCCCGCGCTTCGGATACCCCATCACGGTCAGGCAGCTGCTGACTCACACCTCCGGGCTTCGTGAGCAATGGAACCTCTTCTATATGGCCGGCTGGCGGAGCTCCGACCTCGAGACGAAGGACGATTTTCTGCGTCTGGTGCAGCGGCAACGTGCCCTGAATTTCACGTCCGGATCCGAGTTCCTGTACAGCAACACCGGATACACGCTGCTCGCGATCATCATCGAGCGCGTCAGCGGAATGAGCTTTCGGCAATTCCTCCAGATGCGGATTTTCACCCCGCTCGAGATGTCACACTCGGGTGTTCGTGAGGACCCCGGCCAACCGGTCGCCCATCTCGCCGCCGGGTACTGGGGACATGCCCCGTCGGATCTGCGTCTCGCACGCGTGCCCTTTGGCTTCGCCGGGCCGACGGGGGTATTCACCACGGTGGAGGATCTCGCCAAGTGGGACGCCAACTTCTACGAGGCGCGCGTCGGGTCGATCCCCCTGCTTGCGCTGATGTCGACACCGGCGCGGCTGACCGATGGTACCGCGACCGGATACGGCATGGGGCTGTTCGTCGGTACATACCAGAAGCGTCGGATGATCAGCCACGCCGGCTCCGATCCCGGCTACAAGGCTGACATTGTTCGCTTTTCCGACGAGCGGCTCACCGTCGCGGTCCTCTGCAACGCCTTCGACGTCGCGCCCACTTCCTTGGCGCTCCGGGTGGCCGACATCTACCTCGGTGCGCTCCCGGCCACATCCAACTCTGCCGGGGACGGCCGACGTGGCGCCGTCATGAGCTCCCGGCCACAGGCGGAATCCGCTTTACCCATTCCGGCGATATCCCTGGCGGGACTCTACTGGTGGAATCGCACGACGGCCCAGACGCGGAGATTCTTCCTGGAAGATGGTGTCCTGCTTCTTGACGGCGGCGGCGAAGGGAAATTCAAGCTCACTCCGCTGGGGAACAACAGGTACCAGCTCGGCGCCGCCCCAAGACGATACGTCTTCGCTTTCCAGCGGCGTGCCGCCCAGCGCCTTTCCGTCGTCGAGGAGGTCGAAGGCTCGCGCCCTCTCAGCTACGAAGCGGTTCGCGCGACCGGGATGACCGCCGAGCGAGAGCTGGTGGGCTCGTACTATTCAACGGAGCTCGAGGTGCGATGGGACGTCGAGCTACGGAACGGGCGCCTGGAGCTGCACCGCCACCGCATGGATCCGGCGATTCTCACCCGGGTGTTTGGGGATGTGTTTCAAGCCGAGAATTTCTTCGTGATCGAGTTTGTGCGCGACGCCGCTGGAAGTCCGGTCGCCATGGATGTGACGACCGAGCGTGCCCGACACGTGCGATTCGAGCGCGTTGCCGGGATTGGCTCGACACACACCGAATCTCGACGCACGTTAAGACCTCATTCTGCCCGCCCGGAGCCCTGATGCCCCCCACCAATGCGAACGGCAAGATCTGCTACATCGAGATACCGGCCACCGATAGCGCGCGTCAATCCGAGTTCTACAAGCGCGTTTTTGACTGGAACATCAGAACCCGTGGCGATGGCAGCGTCGCCTTTGACGACACGACGGGTCAAGTGAGCGGGAGCTGGATAGTTGGACGCTCGCCATCCGCGAAGCCTGGGCTTCTGTTCTACATCATGGTGGACAGCGTCCCCAGGACTCTCGAGGCCATCGTCGCCAACGGGGGAGAGATCGTCCAGCCTGTTGGCGCGGATGCACCGGAGATCACGGCAAGGTTCCACGATCCTTCGGGAAACGTGATCGGTCTGTACCAGGAGCCCGCTTGATGGAGGGCATGACCATCAAGTAAATCCGTTATCGATGTCCGGCATTGCGGCAGTCATCTCCCCGGTGTGGCTCCCGTCGACCCGGCTCGCCGCGCCGCGAAGTACAGCCGAGCCTTGGGTGAGAGCAGAAGTAGGACAGTTCCGATAACAAACGGAGCCGCCGACACCATCCGCCGCCATGCATCCGGGGTCACGGGGCGGACCGTGACCCCGATGGCAATCGCCGCCGCAAGGATGGAAGCGGCCATCACTGTCAGGATGGCTCGCGCATAACGATTCCCCTGATACACCCGCCAGCAGAGAACGAGAACGACCGGGAGCCGCAACACAGCCATCGCTGTCTGAGGCGGAGTCGGGCTCGTGAGCTCCGCCCAACTGAGCAAGCAGGCGCCGAGCACGATGAGGACCAGGGCGCGCCTCGTGATCAGCCGGCCTTCCTTCAGCTCCTCACTCACCACCACCTATCTGCTCCCGGTTCGCTGGCGCTGCCCACGGTGCCAGGCGCTGTTGCACCCGCCGTGTGGACCTGAGCCGTGTGGACCTGACGGGTAGGCGCCGCGCGGTGTGACAGCGCGGCGGCAACGTGTCGCGGCCCGGCGTGCCTTATGCGAAGCCGAGTTGACGCAGCATCGCGGGTTGGTCCCACTGCTCCCAGCGCTCGGCCACCCGGCCGCCGACGACCCGGTCGAAGAGCAGCCCCTCGATCCGCACCCGCTTGCCGGTCGGCGGTGCTGCGCCGAACGGGCCGGTGTTCGTCCCTTCGGCGACCCACCGCATGGCGACCTTGTCGCCGGCAATGATCTGATCCTCGATGGTGAAGTGGAGATCTGGGAACGCCGCGATCAACCCCCCCACCAACTGCTTGAAGCCGGCGATGTCCAGGTCCGGGACGGGGCTGCCGGTGATGTGGATGACGCAGCCGGGGGCGAACGCCTCGTCGGCGCCCGCCGCGTCGCCGCGGTTCAGTGCCTCGACCCACTTGCGCTCGTACTCGACGAGCTCGAAGCCCCGCGACGCCTGCTGAGCTGGCATACAGGCCCCCTCCGCATCGGGTGGACATCCAACGCTGCTGCTTCTCCAGCGGGCCGACGACGATATGCTCCAGAGACACGACCGTCAATACCGCTGCGCGGCCGGCTCCGCACGTGACAGAGTGAACTACCCCTGAGATTGAGAATGCCGGTCAGTGCGGGACATCGGTGTTCCTGTCCCGTCGCTCTCGGGTGTCATTGCCGCGTCACGCCGCTGGGTGAAGCCGTCTCCAGGTACTCCGCAAGCTTGTCATAGCACTCGGCCACCCCGTGCTCCATACCCGAGGCGACGACGGCGTCACGGATCTGCTTCGACTCGTGTGCCAGTGTTCTTCATCGGCGGTCTCCTCTATCGTCTGATGCGCCCACGTTTCGTGCGCCATGTTTCCCCTCTCTGGCCTTCATGTCGTCCAGCAGCGCATCGAGGCGCTGGAAGCTCCCCTCCCAGAACTGTCTATAGTCCATCATCCATGCTGTGGCCTGCGCGAGCGGCCGGGCCTCGAGCCGACAGGGACGACGCTGCGCGTCTCGCCCGCGCGAGATCAGGCCGGCACGCTCCAGTACCTTGAGATGCCTCGAGATGGCGGGCTGCGTGATCGCGAACGGCTCGGCGAGCTCCATCACCGACTGCTCACCAGACGCGAGCCGGGCAAGAATCGCCCGGCGGGTTGGGTCGGCCAACGCCGCGAACGTCCCATCGAGATCGGAAACCGAGGGCATATAACCTTCTGATTGTATAACCAGTGTGTTATCTACGGTCGCGCGACCCGGCTGTCAAGCCCCTTCTTCAGCCGACCCCACGCCGATGGAGAGCGTAGCGGCCGGGTAACGGGCACGAGCGCGCCCGACCGCAGGTTTCGTGTTCCCGCCCCCGAGAGCCTTATCGGATCACGCCACAGGCCACCCGTGCGCCGCTGTTGCCGGCCGGCTGCGACATCTGATCATCTGGCGCGGCGTGCACGACGATCGCCCGTCCCACGCTGTCGCGCACCGTCGTCGGCCCCGGGGTCAGCGTGACCCGGTCCGTCGTGAACGACAGCGTGCCGCGGCCATCCGCCCCGATCTGGATGTTTGGCGCGTCGCCGGCGTGTTGACCGGCGGGGTTTGTCAACCCGTGCTGCTTGTTCAGTGGGTTGTAGTGTCCGCCCGCCGTGGAGAAGCCCGTCGAGCCGCCATCGCAGCGTCCCACCGCGTGGATGTGAATTCCGTGAGCGCCGGGGTTGAGGCTGGACGCCGAGACATCCACGTGGAGCAGGCCGCTGGACTCCTGCCATAGCTCCGCCGTTCCGACCGCCTCGCCAGTGAGATCAGTGAGCTCGGCTCGCGCCACTGCAACCGAGCGCCCGGCGCGCATCGCGGAGGAGCAGCCCGCAAGCAGCATCACGATCGGAACGACCCTGATCACCGTGGATCCGCACCATATCCGCATGGCTGCCTCCGGTTGTCACGAACGCGTTGGCGAAGTCACTCTCCCCTCCCTTCCTCCGGGCTCACATGCGTTTGTGACACTCTATGACGGTTTGGGCGGGCTGTCAAACGACGCCGGAAAGGATTTCAGGGCAGAGTCGCCGCCGTCCGGGAGCCTGCCTCGAGAACCAGCGCCGCCAGGCGCGACCGGGCACGGCCCCACCGCTCGCGAAGGGCGGGTCGGCGTTCTGCCACGCATTGACGACCCACTGGTAGTGCGCCGCCGCGCTGTCCACCTGCCCGGCTCGATCGCGACGTCCCGGTTCTGCGCTGGCTGGTCATGGAACTGCCTCGTATGATATCCGAGGCCAACATCCGGCTGGCTAGCAGATCCGGAGAATCTCCCATGCGACTCGTGCTTGTCGACACCGGCCTTCTCGTTCATCTCCGCCGCGCTCTGAGCGCAGGGACGGCTGCGAGACATCGGCGGCCCTGAGCCAGCGGCTTGAGCGTTGATCCCATTGAGGTGAATCGGAGTCTCGCCGCCCCACCAATCGGCGACGCGCGCGAGATGGTCCGGAACACCGCCGCCATCGCCGGCCCGCAACTGGCCGGACTCGGCCTTTCGTTCCTTCTCAGCGTAGTCGTGGCCCGCTGGCTCGGCGCGGCGGAGTTCGGAACGTACACGTACGTTCTGTCGTGGGTGGCGGTTCTTGCCCTGGCGAGCGTCTTCGGCGTTGACACGCTCCTCGTGCGTCATGCCGCCAGCTACTCCAGCGTGGCGGCATGGCAGCTCCTCTGGGGCTTGCTGCGTTGGGCGAACGGGCTGGTGCTGGTCGCGTCCGTGACCATCGCCCTGATGGTGGCCTCTGCCGCTCCACATCTGTTCGGCGGCGCCCACCGGCTGTCACCCGCGACCTGGCTATTTGCGGCGGCCCTGCTGCCGTTGACAGGAATCGCGCGCGCGCAGCAGGCCGCGTTGCGCGGGCTTCACCGCCCCGCGCTCAGCCAACTCCCCGAGATGGTCGTGCAGCCGGCGCTGATGCTCGCTGTGGTGATCGCATGCGTCGGAGCGGGCCCGCGCAGCGCGCCGCGCGCGCTGCTCGCTCACGCACTCACCCTCGGCGTCGCGGTCGCGGTCGCCCTCTGGCTGGTTCATCGCTCGCTCCCCCCGGCCGTGCGGTTTGCGCAGCCCCGCTACGAGCATCGCCTGTGGCTGGCGACCTCGTTTCGCTTCTTCCTCCTCGGCGGCGTGAGCGTTCTGAATAGCCGCATCGACGTCCTCGCGCTCGGCGCGCTCGGCAGTCCCGCGGCGGTTGGTCCGTACTCAGCGGCTGTCCGCGGGGCAGCCCTCATCCCGCTGGCGCTCGACGTCGCCGTGGTCGCGATGATGCCCCGACTCGCCGGCCTGTACGCGATCGGTGATCACGCGACTATGCGGAGCCTCGTGCGACGCATGTCGCAGCTCGCCCTGCTCGTCGGTATTCCCGTGGCGGCAGTCATGTTCTTGGCGGGCGGCCAGTTTCTGAGTTTGTTCGGCGCCGGGTTCGGAGACGCGGAGCCGGCGCTGCGGATATTGGCCGTCGGGCAGCTCGTCAACATCGCTGCAGGTCCCGTGGCGACGTTGCTCGTGATCGCCGGTTACGAGCGCGATGCCGTGATCGGCGTGGGCGCCAGCGCTGTGGTGAACGCGCTGCTCTCTGTGGCGCTGGTCCCGCAATGGGGCATGAATGGGGCAGCCACCGCCGCGGCGAGTGGTATTGCGCTGTGGAATATCTTGTTGTGGTGGCGCGTTCGCCGACGCCTGTCAATCAGCTCGACCGTCCTCCACACCGAAAGGCCGCGGTGAGCGAGAGGCGAGAAACACCTCCACTCCGAACAGAAACAACGTTGCACACACAAGGACAATTCTGCGTCATCTTCCCGGATGTCACCATCGGCGAAGGGACGCGCCTGGGGAACTTCGTGATGATCCGGAGCCACACGGGGATCGGGGAGGAGTGCACGATCGGCTCCTACGTCGACATCGAAGGCGACGTGGTCATCGGCAATCACGTCTCGCTCCAGAGCGGCTGCTACATCACCCGCGGTGTTGTCATCGAAGACCAGGTGTTCTGCGGCCCGCGCGTGATCACGATGAACGACAAGCGAATCGTTCATCGGCGTTCGGCTCTCACTTTCGTGCGCGACGCCCCTCGCATTCTCCGCGGCGCATGAGTGGGCGGCGGGAGCGTTCTGCTCCCCGGAGTCACCATAGGCCAGAATGCCTTCGTCGGCGCTGGCGCGGTGGTCACTAAGGATGTCCGCGACGGCGTGATCGTTGCCGGCAATCCCGCGCGCGTCGTCGGTAAGGTACCCGCCGAGGAGCTGCTGTGAGCATGGGACGACCGGACAAGCTGATCATCAACGCGGCCATCACTGGCGCGGTCCTGTCCAGGAAAGATTCGCCGTTTCTGCCGATCAGCATCCCGGAGATCGTGGAGTGCGCACAGCGCGCACGGGAGGCGGGTGCTGCCGTGGTACATCTCCACGCGCGCAACGCCGATGAAAGACCGTGTTACGATCCGGCTATCTGGACGGAGCTTGTAGATCGGGTGCGTGAGGTCACCGATCTGATCGTTTGCGTCTCGCTCTCCGGACGCTTCGTCTCGGACGTGGCGACGAGGACAGCTGCTCTGGCGTCGCGACCGGACCTGGCGAGCCTCACCCTCGGCTCCATGAACTTCATCTCCCAGGCCAGCGTCAACTCGCCCGACGCGACGCGACCGCGCCGACAACGCACGTCTCATCGCGCGCATAGCCCGGATCGCAAAGGAGATGGGTCGGGAGCCGGCGACGCCGGCGGAAGCGCGCAGTATTATCGGCTTGCCAATCGCGTAAGCGCGGCTCCTCCCGTCACACGCCTGCCATGGGACTCCGCGTCCTGATCACCAACATCGAGCTGTCGCCCCCATCCGGGACCGTTCTCTACGTGCGCGATCTGGCACTCGAGCTCCAACGATGCGGGCACGAGGTGACGGTGTTCAGTCTGGCGATCGGCGAGGTCGCGCGTGAGCTACGAAGCGCGGGCATCCCCGTCATCGACAACCTACGGCGGATGCGCGTCCCACCGGACATCATCCATGGCCACCACCACGCGCCGACGATGATGGCGCTGCGCCGCTGGCCGACCCGTCCGGCAATCTTCATCTGCCACGACCACAGCGCGTCGAAGGACCACACACCGATTCACCCCAGCATCCGCCGCTACCTGGGCGTCAGCCGCGTCTGTGTGGAACGGCTGCTGAAGGAGGGTGCCCTCGCCGAGCAAACCGGGCTGCTGTTGAACTTCGTGGATATGCGACGGTTCACTCCGCGGCCGCCGCTGCCTGAGCGCCCGCGCCGCGCCCTCGTCTTCAGCAACTATGCGCACGCCGGGACACACCTGCCAGCCGTCACCGCGGCGTGCCGGGAAGCCGGGCTCGAGCTGAATGTCGTGGGTACCGGCGTCGGTAACGCGATCGGTCGGCCGGAGGAGGTATTGGGGCGGTACGACATCGTGTTCGCGAAGGCGAAGGCGGCGATGGAGGCCATGGCCGTCGGCGCAGCGGTCGTCCTCTGCGACTACAGCGGCGTCGGGCCGATGGTGACGTCGGCCGAGTTCGAGGCCCTGCGCCCGCTCAACTTCGGCTTCCAGGCGCTACGTGACCGGATTTCCCCCGAGGCCGTCTGGCGCGAGATCATGCGTTACGACGCGCAGGATGCGACGCACGTACGCGACCAGCTTCGCTCCGTGGCAAGCCTCGAGGACGTCGCCAGGCAGCTCATCGATCTCTACCGTGATGCCATCGCGGAGCATGAGAGCACGCCGGCGCGTCGCCCGTATCGGGTGGAGCCGCGAAGTATTCGGGAGCCGCTCTTCCTGCGGCTCGACTGGGCGTGGCGATCCTTGCCGCCAGAAAAGCGCGTTGTCTTCGAGCGGTTGCCCGGCATCGTTCGCCTCAAGGCCGGCGTGCGAAGGCTACTGGGCACGGAGGAGTGAGAGGGACCAGCCGGATGGCGTCGTCGTGACAGATTGTCCAGCGCCGTGCGGCGGTCAGGCTCCCGTGTACGTAGGGATTATCGCCCGCGCCAGACGGGGCATGGCCTTCGCCAGCGTCGTCGTGTCGGTCAGATCGACACCCGACAGCCCCAGGCTCTGGGCGTCGGCCGCGCGCGTCGAGAGGACGAGGAGCGCACCAGCGATGACCTTTATTATTCCAATCGCGGTTTTGTACACGGCCAGGGAGCTCACTCTTGCGATCTGACAACTCTAGTTACGATGTGTCCGACGCTCTGAGCAAGGTCCCCCAGGTCTCGCTGGCCTTCTGGGTCGTCAAGATTCTCGCAACGACCCTGGGCGAGACTGGCGGCGACGCGCTGTCGATGACGCTCAAGCTCGGATACGCCGTCAGCACACTCATCTTCCTCGTCTTCTTCCTCATCACTCTGGGCGCTCAGGTCAGGTCCAGCCATTATCACCCGGTTTTCTACTGGACGGTGGTGGTTGCCACCACGACGGTGGGCACGACGTCGTCGGACTACTTCGACCGCACGCTCGGGCTCGGCTACGTCAAGTCATCGATCATTCTTCTGTCTCTGGTGATCGTCCTGCTCGCCGCTTGGCGTTACGCGACGGGCGCGATCCGGGTCGATCGAATCACGAATCGGAAGGACGAGATCTTCTACTGGGTCACGATTCTCGTGTCGAACACACTCGGAACGGCGCTCGGCGATTTCGTGGCAACGGACACCGGGCTCGGGTTCGAGCGTGGGGCGCTGGTGTTCGCGGGCCTGATCGCGGTGGTTGCGGCGCTTCACTTTTTCACGAGCCTGCCCAAGAGTGTGCTCTTCTGGGCTGCTTACGTGCTGACGCGGCCGCTGGGTGCGACGCTGGGGGACACCCTCACCAAGCCGCACGCGGAGGGCGGGCTGAATCTCAGCCGGATCACCTCGTCGCTGACGATGGCGGCTGCGATGATCGTCCTCGTCGCGGTGACTTCACTGCGCAATCGCCGCGCGGAGGCTGGGCCCATCCCGACTCTCTGACGACTGTCCCTCCTGTGCTTCTCGGCCGTGCGCCGCACTTCATCGAACGCCGAGGGAAAGGGACGGCGGCGAGACATCGGGCGCCAGCCCTAGCCCGCCGCGCCAACATCGCGGCATCTTGACAGGCGCGCCATAGGTCGATTATCTACCCCTCTACATGTAGGCATTCGACCTAATGTGGAGACCCCGCCAGTGCCGGCACCCGGGAAGAGCGATCTCCTCAAGGGGACGCTCGACATGCTGATCCTGCAGACGCTGTCCCTGCAGCCGATGCACGGCTACGCGATCGCGCAGCACATCAAGCAGCTATCGGGCGACATCCTCTCGGTCGAGCAGGGGTCGCTGTACCCCGGGCTCGAGAGGCTGCAGAGAAAAGGATGGGTCACGTCGAGGTGGGGGCAGTCCCCCACCGGACGCCGCGCCCGCTACTACACCATCACCACCGCCGGTCGCCGGCAGCTCGGTCATGAGCGCGCCGGCTTCGACCGGGTGCTCCTCGCCATCGCCCGCGTGATGCGGCGCTCCTGAGAGGAACGCCGTCGTGTCCCTGCTCGATTCGCTTCGGCACCGCCTCGGCGTTTTCGTCAGACGCGGCCGCTTCGCTCGCGAGCTGGACGAGAAGATTGTTTTCCACCTCTCGCTCGAGGAGATGCACCGTGGGCACGCCGCGCACGGTGAGCACGCGCCCGGCGACGCGCAGCGGCTCTTCGTCGATCTGGCGCTCTACACCGACAATCAGTCGACGATCGCCGGCGACGGCGAGCCGGAGCGGCTCTGGGGCGAGGTGGCCGGGGCGCGATACCTCACCACGTTGGGCGTTCGTCCCTTTCTCGGCCGCAACTTCGTCGCCGAGGAGGACCGGCACCCCGGCGGTCCGCGGGTGGCGATGCTAGCGGACGAGCTGTGGAAGCGGCGGTACAACGCCGACCCCGCGGCGCTCGGTCGCACCCGCGAGATCGGAATCCGTGTCGCGCTCGGCGCCTCCCGCAGCAGCGTGCTGAGGTTGATTGTGCAGCAGGGATTGGGGCTCGCTCTGATCGGCGGGGTGATCGGGCTCGTGGGCGCGTTGGCAGGAACTCGCGTGCTGCCGTCCCTTCTGTTCGGCGTGGCGCCGTCGGACCCGGCCACGTTCGGCGCGATCGTTGTCCTGTTGGTGGCGGCCGTCTGCCTCGCGAGCTGGATCCCCGCGCGTCGCGCGGCCAATGTGCAGCCGGTGGAAGCCCTGCGGTTGGAGTGACAACGGCCCATGCGGCGAAACCGCGTTACCGCGCTGGTGACTACTGCGGCGGTTTCGCTGTGATCCGGGACCTGATGAACTCCGCGATGTCGGTCGCGGACGGCGGGTCGTAGTGCGCGAGAACGACAATCACCTCGCCCGTCGGATAGATCGAGAGCTCCGCGTTGACTCCTGGGCCGCCCCCGTTGGCACGGAACTCCCCTCCCGCCGCGTAGCGCGCGCCCAGCACGGCCGCGGTGTGCGCAGAGTCGAGCAGTAGGTAGGACCTAAGGGCCATCGCCAGCTTCAGAAAATCGTGGGCTGTCGAGAAATGATCACCGGCGGGCCCTGACATCCCGGCTCGATAGTCCGCGTTGGACCGCCGCGCCTGGCTGCTCCCATCGCGGCGCCGGTCCATCGCCGCACGCGCCTCTTCGGGCGATAGCTCCCGTCCGTCGGCGCCTCTGATGCGCAGTCGCATACCGGCCGATGGAGCCGCCGAATCGCCGGCAGTGACGCGTTGGGACGGTGAGGGTTGCGGACCTCCTGCAGGCGTCGCGTATCCCGGCCGCGGACCCGGGCCCGCGAGCCGCGTATCGCCAGCGATCGGGCCATTCGCCATCGTGGTGTACCCGGTAGCCGAATTCGGAAGTGTCACCAACCGGTCGTCAGGCATGGTCTCCGACATCCCCGCCGGAAGAAATACGTGATCGTGAACGTAGTCGTGATAGGACTGGTCACTCACTCGCTCGATGATCGCCCCGAGCACCACGAAGCCGCCGTTGCTGTACGCCTCCCCGGTTCCTGGCTCGAACAGAAGGGAATCATACTGGAACAGCTCCATGTAATCCGTCACCGTGCGCACCTTGGCGCGACGCGCCATGAACCGGGCGTTCCAGAAGGAGCCGATCCCGGATCGATGCCGCAGCAGCTGCTCGATGGTCACCCTGCTGCGCACGACCGCGTTGGGATAGTCCGGCAGGAACTTTCCCACGGTATCACCCAGCGAAAGCTTTCCCGATTGCTCGAGCTGCCGGATGGCGATCTGCGTGAAGAGTTTGGTGGTGGAGGCGATCTGCAGCTTCGTGCCGACGTTCATCGGCGTCCCCCGCTCCCGATCGGACATCCCGGCCACGCGCTCGTAGACGATGCCACTCCTGTTGGCCACCAGGACGACGCCGGAGAATGCATCAGTGGAGACGTGGGAGGACACGAAGGAGTCGATCGCCGCCGCGCTCAGGCGGACGCTTGTGGCGGGCACCTGCGAGCACAGCTGCGATGAGGCACCGAGCAATGCGCTGAGGACGACGAAGGAGCGGTACATGTCTGTCTCCGGACGACGAGGGGGGTCTGTGTTGGAGACAGTCTCGCGGCACCGAGCGTGAGGGGGTCTCACATCGGCCGGGAGCAAGCTGTCACTCTTTCATCAGGATGACCGAGTCCGACGCCGCGCTCGTCGCCCGGGTCCGGGAAGGCGATGCCGCCGCATTCGAGGTCTTGGTGCGGCGGTACTTTCGCGCGGCATACCTGGTCGCCCTGGCCCGCGTTGGAGAGCGGCCGGACGCAGAGGATGTCTGCCAGGAAGCTTTTCTTCGATCATGGGAGCTGATTCACGAGTGCCGAGATCCGGATCGCTTCGCTGCCTGGTTGGTGCGCATCGTTCGCAATACCGCGCTCAACCGTCGCGAGTACCTGAACGTGCGGGCCGCGGTGCCGCTCGATCACGCGGCACCAATGCTTTCAGCCAGTCGCTCGGACCGTCGCTCGGAGCGACGAGACTTGCGGGCGACGTTGACGGCAGCGCTCGCGCAGCTCAAGATGAGCCAGCGGGTGGTGGTGCTGCTCCACGATCTCGAGGGGTGGCCCCACTCCGACATCGCTGTGCGACTCGGCATTTCGGAGGTCATGTGCCGCCGGCACCTGAGCGATGCGCGGAAACGGTTGCGCGAGATCCTTGGCGACTATTCCAGGTGGATGCCCGATGATCGATGACCCCGACGATCGCTCACGTGCGATCGACTTAAGGCCGTTGGCGCCCGATGCCGACGAGTCCGAGATCATCATCGGCGCCGTGATGGCTCGCCTCGCCGGTCGACCACAGCTCGCGGCCATGCCAACGGACATTCTTGTGATCGTCGGCAACCACGTGCCGCGGGCGTGGATCGCCACCGCCGCCGCGCTGATGATCGCGGCGTCTCTGGCCGTCGTATGGAGTAGCCGGGGTCGACCGGCACCGATCGACGCAACGATCGCGACGTGGGCGATCGAGCAGCACGTCCCGACGAACGGCGAGCTGCTCCTCGCCTTTCAGGGTTACGCACGATGACCGGGCCCGCGTCACGCGTGGGAGGGAACACGCGCGCAGTCGGCGCGGCGCTGCTGGTGGCGGCGTTCGCGGCCGGCGTCGCCGTTGGGATCGCCACGACGCGCGCGGCGGCACATCAACCGCAGATCAAGCTCGTCGGCGCGGACATGGCCGGAATCCTCGACAAGCTCGACCTGACACCGCAACAGCGAGCCTCTGCCAATGCGATCGTCGAGCGGCGCGCTCCGAGTAGCGAGATGATGCTCCTGGAGCTTGGCGACCGCCTTCGAATGGTCTCGGATTCGCTCGACGCCGAGTTGCGAACGATCCTCACTCCGGCGCAACGGATTCGTCTCGATTCGTTGGCCTCGGGCAGAAAGGTCATGCTCAAGCGCAAACTGAGAGGTCCGGGCGGTGGGCCTTTGACTGACACCGTATATCCTCGCCACGACACGGCGTCCCGGCGTTGAGACGCTCGACCACCCTCCTTGTTTGGTCCAGCTTTCGCGTCCGCCGCTAACCGTCCCGGTGATCGTTTGGCGCCGCGGGGCGAGCCGACCCCCCGAACGAGATGACGATCAGCACGTCGTACGCTGTGGGACGGGACCCTACCACGCGTGGTGGGAACGAGAACGAGCAGCGCCAAATCACGGCGAGTCCGTGACGGTCCTGCTGGGAACCGGCGAGCGGGCGGAGCGCCGAAGCGCGACAGTCGGATACGAAAAGCTGTAGTCGCCGGAGCCCAACTCCGCCACGACGGCATCGCCATCCTGGACGGCTGACGTCAACCCCGCCGACGAGGCGACCGCGCTCGGTCCTTCGGTCACTTGCGCAAGAGTGGCGCCGGGAAGCCGCACGGTGGCGGCGGTGTTCGGCGGGACACGCACATCGATGGTGAGCCGGTCGCCGGCGACCCTCCATCCCGATGCCGCGCGTCCATACTGCGTCATCAGCTCGGCGCGCGCCGAGGTGAGCCCGCCGCCCGGCTGCGGGCGAATGAGAATGTGCTTGTACCCCGGCGCTCTCTCGTCGACACCGAGACCTGCGACGACACGCACCATCCAGTCGCCGATCGCGCCATAGGCGTAGTGGTTGAACGAGTTCATCTCGGTATCCTGGAACGTGCTGTCAGGCTTCTGGCCGTCCCACCGCTCCCAGATCGTCGTGGCGCCCTGGGTGATGGGATAGAGCCACGAGGGATATCGCTTGTTGAGCAGCAACCGGTACGCGTCGGCCAGGTGTCCCGTCTCGGTCAGCGCGTCGGTGAGATAGGGCGTGCCGAGGAATCCGGTGGTGAGATGCCCGAACTGCCGCACGTTCGCCGCGAGTCGCTCGCCCGCGTCACTGCGGTCGGCATCGGGCAGCAGATGGAACTCCAACGCCAGCGCATACGCCGTCTGCGTGTTGGAGCCGATCCGACCGGACTGCGTGACGTACTCCTTGTTCCACGCCGCCTTGATGCGCTCCAGCAGCGCACGGTAGTCGCGCGCGTCGTCGGACTTGCCGAGCACCTGCGCCGAGCGTGCGAGGAGATCGGTGGAATGCGCGAAGAACGCCGTCGCGATCAGATCCTTGTCCGTCGTGGCACCCGGATAGTCCGCGTCTGTCGTCGCGAAGGCGAGCCAGTCGCCGTAATGCCACCCGCTATTCCACAGCAGCTTCTCACCCGCCACCGCGCGCTGGTACTCCACGTACCGCCGCATGCTCGGGTATTGCCGGTTGAGCAGACGGAGATCGCCGTAGGCGAGGTACATGTTCCAGGGCACGATGACGCCGGCGTCGCCCCAGCCGGCGGAGCTTGTCGCGTTCGGCTGGTGCCGCGTCAGCACGTCGGGGATGACGTCGGGCATCGACCCGTTGGCGCGCTGATCGGCGATCGCGTCACCGAGCCATGAGGTGAAGAAGCCGGAGACATCATAGTTGAAGGCCGCGGTGCGCGAGAAGACCTGCGCGTCCCCCGTCCAGCCGAGCCGCTCGTCGCGCTGCGGACAGTCGGTGGGCACCCCGACGAAATTGCCCTTCTGTCCCCAGACGATGTTGTGGTAGAGCTGATTCAACATCGGGTCCGACGTCTCGAGCGAGCCCGTGCGGGGCATGTCGGAGTGCACGACGATGCCGGTGATCGCGTCGTGCGACGGCGTGCCGGGGAAGCCCTCCACCTTCACGTACCGGAAGCCGTGGAAGGTGAAGCGCGGCTCGTACACTTCCTCGGCGCCGCCCTTCAGAGTGTACGAGTCCGATTGCTTCGCGTTCCGGAGGTTTGCCGTGTAGAAGTTTCCCCTCTTGTCGAGCACCTCGGCGTGCTGCAGGCGGACCGTCGTTCCGGGGGGGCCGCGCACGCGAAGCCGCACCCACCCGACCATGTTCTGCCCCATGTCGAACACCGTCTCGCCCGCGGGGGTGGTGATGATCTTCAGCGGCTTTCGCTCCTCGATGCGCCGGATCGGCGGACCGGCCGGCGCGACGATGATCTCCGTCGACTGCGGCGCGAGCTGCACCCCTCTCCATGCCTTGTCGTCGAAGCCGGGCTGTGCCCACCCCGCCTTCTCGAGCCGCGCGTCATACGTCTCGCCGTTGTAGATATCGGACGTCAGGATCGGTCCGGTGGTGGACTTCCATCCCTCGCCCGTGCCGATGACCTGTTCGTGCCCATCGGCGTAGCGCACCACGACCTGCGCGATCAGCGCGACATGCTTGCCGTACGTGTTGCGCCGAGTGCCCCAGGCAAGGCGGCCGCGATACCATCCGTCGCCGAGGATGACGCCGATCGCGTTGGGGCCACGACGGACGAGATCGGTGATGTCGTAGCTCTGGTACTGGAGGCGCGTCTCGTAACTGGTCCATCCCGGCGCGAGGACCTGGTCGCCGACTCGGCGCCCGTTGATCTGCATCTCGTACAGTCCGAGGCTGGTGACGTAGGCGCGCGCCGAGACAACCGCGCCGTCCAGAGCGAACTCCGTGCGGAGCAAAGGACTGGGATTCGACAACGTGCTGTCCTCGACCAGCTCGGGGGTGATCCACCGCGCCGTCCAGTGCGACGCTCGCATCAGCCCGGTCTCCCAGAAGGCGGGCGCGCTCCACTCGGAGCCGCGGCCGCGGTCATCCCACGCCCGGACCTGCCAGTAGTACCGCCGAGTGGGCGCGAGCGCCGGACCCGCGTATGGCACGTTCACCGACGCATCCGACATCGTCTTCCCGGAGCTCCAGAGCGGCGCGCGGGCAAGATCGTTCAGACTGCGAGCAACACGGATCTCGTACGCGCTCTGCCGAGTGCCGCGGCGATCGGCGTGCAGCATCCAGCTGAGGCGGGGGGCGGGCTCGTCGAGACCGATCGGGTTGGTGAAGTACTCGGTGCGCAGCCGCTCCACCGCGAACGCCTGCGCGGCGGCCGTAAGCGGCACGCTCGCGATGGCGCAGAGAGTCAGGAAATGACGGCGCAGGGCGGAATGCTGTCCACTTCTCATCGGCCGATGTCTCGCAGGGGTCTCACGAGAAGCCGAGCTCTTCGCGCAGCCATTGCAGGTCGATCCGTTGCGGCTCGGGCAGGCGCTCTTCACTCTGCTCGAATTCTTTCAGAAGCGTTATCAGCTTCGGCCTGGCACCGGACAACCGCGCCGCTTCGCGCGGTGTGAGCCCGCCCAGCGCCGGGATGGCATCGTCGATCCAATCCCTCATGTGCTGCTCCCGGAACTGCCGCATGGCCACCACCATCTCGGGCGCAAGGGGTTTGTCCGCGCGCTCCGCTCCGGTCGCGGCGGACGCACCTGCATCCGCCATGAGCTGGTCGGTGTTCTCCTCCTTGCGCAGGCGGAAGCGCACCCGCCCCCGCAACATCGCCTCGACCGCGGACCTCAGCGAGTCGGCGCGGCGGGTGGAGTTGGTCTCGACGGTCAGCCGAGTTGCCGACAGGACAATGCGTCCGATGACCGTGTTGTCCCACGACCGATGCACCGGGTTCCCCGCTCTCGTAACGACGAACACGGTGTCGTCGCCCTCCTGCTCGGGCTCCTGCACACCCGCGAGCGCAGGCAGCCGGCGGGCCACCTCGTCGCGCGGCGAAACGACGGCGAAGTCATCTCTGGTGAGCAGGAACGGATCGCCGTCGGTGTTCTGCAGGGTTGGCGGCGGCTGATCGAGCATATCTTCCACGGCGGCATTCCACACCGCGAGCAACTCGAGCTGCATGTTGGGATCACGCAGTTTGTCCGGCGAGACGGGGCGGGTGCGAACGCCGCACAGGCGTCGTGCCCGTCGGACTACGGAATCAGCGAACTGCGGGGGTAGCGGTCGTGTGTGAGCGCCACCGAAAAACGAGACGCCGTCGCAGGTCAGGATGATCGCAAGAACGGTGTCGAATCGCCGCAGAATCGATGAGGAGCGAACGTCGTGGACGAAGCGCTCCTCACGGGTGAGCAGGTCCGTGAGCCGGGAGCCCCGGCCCGGTTCGACCTCGGCCACTTCCCAGAGCGACACCCATGCGGCGCCGTACGATTCCAGGAGAAGGAGTACGTCGGGCGAGATTCCACGTCCCTTGTGACGTCGCCACTCATCAGCCAGCGTCGACCCAGACTTGTCTATCTTGAAGTGCTGAAGCCATGGAATGACGATCGGCATCTCGGCGTCGGACAGCTCCCTCATGCCTTCCGATTCGAGGGCATCGTGCATCCAATGCGGACCGTGACGCATCCGCGCGAAACGCATGAGCCGGCCGCCGAGCTCCGTGTCGCAAGCCTTCAGCTCGGCCGCGCGCGACACCTCCGGTGACGTGACGCTTCCGAGATCAGAAATCCCGTGACACTTCTTGTACTTCTTGCCACTGCCGCAGGGGCAGGAATCGTTGCGACCGATCGACATGAGCCAGGATATGCAGGGTCTTGCAGCCCGTCCGGGCAGAAACTATTCCTCGGGCGGGATTCGTGCGACTCCCGGCAGAAGGAGCCCTTTCCGGTAGCTGCCCCCCCGTCCACCACCCGCCGGCTACAGCCGGTGCGGTGCTGCGGGGGACCTCGGCCGAATACAGCGAGTGGGTGTCCAGAGGGTCACGGCAACTTGCGGGCACGCGTCACCTGACCGTCGGGTTCGTGCAGCACGTACGCCACCACTCGGCCGGTACTGTCACGAAGGAAGATCAAGAGGCTTGGGTCGCCGGCGATGTAGAATGCTTCTGTCGTCGCGGCCTGATTCAGCGTGGCCTCCTTGTCACCGGTAGCTTGATTGAAGAGGTTGTTGCCGCGCCGCGAGATGACGTCCACGTAGCCGGGCCACCACTCGTAGCGACCGACGTAGTCATCGAGCACTGAGGCATCCAGTGTCTGCGGAGCCGGCAAGGCGAGGGCATGCGCCTCGGCGTGCCGGAAGAGAAGCCAACGATTGCCGCGTCGTACGTAGCTTTCCGACACCTGATAAGGCGAGATGACGTCGCGCGAGCCAAGGGGTCGGTGCTGGAGCAACCGGTAGTCGACAAACGCAAGTTCACCCCTCACGTAGACATGCAGGCTGTCGATGTCCCAACGCTGGCGCGCAAGCTCGTCAGATCTCTTGAGGAAATCTCTGATATGCTCGTCGACATTGGCGCGGGAGCCGTTGTCATCGACATACACGAGTGCCCGATCAACCATGCGGCGATATGCGGCGGTATCGGCGCGCGTGACCACGGCGGTGCGGTCCGCGATCAGAAGGGCGAAGAGTGCCGCTGCGCTGCCGGCTGACACCGAGGGCTGAGCGCGCAGGGCGGATGCGGCGGCCCCGCACACCAGCACGAGGAGGGGGAGGGGTGCGCGCACGGGGTACCTCCTGAGTTCAGGTTGCTGCCAACTTCGCGACACGAATGTCGCCGGCGAGCTAGAGATAGCTCAACCACCAATCGCGTCGCCTGGCTTTGACCGACGCGAGCCACCGGCACACCGGGTACAGCCCGACGACGATCAGCGCCCACACAACGTAGGCGACCCACAGGTCGTAGCCAAATGCCGGTGGGAACGTGGTCGCCGGGCCGCCCATCGACGGCACCGGGAGGAAGAAGAACTCCCACGCCGGCGATCCATACCTGTACAACGCCAGTAACGCCGCGGCCAGGTGTGCGGCGTAGAAGTGCGCGACGAAGTAGAAGAGGGGTACGCGCCCGAAGACGATCAGCGGGTGGGAGGGCGCGAGCGTCAGCCGATCGGTCCAGGCCAACGCCAGCAGCGCGGGTCCCAGCGTCATCAGCAGGAACGCGAGCGACGGCGGATACTTCGTCGTGTTGAGAAAGGAAAGGACAGTGAACGTGGCCGACCGCTGCGTGGACCACGGCGCCGGGTCACCATAAACGTTGAGCGCGCGGATTACCAGGAATGCCAACGTGGCCGCGAGCCCGATGCGGACGAGGTATCGCCGTCTCTTCGCCGGCTCCATCTGAAAGAGCAGACCGAAGGAGAAGCCGAGGGCCATGACCGCGACCCAGGGCACCAGCGGATATCCGACGATCACGAGCGCACCCGCCATGCGGAACGCGCCTGGTTGGCGGATCAGATTCCAGAGCGGCGCTGCCGAGCCGAACCCCGACAGGTTGATGCCGTCCAGGGAATTGTGCAGTGCGATCGTCGCGACGCTCAGGACGGCGAGGACGCGTACGGGCAGCCAGACCAATCCCGCCATGACGACCATGCAGGCGCCGAGTACCCAGAGGACGAGAAGAAGAACCGGGTAGCTCTGGTCGAAGTTGAAGTCGTACGCGAGCCGCATGACCGTGAGCTCCAGGAGCACGAGCCAGAGTCCGCGGGTCAACAGGAAGATCGAGAGTTGCCGCGTCGTCCTTCCCCGCCGCCACCAGAGAAACGCGCCCAGTCCGGCTGTGAACATGAACACTGGGGCGCAGAAGTGGGTGATCCAGCGGGTGAGAAAGAGGACCGGGGTGGTCGTGGCGAGGTCGGTGGGTGACGACGACATCGCGGCGCGGTGAATGAAATCGCGGACGTGATCGAGCGCCATGATGACCATGACTGTCCCGCGAACCGCGTCGATCGATCCGACGCGCCGCTGCTCTTGCGCCTCGTTCATGATGATCCAGCTAAGGACGACAACCTAAATGAACTCTTGAACACGGTGCCACTTATGGCATTCGGGACAATAAGAACTCCACCTCATCTTGCCGGATGAAACGGAGCGCAACCAGTGGTGCTCAGGATTTCTGACAGGATCCGGACGCGCTCACGACGCCGTGGCTGTTATTGACACATTGCTCCTCGGCGTCCATCCTCGTGTGTCTCTCAGGAAGGTTCTCATCCCCCACCCGGAGCTCAGATGCCGACCTCTACCATACGTACCGCGGTACACGTGACAGCAGCCACGCTGGCGCTTCACCTTGGATCGACTCCGCTGCTCGCGCAGTGCTCGCCAGCCGACAAGTCTGCGCTGGAGGCGTTCGACAGGGCGTGGGGCGACGCAACGGTGAAAGGCGATCGAGCCGCGGTCACCAACTTCGTCGCCGATAACTACATGGGCATCAATGTGTTCGGTACGGTCGACAAGCCCACGCTGCTCGCGACCAACGAGCGCAACGCCGCGCTCAACGCGGTTTCCGCGGCGCCGGCCGCCACGGCCGACCGCTACGTCATCAGCTGCACTCCGCTCACGGCGACGATCAGCCATCGGAACACGTTCGTCGACGCGACGACCAAGCTGCCATCCTATTCCCGCAGCTTGCACTTTCTCGAGAAGCGCGGGGGCAAGTGGCAGGTGGTGAGCAGCACGGGACATGCGCTGACGGACGGGCAGCAGCTTCTGTACATCGAGCAGGACTGGAACGATGCGGCCATGCGCCACGACGCGGACTGGATCGAGAAGACCTACGCGCCCTTTGCGAGCGAGATCAGCAGCCGCACCGGGGCCATCGAGAACAGGGCACAGGCTGTCGCGTCAGCGAAA
Source organism: Gemmatimonadales bacterium (assembly GCA_038253885.1). Taxonomy (GTDB): domain Bacteria; phylum Gemmatimonadota; class Gemmatimonadetes; order Gemmatimonadales; family Gemmatimonadaceae; genus JALZAQ01. Next base: position 29,327 of record JBBSGP010000019.1, on the reverse strand, counting down.
TCCGACAAGAGGGTCTACGACGCGCTCGAGCTGTCAGAGCTCACGGCGCGGGTCGAAGGCGACGTGGGAGTCGTGACCGGGGTCAACCATGAGCGAGGCAAGGACGCGGACGGCAAGGCGTTCGACCGGCGCGTCAGGTTCACCGACACGTTCATCAAGCGGGACGGCCGGTGGCAGGTGTGGGCCACACAGGGCACGCCGATTCCGTAGCGCGTGGCGCGCTGCGCGCGACGCGTCGACGGTGGTGGCGGGGCAACCGGCGCACGGCGTATCCACTCGCCGAGCGCCGGTTCCTTTTTTGTTCGGGAATCGGGGACGCGTGAGAGCTGTCACCCCCCCCATTGGGCGAGGGGTCCGCCGAGAATCAACAGCGTGATGTCATGACGGCCTCTGCAGAAGCGCCAGCCGAGGCCGGCGATCAAGATGCCCGATACAACGGAAAGTCCGTAGTCGCCGTTCCGCACGCTCTGAAAGCACCCGCGACGGCGAGATCGCCGTCCCACCGACGGACGTCCATTCAGGCCAGGTTCATCTTCCTGAGCAGCCCCGTGAATCTCGGGTTCGAGCGCAGGGGCGCGAACAGGAACGAGCCCTTGGTGCCGTACACCGCTCCAGAGCGCTCATCAACGGCCTGCTCGAGCAGGTCGATGGCCCGCTCCTGTTCGCCGAGCCCTGTGTAGACAAAGGCCAGGTGGTAGGGTGAGACGTATGTGCGTCGTGCCTGGTCTTCGAGTTGTCGCAACACCTCTCGGGCTTGGTCGGCGCGGCCCACCAGGGCGTAGGCCTGTCCGAGCTGCGCGAGCCATTGGGCACTACCGGGAGAGAGCGACACCGCCCGCTCCAGCTCGGCCAGCCCTTCTTCGACCACCCCTTTCTTGAGGTGCGCCCATCCGAGGGTTGCGTGTGTGCGATCACGATCGGCATCGAACTCCAGTCCCCGAGCCGCCTCCAGCGCAGCCTCGTCGTACCGACCGGCACGAATAAGCGTGGTGGCGACATCCATCTGGTGAGCAAGCGGGTCCAGCTCCTGCGCCCGTCGCAGCAGCACAAGGGCCTCGTCGTAGCGCCCGAGCCCTGAGCACATGCGCCCGTACAGGTCGTAGGCATCCGCGCTGCTTGGGCTCAGCTCCAGCGCACGCCTGAACTCCTGCTCGGCGATAGGCCAGTCAAGATCGATCAGGTGCAGATATGCCACTGTGCAGTGTGCTTCACCGAGATTCGGGTCGAGCCTGAGAGCAGTTGCTCCCGCGACCTTGGCTCGCTGGTAGGCTACGTCCGGCGCCAGCGCGCCTACCTCCCCCATCTCCGTATAGGCCATGGCCGTGCCGGCGTAGGCCAAAGCATACTCCGGGTCCCTTGCGATGGCTCGCTCGAAATAGGTGATCGCGCGCTGCATGCCCGCGTTAGTGTACTTGACGAGCCAATGTCGGGCCTGAAGGTAGAGCTGGTAGGCCTGGAGGTCGCTTGTGGGCTCCTTCCGGATGCGTGCCTGCTCGTCGACGGACAGCTCGGCCTGGAGAGCAGTCGCGATACGCAGGGCCACGTCGGTCTGGATCGCGAAGATGTCGGTCAGCTGCCGGTCATAGGTCTCGGCCCACAGATGCTGGTCCGTTTCAACATCGATGAGCTGCGCCACGATTCGCACCCGATCCCCGGCGCGGCGGACGCTCCCCTCGACCAGCGCCGCCGCTCCCAACTTCGCCCCGATCTCCTTGAGGCTCTGGAGCGACTTCTTGAACGGCGTCACCGATGTGCGGGAGATGACCTTGAGGGCACGGATCTTCGACAGGTGAGCGATGACGTCTTCCGTGATACCATCAGCGAAGAATTCGTTTTCGGGATCCGCGCTCAGGCTGACGAACGGCAAAACCGCGACCGCCGCGGGCCGGGTTGGCGCCGTCGTGGTGAGCGCGCCCGCGAAGGCACTGGTCGAGATGAACCGGTCGGCGGGCGCCTTGGCGAGCGCCTTCGTTAGCGCCTGCTCTACGCCCGCCGGTACCGTGGCTCGAAGTCGCCTCACGGTGGGCACGGGATCCACCAGCAGCTTGGCGATCAGTACTTGCGCGTTCGCTCCCGTGTATGGGGGCTCGCCCGCGAGCATCTCGTAGAGGACGCAGCCGAGACTGTAGACATCGCTCCGGGCATCCGGGGCTCCCTCGTTCATCGCCTGCTCTGGGCTCATGTACCTCGGCGTGCCCACGACGAGCCCCGTCTCCGTGAGCCGCTCCTCTCCCGCGGCGGTCATCACCAGGGCGATCCCGAAGTCCGCGACCATCGCTTCTCCTTCATGCAGCAGGATGTTCTCCGGCTTGATGTCGCGGTGGATCACATCCTGCCCGTGCGCGTGGCCGAGCGCCGAGGCGACTTGACGGGTGATGGCGAGGGCTTCGTCGACCGAGAGCTGCTTCTCGCGATCGAGCTTGCGCCGGAGCGATTCCCCTTTGACGTAGGGCATGACGTAGAACAGGAAGCCATCGGCCTCGCCGGAGTCGTACAGAGGCAAGATGTGCGGATGATTCAGCTTCGCGGCGATCTCGACCTCGCGCAGAAACCGGTCGGCACCGAGCAGCGATGCCAGCTCGGCGCGGAGAACCTTGATCGCCACCTGGCGGTGATGCTTCACGTCGTCGGCGAGAAACACAGTCGCCATGCCCCCGTGGCCGATCTCGCGGTCGATGCGGTAGCGATCGGCGAGCGCGGCTTTGAGGCGCGGAAGGGCAATGGCCACTGGCGACCGATCCTGCGTGTGAGGGGGGATCCTTACAACTTCACCAATGCGGACAATCCGTGGCGCAGACACCTCTCGGCTTCAGTGGCGGGCCTGTTCGTCAGCCACCGACAGTGAAGCCCGCACGCCGCATCGCTGGCGTGGAGCGCCCGTCGCAGTCCAGTAACTCCCTATGGGCTACGAACGTTGCAGCAGCGGTATGGCCAACATCACCACGCCCACAACTCCTGCGAGGAGCGACGCCAGCCAGGCCAGCCGCACTCGCGTCAACGCCGCGATCGCGCCGAGCGCGATCGCAATCTGAAAGAGGGCGACAGCGGTCGCATAACGATGGTGTTTCTCCAGCAGACGGTCCGCCTCGCGTGACCGCTCATCGCGCTGGGCTTCGAGCGCGATCGCCTTGCGCTGGATGTCGCCCTGCTCGGCCGAATAGCGGGTGGCTTGGTCCGCCAGCGCGCCAGGCGCTGGTCGACCTGCCGCGGCCCATGCGTTCTGGGCGCTCTGAGCGACCGCTGCCTTGATGCCCTTCGCCTGATAGTACGCCCATTGGTCCGACGCCTCGGCCTGCAGTCGTGTGGCCTCGGTTTTCAGGACGAGCGCCTCGTTCACGGTTGCGCCGGCGCGGAGGGAGCCTATTGCCGCAAGCACCGCAAGGAGCGCCGTCGTCAGAGAGATCCAGCGGAGGAGAGATCCGCCATGGCGCTCGATCTCTTGATCGATGGACTCGCGAAGCCTGTCGGTGTCGATCTCGATCTCTTCGGGCACGGCTTTTCGGAAGATGAGCAGTAGAATGGCCTGGCCGTGACTCGCCCGACCAATGGTATTAATTCTGCATTGTCAGCCGCCGGATCGCCAACCTTGTCAGGATCACCGGAACAAGAAAGCGGCGAAAGCCAAGCCGTAGGGCAAACGGTCTGGTGATCCAGCGGGTGAGGAAGAAGGCCGCAGTCGTGGTGCCGAAGTCGGTGGGTGACGACCACATCGCGGATCAACCACGCAGACCACGAAGCGCCCGGCGATTGATTACCGGGCGCTTCTGTTACGCATGGTTTGACTGATGGGTTAGGTTAGCTAATCGCGACGACGAGTTGACCCCGCGACTCGCTACCCCGTGGGCTTTCCCGGGGAAATCGATCACGGGGGAGTGCCCTCACTGGCATACTCGTTCAGTCCTGCCGGCGACCGCAACGCACACGCCGCTGCAGCATTGCGCTGAGCCGATACACGGGTCGCCGGAGGCAATACACGTCGCACATCGACCATTGAGTAACCGTGTGCCCGTCGGACAGACGCATGCGCCGCCAACGCACAGGCTGCCGCTCGGGCAGACTTTCCCGCACGCACCGCAACTATTGACGTCGACACTGAGGTCGTGACAGCTGCCGCCGCAGTTGACCTGTCCGGGCGGGCACGTGAATCCCTGGCACACGCCACTAATGCAGGCCCCGCCGCCGGGGCACGCTCTCCCGCAACCACCGCAATTATTGACGTCGGCACCGAGGTCTCGGCACGTTCCGCCGCAGTTCGTTTGCCCCGGCGGACACGTCACGCCCTGGCACACGCCGCTGACGCAGGTCTGACCCGGCGCACATCTCTTCCCACAGCCGCCGCAGTTGTTCGGATCCGCCTGGACGCTCACGCAGGCGCCGCCGCAGATCACCTGGCCAGGCGCGCATGTTGTGCCGTTGAGCGAAACGCAGTTACCGCCGACACACACCTGCCCTTGCCCGCACGCACGGCCGCAGGCACCGCAGTTCAGCGGGTCGAGCGAGAGCAGTGTGCACGTGCCGCCGCACAGCGTCATCCCGCACGCACACTTGTCGCACGTGTTCTGTCCTATCCCCGAGCCCGGCTCATCCGAGCCCGGATGCCAGGCCCCGTCCCGATCCTGCGCCATCACCCGTCGCGCGCCAACCGCTTCAAATCCCATCGTCGCGAACAGGCCCCCGAGGGTCGCTCGCGCCGCCCGCCCGAACGCCGCTCGGCGCGACAGTGCGGTCTCGCCATTGCCCGCGAGCGACTTGCTCAGCTTATCGAAACGGTGCTCTACCGGACGGTCCACTGTCTCCTCCTTCGGCACACGGGTCTACGTTCGGGCCGCAAAGTGTGGTGCAGTCGTGGCTGGAGCATAACCTTCATCAATCTCCGTTTCGGGCATTGAGCGCGCGTGGGCGATCAGCGCCAGGATCGCGTCCGCTCCGACGGCCACATCAGCGGCGATCGTTCCCGTCGCGTCGATCAGGTAGGCGACGGGCGTCGCGAAGATCCCGTAATCGCGCGAGATCTCCCATTGTTTCTGGAGCACAACGGGAAACGTCAACGTCAGATCGGCGACCTTTTGCCGATTCTCCTCGGCGTCACCGCGACTCACCATGACGAGAGCGATGTCGGATTCCCGACGGAGCAGGTCGCGGTGCAACGCCTCGAGCCGAGGCGCCAGCTCCATGCACGGGCCACAATGCGGATCCGAGAACGCAAGCAGGACGCGGCGACCTCCGTAGTCCTGGAGCGCGAGCTCACCACCACCCACGCGCGGCAACCGAAACGTGGGCGCAGGCGTTCCAGCCGAGAGTCCGTCGCGCTTGATCCGGCTGGCGACGAGCGAGCCCGCGAGATTTTCTCGCAGGCGATCGGTCGCGTTCTCCGATAGCTCCGACGCGTCAGCCCGTGGGGCGTCGCCGTGAGCCGTAGACAGCGCGTGCTCGATTGCTTCGAGCCGGAGAAGGATGCGGCCGTTTTGCCGTATGAGGGCATAGCCGACCCAGAGCGCCGCGATCACCGCGAGCCACACCAATACGAGGCCAACAGCGAACATGACCATGTGCGGTGCTCCGGATCAGCGACCCACCCTGACGCAACGGAAGTCCTGCCTGCGTCCCCATCACGCTTGCGGTGACCGACGCGCGGCTGCGAGGATCGACGTTACCCGCACCGGAGGAGATGTCAAGGCCGCCGCATGTGCACCGTCGCGCTCACCCGCGAAACACCGACCTCGTCGAAGGCTTCGATCGCGAAGTAGTAGTCCTGCCCCACCGAGACGTGGGGCGTGACATAGCCGCAGATCGCGAGCGTCAGGTGGAAAGCTCTCATGGGTTACTTCACGACCTCGAAACGCGCCTCGAGCACATCGGCCGAGCTCGTGCCGACGTACACCGTGAACCAGCCTGGCTCGACGATCGGCTTCATCCCCGGCCCCCAGAACTCGAAGTCATGGCGATCGAGGGTGAACGTGACCCTGCGCCGCTCACCGGGAGCGGGCGTGATCCGTCGGAAGCCGCGCAGCGCCTTGACCGGTCGCGTCACGCTGGCAACGTCGTCGCGCAGGTAGAGCTGCACCACCTCGTCGCCACTGCGCGAGCCGGTGTTGGTGACATCGACGCTGACGATAATCGAATCGGCGGCGCGGATGCGCGCCGCGCTGAGCCGCAGACGATCGTACGAGAACGTCGTGTAGCTGAGCCCGTGACCGAACGGGAACAGCGGCGTCCAGGGGACGTCGATGTACCGCGAGGTGTAGCTGTCGTCCGCACTCGGTGGCCGTCCGTCGTTCTTGTGATTGTAGAAGATTGGCACCTGGCCGACCGTGCGCGGGACAGTCACTGGAAGCTTGCCGCTTGGAGAGTGGTCGCCGAAGAGCACGTCCGCGATGGCGGGCCCGGCTTGCACGCCGGGATACCACGCCTCGATGATGGCGGGGATGCTGTCCGCGAGCCATTGGGTGGATAGCGGCCGCCCGTTCATCAACACGACGACTGTCGGTCTGCCGGTCGATCGTACCAACTGCGCGAGTCGCTGTTGAACGCCCGGCAAGTCGAGTGAGCCGCGACTCCGCGCCTCGCCGCTCATGTCCGGGTGCTCGCCCAATAGGAGGATCGCTACGTCCGCCTCCCGCGCCATGCGGACTGCCTCGGGGAACCCGCTTGTGTCCGTTCCCTCGTAATTTGCGCCCTTGGCGTAGAGTACACGCGTCCCGAGTGACACTGCTTGTCGGATGCCAGAGAGCACGGTGACGGCATCCTCGGCGCGCCCGCCGCCCGACCAGCTGCCCAGCATCGCCCGTGCGTCGTCCGCCAGCGGCCCGATCACCGCGAGTGTCGCCAGATCTTTTCTCAACGGCAGCGCACCGCCCGTGTTCTTGAGCAGGACGAGCGACTTTCGGGCGAGAGCGCGCGCTTCAGCGAGATGCGCCGGCGTGAGAGTGCGACTGCGCTCCCGCTCCGTATTGTTGTACCGGTATGGATCGTCGAACAGTCCGAGCTTGTACTTGGCGCGCAGGACGCGCCGAACTGCCTCGTCGACCAGCCTCTCGGGGATCGTGCCGTCGCGCACGAGTGAAGGCAGCTTCCGCACGTAGATCTGGCTGACCATGTCGATATCGACCCCGGCGTGCAGCGCGAGGACGCCTGCCGCGGTGCTGTCGGCGGCGACGCCGTGGCGGATCAACTCCATGATACCCGTGTAGTCACTCACCAGCACGCCGTCGAATCCCCACTCACCTCGCAGGATATCGCGGATGAGGTGTCGGTTGGCGTGCATCGGTACGCCGGAGACCTCGTTGAAGGCGGCCATCACCGATTGTGCTCCCGCCTTGACCGCTGCTTCGAACGGCGGCAGGTAGACTTCGCGTAGGGTGCGTTCGGAGACGTCGGCAGGATTGTAATCGCGTCCCGCCGAAGCGGCGCCGTAGGCGACGTAGTGCTTCGCGGTGGAGAGCAAAGTGTTGTCGGCAGCGAGGTCGCTTCCCTGGAAGCCGCGCACCTGCGCGGCGGCCATCAGCGAGCCGAGGTAGGGATCCTCGCCAGCGCCCTCGACGATACGGCCCCACCGCGGATCGCGCGCGATGTCCACCATCGGAGCATACGTCCAAGTTATCCCGTCCGCGGTCGCCTCGGTGGCGGCAATGCGCGCGGCACGCTCCACCGCGTCGACATCCCAGCTCGCCGCCGCTCCCAACGGAACGGGGAAGATCGTACGGTAACCGTGAATGACGTCCGCCCCGAAGAGCAGCGGGATCTTGAGCCTGCTCTCCTCGACCGCCACACGCTGCAGTGTTCTGGTGTGCGCCGCGCCCGTCACGCCGAGAAAAGAGCCGATACTACCGGCGCGAATCTCCTGTTCGGTCCCGGCGCGGGCCGCCGGGCCCGTATTGGCGCCTGGGCCGCCGGGCTGATTGAGTTGGCCCAGCTTCTCCTCGATGGTCATCAGCGCGAGGATGGAATCCACCATCCGACTCATCCGGGAGGTGTCAGCGAGCAGTCGCGCCGCGGGAATTCTCTCCGGCGACAGCGTGGCCTGCGCTGTCAGTGCTGACGCGAGAAGGCACTGCACCAACGCGCTGCATGCGGCGAGCACAATTGGCATCGTCGTGAGTCGAAACAGGCGCGATCGCGTCGTCATTGGCATCACCCCGCGATCCACCCCCCGTGGAGTTGTCGGTCGCGGCCGTCAATCGTCGCGCCGAAGTCACCCGGCCCGTCGCTCGCCGAGGATGTAGACGATCATCCCTTCTTCGTACTCGCGCCAGTCCGAGATGATGTAGCCGCTCTCGGGCTTCCAACCCATGTGTCCGTCCGGAAGGGCGACGCGGGAAGCCCTTCGCGATTGTAGAGGTTCGCGGTGTTGGGGTTGTTGCCCCATGCATAGCGCACCGAAACCGGGTTGGTTACGAATGCGCTCGAGACCACCACGCGGTCGCCCTCGATCCGCGCATCGGCCCAGACAAACCGGCGATCCTTGCCCGCGATCGCGAAGCCGGCCGGATGCCCGGACGCGCCTCGACTCACGAGGCCACCGCCCACATTCGCGAAACGAATCGCGATGGCCGCGCTGCGCTTCTCGTGGCTGCGGTAGGTCGGACCCGACGCGACGACCGGCTGTCCGTACGCCACCTTGAGCGCGGCGAACGCGAGTCGCGCGCCCACATCCTGCTTGTTGCGCGGATGGATGTCCTTCTCGTCGCCGAGATCGATGATCACGGCCTGGCCCGTCCTGGGAAGCGCGAGCGCCGCGCTCTGTGCTTCGCGCAGCGTGGCCCACGCGCTCTGCGCCACCGGGGCCGTATCGGGTGCCATGTAGTTGGCCAACTGCACCCAGAAGAACGGGAAGTCGCCGAGGCCCCACTCGCTGCGCCACGACCGGATCAATGTGGCGAACAGCGGTCGATACGCCGCGGCATCCTCAAGCCGATCTGCATTGGATTCTCCCTGATACCACAGCGCGCCCGCAATGGGATACCGCGTGAGCGGGTGGATCATCTGGTTGTAGAGCACGGACGGGATCTGGTTGGCGTGCTGTCCGTCCGGACTCACGGAGACGGCGCCGACCTTGAACCTCCAGTCGCCCGCGAGCGCGCGCCTCACTCCATTTGACTCGACGAACAACAGCGCCGGATCACCGTAGATTCCGCCATCACCGCCCGTATCCTCGACGCGCACCGCGATGACGTTGGAGCCGGCGTGCAACGCGGAGGGCGGCACGTCGTAGACGCGCGCGCGATTCCACGCCAACGACGTGCGTCCCACCTCGACGCCGTTGACCCAGCTCACATCGGAATCGTCGATGGTACCGAGGCCGAGGCGAACGCCACGGGACGCTTCCTCGCCGGTGAGCGTGAAGCTGGTGCGATACCACGCCACGCCATCCATGCCCTCGTAGCCGGCTTGCTCCCAGGTTTTCGGAGTGACGATCGTCGCCCAACGGCTGTCGTCGAGCGCGGGAGCGGCCCACAACGCTTGGCCCTCCACCAGTCCGGCGTCTACCGCCGGGAGATCGCCGATGCGCGCACGCAGCGAATCACGCATGCGCTGCTCGTGCGCGCGCTCGGCATCCATGCTCTCGATCCGCCGCGCGTTGGATAGTCTGACGGCCTCGGCGCTGCTCGCCCGCTTCAACGCCTCTCGGCTCATCCACGGCTCGATGCGGCTTCCGCCCCACGAGGTGTGCAGGATGCCGATGGGAACGCGGACGGACTTGCGGAGGTCGCGCGCAAAGAAATATCCGACTGCGGTGAAGCCAGGAACGTGCTGCGAGTCGGCGACGGTCCATGTACCGCCAGCCAGGTCGTCGGCGGGAGCATCCGCGTACGACTTTGGTACCTTGAACTGGCGAATTCCCGAATCGCGCGCCGCCGCGATCTCCAGCGCGGCGTTCTTCGTGTCGGCGACGGTGAACTCCATGTTGGACTGGCCGGACGCGATCCATACGTCGCCCACGAGGACGTCGCGTACGTTGATCGTTCGAGTGCCAGCCGCGATGGTCATGCTATGCGGTCCACCCGCGGGCATGGGGGGAAGCACAGCCTTCCAGGCACCGCTGGCGGCTGCCGTGACGGAGCGCGGTTGCCCATCGAAGGTGACCGTGATCCGGGATCCCGGCTGGCTCCATCCCCAGACCGGCACCGGCCTGCCGCGTTGCATCACCATCCCATCGCCCACCAGCCGCGACACCCGAAGTGTTTCGGGCGAGGACTGCCCGTGCGCCGCGCTCGGGGACGTGGACAGGGCGGCGATGAGCAGCGTTGCGACCGGAAGGCGAAGAGACATCGGCGCGGTGACTCGTTTGTCCGTCAAGAGGACCAAGTGAGGGCTAATTAGGCAAATCTATTTGCTAACCAACGAGATGCCGCGACGTCGGGGGTACACTGGTAGTCATCCCAACCTCCTCGTCCCGGTAGCAACAGGTAGCCCGCGGGCGCTCCGAATGCGTGCGCCGCGTCGATAGCAGGGTTCAGCGAACATGGAATCTCTCGACGTACACGATCAGTCCAAGCAGTGCCTGAAGCGCGCCGTTATCCGGCCGCGACTACCTCGAGAGACGGGCATGGTATCGGAAGGTTGATTGGAGTCACGCATCACCAGGTCGCTCCCTTGTTACGGGCTTAGGGAACTGATCTCGCGCTAATAGAACTGACGAAGCTCGACGCGGTCGTTGTTCAGGTACACCGCGGAGAAGCGGACGTACGCGCCGTTCCGCAGGCTCTGATAGCGCTGCGCGTCCGCTCGGCTGAGCTGGTTCGGAAGCGAGACCGTCAGGATGCGGCCGTCCCGCAGACTCACGCCGAACAGGCCCTGCCGCTGGTCGATCCCGCGCACCGTGCCCTCGAGGGAGACCGTGTTGCCCTGGGAGGAGACGTTGCCGGACCCCCGCACGGACTGGTCCACCTGCACCATGTCGGTGTAGTACCCGCCGTTCTGCAGCTGCTGGATCCGGAGCGTCACCTGGTCGCCATTCTCGAGATTGGCGACCTGGTAGCTCTGGTTCTGGTAGACCACCTGGGTGTTCTGGTCGTACGCGATGGTTACCGTCTGCCCGTTCTGCTGCTGGATGGCGATCTGCTGGTTGCGGGTGTCGATGCCGCGCACGGTGCCGCTCACCTGGGCGTTGCTGGAGTTGGCCCCTCCGCCGCCATTGAGCACGCTTCCCAGGATGCTTCCCAGTCCGCCGGTTCCCGAGCACGCGCCGGCGAATGCGAGCATCATGGCCCCGGCGCCCATCCGCGCCGCATTCCCTGGTCGTATCACGCTGTCCCTCCTCACGGGATACGTTTCTAAGAGCAAAGGAGGTGCCGACGGAGTCGGTTGGCAGGCCGGGTCCCGTGGAGAGCGTACCGAGTCCTGGTTGACCGCCTCATCATCAGCCAGCAATACATGGCCGGCCCGCTCGAGATCACACTCGAGAGCAACGCCTCCAAACCTTCTTTTGCGATCGCCTGTCGAACGAGAATTCACCCACCTGTTGTGGGAATACCCTCAGCGGTAGGATGACCCATGGAATCGGTGCTGCGAGACGTTCGGTATGTCGCGCGCTCGTTCGCGCGCACCCCGGGCTTCTTCCTCGTCACGGCGCTCACGCTCGCGCTCGGGATCGGCGCCACCACGGCGATTTTTAGCGTCGTGAGCGGCGTGCTGCTCCAGCCCCTGCCCTACCCCGACTCCGAGCGCATCGTCCAACTGTTCGGGGTCGACAAGACCGGATCTCGGACGAGCCTGTCCGAGCCCAACTTCGCCGATTGGAAGACGCAGGCTCGCGACTACTCGGCGATGGCGATGTCGTCGGCTGGCTCGGTGATCACCGTCAACGGGCTCAGCGAGCCGGTGCGGGCGCGAGCGACGTCGGTGAGCCGCGATTTCTTCCCGGTGTTCCGACTGGCACCGGAGGCGGGCAGAACGTTCCTCGACGACGAGCTGCGGTTGGGCGCGCCGCCGACGGCGGTGGTCAGCCACGCGTTCTGGCAGAAGTATCTCGGCGCGAGCCGAGCCGCGATCGGGCGGACGATCACGATCGGGTCGAAGCTCGTCACGATCGTCGGCGTGATGCCGCCGGAGATGAGCTACCCCGCGGGCAACGAGATCTGGATGCCCCACGAGATCGACGAGCCGAATCGCAGCCGGACCTCCGGCGGTTGGCGCGTGCTGGCGCGACTCCGCGACGGCGTCACGGTCGAGCAGGCGCAACGCGACCTGAGTGCCCTGTCGCGCCGCCTCAAGCTGGAGTACCGCGACGAGACCTGGATGGTCGACGCCGTCGCCGTCACGCTGCACGAGCAGCTGGTGGGCAAGGTGCGGACGACGCTCCTCGTTCTGCTCGGCGCCTCGGCATTTCTGCTGCTCATCGCCTGCGCGAACGTCGTGAACTTGCTGGTCGCCCGGATGTCGCTGCGGCGTGGCGAGATCGGACTGCGCCTGGCGCTCGGCGCGACCCGCTCGCGGCTGGCGCAACAGTTCCTCATCGAGGCCGGCGTCCTCGCGGCAGTCGGCGGCGCATTGGGGATCGGCCTGGCCGCTGGCGGCATCCGCGCACTGGTTGCGCTGCAGAGCGGGATGCTTCCGCGCGCCGATGAGATTCACCTGAATCTCCCGGTGCTCGCGTTCGCAGTCGGCGTCTCGGTTGTCGCCGCGCTCGGTCTTGGGCTCCTGACGGCGTGGCAGGGATCGCGAGGCGACATCCGCGAGACGTTGTCCGCCGCTCAGCGCACGCAGGCGGGATCGGGATCGAGCACCCGCATTCGCCAGACGCTCGTGGTCAGCCAGATGGCGTTGACAGTGGTGCTGCTCGTCGGCGCCGGGCTGCTCGGCCGGAGCTTCCGTCGCCTGCTCGACATCAACCCCGGCTACCAGACGCAGCATGCGGTGATCCTCGACGCGACGCTGCCATTCGAGTCGGACTCCAACGCGCCGCGGCGTACAGTGGCGTTTTACGACGAGTTGATGGCGCGTGCCCGCGCCATCCCCGGGGTGACCAAGGTGGGAGCCGCGAACGGGGTTCCCCTCATCGGCAGCGCCGCCGACGGCGCCTTCATCATCCTCACACGCGCTGACGAGAAGATCGACTTCAGCATGTATCCGCAGCTGACCAAGGATCCGGCGCGCAGCGGGTATGCCAATTTTCTCGTGGTCGACGGCAACTACTTCGACGCGATGAGCATCCCGGTGCTGCGCGGGCGCGCGTTCGGGAGTGGCGATACGCAGGACGCGCCGCACGTCGGCGTCATCAGCGCGTCGCTGGCCAGGGCCAAATGGCCGAACGAGGATCCGATCGGCAAGATCATCCAGTACGGCAACATGGACGGCGACCTGCGGCCGTTCACGGTGGTCGGCGTGGTCGGCGACGTCCGCGACCAGAGCCTCGCGATCGAGCCGGAGCCCACCTTCTACGCCTACCTGCCGCAGCGCACCCGCGCGGCGCAGAGCCTGCACGTCGTGATGCAGACCGCTGGCGACCCCACGCCCGTGCTCGCGCCGGCGCGGGCGATCGTGCGCGGGTTGCGACCCGACGTTCCGCCCGTGGTCCGAACCATGGAGACGGTAGTGGCGACGTCCGTCGCCGACCGCCGCTTCGTGCTCCTGCTCGTCGCGGTGTTCGGCGGCGCGGCGCTCCTGCTGGCGACGCTCGGCGTCTACAGCGTTGTCTCGTACATCGTGACGCAGCGGCGACGAGAGATCGGCGTGCGCATCGCCCTCGGCGCCCAGCGCGCCGACGTGTTGAGCCTCGTGCTGCGCCAGGGCGCGCTGCTCGCGGTGGTCGGCATCGCGGTGGGCGGCGTGGTGGCGCTCGCGCTCACGCGACTTCTCAAGGGGCTGGTGTTCGGCGTCAGCACCACGGACCCGCTGGCATTCAGCGGAGTCGTCGTACTTCTCGCGGCCGTCGCGCTGTTGGCGAGCTGGCTGCCGGCGCGCCGCGCGGCGCGGGTCGATCCGATGAACGAGCTCCGAGGATCCTGATGACGTGACGGACGTGACCGGCTCAACCGCGGTCAGCAACGCATCGCTCCTCTCCTCGTCTCGGCCTGGCGGGCTACTCAGTCAGAGCGGAGACATTGCCGGCGGCGAGCCGGTCAAGTCAATGGGCGGGCCGCCCGCTGTCATCTCGAGCGCATCAGGGAGAGATCTGCACTTCACCCCAGGTGCAGATTCCTCGCGTCGCTCGGTATGACAGATGAAGGTGCGTGGCGCTGAGCGTGCTTCCAGGTGGAATCCCGGCCGGAAGCCGGAGCCGTGGTGGACAGCCGAGTGCGCGGCACCTAGCTTGGGCTCGGCGATCGGTGTTTAGTGACAGGGGCAGCAGTGAGCACGACGACACTGGAGATCCGGCTCCTCGGGCCGCTCGATGTGCTCCGGAACGGTGAAGCGCAGCCACTTCCTCGCTCCCGGAAGAGCCGCGCCCTGCTCGGCTACCTCGTCACCACTTCGCGACCGCTGCTCCGCGAGCGGCTCTGTGACCTGCTCTGGGACGGCCCGGGCGACCCACGTGCCGAGCTTCGCTGGAGCCTGACCAAGATCCGGCCATTGCTCGACCGCGACGCCCAGCGCGTCGTCACCGATCACGAGCGGGTCTGGTTCGAGCCGAAGGGTGCTTCGGTGGATCTTCATGCCGTGCGCGAGGCGCTCGGCGGCCGGCCCTCCGTGGCGAGTATCGACACGCTTCGCTCCGCCGCGGCGCATTTTCGCGGCGCCTTTCTTGAGGGGCTGCAACTTCCCGACGCGTACGAGTTCGCCAGTTGGCTCGCCGCCGAGCGCGAAGCCTCGCGCTCACTTCAGGTGCTCACCCTCAGCACGCTCACCGAGCGGTTGCGCGACACACCGAATGAGGCGATCCCATTCGCCCGCGAACGACTCGCGATCGATCCTCTCGCCGAGGACGCCCACGCGGCACTGATCACGCTGCTGGGCGCGCTGGGCCGGGTTCGGGACGCGCACGAGCAGTACGACAACTGCTGCCGAATCCTCAAGCAGGAGCTCTGCCGTGGCCCGTCGGACGTGCTCGAGCGAGCGCGACGCTCGCTCGGCTCGAGGAGTGCGATTGCGACGCGGGCCCCCTCACCGCCGGCCGGGCACTCAGTAGTCTCGCCCCCGTCGCGACTGATCGGCCGCGCGGCAGAGTGTACACTGCTCGACCGGCTCGTGAGCGCCCGTGGCGCGAATCGCGCGTGCGACGTCCTGCTCGTGACCGGCGAGCCCGGCATCGGCAAGACACGGTTGCTCGAGGAGCTCGGCGAACGCGTACGGGCCGCGAACGGCGTGGTGCTGGCTGGTCGCGCGTTCGAGGCGGAGATGGTTCGGCCGTACGGATCCTGGATCGACGCACTTGACTCCTCGGCCGTCGCTTCGCTGCCCGAGGCGATCCGCGCCGAGCTCGCGCCCCTGCTACCGGAGGCCACAGGCGAGACGCGAGAGCCAAGCGACCGCAATCGGCTCTTCGAACGGGTGGCCAGGTTGCTGCACGAGCTCGCGCGCGAACACACCCCCCTCGTGGTGCTGCTCGACGATCTGCACTGGTTCGACAGCGGCTCGGCGGCGCTGCTGCACTTCGTCGCTCGCGCCAGCGCTGGCGACCGGATCATCCTCGCCTGTAGCGCGCGGCAGCCCGCGCTGGACGCGAATACGGGTGCCGCCGCCTTCGTGCGGGCGATGCGTCGCGACGGTCGATTGCGCGAGATCGTACTCGGTCCGCTCCAGCGCGATGAGATCATCGCGTTGGCGGCAAGCGTGGACCCACGAGCCGACTCGGCGCGGGTAGCCTCGTTGAGCGATGGCAACCCGCTCTTCGCGATGGAGCTCGCGCGCGCTCCCGCGCGCGCTGGCGCCGTGCCAGCGACGCTCGACGCGCTCATCGGGGATCATCTCGCCCAGCTCAGTGAGCGGGCTCGTGACCTGGTGGCCTGGGCAGCCGCGCTCGGCCGGAGCTTCGACGCCGAGATCCTGGGCCGCGTGGCCGCCATCGCGCCGGCAGAGTTGCTGCCGGCAGTCGAGGAAATGGAGCGCTCCGCCGTGGTGCGTACCGTTTCGGGTGGAGCCGCCTACGACTTCACGCACGACGTTGTACGGCGCGTAGCCTACGCCCGGCTCTCCGGGCCGCGGGCGCGGATCGTTCATCTCCAGATCGCGCGTACTCTCGAGTCGGTAGCCGACGCGACGCACTCGGTCGCTGGCGACGTCGCCCATCACGCCGCGCTGGGTGGCGATGCCGCGCTCGCGGCCCGGGCCGCGGTGCGAGCGGGGGAGCGTTGCCTGCGACTATTCGCGAATGCGGAAGCGCGCGCGCTAGCGGAGCGGGGGTTGGTGTCAGCCGCCGAGCTCCCTGCGCCGGACCGCCTGATTCTCGAGATCGAGCTCATGCGTGTTTACGTACACGCTGGCGGCGCTCGCGGCAGTGAGGCCGAGATCTTGAGTCGGCTCGAACGCGTGATCCAGGAGGCGCAAACTCTCTCGCTGCATGCCCAGGCTCAGATCGGATTCTACCTGATCTCATACGTGCACTATCATGGCGAGGACTGGGATGAAGCCCGGGAGGACACGCTGCGCGCGGTGGAGGCAGGGCAGGCTGGAGACACGGAAACGGCGACGCGCGCAATGGCCAACTCCGGCCGCTGTCTCGCCTCGATCGACCGCGAAATCCCCCGAGCACGCGAGCTTCTGACCAGCGCGAGGGAGCGGGCGTTGCGACTCGGAATCGAGCTCACCGACATTCCCTGGGGACTCGGTATCATCGGGCAGTACGAGGGCGATCTCGATACGGCGGTGAAGGAGTTGACGCGCGCCGTGGCATTGGCGCGCGGACGCCAGGAGCATTGGCCCGCCACCGACTGCCTCGTGCGATTGGCTCAGGTTGCTCTGGAGCATGGTCGATACGAAGCCCTGCTCCGGCATTGCGCCGAGGCAGCGCCGATCGCCGCCAGGCTGGGCGAGGGTAGCGATGGCCCATTGGCGAGTGGTTTGGCGGCGCTCGCCGGCCTGGCGTCGGGCGAGCGCGAGGCGGTGCCGCGGCTGGAGGCGGCGCTGAGTGCGCTGCGGGAGCTGGATAGCAAGATCGCGCTGGCGTACCTGCTCACGTCCGCCTCCGAGCTCGATCTGAGTATCGGCGACACCGGCCGTGCGCGCGAGCGGGCGAACGAAGCTCTTTCGGCCGCGAAGGCGGTGACCCATCGGAGCGGCATCGTGCTCGCCTGTGCGGTGCTGTCACGCGTGGCTCTGGCGACTGGAGACGACACTCTGGCGCGCCAGTACGCCGCCACAGCGTGTGAGGAGTCGAGTGAGCCCTACGCGGTGAACGCGCGGGCCGCATCGCGCGCTCGTGAAGCGATGGCAATGCTCAAGATGAGAATTCCAACGCTGGCTCCAACGCCGGAGCCAACGACGCGCACCTAGTCTCGGGGAGTCGCGAGCGGTCGCTCGCCACATCGTCATCAGGCTGGCACAGGAGGCCAACATGAGATCCCTGAGCATTCTGATCGTGAGCACGGTATTGACCGTGGGCTGCGACGCGGGTCCGGTCAGCCCCACTCGGCCAGCCGGGCTCAGTGCCGCGCTCGAGAACCAGGGCGCCGTAGTTCGCCAGAAGAACCGGAGCATCGTTCATGTCCCATTCTTCATCACCGACGCGAATGGCCTGGCGCCGGCGGCAGCAAGCACGCCACTTTACGAGATTCGCGCCGGGAATCCCATCATCGCACCCGACGGGAAGCAGATCACGCTCGGCGAGTTCAACGCCGTGCAGGGCTCGGCCACGGCGAGCTGCGTCCGTGGCGGCACGCACGTGGTGGTCCGCGTGATCGGACTCGTCCCGAAGGGGCTCTACACCGTCTGGATGGTGGTCTTCAAGGCGCCCGGGTTCGATCCTACCTTCGCGAACGTGATCGGTCTCGGAGCGATTGGCGCGTCGGATGGCTCGCAGAACGTGTTTCGCGCATCGGCTAGCGGGGAGGGCACGATCTCGGCGATCACGCCGGAGGGATCGCTCTCGACCGCTGGCGCCGTCAGTGCCTGCGCCCTGGCTGGGGAGTTCGAGTTCCACATCGTGGGTGCGTATCACATCGATGGCCACACCTATGGCCCGGTGCTGGGGCCGGCCGGAAGCGCAGTGGAGCAGTTCGGGTTCATCTTCAAGAGGTGATGAGCGATCTCGCCCTCACGCGCGACACGGATTCCGCGGCGCTGATTCCGCGACACTGATTCCGCGACATCGATACTCTCACAGGAGTTCCCCATGTTACACCTGATCGTAGAGCAGAGCTGGGAGCAGCCGCTATCGGACGACGAGCACTCGCGCGTAGCGAAGCGGCTGGATGGATGCCTCGAGCAGCACGGCGCGCGGTGGCTTCGGACCTACCTCTCGACCGACCACAAGCGTATGGTTTGCGAGTTCGAGGCTCCGGACGCCGAGGCGGTGCGGCAGAGCTACCGCTCGGCGGGAGTGCAGTTCGAGCGCGCGTGGACGGCCGAGGTATACACGCGCGACCCTGAAGCGGCGACCAAGAGTTGACGGACGACCCCTCCTCATCCGGACGGGACATTACATGGACGGCTGGACGGACATCACCCCTACACGGAGGTAGCGACATGTCTCCCATTCGCTCGACCCTGCTGCTGCTCTCTCTCGTCGTGCTCGCGTACCAGGCCGCGGCGCAGCAGGATACCACGAAGGCCGGGAAGCATCACGGCGCGGCGAAATCGGTGTCGAAGGAGGCGCTGATCCGGAACGCGACCTCGGCGGCGCCGGCGAACATCGCGAAAGACGCGACCGTGCTCGCGCCGGGCGCGAACGGAAACATGATCGAGCTCCGGCACGGCTCCAACGGATGGACCTGCCTCCCGAATGATCCGACCACACCGGGGAACGATCCGATGTGCATGGATGCGGAAGGGATGAAGTGGGCGACGTCGTGGATGAAGCACGATGCGAAGCCTGCCAACGACGCCCCGGGCTTCGGCTACATGCTGCAGGGGGGGAGCGACATCAGCGCGACCGATCCATGGGAGACGAAGACGACGCATTTCGTCGCCTCCCCGCCGCACTGGATGCTCCTCTGGCCGGTGGACTCGGCGACGAGCGGCCTCTCGGCCAAGCCGAAGAAGATAGGCACGTGGATCATGTGGGCCGGATCGCCGTACGCGCATCTCATGGTGAATCAGCGGCCGTGAAGCAGAACTGCCATCCCGAGCGCTTGCGTGGCGAGCACAAAGTCCACCGTGTCGCGCGACAGCAGACACAACGCGGGCGTCCGGGCCGAACTGGAGCAATCCGCACTCGATCGCCTCCTCGAGGAAGCGCTCGGAGATCTCGGGGCTCATGGCTGGACTCCGCTCACCTCGCTTGATGCGCCCAATGCGGCACGCACCGGGTGATCCAGGCTAGCCGAGCTGCTTCACGGTGAGGCCGGGCACCTCGCGAAAATGCTGTTCGTCGCCGGTACGCGCTGTAGCGCAACCGTCTCCCGTGCTGCTCGTGTTGGCGAAGAGCGATCACGTTCTGAGTATCGTCGACCCGGCGACGCGCACTGTCCTGGCGAGGGTCCCGTCCGGACCAGACCCGCACGAGGTGGTCGCGTCAGCCGATGGCAAGCTGGCGTACATCTCCAACTACGGCGGCGGGGCGTACAACACGATCACCGTTGTCGACCTGCTGACACGGACGCCGCTGCGCGTGATCGACCTCGGTCCGCTGCGTGGGCCGCACGGACTCGTGTTCGCCAGCGGTAAGCTCTGGTTCACGTCCGAAGTGGCCAAGGCCATCGGCAGCTACGACCCGTCGACCGATAAGGTGGACTGGGTGTTGGGCACGGGGCAGAATGGAACCCACATGCTCACGGTCTCCGCGGACGGCAAGCTCATCGTGACGACAAATATCGGCTCCGGGAGCGCGACCATCATGGAGCAGCGCAGCGGGCAGCGCCGAGTCGATTGGGAGGAGACGGTGGTGCCGACTGGCGGCGGCGCCGAGGGCTTTGACGTGTCCCCCGATGGGCGGGAGGCGTGGGTCGCGAACGCGCAGGACGGCACGATCACCATCATCGATCTGTCGACCAAGCGCGTCGTGCAGACACTCGCCGTTGACGTGCGGGGCGCCAACCGCCTGAAGTTCACGCCCGACGGGGCGCTGGCGTTCGTCTCGACGCTGCGCGGTCCCGACGTGACGGTGCTCCGCGCCGCGACGCGGAGTGTCGTGAAGCGGGTGCCGGTCGGGAGCGGCGCGGCGGGAATCGTGATACAACCGGACGGTTCGCGAGTGTACGTGGCGTGCACGCCCGACGACTACGTCGCGGTGATCGACGTGGCGTCGCTCTCGGTGGTCGGTCGCATCGCTGCGGGCAAGCGGCCGGACGGTCTCGCGTGGGCCGTCAGGCCATGAAGGGCAAGGAATGGGGTAGATGGCCGGGCTCGCCCTGTTTGACTCGGCGTGCCAGGCCCTCCAGTTCGTGTTGTCAACGATGATTGTAACTACTCACTTTGTGACAAGCCGGCGCGTGTCCTACTTGGCCGGAGGCGTCTCTCCGACGGTGGTGAGCTGGACCGAGGCGGTCTTCCACGTGCCGTGATCCTTGACCCACACTGCCGTGTTGCGGGTGGGCTTGCCGCCGGCAATCTCGGACAGGGACGTGTGAACCGCTGCCCCACCATAGACGCGCCAGCGCTCGTCACTCGCGGTCGCTTTCTGCGTTCTCGGGTGGCCGTCGATCTCTGCGAACCGCTGCTGTTTCGTCTTCACACTCCCGTCGGCTCCAATGACCAGGAAATCTTCGGTCGTGTACTTCCCCCACACCTTTGCGTTCCCGTCATCCAGGGCGGCGGTGCGAGCTTTATCCGCGGCCTTCAGCGCGGCATTCGGCTGCGCGACGACGGGGCTGGCGAGAGCGACGAGTAGACAGAGTCCGAGCGATGCACGCATGGCGGTTCTCCCACGTCGGGGTGAATGGCAAGAGAGCCACCATGCACCCAACCGGCGACCCGGTCAAGTGTAGTTGCGGGTCTCGCCGTCATCGGGATCTCCTCGAAGCTGTTCTGGGAGGAATAGTCGCCGGTGCCCGGCGGGGGCGCCACGCATCCGCCGGTACCAGTGGCGACTCCAGTGGGGCACGCGGCCCCGGCTGGCAGATTGATGCACGTGCCGCGCTTCAGAGTTTGTCCCGCCGAACACGACATCCTCGGCCTGACGCATCCACCGGTTCCATCGGCGACGCCGGTCGGGCACCCGGCGCCCGCGGGAAGACTGACGCACGCTCCGGCCCTCACGGTCTGACCCGCCGCGCAGGTGACCGGCGGTGGCGCAACGCACCCGCCGGTGCCATTGGCCGCTCCCGTCGGGCAACCGGCGCCAGCGGGCAGATTCACGCACCCGCCGGCTCTGACGGTCTGACCCGCCGCGCAGGTGACCGGCGGTGGCGCGATGCATCCGCCGGTGCCATCGGCGACTCCCGTCGGGCACCCCGCGCCGACCGGCAGATTCATGCATGCACCCGCCGTGACGGTCTGACCCGCCGCGCAGGTGAGCGTCGGCGTAGCGACGCACCCGCCGGTGCCATTGGCGACTCCGCTCGAGCACGCAGCGCCGACGGGCAGATTGACGCAGACGCCGGCGTTCATCGTTTGACCCGCCGCGCAGGTGACCGTTTGCGAAGCCACGCACCCGCCGGTGCCATTGGCGACCCCGGTCGGGCACGCCGCGCCGGTCGGCAGATTCACACATACGCCGGCGGTCATCGCCTGACCCGCCGCGCAGGTGACAGACGGTGACGCGACGCATCCTCCAGTGCCGTTGGCGACGCCGGTCGAACACGTGGCGCCGACCGGGAGATTGATGCACGCGCCCGACCTCATCGTCTGTCCGGCCGTACAGGTGGTCTGCGCTCCGGAAGTAGGCGCAAACACCGAGGCGCTGGTCAGGATGGCGACAACGGTCAGGGCAACGCCCACTACGGTTGATCGGCTCATCGCTCCCTCATGGCAGGAACTGGGTATGCATATAATTTCGGGCTGATATACAATGCGCTACATACGCACAGTCACGCGAGGGGCGCGGCACGATCGCGGGAGGATGAAGATCCCGGATCCCACGGTCATGTTGAAGGCGGAGGCGGTGAGCGCGCGTACCCCCATCACGCGCTCTAGCGGATATCGATCTCGGAGCAGGGGCGTCACGCTTGCTGGGTCTACCGAGGTACCACCGGCAGAACCACATGCGACGGGTGCGCCGTATCGTGGACGAGCCGCTGATGCGCCACCACGAACGTGCTATCGCGCTCGTTGTTCCCGCCGGTGTTCAGGTTCCGATCGTATTTGGGAAAGAGGGCCGACGACACGCTGACCCTGAGCCGGTGGCCGGGCTCGAACAGGCGCGACGTGAACCACAGATCCATGTCGTACCGCTCGATCTTCCCGGGCGTGAGCGGCACTTCCCGGTCGAATCCCTGGCGGAATCGCGCCCGCGCCACCCCGTCCTGCACGCGCTCCGCGTGGCCGTCGGGGAAGACGTCGATCAGCATCACGTTCCAGTCGGTGTCCCTGGCATCGGTCGCCGCCCAGAGCGTCGCGGACATCTGGCCGGTCACCTCGATCGGTTTCGTGAGCGCACTCGAAGTGAACACCAGCGCGTCGTGCCGCGAGGCGTTGAGCGCCGTGTAATCCTCGTTGAGCGACGTCTCCAACTCTCGCGAATCGATCAGAAAAGGCGTTGGATTCGCCGGGTCGTAGCTGAACGTATCGGCCGCGGCCCCCCGTGGCGGAATGGTATCGAGCACCCCGTCGCCGGCGCTGGTATTCGCCCTGCCACCGGACGCCACGTACCACTTGGTAGTCAGCGCGCGGGCGAGCGGCCAGCCGGCTTCCTTGCGCCAGCTGTTGTCGCCGAACACGAACAGGTCCACCGGGGGCTCGCGATCGACACCGTTGTCCTTCCCCAACAGGTAGTGGTCGAACCACCGGAGCTGCAGCCGGCGCGTATCGACTCGGGACTGCGCGCCGAATTGTCCGGCCACGTACTCGACACCCTTGTGCGCTCCGGGCCCCATGACGAGCCGGATGAAGGGGTGCCCGGATACTTTGTTCAGCGCGTCGGTATAGTCGATCGGGCCGCGCGAATCATCGTACCACCCGGAGATCTGCAGCACCGGCGACCGTACCTTCGCGATATTCGTCGTCACCGCATGCGCGCGCCAGTACGCGTCGAGCGTGGGATGCGCGATCCACCGATGCCACAGCGGCACGTCTCCGCACCCGAGCCGCTGAGGCAGGTCGCTCAGCGGCAGGTGCGTGAGCGCCGCGCCGATGTCCAGGTCGCTGATGTCCTGCAGCGTGCGCGCGCGCATCAGACAGGCCCACGCCACGTTGATCGGCGAGAACACCATGTCCTCGTAGGGCACGATCCGCCACGGGTCACCGGTCGCCGCCGACGGCGCGATGGCGGCGAGATGCGGCGGCGCGCTCACCGCGGCGTACCACGCGAGCCGGCCTTCATCCGAGTGCCCGATCAATCCGACGCGACCGTTTGCCGCGGGCACCCGAGCGGCCCACTCGACGGCGTCATACCCGTC
This sequence comes from Gemmatimonadales bacterium, assembly GCA_038253885.1. GTDB lineage: Bacteria > Gemmatimonadota > Gemmatimonadetes > Gemmatimonadales > Gemmatimonadaceae > JALZAQ01. The sequence continues at coordinate 5,799 of JBBSGP010000019.1, read as the reverse complement.
GCGCACGTCGGTGTCGTAGTCGCCAAAATCCCGGCCGTCCGAGACATCCCGGCCGCGCACGTGCTGCGCGACGAAGATGTATCCGCGCGACGCCCAGTAGCGGCCGGCGGGATGAAGAATGCGTGTGTACGGCGTGCGCTGGAGCACCACCCCGAACGGTCCCGGACCAGTGGGACGCGCCACGTAACTGGCCAGCCGCGCGCCGTCGCGCGTCGTCATCCACACCAGCGTGTCTTCCGTGACCGCGTACTGCGAGTCGGACACTGCTCCAGGCCACAACGCGTACGGCTTCTCGACGACAAAGGGCCTGGTGCGGCGCACGAGACGAATGCGCCGGCCAGCGGGCTTGCCGCCGGCGAGCATCAGCCCTGTAAGGGTGTCGCCATGCCAGGCGGCCGCGATGGATTGCTCGCCACCGCCGCTCAGCATCACCGAGTCCGCCCGCGCGATCACATGGGTCGCGTCGAGCATCGGCTCGCCGGTGCGGCGGCGGATCGCGCCGGCGAAGCCCGAGTCGCGTCCGGCGAAATGTGCGAAACCCATGCGCCGCCACCCGACGAAGCCCGGGCGCGCGGTCGAGCCGCTCGCCACATACGCGTCCCAGTCGCCGCCGATCGTGGGTGCGGGGGCGTCGGTGCGGCCGGTGCACCCCGCCGCGGCGCCGAGGGCGAGGATCACGGCGCATCTTAGCGCGCCGCGCAATCTCACAAGGTTCTCACAAGACATGAAGCTGGTCACCCGGCTGAAGGCTCGAAGTGGATGCGAAAGCATGCCCCCGCCCGCGGGTGAGCGCCACCTTCGACGTCCTCCCGCTCGACTCGGCGAGCGGGTAAGTTCTCGCCTCCCCCCCCCCCAACCCCACCCCCCACACGCCGTCACGGGATCGAGCCCTGACATGCGCATTGGCGACATGAGCTGGATGCAGGTGGAAGAGTATCTCCAACGCGACGACCGCGCCGTGCTGCCCCTCGGCAGCACCGAGCAGCACAGCCATCTGCGGCTCACGGTGGACTGCATCCTCCCGGAGCGCGTCGCGGCAGACGCCGCCGAGCCACTCGGCGTGCCCGTCTTCCCCGTCCTCGCGTACGGTGTGACCCCCTACTTCCGCGCCTTTCCGGGCTCGATCTCCCTCCGTGTCGAGACGCACCTGCGCGTCGTGCGCGACATTCTCGACAGCATGGCGCACAGCCGCTTCCGCCGCATCCTGATCGTCAACGGCCACGGTGGCAACGCCGCCGTGCAGCAGCTCGCGCAGGAGTGGACGGCCGACCACGGCGACTGCCGGGTGATCTTTCACAGCTGGTGGAACGCGCCGCGCACCTGGGCGAAAGTGCAGGAGATCGATCCCGTCGCGTCGCACGGATCGTGGATGGAGAACTTCCCCTGGACTCGGCTCCCGGGCGTCGATCTCCCCGCGACGCAGCGCCCGATGGTGGATCTCGCGCGGGTGCGCTCGCTCGATCCGGTTGCGCTGCGAGAGTACCTCGGCGACGGCAACTACGGTGGCCTCTATCAGCGCTCCGACGAGGACATGGCCGCCCTCTGGCAGGTCGCGGTCGAGGAAACGCGGGACCTGCTCACCGGCGCGTGGGGCAGCGCGTCCTAGCGACGCGGGCGACGATGCGCTGTCTCATCTGGGGCGCGGGCGCGATCGGAGGGACCCTCGGCGCGCACCTCGCGCGAGCCGGCCACGACGTGACGCTGGTCGATGCGGACAGCGAGCACGTCGCCGCGATTCACCGCTCCGGCCTCTCCATCACCGGCTCCCCCCACCTTTCGGCGTTTACCGTCCGGGTGCCCGCCTTCACCCCGGAGACGTTGGCCGGCGAGTGGGACACGATCGTCCTGGCGACCAAGGCACATCACACCGAGATAGCAACGCGCGCGCTGCTCCCGCACCTCAGCGCCGCCGGCGGCGTGATCTCGGCGCAGAACGGGCTCAACGAGCTCGCGATCGCAACGCTCGTTGGCGCCGACCGCACCGTGGGGGCGTTCGTCAACTTCGGCGCGGACTACATCGCGCCGGGCGTGATCCATCACGGGGGCCGTGGCGCGGTGGTCGTCGGCGAGTTCGATGGACGCGTCACGCCGCGCGCCGTCGCGATCCGCGATGCGTGGCTCGACTTCGACGATCGCGCGATCGTCACGCCGAATATCTGGGGCTACCTGTGGGGCAAGGAGGCCTACGGCGCGATGCTGTTCGCCACCGCGCTCACGAACGAGCCGATCGCGAGCGCGCTCGCGCTGCCGGCGTATCGCGCTCTTTACATTGCCCTGGCGCGGGAGATTCTCGCCGTCGCCGAGGCGCGCGGGGTCCGGCCCGAAGGGTTCGACGGGTTCGATCCGGTCGTCTATCTCCCACAAGCGCCCCCCGGCGCCGCGGAGCGGTCGCTCGACGATCTCGTCGCGTTCAATCGCCGCTCGGCCAAGACACATAGCGGCATCTGGCGCGACCTGGCCGTGCGGAAGCGACCCACCGAAGTCGATGCGCAGCTCGGCATCGTCGTGACGCTTGGGGCTCAGGCCGGAGTCGAGACGCCGCTCACCGCCCGTCTGGTCGAGCTGATTCACGACATCGAGAGCGGCGTCCGCACGCAATCGCTCGACACGCTGGACGCGCTCGCCGAGATCCTTCCCGTCCGAGGGAAACAGTGAACCTCGAGTTCAGGGGGAAGACGGCGATCGTCACCGGCGCCGCCCATGGCTTTGGGCGCGCGATCTGTCTGGCCCTCGCCCGGGGCGGCGCGAGCGTCTGGGGCTGCGACCTGGTCGAGAGCGAGCTGGTCGAGACAGCGCAGCTCTGCAACTCCGCTGATGGTGCTGCGTGCACCGTTCGGGTCGTGGACGTGCGCGACAAGCGCGCGGTCGACCGGTTCGTCGCCGAGGCGTCCGCGGCCACGGGGCGAGTCGACATCCTGGTGAACAATGCCGGCGGCGTATTGGGTCAGGTGGGGCGTCCGCTCGAGGAAGTGACGCCGGAGGAATGGCAGAGCGTCTTCGACGTCAATGTCAGCGGCGCGTTCTACTTCTCGCAGGCCGTCGCGCCCGGCATGAAGGCCGCACGCGGAGGCCGCATGGTCAACATCTCGAGCGGCGCCGGACTGGGGATCAGTCTCACCGGCATCCAGGCGTACGCGTCTGCGAAGGCCGCCCAGATCGCGCTCACGCGGCAGCTCGCGCACGAGCTGGGGCCGTGGGGCATCACGGTCAACTGCATCGCGCCGGGCTTCGTGCGCTCCAATGCGGCGACCGAGCGGCAGTGGAAATCCTATGGCGAGGAGGGCCAGCGAGCGTTCATCGAGGGCATCGCGCTCAGGCGGCTGGGCAGCGCCGAGGACATCGCCTACGGCGTGCTCATCTTCGCATCGGAGCATGCCAGCTGGATCACCGGCCAGGTGCTCTCCATCGACGGCGGCCGGTGATGCCGCACGCCCCCGTGCTTGCCGAGGTGATTGGCTCTCTCGAGGCGTGGGCACGGTACTGGACGATTCTCGCCGAGGCACGCGCATGACGGATCCGACCACCGGCGTGGACCGCACCCTCTCGCGAACGACCGAGCTCGCTGCGGCCGAGGCGCGAGTGGAAGCGCACAGCGCTTCGCTCAGAAAGGAGCTCGGCGTCCGCGACCTCGCGCTCACGCAGATCCTCTTCATCGTCGGTCTCGCGTGGATCGGCGTCGCCGGGAAGCTCGGCTCCTCGCACGTCGTGTTCTGGCTGCTCGCCCTCACGCTCTTCTACCTGCCGTCCGCCGCCGTCGTGATGTACCTCAACCGCCTGATGCCGCTCGAGGGCGGGCTGTACCAGTGGGCGAAGCTCGGCTTCAACGACACCATCGCCTTCATGCTCGCCTGGAATCTCTGGCTCTACGTGATCGTGAACACGTCGGAGATCGGGCTCCAGTGCGCCACTTACTTCTCCTACGCGCTGGGACCGAGCGCCGTCTGGATGACGACGAGCACCTGGTTCGTTGCGCTGTCCTCGGCCGTCATCCTCTCGCTGATGATCGTGGCATCGACGATCGGGTTGTCGGTGGGAAAGTGGGTGCACAACACGGGCGGCGTGATGATGCTCGTGATCTTTGGCGTCCTGATCGTGCTGCCCGTGGTCGGGGTGCTCACCGGGCATCTCCGCGAGTACCACCCCTTTCGCACGAGCGTGCCCTCGCTGTCGTTGTACAACCTGAACGTCCTCGGAAAGCTCGGGTTCGGCGCGCTCGGCGGGTTCGAGTACGTGGCGATCCTCGCGGGGGAGACCCGGGCGCCGGCGCGCGCGGTCGGGCGCTCGGTGGTCATTGCGGCCCCGATCATCGCTCTCATGTTCGTGCTCGGCACCAGCACCGTCGTCGCGTACATCCCGACGAGCGACATCGACCTCGTGGGCCCGCTGCCGCAGGTGCTGCGTGCCGGCTTCGGCCCGTTCGGCATCGCCGCCCAGCTGGTGACGGTGGCGATCCTGATGACGCTGGCGATGCGTGTGGCGCAGACGAGCGTGAGCTTCACCGCGGTGACGCGCCTGCCAATGGTCGCCGGATGGGATCGTCTGCTGCCGGCCTGGTTCAGTCGGTTGCACCCGAAATACAGGACGCCCGTGAACTCGATCGTGATCGTCGGCGCGTGCGCGCTGGGGATCGCGTTGCTGAGCCTCATCGGCGTCGGACAGGCGGAGGCGTTCCAGCTGCTGTTCAACACGGGCGGAATGTTCTACGCGCTGACATACGTCGTCATGTTCGCGATTCCGCTGTTCGGTCTGCGCGGCGTCACGCCCCGGCCGCCCGTGTGGCTGAGGGTGGTGTCGATGTCGGGGCTGCTGATGACGCTGCTCTACCTGGCGCTGTCGGTGTTCCCGATCATCCGGGTGCAGAGCGTGGCGGCGTTCGCGTTCAAGATCGCGCTCGTGATCGTGGGGGCGAACGTGCTGGGGGTGGGCATCCTGGTGTCGGCGCGGCGGAGGACGGCTCGAGATGACTGACGAAAGACTCGACAGAGACGGGATTCGCCACTTCTGGCTGCGCAGTGAGGAGGCCTCGGCGTGGTCGAGCGTTGCATCACGATCGCCGAGCGGGTAACGTAGCGCACCCTGGTAGCGAAGGTGTGACATGCGTTGGCTACTCCGCGCAGCTCCCCTCGGTGCAGCGCTGCTCGTCGGTTCGGTATGCGCTGTAGCGCAACCGTCTCCCGTACTGCTCGTGTTGGCGAAGAGCGATCACGTTCTGAGCATCGTCGATCCGGCGACGCGCACCCTCGTGGCGCGGGTCCCGTCCGGACCAGACCCGCACGAGGTGGTCGCGTCAGCCGACGGCAAGCTGGTGTACATCTCCAACTACGGCGGCGGGGCGTACAACACGATCACCGTTGTCGACCTGCTGACACGGACGGCGCTGCGCGTGATCGACCTCGGCCCGTTGCGTGGGCCGCACGGACTCGTGTTCGCCAGCGGTAAGCTCTGGTTCACCTCCGAAGTCGCCAAGGCCATCGGTAGCTACGACCCGTCGACCGATAAGGTGGACTGGGTTCTGGGCACGGGGCAGAACGGAACCCACATGCTCACCGTCTCCGCGGACGGCAAGCGCATCGTGACGACAAATATCGGCTCCGGGAGCGCGACCATCATGGAGCAGCGCGGCGGGCAGCGCCGAGTCGATTGGGAGGAGACGGTGGTCCCCACTGGCGGCGGCGCCGAGGGCTTTGACGTGTCCCCCGATGGGCGGGAGGCGTGGGTGGCGAACGCGCAGGACGGCACGATCACCATCATCGACCTGTCGGCCAAGCGCGTCGTGCAGACCCTCGCCGTTGACGTGCG
>JBBSGP010000018.1:0-61740 GCA_038253885.1 Gemmatimonadales bacterium | reverse complement strand
ACTAGTGGACTGAGAGCGAGTTTCTGATGGCACGGACGCGGCGTTTCGGGTTGGTGTAGCTCCACTGGAAGGGGTGCGCCGTCGTGTTGTGCAGCGTGATGTAGCGGAGGAGCTTCCGGCGGAGGTCGGGCACCGAGGTAAAGATGCCGCGGGCGATCAGGTCGCGTTCGATCTTCGCGAACCACAGCTCCACTTGGTTGAGCCACGAGCTGTAGGTCGGCGTGAAGTGAAACTGGACATGCGGGTGCGCGGCCTGCCACGCGCCGACCGCCTTCGTTTTGTGGGCCGAGAGATTGTCGAGGATCACATGCAGCTCTTGCGTCCGGCGATAGCCGGCGACCACCTGATCCATGAAGCGCAGGAAGTCGGCACTGGTGTGGCGCGGGGCGGGCATCCCTTTCACCCGTCCGGTGGCCACCTCGAGCGCGGCATAGAGCGAGAGCGTCCCATGCCGGTAGTACTCGAACCCGTGGCGCTCGGCGCGCCCCGGCGAGAGGGGGAGCACCGGATCGAGCCGGTCGAGCGCCTGAATGGCCGTCTTCTCATCGACGCACAGGACGACTGCATGCTCGGGCGGGTCGAGATAGAGCCCGATGACGTCGGCGGCCTTCTGCTCGAACGCCGGATCGGGGCTGGCCACGTAGCGCGCGAGCCGGTGCGGCTGGAGCCCGGCCCGGCGCCAGACCTCCAGCACGGTCGTGTTACTCACCCCGACGCGGGCCGCCAGGCGCCGCGAGGTCCAGTGCGTGAGCGGCGTCGGCGGTCGCTCCTTCTGCGTGATCCGGAGGATCCGCGCTTCCCGCGCGGCGCTCAGCCGATGGTCTTGCCGGCCGGCCCGCGGCGCATCGGCCAACGCGAGGACACCGCCCGCGAGGAAGCGCCGCTTCCACCGGGCAATGAACCGATCGGTCACGCCGAGCGCGGCACACACCGCGCTGTAGGGGTGGCCGTCGGCGAGCAGCAGGATACACCGCGCGCGCCGGGCGATGCCAGCCGGGGTCGAGGTGCCGCGGACGAGCCGCGCCAGATCCTCGCGCTCCGCGACCGAGAGCGTGCAGTCCATAGGCGACGTAAACATGCCCACACCATCTGCAAGATGGATGCTATCCACATCTCGCCCTCAGCCCACTAGTCCTGCCGGAGCGCACTACACGGATTGACCCGTGCCGCCCGCTGGGCGGGGGCCCACGCAGCGACTGCGGAGGCGGTGAATACCACGAGCACGCCGAACGCGTATCCGGCTGCATCGAACGTGTCGACGACCTCGATGAATGACCGGAGGAGTCGGGATACGGCCAGGGCAAGCACGGCACCGGATGCGATCCCGATAGCTGCGTAGCGGAGCGATTGCCGCAGCACCTGTCCGACGACGAGGCTCACGGTCGCGCCGAGCGCCAGCCGGATCCCGATCTCCCGCGTGCGCTGCGCAACCAGATGGGAGAGCACCCCATAGATCCCGATGATCGTGAGCGCCAGGGCGATCGCGCCGATCGCGGACGACACCCACGACAGGAGTCGAAAGGGCCAGCGCTGGATGGCCAGAAAGTCATCGAGCGTATGAATGTCGTCGACGGCGCCCGGATCGATGGCAGCTATGTCGTGATCGAGGCGCTCGCGCGCCTGACTCCCGTCACCGGTTACCCGAGCGATGATTGTGATGCCCGCCGACTCGGCACCGGTTGGATAGTAGATGACGGGACGCTCGAGCCCTGTCCCCATCCAACCGCTCACGGCGTTGCGCGACACCCCGATCACGCGCGCGGTACGCAGACTCGCCAAGCGCGACCGTTGTGGCGGATCGGCGCCGAGTTGAAGGACCTGCCCCACCGGATCACGCCCGGGCCAGAGGTGGCGCGCCGCGGCTTCGCTGATGATGGCCACGGGAGCTCCGTCGCGCTCCTCGTCGGCCGTGAACAAGCGGCCCCGAAGCAGAGGGATCCCGAGGACGCGGAAGTAGCCGGCGTCGACGAAATCGTACGCCGCCATTTCGATGCGGCGGTCATCCTCGGCTCGCACTCCCAACGAGGGGTAGACGCCGTCGAGTGGCGATTGCGTCGAGACGCCAACGTCGCAGACCATCGGCTCCGACCGCAGGCGCCGCAGAACCGACGCAGGAGCGCGAGCGTCCAGGCGGAGCGCAACGACGTCGTGCGTGCGCATGCCCACCTCTTGCCGCTGTGTGCTTCGGGCCCCGCGCAGCAGAATCCCCGTGACGATGAGCAAGAGCGAGCACACTCCGATCTGCGCGACGACAAGCGCGCCGCGCAGATGTCCCAGCCGGAGGCCGGCGTCGAAGTCGCCGCGAGATGCTTGGACAAGGTTCAGCCGCGTCGCCTGGAGCGCGGGAAAGAGACCGAACGCGAGCGCCGATGCGAGACTGACTACGAACAGGAAGCCGAATACGCGCAGGTCCGGCGCGAGCGGCGCAACGCGCATGTGCGGCACGAACGCGGCCGGGGCGCTGGCGAACATCACGCGTACGCCGATATCGATCGTCAATCGCGAGATGACGAATCCGAGCGCCGCTGCTGCAATGGCCAGCGCCGTACTCTCCGTCAGCAGTTGCCGCACCAGGCGCGACTGCGCAGCGCCCAGAGCAAGCCGAATCCCGATTTCACGCTGCCGAGCGATGCCGCGCGCGAGCATCACGTTCGCGATGTTGGCGCAGGCTATGAGCAGCACCAGCCCGAACGCCACCGCCGCAGGCGCGAAGATGCTGATTGTCTCAGCCGTGAGCGGAAGCGCGGTCGCCACCGACACGAGATCGGCGCGCGTCCAGCGCAGGGTGTCGGGTAGGTTGATCGTCGCGCCGGCTGCCCATACCGCGAGCGCGGCCTGCGCCCGGCGCTCGGTCACACCCGGCTTGAGGCGCAGCACGGCCCGTAGGACCGCCGATTCCCGTGACCCAAAGGGATCGTCGGTCCCAGCGAGCCGGCTCAAGAGCGTCAGCGGAGCCCAGAAATCCGGAGGAACAGCACCGATCCCAGTGAAGCGCTTCGCCGTCACCCCGACGACAGTAACGGGCAGCCCGTGCACTACCACCGTTTGACCGATGATGCTGGAGTCTGCGCCGAAGGTGGATTGCCAGGCCCTGTAACTCAGGACCATCACGGGTTCCCCGCTCGGCGGCGCGGCGTCCTCGTCGAGTAGCAGGCGACCGAGCTCCGGCGTGGCGCCGAGAACGCGAAGCGCGTCGCCGCTCACGACGCTGCCGAACATCGGGTGCTCGTTGAAGCGCGCCGACACGAACGCGTAAGCGAAGCCTTCGGCCGTGATGGGAAGCGCCCGCAGAACCTGGTACCGCTGCCAGGAGAGGCGCGCACCTCTGCCGCGATGGTCCCGAACCGACACCTCGTAGAGCGATCCGGCGTCGCGCACCGCGAGCGGCCGCAGGACGTAGGCGTCGAAGATCGTGAACGCACTGGTGTTCAGGCCGAGCGCGAGTGCGATCGTGAGCACGACCGTCGCCACAAAGGCCGGAGAGCGACGGAAGCCGCGCAGCGCAAATCGAATGTCCTGACGTAGCGCGTCGAACCACCCAACGCCCCAACTGTCGCGCACCTCTTCCTTGAGATAGGTCACGTTGCCGAAGGCCCGCGCGGAGAGAAGGCGGGCCTCGGCGGGAGGCACGCCGGCGGCGACGTTTCGCTCGATCTCTCGGTCCAGGTGATACCGCAGCTCCTCGTCCAGCTCGGCCTCGGCAGCCCAGCGGCCGACCAGCGCGCGCACGCGTACGGCAAGGCGTCGCAGCAAGGCTGTGCTCCGAATCATGCGCTGTCGAGGATGAACCCGAGTGCCGAGGAAAAGCGTTCCCAGGCGTCGCGCTCCGCCTCGAGCTGCTTCCGGCCGGCGGCGGTGAGCGCATAGAAGCGTGCGCGCCGGTTATTCTCCGACATTCCCCAGGTCGCCTTGACGAAACCGCGCGACTCGAGCCGGCGCAGCGCCGGGTACATGGACCCGTAATTCACGTCCAGGGCCCCCCTGGACACGGCCTGGATGCTTTGCGTGAGATCCCAGCCGTTTGCCGGCCCGGCGCGTAGCAGCCTGAGCACGATGAGATCGAGTGTGCCGTGCAGCAGATCCAACTTGTCGGTCGCCACAAGCTGCTCCTATAGTCTTTCAATAGGAAAGAACTTGAGGTCCTTCCTCTAGAAAGTCAATAGGAGTGCACGGACGGGTTGTGATGTGACGGCATCGGGAGCCGCGGACCGTCCGATCTCGACCGCTACCGAGCTCGATCGCTCGCCACCAGTTGGTGTTTTCGGACCGTGCCAACCGCCAGAAGCAGCGTGGCCGCCGTGCTGATGATGCCCGGGCCTGCAAAGAAATAGGCCCAGGCCAGAACAACGTTGGCAACGTGACTCGCGACCAGCGTCCAGGCGATGACCGAGACGGCTGGCCAGCTCTCCGGACCGACCTTGTCGAGTTGCCACGCGGCGATGGCGGAGAAGAGCAGGAACACCGACACGCTCAGCCCCAAACCGAACCAGAACCCGTACCACGTGGTGCCCGAGCCATGGAAGTTGAACTGAACCGCCTTCATGGATGCGAGAACGGCGTACGCCTCGGGGCTCAGCCCCCACTGTGACAACACGCCGCCCGCGGTGTGTCCGGCGCAGAACAGGATGAGAAGATATGACGCGAGTCGGTAGGGACTGAGATATCTCATTGTTGGTCTGCTACGATGGGAAACGGGGGAGGAGCCAAGCCAGAGCCCCGCGAGACAGCTCGCGGGGCTCTGTGCTTGAAAATTGAAGGAGACCGTGCTGCGCCGTCAGGGCTTCGCCTTTCCGAGTGCCACGACCGACGGATCCACCTGGAAGCGCATCTGCATCCCCTGAGTGAGGTGCGGCTCGATGTGGCAGTGGAAGAGCCATGTCCCCGGGTTGTCCACGTCCATGTCGGCCACGATCATCCCCATCGTCCCCAATGTGAGCACATCGGTTTTCATGTGCTGCGCGGTGACGATGTTGCCATGCCAGTGCGGCGCGTGGAGCTCGAAGTTCGTGGTCGACATGATGTACCACCGCACTCTGTCGCCGACAGCCATCTTCGGCATCGGGCCATTGCCGAAAATGAAGCCGTTGAGCGACTCCCGGATGTTGAAGGCACCGAAGGGATCGATGAACGTCGCTCCCACGGCCTTCTTCACCTTCGCCGGCTCGAGCGCGTACTTCTTGATGTTGTCGTCGATGTACGGGCTCAGATTCTCATCGAGCTCGGCGAAGGCGATGATGAATTCCTTGTCCACGTCTTTCGGCCGCCCATCGGGACGGGCCCTGCCCCGCGCCGTGATGATCATCGGCCCGATCAGACCGGCGTTCACGTCCCCGGACTCGTCCACGTGCGAGTGGTACATCCAGAACGCCGTGCTCCCCTCCATCGCGTCCGGACCGGCGCGCTCGCTCGCTACCCATACATAGGTGTGGGTGCCGCCGGGTGGAACGCCCGCCTTGTCAGGAGTGCTCGTCCCATCCTCGTACCCCGCGCCCTCGGATGACTTCTCATAGATCACACCGTGCGGGTGCATGCTGTACGGGTGGGTGGCGTTGTTCTTGAAGATCACCTTGATCGTGTCCCCCACTTCGGCGCGGATGACAGGACCGAGGAGCCCGAGATACGCGTCTTCCGGCGCGCGCTGCTTGAGCGCGGAGAATGTTCCGTCGGTATACTCGCGGTAGAGCGCCTTCCTGAACTTGCTGCCGAGCTGCGTCGGGCCCTGCGTCGCGAACATCGCCTGGAATCCCGTGAACGGCTTTCCGGTGATCAGGTTCTTGCCGCTCGGCGCGTAATCCCAGGTGACCTCGTCGGCTGCTATGTAGTACAGACGCGTGCGACCAGACAGCTGAAGATCGTGACTCGGCGTCGCCGAGGTGTGCGGTGCCACGAGAGCGATCGTGGCGGCCATGAGGACGTGGAGCACGGCGGCCTCTTGCGTTCGGGGGGGGAGACGGCTGAGACTGGATTCAGAAGTTCTCGATACTCGGGTGAACGAGCAAGAACGTCAATAGGGAGGATCCCGCATTCGTTCTCGACTGCGCTGCGGCCATTGAGATCGATCCCGTGGTCCTGCCGACAGGAGAAGGGATACCGCTTTCATGAGATCACCACACAATAACCGACGGCAAACACGTGTCTGACACCAAGGTCCTGATCGTCGGGGCGGGGCCGACGGGACTCGTACTGGCGCTCTGGCTCTCGAAGCTCGGCGTCCGGGTTCGAATCATCGACAAGGCCCCGGAACCGGGAACCACGTCACGCGCTGTCGGCGTCGCCGCGCGAACGCTCGAGCTCTATCGCCAGGTCGACCTCGCCGGCGACCTCGTCGACGGAGGAGTCAAGGTTCCGGCCGTGAACTTCTGGACGCGTGGCAAACGAGCCGCGCACCTGTCGTTACTGAATCTCGGTGAAGGATTTACCCCCTTCCCCTTCATGCTCGTGTTTCCGCAGGATGCTCACGAGCGCTTGCTCATCGAACGGCTTTCCTCGCTGGGGGTCGAGGTCGAGCGGCCGACGGAGCTGGTCCGCTTCGGGCAGCATCCGGATGGGGTGCGAGCCACGCTCAAGGTGTCGGATGGGTCCGAGGAATCCTGCGATGTGGCTTATCTCGCCGGCTGCGACGGCGCGCACTCCGTCGTCAGGGAAGCGCTCGGCATCGGATTCCCCGGCGGGACGTACAGCGATCTCTTCTATGTCGCCGACGTCGATGCGCAGGGACCGCCGGTCGACGGCGAGATCCATCTGGAGCTGGATGATTCCGACTTTCTCGCGGTCTTTCCACTCAAGAAGAAAGGCCACCTCCGTCTCATCGGCAGCGTCCGCGAGAAATCGGCACAGCAGCCGGAGCACCCGACCTTCTCGGACGTCGGGCAGAGAGTGATCGAGCGCATGCAGCTGACCGTCGCTCGCGCGAACTGGTTCTCCACCTATCACGTGCACCACCGCGTGGCCGGGAGATTTCGCGAAGGGCGGGCGTTCCTGCTTGGCGATGCCGCTCACATCCACAGCCCCGTGGGCGGCCAGGGCATGAACACCGGCATAGGTGACGCGGTGAACCTCGCCTGGAAGCTCGCGTCCGTCCTGGAAGGAACCGCATCGAGCCACCTGCTGGATAGCTATGAAGCGGAGCGAATCGGTTTCGCGCGCAGGCTGGTCGCCACCACCGATCGCGTCTTCACGGTTGTGACCAAGCCCGGACGGGTCGCCGGGATCGTGCGAACGAGGATCGCGCCCGCGATCATGCCTTCACTGGTCAGAATCGCTGCCGTACGGCGCTTTCTCTTTCGGACCGTGTCCCAGACGGCGATCACCTATCGTGGTGGAGCCTTATCCGAGGGCTCGCTCACTCGGATACACGGGGGCGATCGCCTGCCGTGGATAGAGCTCTCGCCGCAGCGCGACAACTTCGAGCCTCTGAGGTCGATCGCCTGGCAGGTTCACGTCTACGGCGAGCTGAAGCCAGGCGTCGAAAAAAGCTGCGCGACTCTCGCGTTACCGTTGCACACGTTCCCGTGGACTCCGAACATGGAGCGCGCTGGCATCACTCGCGGCGCGATCTACCTGGTTCGGCCGGATGGCTATATCGCGTTGGCGGACGACGGCGCCCGCCCAGGGCGGTTGGCCGGGTATCTTGCGCAGCGAGGAATGACCGTTGCCCAGCGTCCTGGGGTCGCCGCGCTCCCACTACCGTAGTCGCCAGCCCATTTCCCAGACTCAACATCGATAGCTGCTCGAGTCGAGGCTCGCCATCCCTCGAAGGGAAGTCCGCGCGCTCGAGCGACTGCGCGAGCCGTACGCTCAGCCGCCCGGCACGATAGGACAGCGATGTCGATGCGCCGATGGACATATTGGGCCGCCGCGTCCCGCTCACCGAGACGACGGGATCGAACGTCACCAGCGCACCGGCGACCAGCGCGCCATCGAGAAGCGTGATGCGGCCCTCCGCCCCCGTCCGAGCGATGACCCAGCGCTGAGCGGCGATGGCCGAGCTATAGCGTCGTGTGAGGGCGCCGGCATGCAACACCAGCCAGGAGCGAGCGGCGCGCGAGACGTCGAGCCGTGCCTCGCCCATGGCTCGGCTGCCGCCGCAATCAGGGGGACAAAGAGCCGGCTCGCGGCAGTTGGCTGCCCGCGAGCGCGACCCGCGATCGCTTCCATATCAGACGACCTGGACGCGCGGATGAAACATCTATTTCGCCCTGTTGACGATTCTCGATCCCCAGAGGCGCGGAGGTCGATTTCCCCGCCCGACCCCGAGGACAAGGCCTCGCCGTCCCGTGACATGTGCGCTACGTCACATGTTTCTTCTGGCATGACCGCTACAGTGAATGCAGGTAAGATCGAACGCCGCGCTCTCCCGAGCGTGGACCGACTTGTCGCTGCGGGAGGCAGTATCATGAGAGATCACCCCACGAACCAGCCACCCGTTCCGGCCGATTCGATTGAACGTGCCGAGAGCGCCATCGCCGGAGCCCGCACGGCGATTACACTCGAACGAGAGGTCTACCATCTGGCCGTCCAAGCCCGCGCCGACAACCTGCCGGAAGACCGCATGCTCGAAGTGCTCGACGACGCCGTGAGCCGCAGCCCCCTCGGTGTGTTCTATCGCGACCCGACATCCCCGCGATATCGGTACCTGACGGTGCTGGCGATCGACGCGTATCATCGGGCCTGACGGCCCGTCGACCGCAGACCAGAGGACCCACCCCTGACGGGATGGGTCCTTTCGTCATCTTGACTCCGACTCCTCGGGGCGCATCATCATGAGGCCGGCGGCAGCATCGCCACCACGTTCGAGCAGTCTCCCCGACAACGGAGCCTCCCATGCATCGTGTTACCGCCATCGCCTGCGCCACCGTCTTCATCGGCTGCGCGAAGCCGGACAGTCGTCCCGCCGACACATCGGCAACTGCGCCGGCGCCACAGGCCGCGCCGACGATCACCCTGGCCGACGTCGCCGGCACATGGAAGATGAGATCCGTTCCGGAGAGCGGAGACACATCCGCGACGCTCTACGACCTGACCGCGACCGCCGACACGTCAAGCTGGAAGATGAAGTTCGCGAGCGGCCTGACGGTCCCGGCGCACGTGAAGACATCCGGGGACAGTATCGTTCTCGAGGCAGGTCCCTTCGCGAGCCAACGGCGCAAAGCAGTTCAGGTGACTACGCACAGCGTCATGCGCATGGCTGGTGGAAAGCTGACAGGGGTGACGACGGCACATTACAAGACGACGGGGCCTGACTCTGTTCTCAGACTGCGCACTGAGGGCACGCGCGCGCCGTAGACCTGACAACACCGAGTTCCCGCTTCATTCGAGGATCGCCTCGGGGAGGTCCGATGGACCAACAGGAGCGCATCCGCACCTCGTTCGAGCGCAATGCGAGGGCGCTCGCGCTGCGACCAGCCGTGGGACGAGGCACAGCGATCACTCGTGTGACGGTGCGCGACGGGCTCACCTGTGACGTCGAGGACGGTCCATGGCGGCTCACAGCGGACATGGGAGAGAAAGCGGGCGGAAACAATCAGGGTCCCAACCCAGGAGTTCTCGGCCGTGCCGCTCTCGGAACCTGTCTCGCGGTCAGCTACATCTTATGGGCGTCAAGGTTCAACGTTCCGATCGCACGTCTGGAGGTGGAGGTCCAGACCGACTACGACTCTCGGGGCTATCACGGCGTGGACGATGTACCGCCGGGCTATGAAGCGATCCGTTATCTCGTGACCGTGGAGAGCGAGGCATCCGAAACCGAGGTATTGCGGGCGTTGGACATGGCCGACCGCAATAGCGATTTTCTCGCCCTCTACCGTAATCCGCAGGAGGTGACCCGCGACGTCAGAGTCCTCGCGCCGAGAGGGTGATGGGATGGATGCCAGGCTGCAGCGCCGAGTTCAACGATACGGGTGGGACAGAGCGCAGGAATACTACGAGCGCTACTGGCGCGCGCAGCTCGCGCCGGCGCAGCGACGACTTCTCGAGATGGCGTGCTTGCGACCCGGCGAGAGCGTACTGGATGTCGCCGCCGGGACGGGCCTCGTCAGCTTCCCGGCCGCGCAAGCCGTGGGCCCCGGCGGCAGCGTATTCGCAACCGACATCTCGGAGCGTATGGTCGAGGCTCTCTCCGTCGAGGCGGAGAGACGTGGTCTGGGCCAGGTTCAGGCGATCCGGATGGATGCCGAGGAGCTACACCTGGCGGATGCGTCGTTCGATGTCGCTCTCTGCGCACTCGGTCTCATGTACGTTCCCGACTGGAGTCGCGCACTGAGCGAGATGCGCCGAGTGCTGAACCCGTCCGGACGAGCTGTGGCTGCGGTGTGGGGCGAGCGGGCCCGCTGCGGCTGGGCAGAGATTTTCCCCATCGTCGATTCCCGCGTTCAGAGCGAAGTCTGTCCGATGTTCTTTCAACTGGGAAGCGGAGATTGCCTGTCGCAGGCGTTCGCGCGGGCCGGTTTCCGAAACGTTCGGTCGGACCGCCTCTCCGTCACACTCGAGTACTCGTCCGCGGACAATGCGCTCGGAGCTGCTTTCGCTGGTGGGCCGGTGGCGCTCGCCTATTCGCGATTCGACGACGGCACACGTGAGCAGGCGCACGCCGAGTACCTCAACTCCATCGAAGCATGGCGACAGGGCGACGGCTACGCGATTCCGGGTGAGTTCGTTGTGGCTCTGGGCACGGTCGCATGATAGCCTGCGCCGGGTCGGGCCCGGGACGGTCAGCGGGTGACGACAGCCCGGTACGCGACGACGAGAGGCCCGCCCTGTCCCCGTCGCGTCATCGGCCAGATCGTGATGGTCCCTCGAGCGCCGCCATCGAGCTGAAAGCCCCGCACCGGCAGCACGGTCAGGAGCTCGCGGTCGCTGACCAGCCGTCCCGTGGGGACGGCGCCGAGGAGTGTGTCCGCGACAGCACCGTAGATCTGCGGCAGCGTGGAGCGCACGACCACCTCGAACTTGTCGGCGCGGCGCGTGCGGGCAAGCGGCGTATCGAACTCCACCGCCACGCTGTCGCCGGTGCGAACCGCGAGCAGGCCCCCTGGTAGTGGCGTTTTCCCCTGTGGAATGGATGGAGACACCACGGGAGCACGCACGACGGATGCAGAATCAGACACCAGTAGCGGGCGGTGCGCGACGATGTGGGTCGATGGGGAACGCCGCAATGAGGGAAGTCTGCCGTGGAAGGCGCTCGCGCCCTGAACGCCGACGAACGCGACCACCGCGATGGCCGCGGCCGCCGCGGCGAAGCGGCGAGTGGTGTGCCGTCGGCGAGCGCTGGCCGCGAGGCGCTCCTCCTGCCGGCAATGGAGACAGACCATTGTGCCAGGCCGAGGTTCGTGCGGACAAGGGGGAAGCATGTGTTGTGACATGGAGCCGTATGCGGGCGGAGGGTCGTTCGGGCATCCCTCAGACGAGCCATGTCGTTGCCCGGCAACCGCGGCCGCACACCGTGCAGCGTGACCTCACCCTCTTCCCCACAACAGGCCGAAGAGGAGCAACCCGAGCACCACGCTCGTGAGCGCCATGTACGTTCGGTCGCGTTGCGCGAAAAACGACACGAGCGTGAGCGCGACACGGGCCACCGGCGTGGCGATCAGGAGCACCAGACCCAGCTGAACGATCGCCCGACTATCGAGCGCGCGCACACCGTGCGCTATTCCACGTAGAGTCGTCAGCGCATCGAGCTCACCGCGAAAGACGCGAAAGTCCGCCGGCTGACCGCCGTACTGGAGGAGGAGCGCCGCGCCGCCAACCACGACCACACCCGCCGACAGCAGCACGCCGATCTGGAGCAGACGCCCGACGCGCTGTTCCACCTCGTGATCGCTCCACCTCTCGTGCTCCGCCGGAGTCACATCCCCCCCCGTATTCCCTTGTACAGCATCTCGATGGCCATCACCACGACCACGGCGGTGAAGATCTGGCGGAGGCGCGTGGTTTTCGCGACCCCCAGGATACGAGCTCCGAGCAGCGCGCCGGACAGAACGCCGAGCATCACCGGAAACGCGAGCGCAGGCTCGATGTAGCCGCGATGGAGGTAGACTCCAGCGCTCGCCGCGGCTGTGACTCCGATCATGAAGTTGCTGGTCGTGGTAGACACCTTGAAAGGCAGCTTCATCGCCTGATCCATGGCCAGAACCTTGACGATGCCGGAGCCGATCCCGAGCAGCGCCGACAACACGCCGGCCACGAACATCAGGGAGAAACCGGCCGGCACTCCCCGCACGGAGTAGCGCTGCAGACCGCTGGGGGTCGGGTAAGTCGAGTCCAGCCGCAACCGTAGGGACCAGCGATCGGGCGTCGCGGCCACCACGTGCTCCTCGCGAGGCTGAAGGGAGCGGTAGGCCGTGAAGAGAAGTACGAGCCCGAACAGCACGGCGAGGGTGCTGGTCGAGATGAATCCAGACAGCCCGGCGCCCAGAAGGGCGCCGGTCGTGGTCGCCAGCTCGAGGAAGATTCCGACGCGCACGTTCGTGTATCCCTCGCGTACGTATGCCGCCGCCGCTCCGGACGACGTCGCGATCACGGAGACGAGCGATGCGCCGATGGCGTAGCGAAGATCCACGCCGAACAGAAGCGTCAGAAGGGGTACGACGATGATCCCGCCGCCCAGGCCGGTGAGAGCGCCGAGCACGCCCGCGCCGAAGGAGCCGGCGGCGATCAGGAGCGCGAGGAGCGAGATTGTCATGTGTGGGTGGGGCGCGTCGGCGGCGGCTCTTCACCTTCGGGACGGACAATCGCGCTCGTCACTCCTCGTACTCGTCCGATCCCTGAACCCAGAGAAAGGACTGGACGTCGATCATGTCGCGAGGCCGGAGGTCTCGCAAGTCGCGACGGACCTGAGCGGCAAAGCCGAGGAGGCTCCCGTAGCTCTCCCAGTTCAGCCGGGATCGGTAGTCGAACTCGGAGCCGTATTCCCGGGCGGCGATCCGCGTGACGTTCGGTTTGAGAAAGAAGTGCGTCGCAGGAAGAGCCAGAAATCCGAAGACCGTGACCACCGGCCAGGTGAGAACACGTGTCTGCTTCCGGGGAAGCTCGGCCACGACCTCGCACCAGGCCTCGAACTTCCCCTGCAGCTCGCCCGGGCCATAGATGAACTCGTTCAGGCCGGTTGCAAAGGCCCGCGCCCCGGCGCGAGAGCTCACGGCGTCACGGAGCGCCATCTTCTCGAAGGAGAAGAGCAGATTGGTTCGCGACTCGAGGCGAACGGCCCGGCCGGCGATCTCGGAGTACTTTCCTTCGTCGAGCAGCGAGCGGAGCTCGGGACCAGAGAGCGTTTCCTCCCATCGCTGATGGGCTTCCCACTTGTAGTTCCTCTCCCAGTCAAGATAGGTCTCGTCGCCAAACCCGCCGGGAAAGAAGCGAAGAAACTTTCGGCGACAACGCTCCGCGGCCGGCGACACCCTTGCTGTCGGGGCCGAACGCGTATGGGTGGTCGGACTCCGGGGGGCCACTGCTTCCTCTCTCTCTGGTGTCGGTCGCCGGTTGGCGCCCGGGCGGGAGAGCAGGAGTCGGGCCGCGAAGGCCGGATCAGGCCGGGAATCGGGATCGCGTCACGATCGTGCTCGGCGCGAATAGTCAGCCGCGCGGAATTCCGAGCACCTCGCCGACGAAGGCGGTCGCCGACAGCTCCCGCCGATCGGTGCGCCAGCCAAGAGAGACCCCTCCCGCGAGGCCGCCGGCATTGTTCCGGATGAAGTACAGAGGGAGCTCATATCCGATGACCCGTCGCCCGAGGTCGTAGTGGGCCTCGACTCGAACGCCGAGACCGCTTCCGACGAAACGCTGCACCGAGAGCTCCGCGATGGTTCGCCGGCTCTCGCTCGGCGCGCCGAGCGACACGGAGCGGCAGCGCAGCACGCCTGTGGCTGCAACCGGGGCGCATAGCTGTGCTCTCTCCTGGGCGTCAGAGCTGACCTCCTGACGGACCGCGGCCGCCAGAAATCCACCGGCCGGCAGCAGCATACCAACGGCCGCGAACATGGCCGTCTCGGCGCGATGCTCGGTCGTGTCGGCCAGGGTGATCCGATCAGCGTAGGAGAATCGGCGACGAGCGTACGTGAACCCCGCGCCGGCGATCACGGGATGACCGAAGCGCACCGATTCGATCATCGCTCGCTGGGCATCCGCGGGAAGCGGAGAGCGAGCATCAACGCGGCAGTCGATGCGGGCCGTGTCGAGAGCCGGCACGAAGGAGCTGTCGATTCGCCGCAGCAGCGCCGTATCGGCTCGCAGACGCAGAGAATCTCTGACTCCCGCCGACGTCGTCTCTCGGATCACGACGCTCTGGGTTATCCTCATGATGAGAAGAGTATCCAGACGCAAGCGGGCCCTACCGCCGGCGCCGGCCAGAGTTCTCTTGCCGGCATCGCAGGCCCGCCGCCACGCCTCCCCCTCCATGCGCGGATTCATGTGTCGCCACTCGCCGGCCAGGCCGATCGAGGTGCTGCCCCGGAGCCCGCTGAGATCTGCCAGCTCGCTCCGCGAGTCGCCCTCGCTCATCGGGCCGCTCAGCTCGAACCGGATCGCATAGCGCGAAGGCTCCACGTCGCGGCTCCAGAGACCAATCTGCGCTCGAACCTCCCGGTCACGGCTGGAGGCGCGAAGGGTGACCTGGGGAAGGTTGGCGCGAACGCGAACGCTCTGGGCGGGATCGATCGTCTCGCGCGAGATGCGCTCGGCGGCATAGCGCAGGAGATCGTCTGTCCGTCGCGGATCCTGAGCGTCAAGGTGAACCGGCACCAGCGTCGTCAGACCGATGGACCAGAGTGCCCGAGAGCGCATGAGTCACCTCACTCCACGTCGAAGAGATGATCGCCAACCGCCTGGCCGGTCGCATCGACACGCCCGGAAGGGGTGAGCGTCCAGCGCGCCTCATCCGGCCGAAGGATGCCGACGTCAAAGTCGGTGCCCGGTGCATCCTCGACGTACCAGGTAAGGGCGTGCGGGCCAGGCCCCAGCTGTACGGTGGTGTCTGGCCCATCGAAGCGCAGCGCGCGTCCATCCACTCGCAGGACGGAGTACGCCGCTCCCGAGAAGGTGATCGTGACCGAGCTGCGCATGGGACCTCCAGTGGCGTGGGAGCACTGTAGTTCCCGGAGCCTTCATTATCTTCGTACGACATGGGTGATTCTTCCGTTTCGCTCCAGTGGCTGACGCGCTGCGCCGCGCTGCTGATCGCGCTGGGCTGTACACCCACCGGCCCGAGCGGAGGGCTCGATGCGAGCGCGCCATCCATCTCCGCCTCCCCGCCCGCTCGCACCGGCGAGCTGCGCCTCACACAGCTCGACGTCGGCCAGGGCGATGCTGCCCTGATCATGACTCCGGAAGGCAAGAAGCTGCTGATCGACGCCGGACCGTCGCCGAGCCAGCTGGTGGACGAGCTGCGCCGGCGACACATCGACACGATCGATCTCGTGGTCGCGTCCCACGCCCATGCCGACCACATCGGGGGGATGGCAGCGGTGCTCTCGGGCATCGCGGTGCGAGCGTACATGGACAACGGCGTGCCCTCCCCGACGGCGACCTACCAAAATACCCTGAGGGCGCTCGAGCGGTCTGGAGCGCGCTACCTCAACGCCACCGAGCGAGCCATCTCACTCGGATCCCTGACCGTACACGTTCTTCCATTGAGCCCGACCTTTCAGGACCAGAACAACTCATCAGTGGGGCTTCTTCTCGACTTCGGCGATTTCCGCGCCCTGTACACCGGTGACTCGGAGGTCGGTGAGCTCGATTGGTGGCTCGCTGCAAGGCTCATCCGGCCGGTGACGATGGTGAAGGTGGCTCATCACGGTGGGCGCAACGGCACGGACGTGTCGTGGGCGCGGGCCACCCGCCCCGCGATCGTGCTGATCTCGGTCGGCGACAATAATTATGGTCACCCGGCGATCCGCACCCGGGAGATCTGGGAGCATGCGGGAGCAACCGTCTATCGCACCGACCGCGACGGCACAATCGTGATCGATGCCGCGCGCGACGGCCGGATGCACATCACAACCTCGCGCGCGAGCGCGATCTCGAGGGCGGTGCCATGACGAAAGACGCGGCCGGTGATCAGAGATGGTTGGCTGTGGATCGCATCGAAGGCAATATCGCGATCCTCGAGGACGACGGAGGGAAGAGCTACGAGCGAGCTGTCTCCTCTCTTCCGGCATCGGCCCGGCACGAAGGAGCGGTGATCCGCGTGCTCTTTCGCGCGGCCACGCCTCGCTGGGACACCGCGCAGCCGGATGCCAGTGAGGAGGCGCGCCGACTCGCCGATGCCACGGCCCGGCTCGGAAAGCTCAAGAAGACCGATCGCGGTGGCGACCTGTCGCTCTGAATCGCATAGTTTTCGCTAGAGGTACCGCTCGCGAAGAATCCGCATGTGATGCTCAGTGTGCCCCGCGATGATGTACGGCACGGCGCGGGCGCTCAGCGGTTTCCCGCTGGCTGTCCCGACCCGGGCGAGCTCGTCAGGCGACAGGAACCGAAAGAGATCGATCGTGCTGGCACGCACTCGCTCCAGCTCCGCCAGCAGGTCGGGCAGTGCCCGCACGTCGAAGCGCGACTGCTCCACCCACGCGTTCTCGTCGAACGGTGGTAGAGCGGTGCGATCGTTCCTCGCGACGGTGAGCCCCCGATAGGCGAACACACGCTCCGCATCGGCGAGATGTCCGATCACTTCGCGGATGCTCCACTTCCCGGGCGCGTATCGATGCCCGGCGCGCTGCGCATCCAGGCGCCCGAGCATCGAGCGAAGGTCGCCCGGCTGGCGCGCAAGGAGATCCAGGATATCGCCGGCGGAAACGAGGTCGACATAGCCGGCGTGATGAGCGTTGAACTCCCCGGGTCGAGGGCGCTCGATCGTCGTGGTGGTCATCGAAGCTCCTGTCGATGCGAGATGTCCGGAGCGGACATCGCGCCGAAACTAAGGCCGCCTCTAGGACCGGGCAATCATCTCGCTCATCTTTCGTTATGACCGACGAATCCGCTCCCGACGCCGCGCCGAGCGTGCGCGCGCCGGACCAGCGCAGCCATCCGGCTTTCCACTCGCGCTTCCTCGAGGCCGATCGCGACATCGACGTGTATCTGCCGCCCGGATACGACCTCGAGCCCGAACGGCGCTATCCGGTGCTCTACCTTCACGACGGCCAGAACCTGTTCGACCCCAGCAAGGCGTTCGGGAACTCGGAGTGGCGCGTGGATGACACGGCGGACGCTCTGATAGCCGCAGGCGAGATCTCACCGCTCATCATCGTGGGCATCGGCAACGGCGGAGAGCACCGCATCCACGAATACACGCCCACTCGCGATGGCTTTCGGCGCGCCGGGGGCAAGGCAAGCCTCCACGGACGCATGCTGGTGGAAGAGCAGAAGCCGTTCATCGATGTCCGGTATCGCACCCTCACGGACCGGTCGTGCACGGGTCTGGGCGGGTCCTCGCTGGGAGGACTGGTGTCGCTCTACCTCGGCCTCGCCTATCCTGAGGTCTACGGGAAACTGGCGGTGATGTCGCCATCGGTCTGGTGGGACAACCGGTTCATCCTGCGCCGCATCGGCGTTCTCTCGGGCAAGCCGCCCCTGCGGGTCTGGCTGTCCACCGGCACCGCCGAGGGTCCCGGGGTCACGGAGGCAGCGCGGCGCGTCCGCGACGTACTGCTGGCGAAAGGATGGGCCCTCGGAGAGGACCTGCACTACCTCGAGGCCGAGGGCGCCCCGCACCACGAGTACGCGTGGTCCCAGCTCGTCGCCCCGATGCTGCGATACCTCTACCCGCCGACCTGAGCGGCGCTCCCGACGCGCTGCGCAGCGGCGGCGAAGCGGCGCACGATCTCGCCAGCGGGATCGATGGTCGTGATGCCGGCCACGCTCTTGCCGGCCTGGTAGTAATCCCTCGAGCTCATCGGTTGGAGCGAAGAGCGGCCGAGCGACCGGAGAGAGCGCAGTGCGTAGATGGTGCGCATCAGATGCTTCGTCCGCCGCCCCCGCAAGAGCATCCTGGCCAGTGGTCCGGCACGAGTTCCGATCCGATCCACATAGGGAGTACGGATCACTGCCAGCGGAACGCCCGTGATACGCTCGGTGAGAACGATGTCCCGCTCGGTCGCCTGGAGCAGCGCGCGCTTGTAGTCCGGGTGCACCCGACATTCCGACGTCGCGATGAAGCGCGTGCCCATCTGGACGCCGGCGTACCCCATCTGCAACACGTGGACGAAGCCCAACGCGTCGCCCACGCCTCCCGCGCAGATCACGGGCAATCCGAGCGGAGCCAGCTCGGCGAGCAAGGCTTCCGGCGAGCGCGGTCCGGCGTGACCCCCGGCGCGATCGTTCACCGCGATCAGGCCGTGTACGCCGGCGTCGATGGCCTTGACCGCCCATTTCCGCTCCGTCGCGTCGTGATAGACGATGGCGCCGGAGGCTCCCACCCGATCGACGATCCATCGGGGATTGCCGAGTGACGTGAGAAAAAATCGAACGCCTTCCTCGAGTGCGATGTCGATCCACCGCGACATCCGTTCGAGATACGTCTTCGATGATCGTTCGGTGAGGACGTTCATGCCGATCGGACGATCGGTGGTCGCGCGGATGAGGCGAAGCCCGTCGCGGAAGTCATGCCGGTGCACATAGATCATCGACAGGGGCTGCACGACCCCGAGGCCGCCGGCGGCCGACACGGCCGCCACCAGCTCGGGATTGCTGCACGGATACATGGGACCGCAGATGATCGGGATCGCGACCCCGGTCGCTCGCGTGAAGCTCGTGTCGAGCAGGGAGCCCGGAAGCGGCGCGGCTACCCTCTCAGCGCCGGTCAACGGCGGGCGCTCGCTGCCGGATCGGCGGAGCGGATGTCGCGCCCTTCCGTCGGGGAGAGCCGCCACGTGACTCGGGCCCGCGCGACCTGGTCGCCGCCGCTGTCGTGGAGCACCGCCTCGATCGCGAGGTCCGTCGTGGCGGTGATCGATGGGATCGCGCAGCGGCACTCACCGACAAGAGGCCCCCGCGCCTTCTTGAGGTACTCGATCTCCAGCGCCGTGACGATGCCCCTCACGCCATCCGGCAGTCCCGCCGTCATGGCGAGCCCGCTCGTCACTTCGGCAAGATTCACCAGGGCGATGGCATGAATGGAGCGCAGGTGATTGCGAACCTGCCGGCGGTCGTCCATCCGAACTCGTGCGTAACCGGGAGCCAGCTCCTCCACCAGCGGCGAGATACTCCCCGTGTACGGCGCGATTCGACCAAGTAAGCGGCTGAAGATCCACTTGCCGCCGGGCCGACCACTCCAGCGCGCCCACTGTCGCCTGATCATCGTGCCTGGGGACGCGCCGGGGGTCGCCTTCGTCATGCTCACCTCGTGGAGTCCGCTTCCCGTGAAGGGCTTCGCAATCGTACGGGAAGTGTCGTCGGCGAGTCAAGCGCCGCCATTCGGGTTTCGTCGCTCTTCGCTAACGCTCTCCACGCGTCGCCAGCTCGGAGTTGGCGCGCCGCCGGAGCGCGGCGTCGATCTCGGCCGCCCTCACCACCTTGGGGATCGCCCAGCCCTCCCGCATTGTCGTCGGAACGCGGACGGCGGAGATGCCTCCGTCGGCGGCGAGATCGACCAGCGCCGTAGCGCCCATGCCCTCGTGCGAGCTGGTGGAGATGACGAGCATCCACGTTCCGTCGGCCGGCCACTGCTTGCGCAGAGCGTAGACGCCCGTCCGGGATGTCGAATCGAAGCGCAGCCTGACGGAGCGTCGCGTGCTTCCCACGAGCCCCTCGGCCGTGCCGACGAGCTCGGCGGCGATCTGCGTCTGGTGGTGGTAGCTATGGACGATCAGGAACGCGTTGCGCGATGCGCCATCGAAAGGATTAGCGGGATACTCGATCGAGATCCAGGGCGGACCCGCGAACGCGGAGCCGGCGACGCCGACGACCAGGAGCGCAGCGCCGAGGAGAGCAAGCTTGAGAGTACGACCACGATGACGGGACATGGGACCTCCTGAAGGACAAAGTGGAACGGCATGAATGCCAGGCGGAGCATCAGCGGCGACGAAGCGTGACGACTCCCTTGAAGCTACGAACTGAGACGCTCGCGCCTCCCAATTCCGAGGCAACAGTCAGCTGGCGCCCGCGACCGGTCGGCCCCGGTGTGGGCGAGGCTTTGGTGTACTGATTGTGGATCTCTCCGGCGAAGCTGCGGATCTCTATCAACGCGGGCATCTCGGGAGGAAAGGCCAGATCGATCGCGCCGGAGTGGCTCTCGAACGTGAACGAGCCGTTGCGATCCAGTCGGCCATCGAAGTGGATGTCGCCCGTGACGCTCTCCACACGCGCCCCCTGGAACTTCTCACCAGAGATGAAGAGAGCTCCGCTGACGGTGGTGAGCCCGACATCGTCGCCACCGCCACGCAAGCGGATGCCCCCGCTGGCCGTCTTCGCGCGCAGAACGGTGGCGGTGCCGTCGATCTCCACTTCGCCATCCATCGTTTCGGCGTTGAGCTCGCGCAGGGCTCCGGAGATGCGCATGCGACCGCTCACCGAGTTCGCGTCCACCGCGCCGACCACGCCCACGACCTCGATATCCGCCGTCATCGACTTGACCCAGACCCGGCTACGTCGCGGGACATGAACCTCGATCTGCGCTGCGGCGTCCGCTCGTCCATCCGTCGGGGCGTCCACGTACATCTTGGCGAACTGTCCTTGGCCACCGAACCGGAGACCTCCTTCGGCCGCTCGACCGAGCGTGGCCGTCACGACCAGACTGTCGCGATCCCAGCCTACCACGCGGATCGATCCGAAGTTGTTCCATAAGCGGATGGACGCGTCACCATCGACGGCGATGCGCCGTTGCACCTTTCGTTGAGCTGATAGCGGCGCGGCCACCCCGCAGGCGAGGACGGCCAGCGAAAGTAGGCGCCGAGTCTGGACGAGGAGTCTCATAGACGCGTGGCCTGCTGCAACAGCGCCAACTTGTGCCGATAGGCAGTCGAGAGCATGTGTCCGAGATCCTCGTTCGCCGGGTCGGCGATGAGCGCCGCCCGCGCCTCTCGGATCGCCTGGTCGATCAGACGGAGATCCGCCTCGACGACAGCGACCGTCGCCGGGTCGAGGGACGCCCGCCGGGCGTCCAGCGTCGCCGCAAGATCCGCCGCTGCAAGCTGGTAGTCGCGCTCGATGCCGTGGAGCTCGACGAGAGTGGCGGCCCCCGCCACGAGGGGAGCGCTGGCGACAGCCGCCGCTGTACGGCCCGCCCGCGTGATATTCCAGGTGACGAGGGACGACAATGCGACCAGGAGGAGCGCAGCGGCCGCGAGCACGGGACGAGACGCCAGACGCCAGGCGAAGCGGCCGGCGTCGCGGCGCAGCGGCAGAGATTCGACGACAGCACGATTCATCTCCGCCTCGACCGCTGGCCACAGATCGCGCGGAGGTTGAACGGACGGAGGCAGCGCCCGGGCGCGAGCGATGATTCTCTTCAATCCCTCCGCTTCCGCCCGGCACCTCGCGCATTGCGCGAGATGCGCCTCGACGGATCGGCGCTCGAGAGGAGGCAGCGCTCCATCCAGAAACGCGTCGAGCCGCGAGTCCATCATCCGGCACTTCATCTCTCCAATGCCTCCCGCAAGAGTCGGCGCGCCCGGAAGAGATGCGCCTTGGATGTTCCGACAGCGATTCCCAGCTCACGGGCGATCTCGTCGTGCTGATACCCTTCCACGTCGTACATCACGAACACCGCTCTCGCTCCAGGAGGAAGGGCCGCAATGGCGCGCTCCAGATCGATGTCGTGATCACCGGCCCCCCCCCTTCCAGCGACATCCGGCAGCTCGGCCACCGGGCGAACGCGCCGCTCCCGCCGGCCCTCTCCTCGAAACGCCGTCAGCGCCACGTTCACCGTGAGCCGGTGCAGCCAGCTCGAGAACGCGCTCTCGGCCCGAAATGTCCCGAGGGTCTGCCAGGCTCGGACGAACACGTCCTGCGTCAGCTCCTCGGCTCGGCCGCCCTCGCCCGAGAGGCGCAGGCAGAGCGCGAAGACGCGCCCGACGTGCTCGCGATAGAGCCTCTCGAAAGACTCCGGATCTCCGGAGCGCGCGCCCTCCAGAGGATCCGTCACGGCGCTCGCGATCTGCTCACCGATGGTCCATGAACGCGACAGTGGCATGACCGCCTGTCGGAGTGAGGTACTGCAACCCGATACTATGACGCCGCCGCGGGTCGCGCCGTTTACTCCGGGATGCAGAAAGGCGGCACCACCCGCAGATGGCACCGCCACGTCTCGTCACCGGTGGCCGCGGCAATACCCTACACGCCGCCATACCATTCGTAGCCCTGATCGCTCCAGTATCCCCCGGCACGCTGGGGCAGGAAGACGAGGCGCGTGAGATATTTGGTGTTCTTGTATCCGAGCTTGACCGGGGAGTGCAAGCGCGCCGGAGCACCGTGCGCTGGCGTCAACAGCATGTCATCCATTCCGTACGCCACCAGCGTCTGGGGGTGCATCGCGCTGTCCATGTCCCAGCTCTCGTGATAGCCGTCGTCGAAGGACTGGAAGTCGACGTATTGCGCATCTGGCAGCACTCCCGCGAGCCTCGCCAACTCGCTGACGCGCACGCCCGACCAGATCGCGATCGCGTTCCACCCCTCGACGCAGAAGTGATCCACCCGCTGCGACAGTCGCGGGAGCTTCTGAAGCTCATCCAGCGTCAAGGAGAGAGGACGACGTACGAGCCCCGACACCTCCAGGCGCCACGAGCCACGCTGCGACTCGTCCCACACCGGTACCCGATCCGATATGAAGTAGCTCGGAAAGCTCTTTCCGGTGAGCCTCAGCCCATCGGCGGGCCGATCGACGCTACGGTGACGGAAGAGGAAGCGCTCGACCCCTTCATTCTTTCGCTCGGCATAACGAAGCAGCTCCGCCGCACCACGCGGGCCGGCGGAGTCACACGCTCCGATGAGCGCCGTCGTCACCGACGCGCCGCTCATCAGCAGAAAAGTGCGACGGTCGATCGTCATCGGATCTCCGGAGTGCGCGGCGAGCGCGGACGCGGCAACAGATGGTAGAAAGGACGCGCGTTTCGCGCAGCCGGTGACAGCGCCTCATCATAACCGCCGGTGATCATGGATGGCAGCGAGTAGGGATCGACGGCGAACACCATGAAGACGTGGATCACCGAGAGCAGAACCAAGCCGACCATTGTCATGAAATGCACGTAGCGCGCGAACACATAGCCACCGAAAAGTGCCGTGAGTGCGGCCAGCGTCACCGGCTTCCAGATCGCCAGTCCCGACAGCACCGCCGCCACACCCAGCAGGGGGAGCGCGAAGTATGTCGCTTTCTGGAGAGCGTTGTGCTTTCCCTGGTGCGGATGCTCCCTTCGAATGAAGAGGTAGAATCTGACCATCTGCCAGCTGTCGCGCAGGTCCCCCCGCCTCGGCACCAGGTCCCGCCACTCGCCATGCAGGTAGACGAAGCCCAGATACAGGAGGCCGTTCACGACCAGCACCCACATCATCGCGAAATGCCAATTGCGCGCACCGCCGAGCCATCCGCCGAAGGTGAGCCAGGCCGGGATCGGCTTGTGCTCGAAGGGATAGCAGCAGAAGCTCTCGCCCTTTCGCGCGAACGCTGGATAGGCGTTGAAGATCCGCAGCCCGCTGCCCACCATGATGATGAAGGCGACGACATTCACCCAATGGGTGAGTCGAACGATCCAGTGATGCCGCTTCACCGGTGCTCCGCGTGATGATGGTGAATCTTGGATAAATGTCCGCGCGGTTGCCAGATCCGTATCCGGAACGGCGATGCTCGGAGGGCGACGTCTGACGCGCCGCCCTCCGTGTATACGATCAGCCGGTTCTGAGTTCCCTGCCGTCCAGTGGCGCGGGTCCGAGATCTACGCCGTGCTCGGACTCCAGGATGGTGAGTCGCTGGCGGGGAACGATTCCATCGACGACTCATCCACCAACCGGTTCACGTGCGCGCTCTCGAAGAGGTCCACCAGCTTGGCGCAGAACCGCGGGAGATCGTCGGGCTTGCGACTGGTGACAAGCTTCTGATCGACGCGAACAGGCGCGTCAACCCAGCTGCCTCCGGCGTTCTCGATATCCGTGCGCAAACTCGGCCAGAATGTCAGCGTGCGACCGCGGACCATGTCGGCCTCGACCAGCGTCCAGGCTCCGTGACAGATCGCCGCCACCGGCTTGTCGGCCTCCATGAAGTCGCGAACGAAGCGCACCGCGTCGGCGTCTGTGCGCAAGGCGTCCGGATTGCCCACTCCTCCCGGCAAAACCAGCCCGTCGTAGTCGGCGACGCTGGCGTCGCTCACCAGGCGATCCACCGTGAAGCTGCCCGCGCGGTCGAAGTGATTGAAGGCCTGAACAGAATCCGCCTTGATCGACACGAGCTCCGCGACACCGCCCGCCTGCCGAACCGCTTCCAGAGGTTTCGTCAGCTCCACCTCCTCCACGCCGTCGGTCGCCAGAAAAGCGATCCGCCGTCCCTCGAGTCGCCCAGCCATTGCTCCCTCCTACCCCGGGGTCCGTTTGCCACCCTTGGACTTCTTGAGCTTCGCCAGCGCCGGGTTGTCGCGTCTCACCGGGATGTGCCCTTCCGTCTCCGGCTCGCTCTGATTCGACTCGATCTTCACGTCATCATCCGCCGCAGCCCCCTCGTGTTCCAGATGCTCGGTCCTGGTCTTGTGGTCCGTCGCACCGGGCTTGACGGGGTCGAGCTGATACTGATCGTGTCGCCTGCCAGGCATGCGCACTCCTCGTCTGATTATACCCGCGTCCTGTCACGAAACGTGCCCGCGGGTCAGCGCGTGCCGACGCCGTACTTGCGCAGGATCTCCCGGAGCCGGTCCAGGGGCAACGCCTCGACCGTCGCGCCGTTCGAGGTGACCGTCGTCGCGGCGATCATGGAGTTATAGATCGCCTCCTCGGTGGCTTCCACCACCCCCTGAAAGAGTCCCGACATCTCGCCGTTGGACAGCTCGACGGTCTGCAGCTGCTTGGCGTCGCGCGCTCGACGCACGCTGGCGGCGGTCGAGAAAGCGAGCACGTAGTCGCCGGAACCATTGGACGCCGAAGAGCCGGTTCGGGACAGCCCCATGATCGCACGGGCTGCAAGCCTCCTGAGATTGCGATCAGAGAGGGGGGCGTCGGTGGCGATCACGATCATGCACGAGCCGTCGCCGCGCGGGGCCTCGGCATCGGTCTCTGACTTGAAGGCATAACGCCCGAGCTCGCGGCCCACCGGGGCACCGAGAATCTGTAGCACACCGCCGAAATTGCTCTGGACCAGCACCCCAACCGTGAAACCCCCCAACGATCCAGGCAAGGCTCGAGACGAGCTTCCAATTCCCCCTTTCCAGCCGAAGGCCACTGTACCCGCGCCAGCGCCCACGCCTCCCTCAGCCACCGTTCCACCCCGCGCCGACGCGAGCGCCTGTCGAACGTGTGCCGCCGTGACCGGCCGCGAGCGGATCGCGTTCAGCGTTCCGTCGTTGGTCTCACCCACTACGGGGTTGATGGACCGCACGTCGGTCATCCCAGGCTGATCGAGCATCCAGCCGACCATCGCGTCGGCGGCTCTCCAGACGCAGAGCGTGCAGGTCAGAAGGATGGGAGATTCGAGCTCTCCCAGCTCGAGGAGCTGGGTCGCGCCGAGCAGCTTCCCGAAGCCGTTGCCGACGAAAAGAGCCGCCGGCACTCTCTCGGCGAAGAGGTTGCCGCCATGCGGAAGAATGGCGGTGACGCCCGTCCGCACGCTGTCTCCCTCGATCACCGTAGTCTGCCCCACCAGTACGCCTGCGACATCGGTGATCGCGTTCAGCGGGCCGGTGCGAAAGACCCCCGGGCGTATTCCGAGATCGCGGGCTCGCACGGGTCGCTGTCCTTCGGCTCCGGATGCGAAAAAGCACGCGACCGCGAAGGCAGCTCCATGGAGCGACAATCCAGTCATGAGC
Organism: Gemmatimonadales bacterium; assembly: GCA_038253885.1. Classification (GTDB taxonomy): domain Bacteria; phylum Gemmatimonadota; class Gemmatimonadetes; order Gemmatimonadales; family Gemmatimonadaceae; genus JALZAQ01. Next base: position 35,818 of record JBBSGP010000018.1, on the reverse strand, counting down.
GGAGGATACGGCGATCGCGCCACGTCGCGCCAGAGCGCGCGGCGACGCGCTTCCCCGTGTTCCGCCCCGCCCGCATATTCCCCTGGTGCCCATCGTGCCCCTCTACGGACACCACCCCCTGAGGCTCCGGCTCGCCGCGAGCGCTCAGCGAGGCGCGCTGCCCTCCAGCCTCCTCATCGAGGGTGCGCCGGGAATCGGCAAGCAGCGCATCGCGCTCTGGTTGGGACAGATGCTCCTCTGTACCGGACAGGGGACCCGGCCATGCGGTGAGTGCTCTGACTGCCGCCTGAGCGCGGAGCTGGCTCATCCCGACCTGAGGTGGTTCTTTCCACGGCCGCGACTCGAAGGCAACGTGACTCCGCGCGAGGCCCTCGACGACTACGCAGAAGCGATCGGGGATCGAGTGAAGAGCGGCGGACTGTACCCCAGACCGAGCGGGTCGGATGGAATCTTCATCTCGGCCGTCCTCGGCCTCATCCAAATCGCAGCGCGTACGCCGGCTCTCGCTGCTCGCAAAGTGCTCGTGATCGGAGAGGCGGAGCGAATGGTCTCGCAGGAAGGAGCGGACGAGGCTGCCAACGCCTTCCTGAAGCTTCTCGAGGAGCCTCCGCTCAATACGACGATCGTCCTGACGAGCAGCGAGCCAGGCGCGCTCCTGCCCACCATCCGCTCACGAGTAACGTCGGTGCGCGCCGCGCCTCTGCCCGCAGCCGACGTGGGCGCGTTTCTGGGCGATCCAACGGTGGAGCAGACTCTGAACGACGACACCCACGTGCCGGCGTCCTTCCAGGAGCGGATCGCGCTGGCGTCGGGGGCGCCGGGCACGCTCATCGGGAGAGCCGCAATCGGGAACGCGCTCGCTATCGCTCGCTCGTTGCTCGCGGCCGCGACGGCCGGGCGCGCCGAGAGCGCGCGCGCCGCTCTCTCATTGAAGGTAAACAAGGCACGGGGGGAATTCTCGGATGTGCTCGATGCGCTGACGATCCTGCTCGGGGAGCGAATGCGGGACGCTGTCCGCCGCGCGGACTCCGTGGCGGCATTGGCCGCGAACCGCGCGATCGACAGCGTGGAGCAGGCGAAGCTGAGGGCGGCCGGCAACGTCAGCCCGCAACTGCTCGGGGCGTCTTTGCTTCGCGAGCTTTCACGGCCATGATGGACAGCCTGAGCCACATCGACGAGCACGGCGAGGCTCGGATGGTTGACATAACCGGCAAAAGTAGCACGGAGAGGTTGGCCCGTGCTGCGGGGTTTATTCGGATGCAATTAGCCACACTCGTTGCGATTCGAGGACACACCCTGTCAAAGGGAGAGGTCCTGACGACCGCTCGAGTGGCTGGAATCATGGCCGCCAAACGAACGGCGGAGCTCGTCCCCCTCTGTCACCAGGTGCCGCTCTCACATGTGGAGATTCTGATAGAGGAGGACGATACTTTACCTGGGCTGCGCGTTCAGGCTACGACGCGCACGGCGTCCCAGACGGGCGTGGAGATGGAGGCCTTGTGTGCGGTAAGTATCGCGCTGATAACGATTTATGACATGGCAAAAGCAGTCGATCGAGGCATGACGATTGGGGACATTTGTTTATTAGAGAAGTCGGGAGGTCGCTCCGGCCCTTGGGTGCGGCCATGAACGGCACGCGGGTTGCCTTGAGAAAGGCACAAAGACGGGGCAGGTCGTCCCGTGAGCGCGTGTGAACCCTGGATCAAGGGGATGTATGCCTACGAGACAGAGCTACGTGCACCGTGGCGACCGTGCCCGGCGTATCGCACGAATCAGAAAGGTGGGGCTGTGGGTCGCCCTGGCGACCTCATTGGGAGTGTTGCGTACTGAACTGTACCGCGACAGCTCCGCCGCTGCCTCCACCCTGTCCTTCGGGTCGGGCCCGCGCGTCTCCGACGAGGAGGCCCTGCGTCTTCAGCTCGAGTCGGTGCGCGGTCAGTTGGAGGCGGCGTCCAGCCAGCTCCATCGGGCCAAAGCCGTCATGGCATTCTCCAGCCGCTACAAGGTCGGGGCGGACCTCGCCGGCCACGTCTACGACGCGGCTCTCGCCGAAGGGATCGACCCCGAGCTCGCCTTTCGCGTCGTCCGGGTCGAGAGCGAATTCAACCCGCACGCCACGAGTCCAGTCGGCGCACTGGGACTCACCCAGCTCATGATTGGCACGGCCCGCGAGTTCGACAAGACGATCACGAAGGAGAAGCTGTTCGACGCCAAGACGAACCTTCATCTGGGCTTCCGCTACCTCGGGGCGCTGATCAAGGAGTACAAAGGCGACGTGCAGCTCGCTCTGCTGGTCTACAACCGGGGTCCGGTCGCGGTGACGAACGCCCAGGCTCTGGGCCTCGATCCGCGCAATGGTTATGAGCAAGTCGTCATGAAGGGATATGCGGGAACCGGCTTGATGCGGTAACAGCGAGTCAGCAGTCGGACAAAGAAAAAGCGGAGCGCCTGGGCGCTCCGCTTTTTCTTGCATCCCACCGCTACTTACGCCGCTTCTTCTTGGTTTTCCGGTGCTTCGCGGCCGACCGCTTCACCACGAGCTCCTGTCCGGGGTGAATCGTGCTCTTCTTCAGCCCGTTCAGGCGCATCAGTGACGAGACGGACGTGTGGAACCGCCTTGCGAGGCTCCCGAGGCTCTCGCCCTTCCGCACCACGTGCGTGACCACCCGGGCGTGCGCGCTGCCATAGTGCTCGATCGAGGGATCAGGCACATCGAGCGCTGCCGATAGCACTGCGGCGGAGGGGATGAGCACCGTCTGGCCGGGAGCGAACCGCCCCCGCTTGCTGCTGTGTAGATCGCGGTTGTACCAGGCAAGCTGGCGAGCGCTGACGCTGGCGCGGCCGGCGAGCGAACCCATGGTGTCACCTTTCCGGGTGGTGCTCCGTCGGAAAGCACGTCGCTCCTCCTGGGGAACCGTGCCCAGCGAGTCCGCGAACGACGCTCCCTTGCCCACCGGCACACGGATGGTGAAGGAATCGCGTGGGGGAGTGAGCCCCCGCAGGACCATGGGATTGAGATCGCGAATCGCCGAGAGGGAGGCGCCCGACGCCCGTGCAATGACTGCCAGCGGGGTCGCCGGGCCGACGCGCACGGTGTCGTACTCATAGGCCGGAAGGGGGGCGATGACGAGGCCATAGCGCTCCGGTTGCTTCGCCACCAGCGCCGCGGCGATCAGCTTCGGCACGTAGTCCTTGGTTTCCGCTCGGAGATAATCCTTCTCGGCCAGCGCGAAGAATGCCGCATCCTTGCTAATGCCGGCGAGGTCGTCCGCGTAGCGCGAGAGCCCCCGGGCGATCCGGCCCGGGCCCCCGTCGTACGCGGCCGCCGCCAGGTACAGAGAGCCGAACTGTTCGTTGAGCCAACGCAGGAAGCGGATAGCGGCGTCGGTGGAGCGCACCGGGTCGCGGCGCTGATCCACCCACCAGTCGACGCGAAGACCGACGTCGCGCGCCGTGCCGGTCATGAGCTGCCACATTCCCACGGCCGCCGCGCTCGAGTATGCGTGGGGATCATAGCCGCTCTCGATCAGCGCGAGATACTCCATGTCCTCTGGCAGATTTGCCGCCCGTAGCTTCCGGCGAATCATCGGACCGTACCGGCGCTCCCGGGAAAGCCAGGTGGCGAACTCCTGACGCGCGCGGCCAGCGAAGATGTTCGTGAAGAACGCCACCCGGGTGCGCGTCTCGAACGAGCGGACATCGATGTCCCAGGTCGGAGCCGCTGCCGCCGGCGACACGGCCGAATCGGTGGCCGGAACGGTGGCGACGGAATCGCCGAAGAGCTTCACCGCCTGCTTCGTGACGTCCGGCGCCGGAGCCAGCGCGCTATCCGCCGAGGGTGTCGCGTGAGGCTCGGTCGCCGGGTCGGGATGCGGTGGAGTCGCGGTGTCCGTCGCCGGGAGGAGAATCGCCGCCTGCGAGGGGCGAGACGAAGGAGAGAGCGGAGGGGTGCGGGGGGGCGTCGGCCTCGCTATGCACCCTCCGGCAGCGAGGGCGAGCATGGAAACCCAGACGAAACGGACGCGACGGTGTGATCGTCGCGCGTGCGAGGCAGGCAGCATGTCAGGATCAGGTGGTGCGGGTGGTGTTGGAGCAGCGCACCGACCGGGCTGTCAGCGCGTGGAGATGAAGTTACCCAGCATGCGGTTCGTCGCGCCAAGGACGGCCATGACCGATCCGCGCACGGGGTCTTCCTCCACGAGGCAGGACCCGAGCAGCCGCCGCGGCGGACCGTCCTTGCGATTGCCGATCGACACGATCACGACGTTCGCGTCGAACGCCCGAATCGCCTTGACCCCGATGAGCTCGAAGGCCAGAGCGCCCTCGGAGAACAGCTCGATCGCCCGGAGTGCGGCCTCAGCCGCGACCCGCAGATCCACCGTCGGACTCGATTGTCCGGACGCCGAGCCCGTGCTCTTCTGGCCGTCCCACCACTCGAGCTCCACATCGGCCGTGCAGCGACCGTCTGACATCCGCCGGAAGCGAAAGTCCGTGAAACGCAGCCGCTCACGCCGCAGCTGGCCTTGCGGTATGGACTCGGCGCTGGAGTGCTCGCTCTGGGTCATGGTAGGGCTGACGTAGGGGGGCAGCGCGCAGAAAGGTACCGGAGCCGGCAGGCAGGACTGCAAGAGAAACACGACTGAGCCCGCCCCGAGGCAACCATCGTTGCCGGCGCCCAAGTCCTGTCTATATTCGCGCCATGCTCCTGCTCCTGACGGCTGCGCTGTCGGCCGCTCCGTTCACCCTGTCGGACGACTCTCTGGCCGCCCGGATCGCCGCCCGCGTTGCCGCCGTTCCGGGCGCGCGGGCGGGCGTCGCCTTCGTCGATCTGCAGCGACCCGACTCGGTCTTCCTGGATGCGGACAGCTCCTTTCATGCCGCGAGCACGATGAAAGTGCCGGTGATGATCGAGCTCTTTCGCGAGGCCGACGCGGGAGGGCTCTCGCTCGATCAGCCGGTGCTGCTGGTCAACTCCTTCGGGTCGATCGCCGATGGATCGTCCTTCAGCACGTCACCCGGAGAAGATTCGGACAGTAGCGTGTACGCCCTGGTGGGGAGCCGCGTGCCCATCCGCACGCTGATGCAGAGGATGATCGTGCGCTCGAGCAATCTCGCGACCAATGCCGTCATCGCGTTGGTCGGCGCGCCGCGGGTCACGGCGACGATGCGGCTCCTCGGCGCCAGCCGCATCCAGGTGTTGCGCGGCGTCGAAGACGGCAAGGCATTCGAACGAGGAATGAACAATACCACGACGGCGCGGGATCTCGCGATCATCATGGCGGCGATCGAGCAGAATCAGGCTGCCTCTCGCGTGAGCTGCCGCGCGATGCGCGAGATCCTCCTCGCGCAGGAGTTCAACGACCGCATTCCCGCTGGACTTCCGCCGGGGACTCCGGTCGCACACAAGACCGGCGACATCACGGCGGTGATGCACGACGCCGCTATCGTCTATCCGCGCGGGCGATCGCCTTATGTGCTGGTGGTGCTCACGAGCGGCATCCCCGACCAGGCAATCGCGCGAGCGCTGATCGCGGACATCTCGCGGATGGTGTACGACCACGCCGTGGGCAATGCTCGGGGACACGCCGTCCGGTCCGTGTCGGCGCGGCCGAGCTGAGCTTATCGGTCAGGGACGTAGCGCGCCTCCGCCTCCGGGACCACCAAACCTGGCCAGCGGATTCTTGACGGTCGCGGGCACCTTGGCCCACTGCTCCGGAGACAGAATCTTCTGGGCGGCTTTGAGCGATTGCTGGAGGTTGTTGCGCCCTTCCGTGAGCTTGGGGCGCAGTGTGCTGAAGAGGAATCCGGGGTCTGGATTCTTCCCCGCCTTCTCCACCATCGCGCGAATCGTGGCGCCGAGCGAGTCGGTCCTCGCCTTCAGAGTATCGGCGACGAGCTGAAGCGCCGACAGCTGCGACTCGCTCAATTGCAGCGAATCCTTGAGAGCGATGATCTGACCGATCGGATTGGGCATGAGTCGCTCGAGTCTGGCGCTCATGTCCCCCCCGGTCGCGCCTGCCCCACCCGCTCCGGCTCTGCCCTCACCACCCTCCCCTCCCCGCCGCCCGCCGGCCCCGAACAGTCCCTGCAAGCGCTCGCGCGTCCGGTCGGGTCCGATGGTGAACCGTCCCTGTAGCGCCAGCTGGAAGGGAACGCGAAAGACCTGGCGCGACGCTGTCGTGTTGCCGAAGCGCTCGTTCACCTGATAGAGATAGCGCTCTGACACCGGGTCGAAGCCCCGGACATACAGCAGCGTCGGATCGGGACGATTCGGCTGCCCCCAGCCTCGCAAGGCGTTGCCGTGCAGGAGCTGATCGGCACCCGCGAGCGAGTTCACGGCGATCACCGAGAGCGTGAGTCGCCGCTCCAATCCCCACGCCGTCGGTCGGAAGTTGGCCTGGAAGTCCAGCGAGGGAAGCCAGCTTCTCGTGCAGCTGTTCCGGCCGGCGATCTGACCGAGCTGGCGTCGCAGACAGTCTCGCACGCGGCTCGACGAGCCCGAGAGGAGCCGCGAGATGCCGTTCGCCACCGCGCTGTCCGAGGTCGCGGCGGGGTCGAAGATGAAGGCGCGGTCGTTGCGTGCGCCGTCGCCGTTGATGTCGCTCCCGATTAGCGGCGTGAAGGCTGCTCCCGAGGAGAGGCGGCCGATCATCGTCAGCTCCATCCACGATGTGAACGGATACGTGACGGTCGCGAGGAACGCGTGGCGCCGCTCGAGATCGCTGGTCGCCACGTCCAGGGCGTTCGGATTCCCGCGCGTGGTGGCGGAGCTGAAGCCCTGAAGCGCCGAGCAGCACGAGAACGACGACTGATCGCGCGAGCGCGAGAGAGTATACGACGTCGAGAAGATCATGCCCTTCGCTGTCAGCCCGTTGAGACCCAGCGTGACCTGGCGCGTGTCTGAATGCAGACCGGAATTGATCTGAAGCACCTGGGCGTATTGCGGGTGCTCCCGCGACCCGGCGAGGCCGACCGCCCCCGTACCCGCGACGATCGCCTCGGGTGGCGCGTAGACGGGCCGGTTTGCCTCCGAGGCCAGCCGGAAGCGCGGCACGGTGTCCAGGTTGAGATCGGTCACTCCGTAGAGGCTCACCCCGCGCGCATACGTGGCATCGATCGAGAAGCCCAACGTTTCATGAAAGCGGCGCTGCACACCCAGCGAGGCGCGCCAGGAGCGAGGCGCCTGGAAGGTGCGATCGAACAGCGTGACCGTCGGCCGGGAGAGCACAGATGCGGGAGGACCGCTGTCGCTGCAGATCGACGGGATGCTCTGCGGAGAGGCGAGGTAGTCCTCCCAGCTCGGCACGGGAACGCCGGCGCCGATGCAGATGAGCTGCGATTCCGCTCCGGCGAAGCCGGTCGCGTTCTGCGCTCCGCTGAACAGCGATACCGGTGCGCGGCCTCGAAACTCTCCTATCCCACCGCGGAATGTTCCGAGCGGAGGATTCCCCTGCCCGCCGGTGACGACATAGGAGAAGCCCAGTCGCGGGCTCAGGTGAACCTCGCTCGGAAAGCGATCGGTGCGGCCACCGAAGAGCGAGTCCACTTCGCGGTTGTCGGCCGGTGCACCGCCATAACGGGAGCCTTCCAGGCGAACGCCGTACACCAGCTGCAGCGCCTGGCTCCGCCGCCAGCTGTCACCCAGGTAGAGAGCGCTGTTGACCGCGCTCCCCCGTCGGTCCGTCGGTGAGAGCGTCCGGACAAAGCTCGATGGCTGGTCAGCCGCGAAGTCGGCCAGGGAGTTATAGCTGAAGATGCCGAGCTGGTTCGCGCTCAATCCCTGCGAGTATCGCCCGACGTTGAGCAGTGCGCCGAGCTTGACGCGGTGGCTTCCCGTACTGGATAGCCAGGAGAACTCGTCGGAGGACTCGACGTAGTCGTTGGCCGCGGTCTGCGGCAACGAGGGATTCCCCCCGAACGCCAGCGTCGAGATGCCGGTGGTGCCATCCGGAAGCGCCGATGCCACCCGAACGCGTCCCTCGGGCAGTGCGATATACGGCTCCGTCTTCCGCGTGTCCGTCGAGTAATACGTTCGGAGCTCGTTGATGTAGCCCGACTCGAAGTGGGATGTGAGGCTCAGCATCGCGCCTCCCCCGAGGCTCGTGAGATCGCCCCCGGTTGCCGGAGTCGCGAACGCGCTCAGCCGACTGCCATTCTGGATGTTCCAGCGCCAATCTCCGCGCAGCATGAGCGTATGCGAGTCATTGAGAAGCCAGTCGGTGCGCTCGAGCACTGACACGTTGTCGGCGAGTCGCTCTCCGGGAACGGCTGCCGCCGACACCGGGATCGATTTGCTTCCCAGAAGGCCGAGAAAGCGCGCCACGGAATCAGGCTGCGTCCCCAGTCCCTCCAGCGTGGCCGCCGACGCGGAAGTGAGCGTCTGCAGCTGATCCGTGCGCCGCCGCAGCTGGACCGCGCCGAAGGTGAACAGCTTGTTCTTGAGGATCGGGCCGCCGAGTCCGCCGCTGAGCTGATTCTGCGTGTAGCGCTGATCGAAGCTCGAGCTCTGGTCGCCGGTGAACTCGAGCACCGGATCACGAAGAGAGTAGCCGAACGCCCCCTGCAGGACGTTGGTCCCGCTTCGCGTCGTCGACGCGATCTCGCCGCCCGTGAACTGACCCCGGGCGACATCGTACGTGTTGGTGATGACTCGCGTGGCCCGGAGAGCTTCCGAGGGAAGGCTCGCCGCTCCGAAGCTGATGCCATCCAGGGTCATCTGATTCTGCGTCGGGCGTTGCCCGGCCACCGAGAATCCGGCGGCGGAGGTATCGCTGCCCTCGATCCCGACGACTCCCGGGGCGAGGGTTGCGAGCGCGTTCAGGTCGCTGGGATCGATCGGAAGACGGGCGGCCTGCTCCGGCGTGATCGTGCGCTCCAGCGAGCCCGGCTCGGCGCGGAGTGGCGGCTGGGCACGACGGGCACGCACCTCCACCGTCGCGAGCGTGGTCGCGGCAATCGTGGTCAGCTGCACGTTGGTGTAGAGGCGGTCCTCGTCCCCCTGCCGGGTGACGGTCACCGACCGTGGTGCCATTCCGAGAAAGCGCGCGGTCAGCGTGTATTGCCCTCCGCCATCCGGGAAAACGACGGTGTACCGTCCCTGAGCGTTGGTGAGCTTCGTGCGCGCGACCTGTGTCTCGGAAGAGACAACGTCCACGCGCGCCCCCTCCAGCGGTTTCCCGTCGGGACCCGTTACCTGGCCCATGAGGATGTCGGTGGTGCTGCCGACCTGCGCGTAGGAGCGCGGAGCGATGAGGATCAGCGCGCAGACGACGAGTGCGCGGCGAGCGAGTGTCACGACACAGCTCTCCCGGCGACCAGTGGCGGTGGATGGAGGGTCATGAACTCTAACGGCCAGGAACGACGAATCGTTGATGCCGCGGCACCTCCGCGGCGGGAGCGATCGATAGCATCGTGTGGCCAAAGCAGCGTACTTTTCGTGTCCCTCTATCGGATCAACTGACCATGGCTCCTCACCGGACAGGGATGTTCGCGCTCGCTGCCGCGACCATTCTCTGGCTCTCCGGACCAGCGGTGCCCCTCGCCGCACAGGGGATCACATATCCCGCCTCCAAGAAGGGTGACGTGGTCGACGATCTCTTTGGCACCAGAGTCGCGGACCCGTATCGCTGGATGGAGGAGCTGAACGCGCCAGAAGTCGCCGAGTGGGTGCGGGCGCAGAACGCCGTGACTGAAGCGGCGCTGGCCAAGCTCCCGATGCGCGATTATTTCCGGCAGCGCATCACCGCACTCTGGAACTACCCGAAGGTCTCCCTGCCCTTTCGGGAGGCTGGACGTTTGTTCTTCACCAAGAACTCGGGACTCCAGCGCCAGAGCGTCTTCTACAGTCGCAAAGGACTGGACGCCGCGGATCAGCTCGTGATTGACCCGAATGAGCTGTCTCCCGATGGCTCGGTCGCGATCAGCGGTTTCACTCCCTCGCCCGACGGGCGCTATCTGCTTTTTGGCGTGGCGCAGGGCGGCTCCGACTGGCGCACTCTCGTCGTTCGCGAGCTCGACTCCGGACGCCAGATGCCGGACACGATCCGCTGGCTCAAGGGCGGCGGCGCGAGCTGGACCAAGGACGGAAATGGATTCTTCTATTCCCGCTTTCCCCAGCCCGAGGCGGGGAAGCAGCTACAGAACGCGATCCGGGATGAGAAGCTCTACTATCATGCGATGGGCACGTCACAGTCGCAGGACCGTTTGATCTACGAGCGTCCGGACCACCCCGATTGGTTCATCGGCGGAGGAGTGAGCGACGACGGACGCTGGCTCTTCATCTTCCTGAACGACGGAACGGATCCGCGCAATCGGCTGTACGTGAAGGATCTGGGTGATCCGAAGCATCCGGCGATCGATGCGCCGGTGCGTGCGCTGTTCGACCGGGGAGATGCGAGCTATTCCCCCGTTGGCGTGATCGGTCACACCATCTACATCGAGACCGACCTCGGTGCCCCCAAGCATCGGATCGCCGCGTTCGACGCCGACCATCCCGATCCTGCGGGCTGGCGAACGCTCGTGCCGGAAGGCACGAACTCGATCTCAGGAGTGCAGATGTATCGCGGCGGCATCGCGGTGTCGTATCTCGAGGACGTCGCGGCGAAGCTGCGGCTCTTCGGGCCGAACGGAGAGCCACGTGGCGAGATCGCGCTCCCGGGCATTGGCTCCGTCGGGGCGATCAGCGCGCGGTCAAATGCTCCCGATCTCTTCTACGCGTTCACCTCGCCCCTCTACCCGACCACCGTCTTTCGCTACGATCCCGCGAGCAAGAGGAGCACCCCGTTCGAGGCCCCGAAGGTCGCCTTCGATCCGAGCCTGTACGAGACGAGGCAGCTGTTCGCGCCATCGCCCGACGGAACCAGGGTTCCCCTGTTCATCACAATGAAGCGGGGGCTCGCCCTGGATGGCAACAATCCGGCGATGCTCTACGGCTACGGGGGATTCGACATCAGCACCACTCCCTCGTTCCGGCCGGACGTGCTGGCGTGGCTCGAGCTGGGTGGGATCTGGGCGACCGCCAGCATGCGTGGCGGGGGCGAGTACGGCGAGACATGGCATCATGCCGGGATGTTCGAGAAGAAGCAGAACGTCTTTGACGATTTCCTCGCGGCGGCCGACTATCTCGTGCGAGAGCACTACACGTCGCCGGCAAAGCTCGGGATCATGGGCGGGTCCAATGGCGGGCTGCTGGTGGGCGCGGCGATCGAGCAGCGGCCGGAGCTGTTCGCTGTCGCGCTCCCGGCAGTGGGCGTGATGGACATGCTTCGTTACCACAAGTTCACGGGAGGGAAAGCCTGGGCAACCGAGTATGGGTCAGCCGATGATTCGACGGCGTTCCGCTACCTGGTGAAGTACTCACCGCTGCACAACCTCAAGCCGGGTACGTGCTATCCGGCGACGCTCGTGACCACGGCCGATCATGACGATCGCGTCGTACCGAGCCACTCGTTCAAGTTCACCGCCGCCCTGCAGGCCGCGCAGTCGTGTGACCGTCCCGTGCTGATCCGTATCGAGGCGCAGGGGAGCCACGGTTATCGCCCGACCGACAAGGCGATCGCCGAGCGTGCGGATCAGTGGGCCTTCACGGCGGCGAACATGGGAATCAAGGCTCCGTCGGTACATCCCTAGGCGTCACGACGCCGGCGACTCACAGCAGTCGCTCGCGCAACAGCGCGCGGATTGGTCTCCGACGTCGAGTGTCCGCGCGTTCGATTCCGGTTTCGTCGCTCTGACGAAGGCGCCCATGAACTTGCCGTCGATCTCGCTCGCGACGTCGTCGTCGAGTCCAGCGGAGCGCAGGAAGACAGCCGCATCGTCAGCCGAGTAGATCCGCGTCGGTTCGATGTCGACGGCCTCCAATCCCGCCGCCGTGAGAAGCGCTTTGTATTCACTTTCCTCCAGCGCGCCGGCGACGCACCCGATCCACAGCTCCATACTCCGCTTGACCTCGTCTCGCACGTGCCCTCGCACCACGACATCCGACACCGCGAACCGACCCCCCGGCCTCAGCACGCGGAACGCTTCGGCGAGCACCCGTGGCTTGTCGACCGACAGGTTGATCACGCAATTCGAGATGATGACGTCCACCGATGCATCCGGGAGGGGGACGCTCTCGATCTCCCCTTTCAGGAATTCCACGTTGGTGGCGCCCGCGCGTCGCTTGTTCTCGTTCGCGAGAGCGAGCATCTCGTCGGTCATGTCGAGGCCATACGCCTTGCCCGTGGGCCCGACCCTCCGCGCCGACAGGAGCACGTCGATTCCGCCGCCGGAGCCGAGGTCGAGCACGACGTCTCCCTCCCGGAGCTCGGCGAGCGCCGTCGGGTTTCCGCACCCGAGCGATGCCCTGAGCGCTTCCTGTGGAAGATCGGCTGTTTCCGAGTCGGCGTAGAGGTTGGAGGTGATGGGGTCGACCGTACCGTCGAAGGCTGCGCCGCCACAGCAGGAGCTCGCGGGGGCGGAGCAGGGTGACTCTCCGCCCTCCGCGACGCGTCGAGCGGCCTCCGCATACTTGTCCCTGACCGTGCCCTTGAGGTCTCTCGCATCCATATCGGCCTCTCTATTGAACAATGTTTTCTTGAAACGCCAGCGGAAAAAAGACTGACCTCAGTCGCAGCAGCTGTCGCGCCGGCCGGCAGTGCGGTTGGCTCGGGCGAACGACTCGAGGAGCGCTTCCGCATCGTCGAGGGCCGCGGGATTCAGCGCGTAGTACACCCATCGTCCCTCTCGCCGATCCAACACCAGCCCGGCCTCTTTGAGCGCCTTGAGGTGGAATGAGAGTCGGGACTGGGCTGCATCGAGAGCCTCGATCAGCTCACAGACGCAGCGCTCGCCGGTCGAGAGCAACTCGAGAATCTCGAGTCGTGTCTGATCCGAGAGAGCGTGGAAACAGCGAGCGGCGCGCTGGTTATCCGGCCGGGTGGACGTCGTCATGACCACAATATAACAACATTTCTTGATGCGACAAGACCCGCCGGAATAGAGAAATCGGCGCTGGTCGCAGTATCGCAACCAGCGCCGACTCTCTCGTGCCTGAAGATTACCGCGGAATGCTCCGCGGTAGTAGCGAAGAGCTAGAAGTTCAACTCCGCACCGATCTGGTACCTGCGTGCATCCGTGACGACGCAGCCCGGCACACCGAAGTTCTTATCTGTCTGGATGCTGGTGTTGTAGCAGCCAAAGTTGTTGTGGTTGAGTGCGTTGAAGATGTCGAGGGTGATCCCGATTGCGGTTGCGCTGCGGCCAAAGCTCGGAAAGTCCTTGCGCAGACGCATGTCCACGTTCTGGTAGGGGAACGTCCCCGGCACTGTGAATCCGTTGCTCGTGTAGTTGCTGCAGAACCGCTTGCATCCGACGTCGAGCGTTTCTTTGCCGCCCAACGTCAGAAGTCCAGACCACTGGATGCCGAAGAGATACGGCACGTCAGTGATCCAGTTGCCGACTACGCGATGCCTTTCATCGTGGGAAGGATGTTTCGGGATCGTGTATGTGGTCGGGAACGCGAACGTGTCGCCGAGCTCGTCCACGCCCTGCAGATAGCGCTTCGCGTACGTGTAGGTCAGTCCCGCACCCCACCCGAACCGATCCAGCGAGGGACGGCTGTACGGCCGGTCCAGCTGCAGCGATACCGCGTCGTACCAGGACCTGGCGTCATTGGTCGAGAAGATGACGTGCTGGATTCCGTGGTTCGCCGTCAGGAACCCTGGCGGGCCAAAGCCGGTGCAGCAGCCGCCAGTCGCCTTCAGGCCGACGTCCGCGAGGCTCAGTGTGAACTGATCGACACCCCGCTGTGCGGCGTACGACAGCGCCCCGGCGAATTGTCCGAATGCCTGACGAACACCGACGTTCCACTGGGTCGTTTTCGGAACCTTATACTGGTTGTCGATCAACCAGACCTCGGGGAAACCAGACTTACGGGCAAAGGCGTCCAATGTTGCCTTGTCGGCGGTGAGATATGAATCCTGGAAGGCGACCTGTGTACCCTTCGGTGTCACACCCCTTGGGGCAAAATTGATGAAAAAGTCAGGGTGCGTGATCTTGAGCTTCTCGTCGATCGCGACGTCGAACGGTATCCGGTCGTAGTACAGACCCCACCCGCCGAAGAACGTGGTCTTGTTATCCTTGTCCAGAGCGTACGAGAACCCAACGCGGGGCTGGAACGCGCCCTTGAAGTTCCGCCGGTTATTACCGGTGGCGATGTAGCGATTCAGATCGAGCGGGATCAGCAGACTGTCGTTATACCGGCGCAGAGTGTCCACATACTGCCGCGGAGTCCTGTAATCCGTGTTCAGCATGTTGGACTCGTAGTCCCACCGTACACCGAGGTTCAACGTGAGCCGCTCGACCGGACTCCAGTCGTCCTGCAGATACGCGCCAACTTCATTGTTCTTCGTATTGAGTCTCGGGTCTCCCGTGCCGTAGACGAGGAAATACGGCGAGGCAAAGTTGAATGCTTGGTCGCCATTGCCGCTGTTAGCGGTCTGTGCGTACCTGAATTCCGGTGTCCCGTTGTTGTTCTTGTTGATGTCATAGATCAGGTGGTCGAAGCTGAAGCCGCCCTTGAAGACGTGCTCACCGCCAAGCTGGAATCCCGTATAGGTGAGGTCGTTGCGGAGGCCCACGCGCTTCTGGATGAACTCCTGGGTCGAGTTCGCGGCTCCGATGAAGTTGTCAGCGCCGGCGAAGTTGTAGCTCCGTCTTGCCAGACCGGGACTATTCGGGCTGAAACCACGATGAAACTTGGAATAGTCGATCTTGGCCTCGTTCAGCCATGGCCCGGTGAAGTAATTGTGCTTGAGCTGAGCCACGGTGTTGTAATTGTGGAGGTTCACGGCCGAAGCGAATGACCTCTTATCTCCGAAGTCCCTGATGTCTGTCTCATGACGGTTGCTCACGCTGAGCTCGGCGGACGAGTTCTCATTGATCGCGTCGCTCAACTTTCCGAACAACAGGTTTTCCCGGAATGGCGACTGGAAGTAGCCGTTGTATTGGGGGAAATTGACACTATCAAGCGCCGGGAACCCCGCCGGAGGAGTAGCGAAATTTACCCTGTTCGCCCGATTCTGCTGGTTCCCTTCGTAAGACCCGAAGAAGTGCAGCTTGTCTCTGATGATCGGACCGCCGAGGCTGATCGCGCTCAATGTGCGGTTGTAGTCCGGCTTCGCCACTTTGTCCTTGCGCTGGAAAGTGTCCAGCCCGACAAAACTCTTGTTCTGGTATCCGATGAGGGCATTCCCGCTCCAGGTGTTACCACCTGATTTCGTATTGGCAACGATGACCGCGCTCGCCGCTTTCTGATATTCGGCTTTGAAGTTCTGCGCAATGACCCGGTACTCCTGGACGGCGCTGCGCGGAAACGGGTTGCCGCGGCTGGCGTCCTGTCCCGCGATGCCTCCCTGCGTCAGGTCGTTCTTGAAGCTGGTGCCGTCGATGAAGAGGTTCATGGCGGCCGGTGCCTGCCCGCCGGCCCGCACAGTCCTCGAATTGCCGTCAACGCGATCCTCAGTGACGGTGACGCCCGGCGCGAGCTGCGCCAGATCGAGGAAGTTGCGGCTTGGACTGGGGAGCTTGGCGATCTGCGCTGGCGTCACGTTGGTCGCGATCTCGGATGTACGCGTTTCGACCTGAGGCGCCGCGGTGACGGCGACCGTCGCGAGTCTCGTCGCCTGAGGTGTCAGCGCGAAGTCCTGCACCTGAGTTGCACCGATCTGGACGACCACAGTGCGCGTTTGTACTCCACTGCCGATCCGGCGGACGGTCATATCATAGGTACCGGGCACGAGGCCCGGCAGAACGTAGAATCCGCCCTCTCGGCTCAGCGTGCCTCGCAGGGCGCCGCTCGATGTGTTCCTCGCCGAGATCTGTGCGTCGGACACCGGCGCGCCCTCCATTGTGACGGTACCGCGCACCGTACCCGTCGTCGTCTGCGCCACCAGGCTTCCGCTCGCGACGCCCAGGAGGGAGAGCGCTGTCACCACTCCCCGCCACACGGCGCGAAGATTACTCATGCTTTTTTCCATTTACTTCTCCGGTGATTTGTTGTACGACAGACAACTCTGCAGACATGAGTGGTTCAAATCGAGATCAACTCCCTGACGAGGGTTTGTGGTGAAGGTCGAGGAGGCGGACGCTCCTCCGGGGGACCGCCGGTCGAGCGCCGGATGACGAGCTCCGTCGACACATGCTCGCGTTTTCGGGTGTGCCCGTTCTTGTGCGCAATTCCATTGAGAAGGAGCTCCACGGCTCTCGCGCCGAGGTCGCAGATGGGAACGTGCACGGACGAGAGCGGCGGATCCATGTACCGCGCAAGCGGGATGTCGTCAAAACCGGCGACCGCCATCTCGTCCGGCACCCGCACCCCGGATTCCCGGAGTGCGCTCAACACGCCGATCGCCATCGAGTCGTTGGCGGCGAAGATCGCCGTTGGACGGGGACTCATCGCCAGCAGCTCGAGCGCCGCGGCGTACCCGCCCGCCTCGGTGAAATCACCACTGCGCTCGAAGGTCGGGTTGTGGGCAATTCCAGCTTCGCGCAGCGCCATTCGATAGCCGCGGAGTCTCTCCGCGGCGTCATAGTTGCGGGGCGATCCCTTGATGATCGCGATGCGCGTGTGGCCCACGGACACGAGGTGATTGACCATCTTCCGCGTGCCGCGGCAGTTCTGGATGGTGAGGGAGTCGAGCCCGTTCTCCACCGACACCGAGCACAGGAGTACCAGCGGGATCGTACTCGGCAGGTTGAGCAAGGATTCAGCGTCCAGGTCGGGTGACATCACGACGACGCCGTCGACACGTCCGCGCATGGCGCGCATGGCGGTCTCGATCTCGTGCTTGTCGGCGTGGGATCTCGAGATCAGAAGATGAAATCCGTGTCGCTGCGCGGTGGCGTCCATGCCGCGAATGACTTCGGAGAAGAATTCGCCATACAGATCGGGGAGCAGAACGCCGAGCGTGTCGGTCTTGCTCGTGATGAGGCTGCGCGCTCCGCTGTGCGGGACGTAACGCATCCGGCCGGCAATTGCGCGAATGAGGCGGCTGGTCGCCTCGCTTACCGGACCGCTCCCGTTCAGGACCCGCGAAACGGTGGCGACGGACACGTTAGCTTCGCGCGCGACATCCTTGATCGTGACCATGCTCCTCGCGATTGATGTCGCCCGGGCCCAAGCCGCTGGTGCGCGGCCGGGCGCAGAATGGACTCGCAGGACTTTCTGGCCGATCTTCGTCTAGCTGCCCCAATATGTAATCGTTTTCACAAGGGGCGCCAGAGGCGCCGATAGAGAGCGATGTCCGCTCCTTGACAGTATCGAAGACCGGCCTACACGATTAGATCGACACCCGCGCCTTGACGGGTGCGTTCGCCCGCCGTACGGCTCCCGTCGCATCCATCTCGGAGGACGTTACGCCTTCTGTTAACCGGATCGTCCTCCATGTCTGACCTTTCTTCCCTCGGGCGCCCCGGAACTCCACGTGCCGGGGCGTTTCGCTCTTGCGCCGTCGCGGCGCTTGTCATTCTGGCGGCCTGCACCAGCAACGGAGCCATCACCGCGCCGCCGCCCGGACCGCTCGGCGTGCGCGAGCTCGCGTTCCTCGACACGCTCGAGAAGCGCACTTTCGATTTCTTCTGGGCGCGCGCCAACCCGGACAACGGCTTGATCCCGGACCGCTGGCCCACCCCATCCTTCTCGAGCGTGGCGGCCGTGGGCTTCGGCCTCACCGCCTACCCCATCGGCGTCGAGCGCGGCTACATCACCCGCGATCAGGCCCGAGACCGCGTGCTCATCACGCTGCGCTTCCTCTGGACCGCGCCGAGTGGCGGTGCGACGACCGGGATCACCAGCTACCACGGCTTCTTCTACCACTTCCTCGACATGCGGACGGGGTTCCGCTTCGAGACCGTGGAGCTGTCCACGATCGACACGTCGCTCCTCCTCGGCGGCATCCTGCTCTGCCAGTCGTACTTCACCGGCGCCGGTGCGGGAGAAGTGCAGATCCGTGCGCTGGCGGATTCGCTGTACCGGCGAGTCGACTGGACGTGGATCCAGCCGCGGCCGCCTCTCATGGGGATGGGGTGGACTCCCGAATCCGGAATGATCCCGGCCGACTATAAGGGCTATAACGAAGCGATGGTACTCTACCTCCTCGCCCTCGGCTCGCCGACGCATCCAATCGATCCCGCAGCGTGGACCGCATGGACATCCACTTACCAATGGGGGAGTTACCTCGGTTACGAGCACGTGGCGTTCGGTCCCCTGTTCGGACATCAGTACTCGCAGCTCTGGGTGGATTTCCGCGGAATCCGCGACCCCTACATGCGCGCGCACGGGATCGACTACTTCGAGAACTCGCGACGCGCCACGCTCTCTCAGCGCGCCTACGCGATCGCCAATCCGATGCGCTGGACCGGATACGGAGCGAGCGTGTGGGGGCTCACAGCCTCCGACGGACCGGTGGACGGGACCTTCATGGTGAATGGCACCAGCCGGCAGTTCTTCACCTACACCGCGCGGGGAGCGGCTCTCGACGGCGTGAAGGATGACGGCACGATCGCCCCGACCGCCGCCGGCGGTTCCGTGCCTTTCGCTCCGGAGATCGCCGTGCCGGCGCTGGTCGCGATCCGCGAGAGATATCCCGACGCTTTTGGGGAGTACGGATTTCTGGATGCCTTCAATCCGACGTACCCCTCCCTCGGCGTCGCGCCGAAATTCGGACGCAATGTCGCCGGTGTGTGGGTCGATGTCGATTACCTCGGGATCGATGAGGGGCCGATCCTCGGCATGATCGAGAACCAGCGCAGCGGCCTCGTCTGGCGCGTGATGCGGACGAACCCGTATCTGGTGCGCGGCCTCCGGCGAGCAGGGTTCACCGGCGGATGGCTCGACTCCGCGCCCGCCACAGGACCGTCGTGACGCGACCGCGCGCCGTAGCCCGGCGCGTCGCCACACTGATTGCCGGCGCCGCCCTCCTTTCCTGCCGCGGAGCCGGTGCCAGCCCGGAGATCACCCTCCGCTTCTGGGCGCTTGGCGCGGAAGGAGAGACCGTCGCTCAGCTCGTGCGCGGGTTCGAGCGAGAGAATCCAGGCGTCCGCGTTCGCGTCCAGCAGATTCCGTGGACGGCGGCGCACGAGAAGCTTCTCACCGCGTTCGTGGGCGAGGCTACACCCGACCTCGCTCAGCTCGGGAACACGTGGATCCCCGAATTCGTAGCCATCGATGCGCTGGAGCCTCTCGATGCGCGCATCGCGACCTCACCCACCATCGACTCTGGCCGCTATTTCCGCGGCATCTGGCAGACCAACATCACCGGCGGGCACGTCTACGGAATTCCCTGGTACGTGGATACGCGGGTGCTCTTCTATCGGGCAGACATCCTGGCGAAAGCCGGATATGCGGTGATGCCGACGACCTGGGCCGGATGGCTCGAGTCGATGACCGTCGTCAAGCGGCTGCAGGGACCGGGGAAATACGCCATCTTCCTGCCCACCAACGAGTGGACGCAGCCGGTCGTCTTCGGATTGCAGAGCGGCTCTCCTCTTCTCAAAGACGATGATCGCTACGCGGCGTTCTCCGACAGCGCCTTCCGCCGCGCCTTTGATTTCTATGTCGGTCTCTTCCGCAAGGGCTACGCTCCGGTCGCCGGAAACAACGACATGGCGAATGTCTATCAGGAGTTCGCCAAGGGAACATTCGCGATGTGGGTGACCGGTCCCTGGAACCTCGGTGAGATGAAGCGGAGCCTGCCGCCCGCCCTTCAGGGAGCGTGGGCGACCGCCCCTCTTCCGGCGCCGAGCGGCGACAGCGCGGGCTTCTCGACTGCGGGCGGGTCCAGCCTGGTTTTGTTTCGCGGCTCCCCTCACGCCGAGGCTGCGTGGAAGCTGGTGGAGTACTTGTCACGACCCGACGTCCAGCGGACCTTCTACCGGC
Source organism: Gemmatimonadales bacterium (assembly GCA_038253885.1). GTDB lineage: Bacteria > Gemmatimonadota > Gemmatimonadetes > Gemmatimonadales > Gemmatimonadaceae > JALZAQ01. Next base: position 15,903 of record JBBSGP010000018.1, on the reverse strand, counting down.
TCACCGGTGACCTTCCAGCGCGCGTGGAATCCTGGCGCGATTCGGCATTGATCGACAACCGCTACGCCCACGCCTTCTGGGTCCAACTCCAACGCGTTCGACCCACTCCCAAGGTCCCCGAGTGGGAGCAGATCGCGACTCGGATCTACGAGGCATCGGAGCAGACGATCCGTGGGAACGTGCCGGCGGACAGCGCGCTCGCCCGCCTCGATCGCGACGTGAACCTGCTGCTCGACAAGCGGCGCTGGTTGCTGTCGCACGCCCCGGCGATGTCCCTCCCTCCCGCAGCCGGAGCGCGCTAGATGGCAGTGCAGGCAGCGGGACACGAGGACCACGCTCGTGCCGGCTGGTCGTTCATCGCGCCTGCACTCGTGCTCATCGGGTTGTTCTTCTTCGTACCGGTGTTCGCTTCCCTCCTACTGAGCGTCACCGACTTCGATCTCTACTCGATCGCGCACCTCGGAGATGCGCGCTGGGTTGGACTGCACAACTACGGCGCGCTGCTGCACAACCCGGTCTTCTGGACCGCCCTCCGCAACACGTTCTACTTCGCGCTCGTGGGAGGACCGCTCACCGTCGCAGTCTCACTCGCCGCCGCCCTCTTGCTCAACGCCAAGGGCGTGCGCTACCCGGCCGTCTTTCGAACCATCTACTTCGTGCCGTTCGTGACCACGCTGGTGGCAGTGTCGATTGTGTGGCGATACCTGTATCACCCGCAGTACGGCCTGCTGAACTACATGCTCGGCATGGTCGGCATCCATCCGATCGACTGGCTCGGCGATCCGCGATGGGCGATGCCCGCGATCATCCTCCTCGCCGTGTGGAAGAATTTCGGCTACAACATGCTCATCTTCATCGCCGGATTGCAGGCGATTCCCGAGGAGCTCTACGAGGCGGCGAATCTGGACGGTGCGGGACCGATGCGCCGCTTCCGCCATGTTACGCTCCCGATGCTGGCGCCGACGTTCTTCTTCGTGGGAGTGGTGACAATGATCGGCTACTTTCAGCTCTTCTCGGAGCCCTACGTCATGACATCGGGCGGACCGCTCAAGGCGACCACGAGCCTGGTGCTGTTCATGTACGAGGAGGGTTTCCGCTGGTGGCGGATGGGCAACGCCGCCGCGATCGCGTTCATCCTCTTCCTCATTATCCTCGCCTGGACGCTCGTGCAGCTCCGGCTCGAGCGGCGGTCCGCTGTCTGATGCGCATCCCGGTCGGGCGGGTGCTCCTCTACGGCGCCCTCGCTCTTGGGGCCCTCGGGGCCCTGCTGCCGATGCTCTGGATGGTGTCGGCTTCGCTCATGCCGACGGGGATGGCGAACACTTATCCCCCACGACTGCTGCCGCCGACGGTGACGCTCGAGCATTATCGCGCCGTGTTCACGCGTCTCAACATGGGTCGCTTCGCGCTGAACAGCGCGATTGTCGCCGTGACCGTGACCGCGCTCTCGCTCGTGATCAACTCCATGGCAGGGTACGCCTTCGCCAAGCTGCGCTTCCGGGGGCGGGATCGTGTCTTCCGTATTCTCTCGCTCGGTCTGGTGATCCCCGTCCAGGTCGCGATGCTGCCGCTCTTCCTCCTCATGAAGCAGCTCCACCTGATCAACTCGTACGGCGGAGTGATCATCCCGTCATTGGCGAGCATCTTCGGGATTTTCCTCATCCGGCAATACGCTCTGTCCATCCCCGATGATCTGCTAGACGCGGCGCGCATCGATGGCGCCAGCGAGCTGCGCATCTACCGGTCCGTGGTCGTTCCGGTGATCACGCCGATCCTGGCGACGCTGGCGATCTGGACGTTCCTCACTACCTGGAACGACTTCATGTGGCCGCTCATCGTGCTGAGCGACGAAGGGCATTACACGATGCCGGTCGCGCTCGCCAGCCTCGTCGGGGAGCACGTGCGGGACACCGAGCTGATGATGGCCGGATCGGTGCTCACCGTGGTGCCGGTGCTGCTCGTTTTTCTCTTTCTCCAGCGCTACTACATCCAGGGCGTGATGGCGGGAAGCGTGAAGGGGTAGTGTGGACGTGATCGAGTCGCGGTCCCGATCGGCCGCCCGCATCACGCGGGCGGCGCGCGACGGAGCTCTGATCCTGTCGCTTCTGCTGACGCGCTCCGCGTTGCCCGCACAGGGCGCGGGCGAGAGCCGCGTCATCGATGACTTCGCGACTCTTGGCGCCTGGACGGCCCACCCCTCCGATGGCGTCGCGATGCGCATCCGCTCCGGCACCGGCAGCCGCGGTCCGGCGATGCGCATCGACTTCGACTTTCGCGGAGGCGCCGGCTATGCCATCGCGCGGCGGTCGCTCGACCTTCCTCTGCCGCCCAACTACGAGTTCAGTTTCTCGATCCGCGGCGCGGCGCCGGTGGAGAACCTCGAGTTCAAGCTCGCCGATGGCTCTGGCGACAACGTCTGGTGGCGGAATCAGCGCGATTTCCATATCCCCGCGGCGTGGCAGGCAGTGCGCATCAAGAAGCGGCACATCGTTTTCGCCTGGGGTCCGAGACGCGGCGGAGACCTGGATCGCGCGGCCTCCCTCGAGTTCGTCATCACTGCTGGCCAGGGTGGCAAAGGCTCGGTGTGGATCGACGAGCTCGCGTTCACTCCCCTCCCCGCCGAGCATCCGTACGCCCTCACGCCGCGTGTCGTTGCCACCTCCGGCGTTGGCGCGCACCCGCCGGCGTTCGCCTTCGACGGAGATTCCACAACCACCTGGCTGAGCGCGACTCCGAGGACGACGCAGCTTCTCACAGCCGACTTCGGCGAGCGTCGCGAGTACGGCGGATTGGTGATCGATTGGGAGCCCGGCAGGCGCGCGACCCGATACTCCGTCGAGACTTCGAGCGACGGCGTGAGATGGGACAGGGTGTACGAGGTGACGGACGGCGCGGGCGAGCGGGATTTCCTCTTTCTCCCCGAGTCCGACTCCCGGTGGCTGCGTCTCCGAATGGAGCCAGGACACTCCAACGGCTACGGCATCCGCGACGTCACGGTCGAGCCGGTGACATGGGGCGCCTCGGAGAATGCGTTCTTCACCGCTGTCGCGCGTGCGTCGCCACGAGGCAGCTATCCGCGGTACTTCCACGGCGAACAGTCATACTGGACGGTGGCCGGCGTGAGTGGCGACGGACACGCCGCGCTCCTGAGCACGGATGGCGCTATCGAGCCTTTCGCAGGAGGTTTTTCGCTCGAGCCCTTCGTGTTGCTGGACGATACCCTCCTGAGCTGGGCCCAAGTGACATCCCGCGCGTCTCTGGCCGGGAGTGCCCTTCCGATTCCCTCGGTCGAGTGGACGGGCGCAGCGGTGTCGCTCACCGTCACCGCCATCGCAACAGGCACGCGCGGACGGGCATCGCTCCTCGCCCGCTACCGACTGTTGAACGCAACGAACAGAGAGCTGCGCCCGACGCTCTACGTCGCCATCCGTCCCTTTCAGGTGAACCCGCCCTGGCAGTTCCTCGGCGCGCCAGGCGGCACGGCGCGTGTGGAGTCGTTGAGATGGGAAGGCGGAGAAGTCCTGATCGGCGGAGGACATCGTGTTCGCGCGCTCACGCCGCCGGCTGCGTTCGGAGCGGCGAGCTTCGAGCAGGGCGGTATTGTCCCCTTCCTGCGCGCCGGCCGACTTCCTTCTGCCAGGCAAGTCCGCGCCGAGAGATTCCCACACGTCTCGGGCGCGCTGGCTTTTCCCCTTCTGCTCGCGGCGGGAGCCACGAACGATGTCGTGGTCGAGATCCCTCTCGACTCCGGCCCCCTTCCCCGGCGCGAGCCGTCGCGCCATCTCGACGCCGCGAGCGCACGCATCTATGCCGAGCGCCGACTCGAGGAGGCAACGCGCTGGTGGAGCGCCGCGCTGGGAAGGGTCGAGATCCGACTTCCTCCGTCCGCCGCACGGATCACCGAGACCCTGCAGTCCCAGCTCGCCTACATGCTCATCGAGCGCGATGGACCCGCCCTGCATCCGGGAACGCGCTCGTACGCCCGTGCATGGATCCGCGATGGGGCGATGATGTCGGCGGCGCTCCTTCGTCTCGGGCATCCCGAAGCCGTGCGCGAGTTCATCGAGTGGTACGCACCCTTTCAGTTCCCGGATGGCAAAGTGCCGTGTTGCGTCGACACGCGTGGTGCCGACGCCGTTCCCGAGAATGACAGTCACGGTGAGCTCATCTTCGCCATCGCCGAGTACTGGCGCTTCACCGGCGACCGTCGATTCCTGGATGCGATGTGGCCCCATGTGACGCGGGCGGTGACGTTCATCGATTCACTCCGGCGATCGCGCATGACGCCGCCCTACCGAACCTCCGATTCGGCGGCGTTCTATGGACTGGTTCCACAGTCCATCAGCCACGAAGGCTACTCCGACAAGCCGATGCATTCGTACTGGGATGACCTTTTCACGCTCCGCGGGCTCGTGGACGCGGTGGAGATCGCCTCCGCACTTGGCCGCGAGAAGGAGCGGGTGCGCTTCGGCGCGATGCGCGACGCGTTTCGCTCGGACCTCTACCGCTCGATGGAGCTGGCGATGTCAACGCATCACATCGACTTCATCCCGGGGTCGGTGGAGCTGGGCGATTTCGATGCGACCTCGACCACCATCGCGGTCGCCCCTGTGAACGAGCTCGGATCCATCCCCGACGCCCCTCTCCGCCGAACGTTCGAGCGCTACTGGGCGGAATTCGTGGCGCGCCGTGACGGGGGGCGGGCCTGGGAGGACTACACGCCGTACGAGCTCCGCACCGTCGGCACCTTCGTGCAGCTGGGCTGGCGCGACCGCGCTCACGAAGCGCTGGAATTCTTCTTCCGCGGCCAGCGGCCGGCGGCGTGGCGACAGTGGGCGGAAGTCGTCTTTCGAGACTCCACGACGCCCAGGTTCATTGGCGACATGCCGCACGCCTGGGTTGGCTCCGACTACGTGCGCTCGGTGCTCGACTTCTTCGCGTATACGCGTGGATCAGACAGCGCGCTCGTGGTGGGCGCTGGCGTGCCGGTGGCATGGGTCACCGAACCGCCCGGCGTCGTCGTGCATGGGCTGCGCACCCCCTTCGGCCCGCTCGACCTCGAGATGCGCCTGGTGAGCGATGAGATGACCGTCCGCGTGGGTGGGCCCGCGCGGATTCCACCAGGAGGTGTTGTGGTGTCGCCGCCCCTTGCCCGCTCCTTCCGGACGATGACGGTCGACGGTATTGCTCGCGAGGTGCCGGCGTCGGGCGAGGTCGCGCTGCGTCGGCTCCCGGCCACGCTGGTGCTGCATCGATGAGCGCGCGATGACACGTGAGGCGATGTCGCTCGAGCCGGCAGTACATCACCTCTCGAGCGGCGAGTACCGCCTGTTCGTCACCGACGCTGGCGCTGGCGGGTCGAGCTTCGGACCCTTCGCGCTGACGCGTTGGACGCCGGACATGACGCTCCAGGCAGACGCTTTCGCTCTGTACGTCCGCGATCTCGACACGGGTCGCTACTGGTCGGTGGGCTACCAGCCGGTGCGACGACGCCCCGAGCGGTACAGCGTGCGCTCCGATTCCCGCTGCATCGAGATAGCTCGCCTGGACGACGAGATCGAGACGACACTCGAAGTGATGATCGCGCCCGGCGACGCCGTGGAGTTGCGTCGGCTGACGATCAGCAACCGCTCGAGCCGCCATCGACGTATCGACGTCACCAGCTACGCCGAAGTCGTGCTGAACACCGCCCGCGCGGACGCGGCCCATCCGGCCTTCTCGAAGCTCTTCGTTCAGACGGAATTCCTGGCGGAGCGACAGGCGCTGCTCGCCAGGCGCCGTCCGAGAAGCCCCGAGGATGCCGCGCTCTGGCTCGTGCACCTGCTCGCCGCCGCGGACGATGCGGAGACGGTGGCGGGCGGGCGCAGTGCAGTGGGCTGGGAGACGGATCGGATGCGTTTCCTCGAGCGCGGGCGCACGTCCGCGTGTCCGCGCGCGCTCGACATCGACGCGCGGCTCTCCGGGACGACGGGGAACGTGCTGGATCCGGTGGTGAGCCTCCGCCGGATCCTGGCGATCCCACCCGGGCAGAGCGCACGTGTGGTCGCCGTTCTCGGCGCCGCCAGCTCGCGCGAGAGCGCCGAGGTGATCGCGGAGCGGTATGAGACCTTGAGCGGGGCCGAAGAGCCTTTTGGCGCGATTGCCGACGGCCGGGATGCTTCGATGATCGTCCAGAAGGATATCTCGGCGATATTTCACACCGGGGGGGCCCCCCGCTACCGACCCGTCGCGTTCGCCGAGTCCCCGTTCCCCACCACCTACCTGGAGCCCCCGAAGGCCCTCGTCGCCGACAACGGCATTGGCGGCTTCAGCGACGACGGATCCGAATACGTGATTCGCCTCCCGCCGACCGTCCACGGACCCGCCCGCCCTCCACTCCCCTGGACCAACGTCATCGCCAATGAGAGCACCGGCTTCGTCGTGTCGGAGAGCGGAGCGGCCACCACTTGGAGCGGCAACAGCCGCGAGAATCGCCTCACTCCCTGGTTCAACGATCCGGTGTCGGATCCCCATGGCGATGCCCTGTACCTCCGCGACGAGGACGCTGGCATCTTCTGGAGCCCCACTCCGGGACCGGCTCCCGCCGAGAGCGAATACGAGGTGCGACACGGCTTCGGCTACACGCAGTGGCGGCTGACCAGTCAGGAGCTGGAGCAGGAGCTGATCACTTTCGTTCCGCGCCATGACCCGATCAGGATCACCCGTCTCACGCTGACGAACCGCTCCTCACGACCTCGCGAGCTCTCCGCCTTCTTCTATTCGCACTGGGTGCTTGGCGGGCATTCCTGGATCACGGCTCCCGACATCACGACCGAGATCGACGCGATCACCGGTGCGGTGCTGGCGACCAACCCGGCCCGAAGAGATTTCGCGCATCGAGTGGCGTTCGCCGCCCTGCTCTCGCCGGCCGCCAGCGGCCACCCGAGCGTCACCGCCGATCGCGCGGCATTCCTCGGGGAGCTCGGAAACATCGCCTGCCCCCGCGCGCTCGAGGCTGACGCCCCCCTTGACGGTCGAGCTGGTCAGCTCGACGACCCCTGCGCCGCTTTTCGGCTACCCCTCCTTCTGGCACCGGGCGAGACGGCCGAGATAGTCGCTCTCCTCGGCGAAACGGACAGCGCTGAGCTCGCGCGAGATCTGCTCACGCGGTACGGTGATCCCGACGCGAGCGACGAGGCGCTGAATGAGATTCGCTCCTTCTGGCGCGATCTGCTCGGGCGAGTGCGGATCACCACCCCGGTCGCCGCTGTCGATCTCATGGTCAACGGCTGGCTCGCATACCAGAACCTGAGCTGCCGAGTCTGGGGACGATCTGCCTTCTACCAGTCGGGGGGTGCGTTCGGTTTCCGGGATCAGCTTCAGGACGCGGCCGCGCTCATCCATCTGGACCCGGCGCTGACGCGCGCGCAGATCCTGCTCCACGCCGCTCACCAGTTCCTCGAAGGTGACGTACTTCACTGGTGGCATCCGCCGGGGGACATGGGGATGCGCACGCGGTTCGCGGATGACCTGCTCTGGCTTCCCTACATCACTGCCTTCTACGTCGCCCACACCGGGGATGAATCAGTTCTCGATGAGGAAGTGCCGTTCGTCGAGTCGGCGCCGCTGGAGCCGGGTCAGGACGAGATCCTGGTCGAGCCTGAGGGGTCCGTCAGGCGAGCGAGCGTCTACGAACACTGCTGTCTGGCGCTGGACCGCTCGCTCACGGCCGGGGTGCACGACCTGCCTCTCATGGGCACGGGAGACTGGAACGACGGGATGAACCGAGTTGGCCGGGAGGGTCGCGGGGAGAGTGTCTGGCTGGGCTTCTTTCTGTTCGAGATCCTCGACGAATTCCTTCCACTCTGCGAGACGCGCGGAGATTCCCAGCGTGCGTCACGCTATCGCGCGTACCGTGCGCGGCTCGGTCGCGCCCTCAATGAGGGCGGCTGGGATGGCAGCTGGTATCGCCGTGCCTACTACGACGATGGGACACCGCTGGGCTCATCGGAGAACGATGAGTGCCGCATCGATACGATCGCGCAGGCGTGGGCGGTGATTTCGGGCGCGGCGCCGTCCGACCGCGCCGAGCAGGCACTCGATGCGATGGAGCGAGAGCTGGTCGACGAACAGGCCGGGATCATTCGTCTACTCACCCCGGCGTTCGACCGCACGGCCCACGACCCCGGCTACATCAAGGGATACCTTCCGGGCGTTCGCGAGAATGGGGGTCAGTACACCCACGGCGCGCTCTGGGGTGTGAGAGCGCTCGCCGAAGCGGGGCGCGGCGAGCGCGCAGCGCGGTTGCTCGAGATGCTGAGTCCGGTTCAGCGAGGTGGGAGTCCCACCGCGATCGCCATTTACCAGACCGAGCCCTATGTCATCGCCGCCGACGTGTATGGCGTCGCCCCCCACATCGGTCGAGGCGGCTGGACCTGGTACACGGGCTCCGCGGGTTGGATGTACCGCGTGGCCCTCGAGTCCATACTCGGCGTGCACGTGGAGAATGGCGTGCGGATGCGTCTGCAACCGTGCATCCCGGCGAGCTGGCCCGGCTTCGGACTCTCCTACCGCCTGCCAGGCGGGAGCGAATACGACATCGTTGTGCACCGCGTCACGAAGAACGGCGTGACCCAAGCGACGATGGACGGACGGACGCTCGAAACCGACGATGGCGCCGTCGTCATCCCGCTGTCCAACGACGGGCGGCGGCATTCGGTGGAGGTGCTGCTCGCACCCGATTCCGCCATCAGCTATGTCTCGCGACTCGAGGCCCGCTGAATGACGTCCACCGTCTCATCCGCCTCCCAGCACGGCGCCATGGCTTCTGATCACATCCGAGTAGAAGCGGGCGCTGCGCTTCGGCGTGCGTGCAAGCGAATCGAAGTCCACGTGCACGAGCCCGAAGCGCTTCGAGAATCCGTGACTCCATTCGTAATTGTCGAGCAGCGACCACGCGAAGTAGCCGCGAATATCCGCCCCCTGCCGAATCGCCGAGTACACGGCTCGGAGGTGTTCGCGGTAATACCACACGCGCAGCGGATCCTCGACCGTTCCGTCCACCACGTGGGGCGGGTCGTAGAAGGCGGCTCCGTTCTCGGTGATGTAGAGCGGGATGGGTCCGTAACGCTCTCGTACCCAGAGCAGCACGCGGGTGAGCGACGCGGGCGATACCTCCCAGCCGAGCTCGGTGTGAGCCTGGTTGGATTGTCTGACCGCGGCCGCGCGGACGGGCCACGCAGCAGGCGCGTGTCGCGTCACGCTTCGCGTGTAATAGTTGATGCCGAGAAAATCGATGGGCTGTCGCGCCAGCGCGAGGTCCGCGTCGGGGATGAGTGGCCACGCCTCATCGAAGATGTCCCGCATCTCCGCCGGGTAGGATCCCAGGAGAGCCGGATCGAGGTACTGCCGGTTCATGTAGGCATCCGCGCGCGCGGTCGCGGCCACGTCATCGGCGCTGCTCGTGGCCGGATCCTTGGGCTCGAGATTTACCACCAGTCCGATCTTCTGATTCCCCTCCGCCCGATACGCCAGCACGGCAGCGCCGTGGGCGCGCATCAGGTTGTTCGTCACGCGTGGGGGCTCGTAGAGACTCACGTGCCCCGGAGCCAACCCGCCATTCAGGTAGCCTCCATCCATCACCACCCATGGTTCGTTGAGGGTGGCCCACAGCGGTACGCGATCGCCGAACTCCCGGAAGCAGACGCGTGCGTATTCCGAGAACCAGTCGGCGATGTCGCGGTTGAGCCATCCGCCGCGATCATCGAGCGCCGACGGGAGGTCCCAGTGGTAGAGCGTCACCATGGGCTGGATTCCGCGCGCGAGCAGCAGGTCCAACAGCCGGTCGTAGAAGGCGACGCCTGCCGGGTTCACGCGGCCTTTCCCCTCCGGCAGGATGCGACCCCAGGCGATGCTGAACCGGTACGCGCTCAGGCCGAGCTCGGCCATGAGCGCGACGTCGGCGTCGGCGCGCCGATAGTGGTCACAGGCGACATCACCCGTCTGGCCCTCGAAGGTGCGTCCCGGAGTGTGCGAGAAGCGGTGCCAGTTACTCGCCCCTGCTCCATCGGCCAGAGGAGATCCCTCGATCTGGTACGCGGATGTGGACGCGCCCCACAGAAACCCTTCGGGAAATTTATAGGACTCACTCATCGTGGCGGTGGTTCATGGCCAGCGTGACCCTGCAGGGCGTTCGCAAGATATACCGCGACGGCAGCCGCGAGCAGGTGGCCGTGCACGGCGTGGATCTGGAGGTGGCGGATGGAGAGTTCGTCGTCCTGGTCGGTCCGTCGGGATGCGGTAAGAGCACGACGCTGCGAATGATCGCCGGTCTCGAGTCCATCTCGGGAGGGCAGCTCCTGATCGGGGACCGGGTGGTGAATCATGTCCCCGCGAAGGAGCGTGACATCGCGATGGTCTTCCAGAATTACGCGCTCTACCCGCACATGACGGCCTACGACAACATGGCGTTCGCGCTGACACTGCGCGGGATGCCGAAACCCGAGATCGAGACCCGCGTCAGCGAGGCGGCCACCATCCTCGGCATCGAAGATCTTCTGCAGCGCAAGCCTCGCCACATGTCGGGTGGACAGCGGCAGCGGGTGGCGGTGGGACGAGCCATCGTTCGTCATCCGCAGGTCTTTCTGTTCGATGAGCCGCTGTCAAATCTCGATGCGAAGTTGCGTGTCCAGATGCGCCGGGAGATCTCACGGCTCCATCGGCAGCTCGGAGCGACGATGATCTACGTCACCCATGACCAGGTGGAAGCGATGACGCTGGGCGACCGGATCGTGGTGCTCAATGCCGGTCATGTGCAGCAGATCGACGCGCCGATGATGCTGTACGCGAATCCGCGCAACACGTTCGTCGCGACCTTCATCGGCAGTCCGCCGATGAATCTCGTGAGCGGCATTCTGGCGCGCGGCTCCGGGGATACCGCGCCGACCGGGGGAGCGGACGGAGGGAAGCTCCACTTCCGAGCCGGCGACGGCGTCATGCAGCTCCCTATCCCGTCGAGCTGGGCGCCGGCGCTCGCCGGGCGCGCCGAAAGGGCGGTCGTCCTCGGTATTCGCCCGGAAGAGCTCGAGTTGGCGGAAACAGCCGAAGCGGGCGTCGTGTCCATGCGCGTCGATCTGGTCGAGCCGCTGGGAAACGAGATGTTGGTTTACGCGAGCGCTGGAGCGGTCGAAGTCACCGCGCGCTCATTACCGCGGCGGATGCCGCCCCAGGGGGCGCCGATCACGCTCCGGTTCCCTCCCGAGCGCCTGCACATGTTCGACGCGGAGACCACGGACAGCCTCGCCAGCAGATCCGGGGGTTAGCGCCTTGCCGCGTGTGATGTGGACCGGCTGGGAGGCTCCTTCCCCCCTGGCGCGAGAGCCTTGCGTCCGATACTAGGGGAGAGGGCAATCCTTGCTCAAGTCCTGCACACTCCCTTCGCACCAAAGGAGCGGTGCTGCATGCCGACACCGGCGCGCGCAAAGGCTCGGAAAGGATTCACGCTGATCGAGATCCTGCTCGTCATCGTGATCATTGGCATCCTGGCAACGATCGCCATCTACAAGTACTCCGACTCGAAGGACAAAGCCGGCTTTGCTACGATAAAGTCGGACCTTCGCAATCTCGTCACCGTCGAGGAGAGCTACTTCACGGACACTCGGGTGTACTCGACCGATCAGGCCGCGCTCAACTACAAGACCTCCAAGAGCGTGACCGTCACGATCACGAGCCTCGATCCGGCGAGGGGATGGTCCGCCGTCGGCGTCAATTCGACAATCTTGGCCTCTGCCAACAGCTGCCAGATCCATTACGGGGCAGACGTCGGCCCCGGGCAGGTGGAAGGCGTCGCGACCTGTCCATAGACGGTGTGAGGCGGAGTTGACTGCGCCGGTCTGATCTCCCCCGACGCTCGTCACATATGCGCGGGCCACCTCGGCTGCGGGTCGGCCGGCCGATCGATCGCCGCCTATGGCGCCCATGTTTCGGCCAGCCAGGGCGGGCTCACACGTTGACGCGCAGGCCACGAGGCAACTCCAGCGCTGCGGCCCCGACGAATCCCTCCAGACCTGCGTTGACGAGGCTGATAGCGGCGCTGCCTGGCATCCGTTGCTCGGCCAGGACGCCGCTCGTGAGCGTGAACGACCCTCCATCCCGCGCGGACGAGGTTGACCTGGCCCATGAGCTTGTTTCCGAGTCTCGGGCCGAAATCGTCATCGCCGAGTTTGGCCAGCGGGGCGAAAGCCGCCTGGCGTCGTGGCGCATCAGGCAGTGACCCGGCATTCCAGTGAGCATCGCGCATCGGCTTAGCTGTACGCAGCATGACAAGTACGCTAACTTGACGAATGCCGGAGAAAGGGCGCCGACGCGACGCAAAGAAGCCACGGCTACAGGACACCGTCCGTCTTTCGGCCGATGGCCTCGCCAAAGTGCTCGGCGACCTCGAATCGCGCGTGATGCTGGCCGTCTGGGGAATCGCGAAGCCCGTCCCGGCACGAGCCGTTCACGACCGCGTCGTGCGATCCCATCCCGTCGCCCAGCTCACCGTGATCACGGTGCTGAACAAGCTTGTCGCGAAGGGACTGCTTCGGCGCGCCAAGCGCGACGACCTGCTCCACTTCTCCGCGACGATGAGCGAGAACGAGTTCCGCGCGCAGACTTCACGACGTGTTGTGGAAGGGATCCTTTCGTTTGGCCCGGACGCCGTCGCGTCCTCGTTTGTCGACGTGCTCGCGGAGCGTGACCCCGAACGGCTTGCCGAACTCGGGCGGCTCGTCCGCCGAAAACTCCGCAACGCGGCGCGCGACGCCAAGGCAGATCAGTGAGACACCCGCGGGGGACCGCGCACGGCCGCGAGCACGCACCAGCCTCGGCCTTCCTGCCACGGGCAGCGGTGCAGCGCGAGCAGGTGCACCGGCGAGGGATCGTGCTCTCAATCGGAGCGCTCATCGTCGTGAGCACACTACCTGTCTTCGGCCATCATGTGTCGAGCCGGGTGGAGGCACTGCTCGCCGGCCGTGAGCATCTAGGCGCCTTCTGCCTCGTCGCCTTGCACATCCTGATGGCACCAGTGCACGGGATCTTTCACCTGCTTCTGATCGCGGGCCTGGTCTATGCGATTTGGAGCCGGATGCGCGCGCGCCGCCGCCTTGGACAGCTGCTGCACTTGTTGCCGGCATGGGTCCCTCGGTCGGGCGAGGCGTTCGCGCTCGCGGCGACACGCGCCGGTCTCGAGCGAACACGTCTGCGCGTGCTCGACGGTCTACCCGTGCCCGCGTTCACCGCCGGGTGGATGCGGCCGATCGTTTACGCCGACCGCGCTTTGGCCGACCGGATTTCTGCGGACGAGCTCATGGCGCTGCTTTCCCACGAGAAGGCGCATGTCGATCGGCGTGATCCACTTCGGCTGTCGCTCCTCCGCTTCCTCGCGCACGTGCTCTTCTGGCTCCCCGCGATTCGACGCATCGCTGATGATGCCGCCGATGAGATGGAGGTTGCGGCCGACGACCACGCGGCGCGTGCGGTGGGGATTCTCGCAGGCGATGGCGACACCCTCCGCGGACCACTCGTCCTGGCGTCGGCGATTCTCGCGGTCGCCGATGCGGACGTGTTTTTTCGCTGCGGTGCGATGTCCGACGCCGCGGTGATCGGTGCGGTCGGGTTTCACCGGCAAGATCTGCTGGAGCGCCGCGTAAGACGGCTCGCCGGTGAAGAGGTCGCGTTCGGGACGCACCTGACCCGGCGCTCTGTCGCGAGCGCCACAGCGGCCCTCGCTGCCGTTTGGGTCTCGGGACTCATCATGGCCCATCCCCTGCCGGCCGCGCACTCTCCGCTGGAGCATTGCACGCACCACCACACCTTTGCCCTCACGCACCTGTTCTGCCAGGGCGAAGTCCCGAGCGTGCCGTGCCCGCACACGGGCGAGTGATTTCGTTGGCCTGAGCCGCAGTGCGCGTCGCCGGGCCTCCGCAGTCATCCCGGTTGAGCGCGCGGCGTCAGTAGCCGAGTGCCCTTTACACCGTCAAAGCGCGAGCCCACTATTTGCGTCTAGATTTTATGCACCACAAAACCCCGTCGCGGATCCTATCATGTTGCCGTCATATCCGATCGTTCGCGCGGCTTTCGCACTTGCCGCCTCGTTCGCACTCGCGAGCGTCGCCGCCGCTCAAAGGGGTGCGACTCGCGATACCATGCGCGCGATGCCAGGAATGGCCGGCATGGCGGACACGACCAAGCCGGTGACGATGTCCATGGTTGATCCCATCGGCGTACCGATGACGCGGACCGGGTCGGGCACGACGTGGCTGCCTGACCGCTCGCCGATGCACGCCAAGCATCTCATCGCCGGCCAGTGGGAGCTCATGCTTCACGGGGTCGCGTTCGTGCAGTACGACAAGCAATACAGTGATCGCGGCGACGAACAGTTCGGCGCGCCGAACTGGGGCATGCTCATGGCGACTCACCCGCTCGGATCTGGACGCTTCCAACTCCGCGGGATGATGAGCCTCGACCCCTTTACGGTCACGCCGCGCGGGTATCCGCTCCTGCTGCAGTCAGGTGAAGCCTATCGGCGCCAGCCGCTCCACGACCGGCAGCATCCGCACGACCTTTTTATGGAGCTCGCCGGCATCTACGAGCATCCGATCGCGAACAACCTCGGCCTGCAACTCTATCTTGCCCCGGTCGGCGAACCGGCGAGCGGTCCGGTTGCGTTTCCCCACCGGCCCTCAGCGGCGAGCGATCCGATGGCGCCACTCGGCCACCATTGGCAGGATGCGACGCACATCTCCTTCGGTGTCGCCACCGCGGCGCTTTACTCGCGCACTCTCAAGCTCGAGGGCTCCATCTTCAACGGCCGCGAGCCCGACGAGAACCGCACCAACTTCGACTACAGGGGCCGCAGCTTCGACTCCTATGCTGGGCGTCTGACGTTCAATCCGAGCCCAAATGTGAGCGTGAGCACGTCATACGCCTACCTCAAGACTCCTGAGGCCCTCCACCCCGAGGTCTCGCAACGCCGTGTTACGGCGACCGCGCTGTACGGTCGCACCGTCGGCGCGAAGGGGGAATGGTCGAGCGCGCTCATCTACGGTGCCAACAAGGAGAGCGGCGTGAGCGAAGGCGCCTCGAACACGCTCTCCAACAGTGTGCTGGCGGAGACGAATCTCGATCTCGACGGCAGGAACACAGTCTTCGGCCGCGCGGAGCTCGTGCAGAAGAGCGCCGCCGATCTCGCGGTCGATGCCGCCGAGCAGCCCGGCGTCGCCGCGTTCGCCGCGATCACGCCCGACACGCGGTTCACTGTCGGTTCGCTGGTACTCGGGTACGTGCGCGAGATCGGCCGCTTCACAGGCGGCAGCATCGGACTCGGAGCCAGAGGCTCGGTGAACGTGATCCCCAGTACACTCGAACCCGCGTACGGAACACGCGCGCCCGCGGGGTTCGCGATCTTTGTGCGCTTTCGACCCAGTCGCATGGCGATGGGTGCTCACTCGGACATGCAGATGAATATGGACGCGCACGGGCCCACACATGGCGCCGGTGCGCCAACCATGGCATCGATGCCGGGTATGCCGCGCGACTCGGCGCAGTCGGCCCGCGACACCACGATGCGCATGGACAGCTCCCGTGCAACGCCACGCCCAATGAGCGGCCGCGATTCGTCGATGGCCAGCATGCCGATGCCCGTACCGCCACGCGCGGACTCGACATCGCACGCGATGCCCTCCATGCCCGGGATGACGGCGACCGACACAATGCCGATGGCCGCAATGGAGAGGTTGTACGAGCGCATGATGGCTGATCCGATCATCCGGCGTCGCGTGCTCGCCGATACGACGATGCGACGGCTAATGACCGAGATGATCGATCACATGCCCGCTGATCAGCAGGCGATGATGCGGCGGATGATGCAGGGTTCGATGCCGT
>JBBSGP010000017.1:0-64618 GCA_038253885.1 Gemmatimonadales bacterium | reverse complement strand
GGCCCGCGTCAGTGGTTCCGGCGGAGGCGCGCTCACCGACCGTCAGGTCATATGGACGAGCAGCGATACCAGCGTCGCTACAGTGGCCTCGACTGGGACCGCCGGCAGCTCGGTGTCTCCCGTGGGACCGGGGACGGTCAGGTGCGTCCAGAAATGCTGAGCCCGTCGCGCGTATGCCCGCTCATCTCATCACGAGAATTCGTCGCGGCACACGATATCGTTGGGGGGGCAGAATAGGTGCGCCGCTGGCCGACAGCGTCGGGGCGGGGCGCCGTCGGCCAGCGCTCTTGCGAACATCACCGGTTGACTTTATACTAACAAGTACTTTGCATTGTCGAATACGAGCCCTCTCCGATGTCGACCCATCTCATATCCGCGGTGCCGTGACCTTCTCGATAATGGTGAAACAGCCGAGCGCCTTCCTCCCGGTGACGATGTCGCTGGGCGCTCTGGCCACGCTGGTCATCCACCTGGCCCTTTTCGGCACTGCTCGGGAGGCCGATGAGGGGACCGCTGCCCACATCTGGCAGCTACTCATGGGGACGCAGCTTCCGATTATCGCGTACTTCGCGCTCAGGTGGCTGCCGCGTGCGCCGAAACAGGCGCTGCAGATCCTGGCTCTGCAGGTCAGCGCCGCACTCGCCGCCCTGGCACCCGTTTACCATTACCACCTGTGAGCAGGTTGTGTGGCCACGCCCCGTCGGGCCGCCCATGACCGGCGCTGACTAAGGCTGCTCGACCGCTGCGAAGCCGAGCCAATGCTCTCAGCGCCTCGCGAATTTGACGTGTGTTACCTGCGTCGCCGTGACGGTCCGCACCAGCTCGAGCCCGTGGAGATCGTCGCCGACGCCATCGAACAGCCGCTCCCCGCTGCCGAGGAGAATCGGCACGATAGTGACCTCCATCTCATCCACGAGCCCGGCCGCGAGATATTGTTGTGCGGCCTGTGCTCCGCCGGCGAGCGAGACATCCTGGCCCTCGGCGGCCTGACGCGCCAGTTCCAGCGCGGGTCCGATGCCACCCGTGACGAAGGTGAACGTCGTCCCGCCTTCGAGCTCGAGTGGGTCGCGTGCGTGATGCGTGAGCACGAACACCGGGTGATGAAACGGCGGGTTCTTTCCCCACCAACCGGACCACGGCTTACCGGGGTCCCAGGGGCCAGGATGGCCGCCAAACATGTTGCGCCCCATTACCGTGGCGCCGATGTTGGTAAGCGACTCCTCGACCGTTCGCGAGCTCTCGTTGACCTCTCCGCCGGGAAGACCATGCATCGCTCGCCAGGCCCTCAGGGGAAACACCCACTCCTGGAGGCGCATGCCGCCGATACCGAGAGGATTATCCACGCTCTGGCTCGGACCGGCGACGAAGCCGTCGAGGGACATCGAGATGCGGAATCGCAGCCTGGACATGCCGTTGCGCCTCCAGGAAAGGATTGGTCGGTCAGCCAGCCATCCGCGCCGAGGAGAGCACTTCCGGTCATCTCGTCGCGCCAGAGCCTAGTTTCAGCGGTCGCGGTGAGGCGCGCTTGAGAATCCTGGCACTCGAGGCTCGGCATGCCCGACAAAGCCCGTGACTATCTGATCCGGCAGCTCGAGACCGCGTGGAAGCTCACCAACTTCCATCTCAACGGACTCGCAACCGAGGAGTGTTTGTTGCGTCCTGCTCCTCGGGGGTTGCACGTCCATCAGGTGGCTGATGGAAGCTGGCGCGCCGACTAGCCGGAGCGCGAGGGGTATGACATCGGTCCACCGAGCATTGCGTGGCTGACGTGGTACATGGGTTTCTGGTGGTCGATGGTGCTCGACCATTCGTTCCGTGAGGGGGTGCTCTCGCACGAGACCGTGGTGTGGCCGGGGAATGCCGAGGGCGACCGGGAGTGGATCGCCCGCCTGCATGAAGAGTGGCGAGCCGTGATCGAGCACGCCAGCGCCGACGACCTGCGATCGCGGCGGCGAACCCGGTGGCCGTTCCAGGACCGTCCGTTCGGCGACGTGATCGCCTGGGTGAATGGCGAGCTCACCAAGAACGCCGCCGAGATCGGCTACGCGCGCTTCCTCCACACCGTGAGCGCCGAGCGACCGCCCCTACTCCTTGACAGGCTGCCTCTTCATGACGGCGGTGTTCGTGCGCAATCTGCAGCCCCAACAATACGAGCCGGCGCACAGCGCTCAGCGGCTCGTGATGTGGTATTCCGGGCGGGTGTGGACCCTCTGGCTGCTGCTCTTGGCGTGGCGGTTCGCCGTGCTGGTCACCCGTTCCATCGCGCTGCTGCGGAGCTGGCACGACGACGCCGAGCTGCGGCCGACCGCGCGGTCTACCCTCGCCGCGATCCGCGCCCATACGGCGACGCTCCTCGTCGCCGTACCGACGGTGGCAGCCGCGGGCGTCCTCGCGATTGTCGCCCTCCATTTCTCACGGACTGACAGGCTCGCGCACGTTCAGCGCGCTCAGGCGCGACCGGCCTGGACTTCGCTCTGAGACAGCGCATAAAATCGGGACGAACATACACCGGAGTACACCCGACGCTCGACCGCTGTCCCCGGCACGGCGCTTGTGGGGCAACCTCCTCCGATCAGCGCTCGCGAGCAATGCGCCATTGCTGAATGGACCGGTTTAATCGGTATCCATGCCCTGGTCGTTCGGATCATGTATTACAACCGTGGGAAGAATGCCGCGCGGTCCTGCAACGGACCCACTTCCGTACGCTCTGCGTACCAATCAAGCTATCCCTCATGGCCGCTTGCCAAAAGCGTCCATGCCAGCCCCCTCTCACAACACAGTCACGGCAAACGATGACGACTCTCGATCTGGACTGGCGGCTCCGCCTTGCCGCTTTCGCGCGCTTAGGAGAGCTGCGTTCGAAGCATACCGGCCCTGTGACGAGAGAAGATCTCGAAGCCGGATTTCCATTTGAGGGCGAGCGCATTCCCCTCCTGAGTATTCAACGCGGTATCTGGCGTCCGCGACAGATTGGTGCCGACGGAGCCGCGCTCACCATTGTAACGACGCCGCCCCGAGCCGGCCGCACGCCGCCGTACGATGATGAGATCGCATCAGAGGACGCGTTGCTTCACTATCGCTACGAGCGTGGCGGGCCAGATGTCTGGACAAACGTCGCCGTCCGCAACGCTTTTCTACGGCAGCGCCCGTTGATCTATCTTTACGGCGTCAGTCCGGGTCGCTATGAGCCCGTGTTTCCGTGCTACGTCGTCGGCGATCGACCAGCAGATGAGACCTTTGAGATCTCAGCTGCGCCGCTGGGCGTAAGCGTACTTTCTTTCGATGCAGTGTCGCCGCAGACGGAGATCGCGCGCGAATACGCGACTGTGGCTGTCAAGGTCCGATTGCACCAACGCCGATTTCGCGAGCTCGTCGTCTCCGCTTACCGCAATCGTTGCACGGTATGTTCGCTCGGCCACCGCGAGCTGCTCGACGGTGCGCACATTCTCGAGGACCGGGACGAGCGCGGCCGTCCCGAGATCGCGAACGGACTCGCGCTCTGCAAGATTCATCATGGCGCCTATGATGCTAACATCCTCGGAATCACTCCCGACTACGGGATCGTGATTCGTGAGGATATCCTCGAGGAACAGGACGGACCGATGCTACGGCACGGGCTGCAAGAGATGCATGGTCAGAGCATTACGGTACCGCGCGACGCGAGCTTACGACCAAGAGGCGACTATCTCGAGGAACGCTTCGAAAGGTTCCAAGCTGCGTGAAGCGACGCGTTCTTGTCAGCGCAGGAAGTCGAGCATCAGGGCATTGAGATTGTCCGCGTGCGTCGCCGCGAAGCCGTGCGGTGCCCCCTTCAGTACCTCGTAGCGGCTCCCCTTGATCATCTCGTGTGACTTCTTTCCGGAGATGTCGATCGGCACGATCTGATCCCTGTCGCCGTGCACGATCAGTGTCGGCATGTCGAACTTCTTGAGGTCGGCCCGGAAGTCGGTCTTGCCGAACGCCACGATGCACTGCTGCGTACCGAGCGGTGACGCGATCCAGGCGATGCTCTTGTTGTACGCGACAACGTCGTCGCTCGGCGTCCCGCTTCCTGGCGTCCAGTTGAAGAAGGCCCTGAAAAAGCCCTCGAGGAAGCCGACCCGATCCTTCTTCACGCCCTCGACCATGTCGTCGAACATTTTCTCGTCGGCGCCGCCGGGGTTATCGGCGGTCTTCATGAGGAAGGGGGGAACGGCACCGACGAGCATGGCTTTGGCGACACGACCGGTTCCGTAGCGCCCGATGTAGCGCGCCACTTCACCGCCGCCCATCGAGAAGCCAGCGAGGGCGGCCTGGCGAAGGTCGAGCGTCGTCATGAGGTCGTTGAGGTCCGACGCGAAGGTATCGTAGTCATAGCCGCCATCCGGTCTCCCCGAGTGGCCGAAGCCGCGACGGTCGTAGGCAACGCAGCGGAAGCCCGCGTCGACCAGCGCGTTGATCTGACCCTCCCACATCCGGTGGCTCAGCGGCCAGCCGTGAATGAGGACGACGGGTTGCCCTTCCCCACGGTCGACATACTGAATCTCAGTGGTGGGCGCGGCGGTCGCTTTCAGAAATGGCATGAGGGCCTCCGCTGGTGCATAGCGCGGTCAGGGGCAGCGAGCCAGAGTCATCTCCCGCGACCGCTACGAGTGCTCGGCCGTCCACTGAAAGCACAGGGAGAAGCCGTCTGGATCCTTGACATATAGCTGTTTCATCCCGTAGTGCGCGACCGCCGGGGGATTGACATCGAGGCCGTGGGTCGCCGAGGGTGACCACCCGAAGGTAGCGGCCGCCGAGTTCGGGAATGATACACCGCCCAGTCGTCCGGCCAGAGAGTATGACTGGGCTGGCCTCCGGTCTTCGCGCGGGTTAATTCCTCGCGCTTTGAGACCGAGTCACCAGAGCCACCTGCGACGCACGTGCCGTCGCACACGGAGACCAGCCCATGTCATTCGCTCCTGCTACTGCCGCTCGCTCTGACACCTATCTCGGCATGGACGTGCACAAGAAGTCCATACCATCGCGGTCCTTCCGGACGGGGCGAAGGCGCCGACGCGGCTCGGCCGGTTGCCGAACGCCCTGGCGAAGCTGAAGCGGTCGGTGAACGCGCGGTCTTGGGGATCCGCGTCGTGGCCTCCCGCGACTGAGTCATCAAAAGGGGCAATTCCCCGGCTTGGGCTGGTCGATCCTCAGCGCCGCGCCGGGGGGAGCGAAATACGTGACGATGTTCTGCGCCGGCGCCGCCGTCTCGTTCCGCGCGATGTGCGCGTGGGCACCCTCGTCGAGATACCCTTGGCCCGCCGTCCGAACGATGGGAGCGCACGTCGGGTCGCCGGACTCGTAGAACGTCATCGTGCCCGACACTACCTGAATGAAGACCGGGCCGGGGTGACTGTGCCAGCCACTCTGCCCTCCGGGTTGGAAGACGATGCTCTGAACGGCGATGTCGAGCGCGGGCTTCGATGTGATCTCGACGTCCCAATCGCCCGTGATGCGCTTGACGCTGAACGTGTTATGGACGGGATCGCTGAACGTGGCGCGGCCGAGCAAGGTGGACGTCGAGCCCGATCCGACGGTTGTCGCCGGATCCTTGGCGCCTGGGCCCAGCGGTTCCCTGCCATCCTTGCACGCCGTGAGAACGATGGCCAGCGCCAAAGCGCCGACGCGACTGCCGAGGAAGTTCGACATAGGGCCCTCCTGAGTGAGTGAGTGGTACGCCTGCTTCTCCGGCCCGTGACAGACGCGCGCCGCGCGCCGGGAGAAGCGCGCAGGGGTGCCTGTCTTCCGGGTCGCCGGCGCGGTATGTTGGAGCCGCCGGTAACGAGGAAGCGGGGAGATGTGCCTTTTTCATCCGGTGTAACGGGGAGTCGGGCCGAAACACGACATCTCGCGTCACCGCCGACGGGCCTTGTCGCCGGCGGCCATCCGTCACAGCACATGGACGCCTCGAAGAAGCCTACGGACGTCCTCACGGAATTGCGGAGCGGCGCGCAGGGGTCGCTCGACCTGGTCGTTTCGCGCGCATATCACGAGCTTCGCGCCATCGCGCATCACCGGCTCGCCGCTCGAGGCCACAGCGGAACGCTGTCGACGACGGCCCTGGTCCACGAGGCCTATCTCAAGCTCGTCGACCAGTCGCGAGCGGGGTGCCGCGACCGCGCGCACTTCCTCGCCCTGGCGTCCCTGGCGATGCGGCATGTGCTCGTCGACCGCGCGCGCGAGCGCGACACGCTCAAGCGCGGCGGAGCGCGGCGGCATGTCACGCTCGACGACGAGCAGATAGGCGCGGACGATCAAGCGGAGACGGTGCTGCACCTCGACGAAGCGCTCGACCGGCTGGCGGCCTGGGAGCCGCGGCTCGCGCGCGTCGTGGAGTGCCGGTTCTTCGGCGGCCTGACGGAGACGGAGACTGCCGAAGCGCTCGGCCTCACGGTGCGCACGGTACAACGGGACTGGGTGAAGGCGCGCGTCCTGCTGCGGCGTGCGCTCGACTCCTGATCCCCCCCGATCTCTCATCGGCTGACGTGGTCATGTCGGGTACGGAACGGCCCGAACACTGGTCGGAGCTCGCCTCGCTCGTCGACAGGTTGCTCGACGCGGCGCCCGAGGAGCGAGGAGCGCTCATCGAGGAGCTGAGCGCGGGCGATCCGCGTCGCCGATCGGAGCTCGAGGCCCTGCGCGCGGAATGCGAGCGAGAGCCAACGCTGCTGAGCATACCGGCAGCGGAGCGCTTCGCCGAGCTGTTCGACGACGAGCCGCGCTTTCCCGAAGCGTTGGTCGAGCGCTACTGCCTGACGAGAGAACTGGGACGGGGCGGGATGGCGACGGTCTATCTGGCGCGGGACGTGAAGCACGGGCGCGACGTCGCGGTGAAGGTGGTGCGTCCGACGGTGGCGGCCCTCTTAGGCGTCGATCGATTCCTCCGCGAGATCGAGATCGTGGCGCAGCTGCATCATCCGCACATCGTGCCGCTCTACGATTCGGGAGAGGCCAACGGCGCCCTGTACTACGTGATGCCGTACGAGGCGGAGCTGTCGTTGCGGCAGCGACTGGCGCGCGATGGACCGCTCGCACCGGAAGACGTGGTGCTGATCCTCCGCGACGTCTGCGACGCCCTGGAGCACGCCCATGCGCGCGGGATCGTCCATTGCGACATCAAGCCGGACAACGTGCTCCTCTCCGGCCGCCACGCGATGATCACCGATTTTGGCGTCGCGAAGGCGTTGAGCGATGCGGGCGCGCGATCGACGGTCACGGCCAGCGGTGCCGTTCTCGGCACACCGGCGTACATGGCTCCGGAGCAGATCGCCGCCGATCCGCAGATCGATCATCGGGCCGACATCTACGCCGTTGGCGTGCTGGGATACGAGCTGCTGACGGGACGGCCGCCGTTCGCCGGTGACGTGCGTCAGGACATCCTCTCGGCGCATCTGACGGAGGCGCCAGCGCCCCTGGCCACGCACCGGCCGGACGTGCCGGTGCCGCTCGCCGACCTCGTGATGCGGAGTCTGGAGAAGCGTCCGGCCGACCGGTGGCAGAGCGCCGACGAGATGGTGCAGCGGCTCGAACCGCTCGCGGCAACACGGAGCGGGCCGACGACAGTCGCGCCGCCGCCGCGGCGGCGATGGACCCGGGCCGTGGCAGTGGCCACAAGCGTCCTCGTCCTCGGCGCCGTTGCCGTGATCGCGTGGCGCGGCTCGCGGTCGGACGCGACGTGGCGGAATCGCTGGTCGAGGATGCACATCGAGAAGTTCACCGACTTCCCCGGCTCAGAGGTGGACGCTGCGATCTCGGCGGACGGCCAATCCGTGGCGTTCCTGGCCGATCGCGACAGCGTCTTTGACGCGTTCGTGAGCCACGTGGGGAGTGGCCGATTCGTGAACCTGACCGGCGGGCGTTTCGCTCAGCTGTTCAATGAAGACGTGCGCAACGTCGGATTCTCCCATGATGCGGCGCGCGTATGGATCCGCGTCGCCGGCCTCACCTCGCCGGCAAGCGTGTCGCTCGTGCCGACGATGGGGGGTCCTCCGCGGCCCTTCCTCAAGACGGCGGTGATGGCCGTCTGGTCTCCCGCTGGGTCCCGGCTCGCTTATCATGAGCTCACGCCGGGCGATCCCATCTTCGTCGCCGGCGGTGACGGCGGGAACCCGCGCCGGATCTACATCGCGCCGCCCGGCCTGCACTCGCATTACCTGAGCTGGTCGCCGGACGGCCGATTCCTGTATTTCTCGCACGGGCTGCCACCTGACGAGATGGACATCTGGCGGATTCCGTCGACCGGCGGGCGCCCGGAGCAGATCACGTCGCATCGTTCGCGCGTGGGATATCCCGTGCTGCTCGACGATCGCACTCTCGTCTACACGGCGACCGATGACGACGGCACCGGCCCGTGGTTGTACTTGATGGACGTGGGAGACCGCGTCGCGACCCGTCTGAGCTCCGGGGTCGAACACTTCGTTTCGATCGCGGCAAGCGCCAGGATACCGGGGCAGCCGAGGCGCCTGGTGGCGACCGTGTCGAACCCCAGCGTGCAGCTCTGGACGGTGCCGCTCACGAGCGGCATCTCCGACGAGGAGAGCGCGAGTCGCGTCTCGCTCCCCACGTCACGATCCGCCGCGCCGCGCTTCGCCCCCGACTCGTCGCTGCTGTATCTGGCGTCGCGCGGGGGAGCCGATGGTTTGTGGCGGCTCTCGGCCGCCGGCGCCAGCGAGCTGTGGAGGCCCAGCGAGGGAGCGGTGGCCGGCGCTGCCGCGATCTCGCCTAAGGGGCGGAGCATCTGCGTTGCCGTGCGACGACGGGGTCGTTCGACGCTGCGGTGCACGATCGCCGACGGGAGCGGCGTGCGGACCCTGGCCGAATCGCTCGACGTGCGAGGTGCGCCGTCATGGTCGCCGGATGGCAAGTGGATTGCCATCGCCGCCAGGGACGGTCAGGCCGTTCACGTGTTCAAGATTCCGGCGGAGGGCGGCCGGCCAGTCCGATTGGTGGACTCGGTGTCCTCCAATCCCGTCTGGTCTCCCGACGGCAAGTTCATTCTCTACTCCGGAACGGCGCGGGGGCGAGGCGTTCCGCTGAATGCCGTCACGCCGGATGGGGCGCCGTTTCCACTTCCATTTCCCTCTTTTCTGGTCGACCGACTCGGCGACAGCTATCGGTTTCTTCCGAATGGGAGGGGGTTCGTGGTGAAGCTCGGCGGATTCCGCCGCCAGGATTTCTGGTTGTTCGATGTCACGACCGGTGAGCGGCGACAGCTCACTCGGCTTCGGCCGGGCGAGTCGGTCCATCGCTTCGACGTTTCGCCTGACGGCAAGCGAATCCTGTTCGAGCGTGTGCGGGAGAACTCGGACATCGCGCTAATCGAGCTGCCAAGCCCATAACGACGGTGCGGTGATGGCCGGTCACTCGAGCTCGTGAGCGCGATTCGCGACGACGACCACCTCGGCAATCACACTGGGAGCTATTCTAAATCCGCAACGGATCGGTGCTCTGTTGCGTGGCCCGTCCGGGCGCAGGCATTGATGCTTGTTCACGAGGACGATGAGCGCAACGGGATTGTGCATTCTCACGCCACGTCGACAGCAGCACAGGCTAGCCTAGCCTACCCCCAGTACAGACCGGGGCCACTTCTATCCCAACTCATAGGTCAGCGTAATGGGATGCTCGGTGCCGTGCCCAACGGCCGACGTGCCCTCGCCGCGCAGACCGCGGAGCTCTCCCGTTCCCGAACCAGGGATGACGGAATAGGACTCCTTCGCCTGGCCGCCCTCGAATATTCCGGTGCGTTGGAGCACGAAACTGCCGGCCTTATCTGCGATTCGGCCGACGATCCGCTCGAGCCCGACGAACGTGGCCGTGCCGTCGCTGCGGTACATCATCAAGTATTCGACCTGCCCCTCGCCCTCGATATCACCGGTGAAGGTCTTAGTGACGGCGGCTCGAGTCAGCTTTGGTAACTCCTGGCCCTCACTATAAGGCTTCTCGTCCCAGCTCTTTATGGCGAACCGCGCATTCGCGCTCTTCTTCATGTGTCGACCTTGTCGAGGTAGTCGGGAGCAGGGTGCCTTCGTGAGCTACAAAGGTGCTATCGGCGATTGAGTGGCCGCTCTCTAGGAAATTGAGTTCTCATAGGCCTCGCGCACGAACCGGTTCATGTTTCTGAGCTCTTCCATATTGTGAAGCTTGGCGACATGTGTCACTTGCTTCCGATCCGACGCATCTTTACGAGCAGCCTGTGATCGACTTGTGGTGTGGCCCCCTGAAAACCGGACAGATCATGCCGCGAGTTTGTGCAGTAGCTGGGCCCGGTACTCCAGCGGGGCCGCCGTCGACGGCATGTCCGTCAGGCGCCATCCCAGGAGATCCCGGTCGCAGTGATCGCCGATCAGGAGATAGCCCACCCGATCAAAGGCCCATCAACGGGTGAGGTCCATGTCAGATCCAGCCCGCGACGATACCACTGTCCCGTCAAATACCGCGCGAGTCCACACCGCGAACCCACACCGCGGCGCGCACAGCGACATTTCACAACGCCAAACCCGATCTCAGAAATCGTGGCAAGGCTGGGAGTTATCCAACGGATGGGGCGGGATTCGAACCCGCGAGACCCTTTCGGGCCCACACGCTTTCCAGGCGTGCGCCTTAAACCGCTCGGCCACCCATCCCATTACTCATCGCCGCATGCGACGAGGGCCGGCATCGCGCCCGCCCTCTTCTGCTTCACCAGATCCGCAGCGAGCGGCGCCCACGGACAGGGTGGGATTTGAACCCACGATACCGGGTTCACCGGTATGCCGGTTTTCGAGACCGGTGCCTTCAGCCACTCGGCCACCTGTCCTCTCTCTCGCGTCGCGCTCGCGGCGCTCGCTCGCAGAGTCGAGAAATATCACCCGGAAACGGGAATTGTGTCAACGGAGTCTGCACGCCGCACACGAAAGAAATCCCTCAACAGCTCACCGCACGCCTTCTCCTCCACACCGCCACGAACCTCCGGACGATGATTCAATCGCGGATGGCGCAGCAGATCTCCCACGGATCCGGCCATCCCGGCTTTCCCATCCCAGGCTCCAAAGCACACGCGATCCACCCGCGCGAGCACCAGCGCACCCGCACACATCGCGCACGGTTCCAGCGTCACGTACATCGTGCATCCGCCCAAGCGCCAGGATCCCAGCGCACGTGACGCAGCCCGGAGCGCGAGGGTCTCCGCATGGGCAGTCGCGTCCTGATCGGTCACGGTCCGGTTCGCCGCCGCCCCGATGACGCGACCATCCCGCACCACGATGGCGCCCACCGGCACCTCGCCGCTCTCGAGGGCGTTTCGGGCGAGCGCGATGGCTTGTGCCATCCACGCGCGGTCCGTCTCGTCGCCTTGCTCGCCTCGTGGGCGATCACTAGCATCCATGGCGTGCCACCTCACAAGGAGAACGGATGAACGTTGGTGCTCGGCTGGCAGTGTTCGGAGGCCTCGTGGCCGTCATCGCCTGCAACAGCAAGACGACAGCGCCTCAGCTTCCCAAGCGAGCCGACCTCAACGGCTTCTGGCGGTGCGCCACCGCTCGTCTCTTCTCCTACAACCCGGCCACCAAGGTACGACAGTGGCGCACCGGCGGCTGCCTGGACTATACGGCGGTCACCAACCCGAGCCGCGAGGACTCGATCGAGACCAAGACGTTCTCCATCGCCCCGGACGGACAGGTTCGCCGGCTCGACTTCCCCACCGGTCGGCTCACCTACGACGAGAACACAGGCATGGCGACGGTGGTCTACTCGGATCACACCGACCTATATCAGGCCTCGCAGGGCGGACTCCGCCAGGCCATCTATGGCCGCGACCTCACGGGCGACGGCGAGATCGACTCGTTGCAGCTGACCTTCATCAAGGCGCCGTGACCTTGTCAAAGACCAGCGCTCCGTCGTTGCCGCGGCGCACCACGATCTTGTCGCCTTCACTGTAGCGCCCCTCCAGAACCCCCATCGCCAGCGGATTCTGAAGCTCGCGCTGGATGGCGCGCTTGAGCGGGCGCGCGCCGAGCACCGGGTCGAACCCATCCTCCGCCAGTAGCCGCTTCGCTTCGGGCGTCAGCTCGAGCGTCAGCTTGCGGTCCGCCATCAGCCCGCGGAGCCGAGCCAGCTGTAAGTCGACGATGTGCTCGATCTGCTCCATCGCGAGTGGATGGAAGATGATCACGTCGTCGACGCGATTGAGGAACTCCGGCCGGAAGTGCAGCCGCAGCGCGCCCAGCACCTCTCGCTCCACGGCCGCCCAGTCCGATGTCCCGTGCTCCAGGATGTAAGAGCCCCCGATGTTCGACGTCATGATGATGACGGTGTTCCGGAAGTCCACGGTGCGGCCCTGCGAGTCGGTGAGTCGGCCGTCGTCGAGGATCTGTAGCAGAATGTTGAAGACGTCGGGATGCGCCTTCTCGATCTCATCGAACAGCACCACCGAGTACGGGCGCCGGCGAATCGCCTCCGTGAGCTGCCCCCCCTCCTCGAATCCGATGTAGCCCGGCGGCGCACCGATCAGGCGCGCGACGGCGTGCTTCTCCATGTACTCCGACATGTCGATCCGCACCATCGCCTGCTCGGAGTCGAAGAGGAACTCCGCCAGCGCGCGCGCCGTCTCCGTCTTCCCCACACCCGTCGGCCCGAGAAAGATGAAGGAGCCGATGGGCCGGTTGGGGTCCTGGAGCCCCGCGCGCGAGCGACGCACGGCGTTCGCCACCGCCCGCACGGCCTCGTCCTGACCGACCACGCGCGAGGCGAGCACTTTCTCCAGCGACGTGAGCCGAGCCTTCTCGCTCTCGAGCATGCGCGTGACGGGGATGCCGGTCCACCGCGCCACGATGTCGGCGATGTCCTCGGCGTCGACCTCCTCCTTGAGGAAGCGCACGCCGCCCTCCTGCTTGCTCGCGAGCTGCTTCTCCGCCTCGCGCATCTCTGCCTCGAGCTGTGGCAGCCGCCCATAGGTGATCTCGGCCGCCCGGCCCAGATCGCCCGAGCGCTGAGCCTGCTCCGCGTCCAGCCGCGCCTGGTCGATCTGCTGCTTCACCTTGGCCACCTTCGCCAGCGTGTCCTTCTCCGCCTGCCACTGCGCCTTCATCGCGCCCGATCGCTCGCGCAGCTCGGCGAGCTCCCGCTCGAGCAGCGTCCGGCGCTCGATGCCGGCCTTGTCCTTCTCCTTCTGCAGCGCCTGACGCTCGATCTCCAGCTGCATGATCCGCCGGTCCACCTCGTCGATCTCCTGCGGCATGGAGTCGATCTCGATGCGCAGCCTCGAGGCGGCCTCGTCGAGCAGATCGATCGCCTTGTCCGGCAGAAACCGATCGCCGATGTACCGATTGGAGAGCGTGGCCGCGGCCACTACCGCGCCGTCGGTGATGCGCACGCCATGGTGCAGCTCGTAGCGCTCCTTGAGGCCGCGCAGGATCGCGATAGTGTCCTCGACGCTCGGCTCCCCCACGTACACCGGCTGGAAGCGCCGCTCCAGCGCGGCGTCCTTCTCGACGTGCTTGCGATACTCGTCGAGCGTCGTCGCCCCGACCACGCGCAGCTCGCCACGCGCCAGCATCGGCTTGAGCATGTTCCCCGCGTCCATCGAGCCTTCGGCCTTTCCCGCTCCCACCAGCGTATGCAGCTCGTCGATGAACATCACGAACTGTCCGTCGTTCTCGGTGACCTCCTTGAGCACGGCCTTGAGGCGCTCCTCGAACTCCCCCCGGTACTTGGCGCCGGCGATCAGCGCGCCGAGGTCGAGCGCGAGCAACCTCTTGTTGCGCAGGCTCTCCGGGACGTCGCCGTTGACGATGCGCTGCGCCAGCCCCTCCACGATAGCGGTCTTGCCGACGCCGGGCTCACCGATCAGAACCGGATTGTTCTTCGTTCGACGCGACAGAACCTGCACCACGCGGCGAATCTCCTCATCACGCCCGATGACGGGATCGAGCTTTCCCTTCCGCGCCGCCTCGGTCAGATCGCGCGTGTACTTAGCCAGCGCCTGATACTGGTTCTCGGGACTCTGATCGGTCACCCGGTGGCTGCCGCGAACCGCCTGCAGCGCCTCCCGCAGCGCCGCTGTGGTCACTCCCATCGCGCTCAGAACCTCGTACGCCTCAGTGCCCTTCTGCTCGCTCAGCCCCAGGATCAGATGCTCGGCGCTCACGTACTCGTCGCCGAGCGATCGGGCGTTCGCTTCAGCCCGGTCGAGCACCTGGTTGAATTCCCGAGAGAGCTGGGGCTGGGCACCGGACTGCTTGGGGTAGCGGCCCACCTCGCGCTCGATGGCCGCGCGCAGGTCGGCCACGCTCACGCCGAGCTTGTGCAGGATGGGCAGGACGATCCCCTCGTCCTGGGTCAGGAGAGCGGAGAGGAGATGTCCGGGATAGACCAGCGGATTGCCGGCGCGCCGCGCCTGCGTCAACGAATCCTGGATGGCCTCGGACGCCTTGACGGTCAAACGATCGGCGTTGATCATCGGTCGGAAAGGCTGATAATGTACTTTATGAGACGGCAGCTAAGGCGTTGCACAGCCGCCCATAAGGCAAACGTGATACCAACGGCCTCGGCCACTACGGCGGAGCGGCGCCGGGTCAGCGATGTGAGCCTGTCGGACTGCCCGTGCCGAGTCTTGCCGCTGCCATTCTGGCGTCGGCCGCGAGATCCGTGATCGTCTGCCGGGCGAGCGACGAGAGAGCGCTCACGATCGCCGACATGGTGCCCTCCGGTACCGCCTGCTCCAGCCGGCGGGTCGCCTGCCACACCACCGAGTCATCGGAGGTGCGCACCAATCTCGCTTCCAGCGCCACGGCCGCGAACACCGATTTTCCCCGATCCACCTCCTCGAACTCCTTCACCCTGCCCCGCCAGGAATAGGTGAACGGGCGGTTGGACGGCGGTGCGTAGACGGCCGGCTCGACGCTCACCGGCGCGGCCGACAACAGGCCCTCGGTGAGCGAGCCGAGCATCTCGCCCAGCGGAATGGCCCATTCCCGGGTCTGGTAGACACCGTAGCCCGACTGTTCGACCCGATAGACGATGCCATGGCCGTCGTAGATGCCGGGCGTATCGTAGCGAGCGATGGCGATCGACCCGCGAAGGGTGCCGGGGCTGACCGCCGGCGCGCGCTCGGTCGCGGAGTCGGCGCGAACCGGCGCGATGCGGTAAAGCTCCACCGCGGGCAGCGAGCCGCCAAGGCTGCCGAAGCAGCCCGCGGACGCGACGGCGCCAAGCAGCGCGAGAGCGGCGAGGGGCTTACTCATGCGGCGGCGGGCCGGCCGGCTTGTCGATTGTGCGCTTCTTCTTGAGCACGCTCGATGGATCGCGCTCGATCCGCTCCGAGAGCCGCGCCAGGTTGTCGGTCGCGATCGACAGATTCTTCATGATGTTCTCCATCCGGTCTCCCCGCTGTAGGACATCGCGGAGCTCGCGCACCGAGGTGCGCACCTCCGACATCGTGGCGACGAACTCGCGCTGGGAGCCGGCCAGGTCCGGTCGAACTCCCTTGAGGGTCGTGTCGACGAGAGAGAGCATCCGCTCGGTCCGGGCCAGAAGCTGTGTCAGCGCCCGGCTCATCGTGTCGAGCTGGGCGAAGGCATGGGTCGATCCGACGCTCGCCACCTGCGCCAGCGTATCGAAGCGGCTAAGCGTGCGGTCGATCCGCGCGAACGGCGTGTTCGCCATGAAGCGCTCGCTCCCGCGCATCAGCGTGTCGGCCTTGTCGAGAAAGACCGCCAGCCGCACCATCGCATCCTGGAAGGTGAAGTTCGCGTCGCTCGGTACGTTGCCGCCAGGCGGGAGCGGGGCCGAGGTGCGGCTGCCCGGAGTCAGGTTGAGAAAGGGCTGGCCGAGCAGGCCGACCTGGGTGATCGAGGCGTGCGTATCCACTCTCATCGGCGTTCCCCTCCGCACGTTGAAGGTGAGGAGGACGTGGGTGGGATCGGCGGGATCGAGCTGGAGCTTGGTCACGGATCCGACGAGCAGGCCGCCGTACCGGACCTCGTCGCCGAGGTTGATGCCGCTGACGGAATTGAAGACGCTGTGGTACGGCTGGCCGCGTTGGAAGAGCGACGGATAGCGCGCGAACGCCACCAGCATCGCCAGCACGAGCGCCGTGCCTCCCAAAAAGGCGAGTATGCCGAGGCGGGAATCGCCCCGCCGATCCGAGCTCCGAGCGCGACCGGTCACGCCGCGCCGCGCCGGTTGAGAAGCCGGCGCACCATGTCGTGCTGGCTCTTCTGGAGCGTCTCCCGCGTGCCGCTCTCGATCATTGTTCCCTTCACCATGACGAAGATGCGGTCGACGCGCCCGAACGCGTGCCGGACCTCGTGAGAGAAGATGACGACCGAGAAGCCACTGGTGTCCTGCAGGCGCTCGAGGGTGTGGTCCAGCTCCGCCGCCGAATGGCTGTCCAGCCCGAGCGTCGGCTCGTCGAGCAGCAGCACCGCCGGCCGCAACGCCAGAGCGCGAGCCAGCGCGACTCGGCGCTGCGCCGCGCGGTCGAGATGGGCGCAGCTCGTCTCCTCGATCGCCGCGCCCGCGGCCTGGAGACCGACGGCCGACAGCAGCTCGCGGGCAACCTCGCGCGCTTCCTGCGCCGTGGCGCTCGTATGCTCGAGCAAGGGAAGCTCGACGTTCTCGAGCACGGTGAGGCGATTGATCAGCGCCGAGCCCTGGAACACGACACCCAGCCGGGTACGCATCCGCCGCAGCACAACCTCGGACTCGCCCCGTGCGTCGAAGTCCTCGCCATCCACGACGATCGTCCCGCTGGAGCCCGCCTCCAGTCCGACGATGTGGCGCAGCAGCACGGTCTTCCCCGAATGGATCGGTCCGAGCACGACGCAGGTGCGTCCGTACGGCACGCTCATCGATACGTCGAAGAGCACCGGCGCGCCGGTCGGGCCAGTCAGGTGCTGCACCTCGAGAGCGAGATCGTCGGTCACACGAAGCTGGGAATGAAGTAGAAGACGGCGTTCACCACGGTGTCGGCCGCGAGCACACCGAGCACGGCGAGCACGACCGCCCGCGTGGCCGCTTCGCCGATGGCGGCGACGCGGTTCTCGACGTTGATCCCCTCGTCCGACGCCACCAGCGCAATAATGAACGCGAACAGGATGCTCTTCACCAGCCCGATGATGAGATCGCGCAGCTGGAACGCCAGCCGGTACTGTTCGGCGAAGAAGCTGGTGCCGAAGCCGAGGAAGACGCTGGAGCCGATCCATCCCCCGAGGGTGAAGAGACCATCGGCAAGAATCGTGAGCGCCGGCAGAGCGATGACGAGCGCCGCGAGCTTCGGGGCAACGAGGTACTTCACGGGGTCGAGCCCCATGGCGCGAAGCGCGTCGATCTCGGCGTTGGTGCGCATCGAGGCCAATTCGCCAGCGATGGACGCCGCACTCCGCGCCACCACGAGCAGAGCGACAGCGACCGGCGCCAGCTCGCGCGCACCGAACCAGGCGATGGCACTGATGCTCAGCGCCTCGGCGCCGTAGCCCTTGAGCTGGTAGGCCACCTGGAAGATCGCGATCAGGCCGAGCAGAAGTGCCGAGCTCATCACGAGGCGCAGGGCGCCGATGCCGAGGGCCTCGAGCTCCCGCTGGATACTCGTTCCGGCGACGGTGCGGCGCGAGAACAGCAGCCAGGCGAGCCAGTAGATGGCCGTGATCGCGAGACGGCTGCGGCCGATGATCCGCGCCTGAAAGGTGTCCGCACCCGTGTCCAACGGGACGAACACCTCTCCTCCCGGCGCGCCTTCGGCGGGGACGACGGTCATGTCGACGGGGAGAGGAGGAGGCCGGCGGGAGGGGACACGCGCTCGATCGATCGGATGCCGACGATAGGATGTTCCCGACTGCAGAGTGAATACACGAGCGCGGCGACAGGATCGCCCCCTGCCGCCGCGCCGCGCTCGCCGATCTGCCTGCGGCTTACTTGATGACGATCATCTTCTTCACGATCGCCCTGCCGTCGACCTCGAGTCGATAGAGGTAGATGCCCGACGCGACCTCTCTCGACTGGTTCAGGTAGTTCCCGTTCCAGAACGCGGACTTGGGTCCGCAGCCGAGCTGCAAATTTTCCAACGGCTGGCCGGCGGCTTCGTCCCCACCTTGCAGGATGGGAACCGCCACGATCTGCGCCAGCACATTGTAGATCCTGAGACTCACCCGATACCGGCGGCCCCCCCCCGTATTCGTGCACGGCTGATCGCCGATCGTGAACGGAATGGTGGTCGTCGGATTGAACGGGTTGGGATAATTCTGTCCGAGCCCAAACCCCGGCGTGCGCTCACGGGAGCGCGCAGAAGTGGAATCCTGGGCGGTCCCCGTTCCCGGCACGAGCGCAACAAGGGCGAGCACAATGACAAGCGCTGCCCAACGATGCTTCATGTGCCTTCTCCTACACTGACGAAAAAGGGTGCTAGAGGACCTCTCCTGCTCGTGGTTGCCCGACGAAAGTCATCTGGCGCCAACTTACGGGAGCACGCCGGCTCCGTCAAGCAAACTGACCTCAGCCAGGCGAGCTAACCGCCCGTAATTACACGACCGCCGACGCGTCGTTCCGTCACACCGGTGCGGTCACAGTACTCGAGGAGGGGGATGAGGTACTTCCGGGAGAACCCGAGCAGCGCCCGGAGGTCGGACGGAGAGTACTCCTTTCCCGGAGTCATCCCGCTCCGCAATTCCGCTACCATGCCTCGAACGGCCGCCTGATCGTAGTACCGGTCGGCCTCCACCTGAATGAGTGATCCCTCACGCTCGAGGTACCGCAGGACGGCCGGCGCGGCGTCCCCCAGCTGGGCGGTGACCTCCGTGGTGGAGGGCGGCTCGCGCCCCGCCTGGCGGAACAGGGTGATCAGCTGCTGGGCCAGCCGCGCTTGTTCGGCCGAGGGGGACGGCCGCCATCCGCGACGCCGCACCACCGCACCCCTGGTCTCCAGGATGCCGGCGGCCTCGAGCTCCCGCAACAGGTCATCCGTCACGGTGGAGCTGGCGCCGAGGCCGGTGCGGATGAGCTGGAGGGGGGCGCCCGGATCCAGCACGGCCGTCTCATGCCAGGCATCCACGAGCTCGGTGAGTCGTCGGGAGAGTCGCTCGAGGACCGGAAGCGCGTAGAGCCGACCGCCGAAGGTGCGCAGCTCGGGCAGCCGGGCCAGCCGCTCGCGCACCTCACCCGGCGGCAGCCCGGTGCGAATCGGAAGGAGAGTCTCGTCCATTCCGGCTGGTCCGGCGGCGACCACGACGTCCGACAGCGACGGCGCTGCACCGTCACGACGAGTCCCGGCCGCGGGCCGGCTGCGGCGCTGCGGTGGCAGCGGATCGTAGACGACGCCCCCGCCGATCGTCGTCAGGGGTGAGGCGCTGCGCAGCACGAAGCGATCGCCCGCTCGCGCAACCACGGGCTCGCTCAGCACCACCCGCACCGCTCGGCGCTCCCCGCCCATCAGAGCGCCGCCTCCAGCCACCACACGAGCGCCGACCTCGAGGGTGCCGAGATGGAAGCGCACGCGCGTGCGCGGCCCGAGCGCTGGCGCATCATCGAGAAGGCTCACCTCCGCCAGCAGGCGCCGGCTCTCCGTCCAGGCGGGATCGGTGACCAGCATCGTACCCCGACCCACGAGCGAGACATCGACGCCGGCCAGAGCGATGGCGGCGCGAGTGCCCGGTGGCGCGCGGTCCACCGTCGCACCGTGCGACTCGATTCCGCGGACGCGAGCCGTGCCCGTTCCGGGGAGGAGACGGACGATCGCATCTCGCTCCAGGGTTCCGCTCCACACCGTGCCCGTGACAACGGTGCCCGTACCGCGCACGGTGAAGGCGCGATCCACCGGAAGGCGGAAGAGATCGTCAGCGTCGCGCGACGGCAGTGCTCGGGCGGCAACGGCCAGGGCGCGACGGAGCTCCTCGATCCCTCCTCCGGAGATGACCGACGTGGCCACGATCGGCGCCCCGTCGAGTGGCGTACCGGCGACTTCACGCCGGACATCGTCGAGCACCAGCTCCAGCCACTCGGCGTCCACGAGATCGGTCTTTGTCAGAGCGATGACGCCGCCCCGGATGCCGAGCAGGGTGAGGATGGCGAGATGCTCGCGCGTCTGCGGCATGATCCCTTCATCCGCGGCGATGACGAGGAGCGCCAGGTCGATCCCGGTCGCTCCCGCCAGCATGTTGCGAACGAACGCCTCGTGCCCCGGCACATCCACAACGCCCAGTGTGACGCCGTCGCCGAGGTGCAGCGGCGCGAAGCCCAAGTCGATGGTGATGCCGCGCCGCTTCTCCTCCTCGAGCCGATCCGTGTCCACGCCGGTGAGCGCCTTCACGAGCGCGGTCTTGCCATGGTCCACGTGGCCGGCAGTGCCGAGGATCATGCGCTCATCCGGCGCGGCCCCATTCTCCGTGCTCCCAGACATCGAACGCCCGGAGTGACCGGCCGTCGGAGAGATGCTCCTGGAGGAACTCCCGCAACAGCCGCTGATGGGCCTGGGCGTCCCGCGCGTCGAGTGTCTCCAGGTGCCTCGAATCGGTCCAGGCGACGATCGACGAGCGGGCGGCGGCCGGAAGAATCCGGCCCACCGGATGAAGGGGTGTGCACTGCGCGCAGAGCGCGCCGCCGGCGCGGTTGCTGAAGCTCAGCTCGGCGCGCGGGTCCAGACCGGTGTGGCAGGCGCTGCACAGCTCGAGGGAGGGAGCGAAACCCAGCTCGGCGACCAGCCTCCACGCGCCTGCCAGCCCGGCTTCGCGGGCGAGCGCGGCGCTCGCTTCAGCGATCGAGTCGAGCGCGGCGGAAAAAGCATCGAAGAGGGCGGGCTGGGCGTCCTCGCCGCCGAAACGGAGCATCAGCTCCGCGAGCGCCGACGCGCTGGTGAATCGTCCCAGATCCAGCGCCAGGTCGGGCCGGGCGCGCACCACATCGAAGCCAGCCAGCGTCTGGAGATCGCGACCGACCTTGAGATGGAGGTGGGCCACGCCCCCGGCGAACAGGTCCACCGCACTGCCGAAGCGTTTCTTCGAGCGCCGCGCCCCCCGCGCGAGCACCGACATCACTCCCGCCTCGCGTGTGGCCAGGCGCATGATGCGCGACGTCTCCGAGTAATCGAATGCATGGAGCACGATCGCGTCGGTGGCCAGCGTAGGCATGGGAGGAACTTAACAGACGGAGGGCTACCTCACCGCCAGATCGAATCCCGGTGAGCCGGCCGCAAGACCGCGGACGAACGCTCCACTCGAGGAGTTTATGATCACTGTCGAGCTCACCTGGCCGTTGACAAGGCAGAAGATCGTGCCGTCGCGGTCGGCGGTGGCGACGACGCAGGGTGCCTGGGAACCGCTCTGGGTGCGAACAGAGCGATAGCTGGTGCCCGACACGAACGGACCGACGAAGCTCAGCGTCTGCGGGTCGACGGTGAACACGTGCGTCACGAAGCCGGCTTCGAAGCCGACGACGTACAACTTGCCGTCGCGACCCCGCTCCATGCTCTCTCCGTACACACCGGACG
The DNA here is from genome assembly GCA_038253885.1 of Gemmatimonadales bacterium. Taxonomy (GTDB): domain Bacteria; phylum Gemmatimonadota; class Gemmatimonadetes; order Gemmatimonadales; family Gemmatimonadaceae; genus JALZAQ01. The sequence goes on along the minus strand of JBBSGP010000017.1, from coordinate 43,146 downwards.
GAAGCTGCAGGACGCTGATCTGCCGCGTGACGAGATTGACCTTGGCGACGGAGGCCGGAAGGTCCAGGCAGCCGATCGCGTAGGCGGGGTTGCAGCCGATCGCGAGCACAAATGCGTCATCGCCGATGATGAAGACCCGTGCGGGTGCAACAACGATGCTGGGAAGGGCGATGCGGTCGCGGGCGCTCGTCGTGAGGTGCACGCCGACGAGGGCTCCTGGGCCGATGACGCGGTAGTCACCCTCGCACGCCTCGTTGGCATCGGCGGTCCAGGCGACGTCCTCACGCATTGCCACGTCGAAGGGACAGCGGCCCGCGTCGGCGATGACCCTCGTCGAGACGGTGCCGGTCGGCGAGACCGCGACCTGCTCGAGCGACCGAAGCCCGCTCAGCGCGACCAGAAAGCGGCCGCCGTCGCCGCCGAGGATCGCTGGTGGCACGAACGTCGCGCCGGCCGGATTGCTCGGAGCGGCGAGCTGCACCTTTCGCAGCGTGCCCCGCGCGAGATCCGCGATGTAGAGAAGGTCGCCGCCGAAATCACTCGACGTCGAGATCACGGTGTCGCTCTGCAGAGCCATCACCGCGCCATCGAACCCGCTCCCGAAATCGAGGTGCGCGCTCGCGAACGTCGTCAACGACAGCGTCGTCACGCCGGTCACGCCGCTGCCATTGAGGACCACGAGTCCGCTGGCGGGCGGAATGCCGCCGGGGCCGGTGGAATCGCCACACGCGACCGAGCTGGCGACAACGATCGCGGCGAGCAGAGAGCGAGTCGGATGCACGTGCAGCTCCTAGGGCCGAAGGGTGAGACCGACCGACCAGGTGCGCCCGGCCGTCGGGTAGCGGACGATCGATTGCCAGCGGCGGTCAGTGATGTTTCGAACGGCCACGGTGACGAGAGGAGCCAGGGGCTGGAGCGGATGCCACGCGCCCACGAGGTCGGCCAACGCCACCGCGGGCAGCTCGACGCTCGACGTCGGCTGCGGGACGATCGCGAACGGACGCCGTCCGATCACCGAGAGGGACGCGGTGAGGGAAAGCGTGCGATCGTGCACACGAGCCAGTGCTCCGCCGTCCACGAGCGGCACGTACGGCGTCGGCGCGTCCAACCCCTCGGAGGTCCGGGCGCGCGTCGTGCGAAAACCGCCCCACGCCTCGAGCTCGGCGTGGGCAAGGGTAACGCTCCCCCGCCCTTCTGCTCCTCGCACGCGCTCCCACGTCACGTTCGCCGGGCTCCAGCCAAAGGTCCCAGGGAACCAGACGATGGCATCAGTGGTGTGGCGAATGAACAGCGAGGCGCTCCCTGACAAGCGTCCGCGCGCTGCCCGGGCACCCACCTCGCCGTCGAGGCTCACTCGCTCCGGAGCGAGAACTCGAGACGGATCGATCCACTGGGGAGACGAGAAGTAAAGATCGTAGAACGTCGGCGCGCGGAACCCTTGTCCCGCCCGTGCAAACAGCGTGACCGAGGCCCCTTCATGCCGCTCGACCGCCAGCGACGGGGAGAGATGGACGCCGGCTCCCCGGACGGCGTCGGAGCGCAGCTCCAGCCGCGCGCTCCACGCCTTCTCCACGACGGTGGCGCCCGCCTGAAGAAAAGCGCGGGGACGCACGCTGTCCGGGAGCGTGGTGCCCGTCACCCGATCGGCGCCGAGCCCCGCGCGCACATCGACGGCCGGATTCCCGACGTGGGTACCGGCCTCCAGATCAGCGGACAGGCTCCTCGCGCGCTGGGTCGCGAAGCCGGGGTTCCGGTACACTGTCTCCAACGCTCGAACAGCACCGCTCATCTGCCACGGACTATGATCGAAGGAGATGCGGGCGACACCGCGCTGGCTCGTGCCGCGAGCCGCGTCGAGTGTGCGCACGTTCATGGGACCCGCGAAACCGCGCTCGCTGCCGGTGTACAGGAGCAAGATCTGGAAAGAAGGCGCGAGCAGGCTGCCGAAGAGCGCGGCGCGCCGCTCGTCCTCGTTGCGACGCCTTTCCACCGTATCGCTCGCACCGGCGTCGTTCACGAAGCTATAGTCGTTCCTCGCCCGGGAGATCTCTCCGCCGACGTGCACGCGCGCGTCACCGAGACGCTGCCCACCCGACAGTCCGAGCCCGAGCCCGCCGAACGATCCGACATGGAGCGACGCCTCCGTCGCGGATGTCGTCGTGAGATCCAGAACTCCGCCGGAGGCGCCCGAACCGAGCGAGGACGTGGCTGCACCCGGAACGGCGCGGACGCTCTCCAGCGCGATCACGGGAATATCGGCCACGTCCGCGGCGCCCGTCGCCGGATCGTTGAGGGGCACTCCATCGAGCAGCACGAGCACCTGACCGGGACGCGCTCCGCGCATCGACAGCGCCACCTGGCCGCGCGAGCCGCGCGCACTCACGAATGGAAGCCGGGTCAGCACCTCCTCCATCGACTGGAGTCCCTGCTCCCGCAGCGCGTCGCGGCTCCGGACCGCCACGAGATGTCCCTCCACCACGTCCGCGCTGTCCTCCACCCTGACAATGGCCATCGGAAAGGCGAGCGGCTGGAGCGCGATCACGATCGGCCGCTCTCCTGCGATGGCGTGTCCGGGCCGGTAGCCGATGCGCTGCACCTGCACCGTATCTCCAAAACGCGCTTCCAGCTCGAAAGCGCCGGCGTCATCCGTCGTCGCGCGACCTGCGCTTGTCGACACGGCGGCCCCGGCAACGGGAGCGGATGTTCGCGCGTCGATCACGCGTCCTCTCAACGGCGGCGGCGTGGCCTGCAGCATGATCCCCATGAGCAGCGCGATCATTGAGCGGCCTCGGACCGGGGACGCCGCAGCGGTATGAGGGACGGCACCCCGGCGTGAGCAGGGTCGCGGGTCACGACCACCGGCCAATCGTAGACCTGCTCGAGTGTGTGCGCCTGCATCACGTCGGCCGGAGTGCCCGAGGCAACGACGAGCCCGCGGTGCAACAGCACCAGGTCGTCGGCGAACCGCGCCACCAGATTCAGCTGATGGCTCACCAGGAGCACCGCCCGGCCCGCGCGCGCGATCGCGGCAAACAGCTCGAACATCGCCATCTCGTGCGCGATGTCCAGAAACGTCGTCGGCTCATCGAGGACCAGCGCATCACCGCCCTGCGCCAGCGCCCGGGCGAGCCGCACCCGCTGCCACTCGCCTCCGGAGAGCTGTTGCGTGCTGCGATCGGCGAGCGCTCCCAGCTCGGCCTGCTCGATCGCGACGCCGACCGCGCTCTCGTCCTCGGCGGTCGCGCCGCGCCAGGGTCCCTCGTGCGGGTAGCGTCCGAGCGCCACGTACTCGCGAACAGGCAATGCGAACACCGGCTCCTCGCGTTGCGTGATGACGGCAATCTTGCGCGCTCGCTCGAGGCGGCCGAGGCGACGCGCGTCTATGCCGTCAATCTCGATCGAGCCACTCGCGATGGGTTGAGCACCGACAAGGACCCTCACCAGCGTGCTCTTGCCGCTGCCGTTCGGACCGGCAACGGCGGTCACCCGTCCCCGTCGCGCCTGGAGGGACACGTCGCGCAGCGCTGCTTCGGGACGGCCGCGATAGTGGACCACCAGCATGCGAGCCGTGATCACGAGAGCCGCCGCAATTGCACGAGAAAGAAGGGAACGCCGATCATGGCCGTCACGGCGCCCAGCGGCAGCTCTCCCGGCGGCCGCAACACGCGAGCGGCGAGATCGGCCCCGACGACGAGCGTCGCTCCGGCGAGCGCGCAGCCGGCGATCAGCGGCCGATGACGCCGCACACCGGCTCCGCGCACGACGTGTGGAACGACAAGACCGACGAATCCCACCAGGCCGGCCGACGCGACGGTGGCGGCCGCCAGCAGCGAGCTCAGGAGAAAGATCCGCCGGCCCGCGCGAGCGGCGTCGAGCCCCAGGCCCGAGGCGGGCTCGGCACCCAGAGCGAGAACGTCGATCTCTCGCGCCAGAGCGAGCAGCGCGATTCCGGCCGCGAGCGTGTATGCTCCCAGCCACGCGACGCTCGGCCAGCTCGCATCCGCGACCGAACCCATCATCCACCAGAGAGCTCCGCGCACCGACTCCGCCGGCGCACCGGAGAGCGCGACCATGATGGCGGCGTTGGCGAACGCGCCAATCATGACGCCCGCCATGAGCAGCACGCGGTTATCCGCATGTCCGCCGGCAGCGCGCGCGACCAGCAGCGCCGCCCCCGTCGCCAGAGCAGCGCCGGCGAATGCAGCCAGGGGAAGCGTCGCCGCTCCACCCAGGCCTGCCGTCGTCGCGATGACGGCGCCCACCGCCGCGCCGCCCGAGACTCCGAGCAGATACGGCTCGGCCAGCGGATTGCGCAGCGAGCCCTGGAGCGCGGCTCCCGCCATCCCCAGGCCCGCGCCCACCAGGAGCGCCAGCGCCACGCGCGGGAGACGCAGCTCTCGAATGATGGCCACGGCAGCGGGATCGCCGTGACCCGCCAGACCGTCGACGACACTTCCGAGCGGGATCGGCACCGCGCCGAACGCGACCGCCGCGATCACCAGCGCCACCAGCGCGAGCGCCGTGCCGATCCAGAAGAGGTGCCGGATCATGGCAGCACGCCGCGTCGGCGGGGGGGGGGATGCAACAGCGCGGCGAGCGACACGGCCGCCTCGCCGAGTCGTACCGATGGGCGGCCGACGAGGTTGGTGTCCACGATCAGAATATGTCCCCATCTCACCGCTCCGACGGCGTGCCAGGCCGGACTGTTCCGCAACGACAGCGCTCCCACGGGCCCCGCGAGAATGGCATCCGGCTGGCGCCGCACCACATCCTCGAGCGTGACCTGGGGTGACGACGCCGCCAGCTCGCCATACACGTTGCGGCCGCCGGCGATGTCGACGAGCTGACTGAGATAGCTGCCTCCGCCGATGGTGAACACGGGGTTATCCCAGACGTGCCAGAACACGCGCACCCGCGGGAGAGCGGCGGTCGCCCGCGACACGCGCTCGAGAGTCGCCGTGACGGAGTCCACGACGAGGGTCGCGCGGCTCGCCGTGCCGGTTGCATCGCCGAGCACTCTCATCGCCCGCGCGAAATCCTCGATGCGATCGATGCGAAGTGATAGCGTGCGGACACCGGCGGCGTGGAGCCGCTCCTCGGCGTCCCGGTTGTCGGCGGTCTCGTAGAGAATGACGAGGTCCGGGCGAGCGGCCAGCACCGCCTCGACATTGGGGCGGAGCCCGTCACCCAGGTCGGGGACGGCGCGCGCGGCGTCCGGATAGCTGTCCCACCGCGTGCGTCCGACGACGCGCGCGCCGACTCCGAGCGCAAAGAGCATCTCCGTGGTCGCCGGGCTGAGCGACACGATGCGGCGCGGAGATGTCGCGGAGCGCCCGCCAGCGGAAGCGAGAGGCGTTTCCGGCCGGCGATCCCTGCATGCGGCGGCGCCGATGAGCGCGAGCACCAACGAGGGCAGCAGCAACGGGGGGGGGCGAAAACGAGGCACGGGCACCCTTCCCGGAGAAGGAGGCCCGTGTACGGAATGCGCCGTGTCAGCGCGCGCCGCCACCAGCCCCTTGCTCCGAGGGTCTGAGTTCGTGGCGCGGACGCGAGGCGTCTCCTGGCTCCGGGCCGCGACGCTCGCCTTCCCGATCCGAACGATCAGTGGCTTGGTGAGCGCGCGTTGCTCGCCCGTTACAGTGGCGGGACCGCGCCGGACTTGCACCGGCTTCCGTGACTCCCGTCCGCAACGTCGGTTATGGCGGTGAATCTATCTCGACGAGCGCGCCGCTTCAAGCGCTCGCGCCAGTCGGCGCTTGAGAGCCTCTCGCTGATCAGTGTACGCGGCCCGCTCGGCATCACTCGGTGCGCGCATTCTCTCGAAGCGCCGGTCCAGCTCGGCCACTGCACGCGCTAGCAGCTCAGGCGATTCCGCGCCCTCAGAGGGAACGCGCGCGAAAAGATCGGTCAACGGACCTCGGAGATGCCGCTGACCGAAAGCGAGCCGCTCCGGTCGCCGGGCGAACGAGCGCGCGAAGGCGAGAATCATGAGGGCACCCAGACCCAACACCAGAAGCTGCACGAGGAGCATCCGCTGGCGGCGGGCCGCAACGGCCGGGGGCGGCACGGAGATGCGCAACGCCGCGTTCGCCGCCACGTCGGTCGCGATCCATCGTTGAAAGACCCGCCCTTCCTGGGACACCGAGCCCCGACTCACCAGCTTGGCCCCTTCGACCTTGGCTGCTGACTCCTCGAGCAGCACCTCGAGCACGGGCGCGTCCTGCGCGAGCGCCATGACAAGCGGGAACGCGGCCGGTGGAAGATGGAGGGCGAAAGAGACCTGCTTGATTCCCGGCGCAAACGGCGCGACGATGGTGACGCGTCCACCAACCAGCGCCATCGCCTCGGCCGGCGCATCGCTCTGACCGATGCGGAGGTCCTTTGCTCCGGCGGGGACGGCAGTGCTCCACACGGGCGTCCGGCCATCGACGGAGATGCGGGTCACCGAGCTATCATTGGAGAGCTCGAACACCTCTGCGAGCTCGCGAACCCCGTCGGCGTCGGCAGCCGAGAGGACCATGTGGTGTCCCCTGACGCGGATGGGTACGGGGCCCGAGGTGGTGTCGAAGATGGTGATCTCCGCCTCGCCGCCCCGCACGACGGCCCGGCGGAGCGGCATGGAGATGTAGGCGATGCCGTCGTGGCGAGCGGTGAGGATGTAGAGCGCGCTATCTCTCCGGGCGCGGTAGCGAAAGCGGAAGGCGCCATCGCCGCCGGTCAGAGTGGAGTCGATGGCGCCCTGCGAATCCACCGCAACGCGATGCAGGACGACGCGCTGGCGGGGCACGGGCTCGACGGACTTACCGCGGGGCCGGACGACCTTTCCCTCCACCACACGCTCATCGGACGCCGTCAGTGGCGGTGCGGGCCGCTGCGGCCGCGGCTGGGGACGGGCGGCCAGAGCCACCAGCGCGACAAGAAGAAGGCGGCCGCTTCGCGCGGCCGCCTTCCCCGATCGTGCGTCTCCCCGCCGCGGAGCTGATGGCTCGCCGATCACAGGTTGAACTTCCCGAAATCCTCCGGGCGCATCTTCTCGAGGTATTCCTTGAGCTGTTCGGCGTCGAGCCGCATGCGCTCGGCGTCCTTCTTGTAGCGCTCCACGCTCTCGTCCTCCGCGCCATCCGCGCCATCCTCCACCGCCACGGCGGTGAGCAGCGACTCCTGCGCGAAGATGGGTGCCGCCAGGCGGAGCGCGATGGCGATGCTGTCCGAGGGCCGAGCATCGATCTGGAATACGTGCTCGCCCCGGTGAATGTGCAGCTCGGCGAAGTAGGTGTTGTCCTTCACCTGGGTGATCTGCACCCGGTCGAGCGTGCCGCCCATCCCCGTGATGAGCCTCTTGCAGAGATCGTGCGTGAGCGGACGCGGCGGCTTGAGCCCGTTGATCTCCATCACGATCGATTCGGCTTCGGGCTGCCCGATCCAGATCGGGAGGAGCCGCTCCCCATCCTTCTCCTTGAGGATGACGACGTACGCGTTCGAGACGCTATCGAGCCCGAGCTTCTCCACGGTGACCTCGATCATGCCTTCCTCCCGTGGTGGAGACGAGAACGCGTGCGGCGATCAGGTGCCCATGTCCCACGACGCCAGGTATTTTCGCTGCTCTGGGGTGAGCGTGTCCACTTCCGCTCCCATCGCGGCGAGCTTGAGCCGCGCGATCTCCCGGTCCAGCTCTTCGGGAACGCGATGCACATCGCGCGCGAGCGACGAGGCGTTCCTTGTCAGATACTCCGCGGCGAGCGATTGGTTCGCGAAGCTCATGTCCATCACGCTGGCCGGATGCCCTTCCGCGGCGGCGAGGTTGATCAGGCGACCTTCGCCGAGGAGCGCGATCCGCTTTCCATCGACAACATATTCCTCGACGAACTCGCGCACCGGCCGGGAGCGTCCGCCGGCGAGCTTCTCCAGAGCCGGGATGTCGATCTCGACGTTGAAGTGGCCCGAGTTGCAGATCACGGCTCCATCCTTCATGGCGCGGAAATGCTCGGCGCGCAGCACGCCGATGTTGCCGGTGAGGGTGCAGAAGATGTCGCCGATCGGCGACGCCTCCTCCATCGGCATGACCCGGAATCCATCCATCGTCGCTTCGAGCGCCTTGAGAGGATCGATCTCGGTGACGATGACGTTGGCGCCCTGCCCTCGTGCGCGGCTGGCGACGCCGCGCCCGCACCAGCCGTAGCCAGCGACGACGAACGTGGATCCGGCGAGCAGCAGATTGGTCGCACGGATGATGCCGTCGATCGTGGACTGCCCGGTCCCGTAGCGGTTGTCGAACAGATGCTTGGTGAAGGAGTCGTTCACCGAGATCACGGGGAACTGGAGAATTCCGTCCTTCGCCATCGCCTTGAGGCGGATGACACCGGTGGTCGTCTCCTCGGTGCTTCCGATGACACGGGTGAGCAGGGACTTCCGGCTGTCGGCGCTGAGGCCTTCGACCCACTTGCGAATCGCCGGCTGCAGGTCGTCGAGCCGGTTGAGCGCGATCATGTGGAGGGCGCCGACGACATCGGCGCCGTCATCCATCGTGATCACGGGCTCGTGCGCGATGGCGGCACGGATGTGCTCGTAATAGCTGTCGTTGTCCTCGCCCTTGATCGCGAAGACCTTGATGCCGTGGTCCTGGACGAGGTGAGCGGCGACATCGTCCTGGGTGGACAGCGGGTTCGACGCGCAGAGCGCGATGTCGGCCCCTCCGGCCTTGAGCGTGATCATCAGGTTGGCGGTCTCGGCCGTGACGTGCAGGCACGCGGAGACTTTCTTTCCGGCGAGCGGGCGCTCTTTCGCGAAGCGCTCCCTGATCTGGCGAAGCACCTGCATCGAGCGCTCGGCCCACTCGGTCCTGAGCCGTCCCTGCTCCGCCAGCCCGAGATCCTTGACGTCGTGATGGTCGGAGCGCGCGCTGGCGCCAGCGGCGAGGGGAGAGGTTGTCAGCGTCTGGGTCGGTACCATGAAGAGGCCTGGTCTGGGTTCAGCGAGCGGCGCGCTTGAGCGCGGCCACGCGATCGGTTTTCTCCCACGAGAACAGAGTGCAAGCGCGCTTGCCCCGTCCTTGTCTTACCGGGGTACGGCCGAAATGGCCGTACGTGGCAGTGGGGACATAGATGGGCTTTCGCAAATCAAGCGCCGCGATGATGCCCTTGGGGGTCAGGTCGAAGACCTCGCCCACCGCGCGCATGATCTCGGCCTCGGGGAGAGTGTTCGTACGAAACGTGTCGACCATCACTGAGACCGGCTCGGCGACCCCGATCGCGTAAGCCACCTGCACCTCGCAGCGCCGTGCGAAACCGGCAGCAACGATGTTCTTGGCCACCCAACGCGCGGCGTAGCAGCCCGAGCGATCTACCTTTGTAGGGTCCTTCCCGCTGAACGCGCCTCCGCCGTGGCGGCCCATTCCGCCGTAAGTGTCGACGATGATCTTTCTGCCGGTGAGCCCCGCATCCCCCTGTGGTCCGCCGATTTCGAACTTATCGGTCGGATTGATGTGATACTTGATCTTGCCGTTGCGGAGCTCCTCCGGAATCAGCGGCTCGATCACGTGCTCGCGGACGTCGGATCTGATGGTACGAAGGGGAAAATCCTTGGCGTGCTGCGTCGACACCACAACGGTGTCGACGGCAACCGGCACCCCGTCCTCATATCGCACAGTGACCTGGGCTTTCCCGTCGGGGCGGAGCCAGGGAAGATCGCCACTTCGGCGGCATTCCGCGAGGCGGCGCGTGAGGCGGTGGGCTAGCATGATCGGCATCGGCATGAGCTCGGCGGTTTCGTCCGTCGCGAAGCCGAACATCATGCCCTGATCACCCGCACCTCCGGTGTTGACCCCCCTGTCGATATCGGCAGACTGGCGGTCGATCGTCGTGATGACCGCGCAGGTTTGGTAGTCGAAGCCGTACGTGGCGTCGGTATATCCAATCTCCTTGACGGTCCGGCGCACGATGTCTGGAATGTGCACGTAGGTGGTCGTCGAGATCTCGCCCGCTACGAGAACGAGCCCGGTGGTGACGAGGGTTTCACAGGCCACGCGCGCCTCAGGATCATCGGCGAGGATGGCGTCCAGCACGGCATCGGAGATCTGGTCGGCGATCTTGTCGGGATGACCTTCCGTCACCGACTCCGAGGTGAACAGCGAATTGGCGAACACGTCGGTCCCCGCGCCGCGAGCGCGGCGCTAAGCAGTGAGTGGTGTGTGCAGCCTGGTAAAATACCCGCCTATTCGGGGTCGGGCAACCCGCCGCTGAGGATGGGATCGGCGGCGCGCGCCTCCGAGAGACGGCGCTGGATGATCGCCTCCGCGGCCCTCGCCGAGCCAGCGGCCATCGCCTGCTCCGCAGCTATCGTCGCGACGTCCACGCGGATCGCGCGCACCAGGCGCTTGACGAGCGACACCGCGCGCGGGGAGACGCTGAGCTGTCTCACCCCGAGCCCGATGAGCACCAGGACCATCAGCGGCTGTGAGGCCATCTCGCCGCACACGCACACCTCGAGCCCGGCAGCGTCTCCCACGTCCACCGTGCGCTTGATGAGCCGCAGCACGCTCGGATGCATCGGGGTGAATCGCGCCGCGAGGTTCGCGTTGCCGCGATCCACGGCCAGCGTGTACTGCACAAGGTCGTTCGTCCCGATGCTGAAGAACGCCACATCGTCGACCATCGAGTCCGCACCGACGGCTGCCGCCGGTGTCTCGATCATAACGCCGAGCGGAACATCCGTCCGGTGCGCCACGTCGGCGGCGGCCAGCTCTCGGGCCGCCTCCTCGAGAAGCGCCCGAGCCTGACGCACCTCATCCACGGTCACGACCAGCGGTAACATGATGCGCACGTCGCCGTGGTTTGCCGCGCGAAGCAGAGCCCGGAGTTGCGTCCGGAAGAACTCCGGCTGATCGAGGCACAGCCGGATGGCTCTCCAGCCGAGGAACGGATTCGCTTCGTGCGGGAAGCCACCCACCGGCAGCTTGTCGCCGCCGAGGTCGTACGTCCGGATCACGACGGGCATGCCGGGAAAGGATTCCACGACCCGGCGGTAGGCGCGATACTGCTCTTCCTCGTCCGGCATCCCGGCGCGTCCGACGACGAGAAATTCCGTGCGCATGAGCCCGACACCTTCGGCGCCGCTCCGCGCGGCCAGCTCGGCCTCTTCCGGCAGATCGACGTTCACCCGCAGCGTCATGCGCACGCCGTCGAGCGTGACGGAGTCGCCGCCGGCCGACGCCGAAGCCAGCTCAGCCTCCATCGCGGCGGCCCGGCGCGCGCGCTCGAGGAACGAATCGACCTCGGCATCCGTCGGCGACGCGATCAGTCTTCCCGCGGAGCCGTCGAGGATCACTCGCTGTCCTCCGGCAAGGCGCGTGGTCGCGTCGCGCAGTCCCACCACCGCCGGGAGTCCGAGAGATCGCGCGAGAATGGCCACGTGAGAGATGCCCGTGCCCGCATCGGTGGCGATCCCGGCAATGGCCTTGCGATCGAGCTGGATCGTCAGGCTGGGGGTGAGATCGTGCGTGACCAGAATCGCGTTCGTGCCCGGCGGCAACTCCACCGGATCGTGATCGGGCAGTCCGAGGAGGATCGACAGCACGCGAATCTGGACGTCGATCAGGTCGCTCACGCGCTCCCGCATCATCGGCATCTTGTGCGTCGAGAAGTGCTCACGCCATTCGAGCATCGTGAGATCGACCGCGGTCTCGGCAGCCAGGTTCCGGCGGATCAGAGTCTCTACCTGCGTCACCAGCTCACCGTCGGCCAGAATGGCCAGCTGGACGTCGAAGATCGCGGCCTCCTCGGGTCCGGTGCGGTGCTCGGCCCGCATGCGAACCAACCGCAGCCGCTCGGCCGCTCGCGCCAGGGCGACGTGGAAGCGCTCGAGCTCGGACGGGATCCGCTCTTCCGGTATGATCCGCCGCGGGACGCTCGGCACTTCCCAGTGCAGCAGATGCACCGGACCGATCACGATGCCGGGAGAGGCCGGGATTCCGAGGAGGGAGCGCTCCACTACTTGCGCTCTCCGAACTTGCGCGCGACGAGCTCGACAATGGCAGTCACCGCCTGCTCGGAATCGGGTCCGTCAGCGCGGACCACGAGCGTCGACCCGTACTCGGCTGCCAGCATCATCACGCCCATGATGCTCTTGCCGTTCACCTCGAGGTCGTCGCGGATCATCGTGATATCGCTCTTGAAAGTCGAGGCGACCTTGACGATCTCGGCGGCCGGGCGCGCATGGAGGCCGTTCTGGTTGACGATCTGGACCGACCGTTCCGTCATGATCGTACGACCGAGTAGAGGGCGAACAGTCCGAGCATCAGGAGCGCGGCGCGCCACCCTTCGAATCGCCCGTGACCGCTCACCAGGACGGCGGCTCCCATCAACGCCGCCAACAGAGTCACCGGGACGGCGAGCGCCAGGCGGATCTTGAGCAGACCGCCGAGCGGACGGTTCCCGGAGAACAGATCGAAGAGCGCCGGAAGTGCTTTTCCGGGATCGAGGACACGAGCGAGCGACAGCGGCAGCGCGATCCCGGCCAGGAAGGCGTTCATGCGGGCAATGTGGAGTGGCCCCTGTCGCATCACCGGATTGGCGAGCGCGGACGCGACACGCAATCCGCGACGCCAGCCGACGATGAGCCCCCAGGCGCGCAGCCCCAGATGCCCCACGTTGTAGACGCCGAGAAAAATGAGCAAGACGATGACTGGACTGGCCTCGAAACCGAAGGCCACGAGAGCGAGCAGTGACGAGAAGGGCAGCCAGCCGGCCCACACCAGCCTGTCGCCGACGCTGCCGAGCGGGCCACAGAGCGCGGTGCGAAAGCGCTCGATCTGCGCCGGCGGCACCTCGTCGATCTCGGCGCGCGACAACGCGCCGACGGCAACCGCGGCGAGGTACGGGTGCGCGTTGAAGTAGCGCGATTGTCGCGCGAGCGCTTGCCGATAGGACGCTCCCCCCTTCCCGCCCGGCAAACGGCGGAGTGCCGGCTCCGTGCAGAAACCGATGCCGGTGCCCAGGAGCAGCTCGTAGTTCCACGATCCCTGGATGGCGAGAAGCCTCACGAACATCGTGACGAACGTGTGCAGCGGCAGAGACCGAGCGGTCGGGGCCGGCGGCGGTGCGGAGGGTTGAGACATGGCGGACGTGGCCGGATCGCCGGTCATCGTGATCGCACCGCGATGAGCCCGACGAGCAGACCGGCGAGAGCGAACCACTTCGCGTGCGTCGCGCCATGCACCAACTTCCACATGGCGCTGATCGCCACCGCGACCGCGCAGGCGACGACCATCATGTGCGAGACGAGGTCTCCGGCGTGCCAGTGGAGAACGAGACGAGCCGCCACTGGCACGAGGACGAGGAGCGCGACCAGAGTCAGCAGCCCGCCGCGAATCAGATCCGCCGTCATGCCAAGCATCTGCAGCCCCATCACCGCGTGCGGACTGCCCGCGTCCAGCGCCGGCAGCGCGCGGCGAGCCCATTGGCCGTTGAGCTGTCGCAGCGCGAACATTGTCCACCCGCCGGCCCACGCGGTCGCGAGCGCACCGGTCACCGCCAGGACGAGCGCTCCGGCGGGCGCGTTGCCGAAAGTTGCGAACAGCGCGCCGCCAACGACCGACGCGGAGCCCCACTCCGGATAGCGGGATGCCCCCACCGGAAGTGTGTCGAGGGCGATGAGCTCCAGCACCGCACCCGCGGTGAGCCCGAGGGCCGGGTTGCCCAGCGCCGCGCCGGCCGCGGTCGCCGCGACCAGCGGCCTCGAGAACATCGCCTGGGGAAAGCTCACGACGTCGAGTCCGAGGAGCGCCCCCAGAACGGAGAGCATCACCAGCTCGGCGGCGCTCATGTGCCGCCGCCCCCGTCAAGCAGCTCGGAGAGCGGCACCGCACGCGATGCCGGCACGTCTCGCGCGCTCACCTCCACCCCGCGCGCCGTGAGAGCCCGCAGCGCGCTCTCCTCGTCGCGAGTCAGATACACGTAGCGAAGCTTCTGTGCCCGGTCGCTGCGGTGATGGATGCCGCCGAGATTCACCTCGGCGATCCGCGACGCGCGCTGCACCAGGCGGCTCATGCTCTCGATGTCTCCGGTGATGAGGATCCCCTTGCGGGTATCCTCCTGCCACCCCGGAAGGCGGCCGACGGCGTCGGCCACGGACGAGAAGTAGATGTCCATCTCCGGCGGCACGGCCATGCGGTAGAGCTCCTGCTCCCAGTCGCTCACCGCCACCTGGTCGTCCACGAGGACGACGAACCCGAGGCTCAGCGGCTGGCCCCAGCCGAGGACCACCTGTCCGTGGACGAGCCGGTCGTCGATGCGGTAGAGCTCAATTCCCACGCTCTTTCCCCCCTCCGGGCGCCGGCGCGGACGGAGCGTCGGTGAGCTGCAGTGCCTGCCGTCCCCGCTCGGCGTCGGTGAGGAGCTGCTCCCGGTCAGCCGGGCCGACTCGCGTCGCAAACTGCAGCAACGGCAGCAGACTGACGCCGGTGAGAATCATCACCTCCGGACGAGTGCGCGCGATCCGGCGGGCGGCGAGGGTCGCGCTCCCGGCCGGCAGATCGGTGAAGATCACGCGGACGCCGTGCTCTTCCATGAGCGCTCGGAGAGACTCCTCCACTCCCTGCGCGCTCAGGCCCCGGTTGGAGAACGCCACGAGCCTGTCGCCCCGGCCAGTGATCTGCTCGACGGCCGATACCATGCCTTCGGCGAAATCAGCGTGACCGGCGACGATTGCCAGGGCGGAGGGCACCCCCTCACTCATCGTCTTCGGCCAGATACTGCCGGAGATTGGCCTGCGACCGCATTCGGCCAATGAGTCGCTGGTTGAACGCTTCCGCCGCATCGACGCCGCTATAGCGAAGCAGATGGTTCATTGCCACGACCTCGGCGACGACGGTGATGTTCTTTCCCGGATTGAGTGGGATCGTCACCTGCGGGATCTCCACACCGAGGATGCTCTTCGATGCGCCGCCGAGCCCCGTGCGGTCCACTCCCTCGGCCTTGTCCCACTCCGACAGCTGGACCACGACCTCGATGCGCTTCTGCTGTCGAACGGCTCTGATCCCGAAGATGGCGGGCACATCGATGACGCCCACGCCCCGGATCTCCATGTGGTGCCGCTGCAGGTCGTGGCCCCGTCCGATGATGATGTCGTTGCCACGGCGGGTCGCGATCACGAGATCATCCGCAACCAATCGGTGGCCGCGCTCGACGAGATCGAGCACGCATTCCGATTTTCCGATGCCACTCTGGCCAACGAACAGCAGACCGACGCCGAAGACGTCCGCCAGCGATCCATGGAGGGTGGTCGTCGGCGCAAACGCTTCGGTGATTGCCGGCTTGATGCGGCGATAGAACTCGTTGGTCTTGAGCGCCGTGCGCAGGATCGGAATACCCGAGCGTCCCGCGGCGGCGGCGAGCTCCGAGGGAAGCTCCTGCCCCTTGGTCACGACGACGCACGGCACCGGAAAGGAGAAGAACAGCTCGAGCACTCGCTGGCGCTCGGCCGCATCGAGCGACTCCAGATAGGTGATCTCGGTCTCGCCGAACACCTGAACGCGCTCGGCGGGGAACCGATCGACGTAGCCGGCGAGCACCAGACCAGGGCTCGAGACCTCGCCGCTGGTCACCTCCCGCGCCAGGCCGACGTCGTCGCCGAGGACCTCGAGCTGCAGCGCCTCCCCCCAGAGCTCGAGGAGACGGCTGACGGTGAAGCGCTTCTGCGTCACGAAACCTCCGCCATGCGGCTCCTTCGCCCGCCAGGGCCGGCGATGTCCTGCAAGTGCGCCTCCGTCAGGTCGGCCGCGGATTCCCAGCTGAATCCCTCAGCGAACCGTCTGCCCTGAACGCCGAACCGTGAGACGAGCGCTGGGTCGCCGGCGAGGCGGCCGAGCGCATGGGCGAGGGCGTCGACGTCGCCATGGCGCACCAGAAACCCCGTTTCACCATCGACCACCGATTCGCGCAACCCCGGCGAGTTGGATGCAACCACCGGCGTCCCGCACGCAGCAGCCTCGAAGTTGGTGATTCCCCACCCCTCCTTCGGCGATGCGAAAGCGAGCGCCCACGATCGCCGGAGCAGCGACAACTTCTCCTCCTCGACGATGAACCCAAGAAACCGCACTCGTTCTCCGAGGTCAAGCGAGCGCACCAGCTGCTCGAGAGCGGGACGATGATCGCCCACGCCCGCGATCGCGAGCGTCGCGGTCGGATGCGAAAGCCGGGCGAAAGCCCGGATGACCAGATCAACCCCCTTGTAGCGCTTGAGGCGGCCGAGATAGGCGAACAGGGGCGTCGGCGAGCGCGTGCCCGGCGCCGGGCAATAGCTCGTCGTGTCGATTCCCGGATAGATGACCCGGATGGCCGGTCGCGGAATGCCCCGCTCCACGAGATCGTCGGCGGTGCTCTGGCTGATCGCCTCGAACGGAGTGTCACGGTACACACGCGCGAGCGGCCGCTCGGCCACCCATACCGCGCTCGCCATGGGAAGGGACACCTCGTGAAAGGCGGTGGTGCCGAAGAGGTGCGGCACGAGCGCCATGGTCCGGCGAGCTCCCCAGCGCGGTGTGTAGAGCGGAACCTTGTTGATATCCTCCACCAGGAGATCGTGGTTCGCCGGCGCGAGCGAGCGCCGATAGTAGCGGCGGGCGTGCAGCTCGAAGGTGTAGCGGGTCGCGACGCGGTGAACATCGATTCCGTCGAGCTGCTCCCGGGCCGCGCAGCCGGGCCATCCGCTGGTGAGCAAGCTCACGGCGTGGCCCCGGCTCGCCAGGCGACCGAAGATCTGGTGCAGATGCAGCTCGGCGCCGCCAGCGTGCGGGTTCTGACGGTCGTTCCAGTTGACGACGAGGATCCGCACTACAAACGGCCCATCTGCCGCGCCAGGGCATCGATGACGCCGTTCACGAAGCGCGCGCTCTGCTGCGTGCCGTAGCGCTCCGCGAGCGTCACCGCCTCCTGAATTGTGACGCGGGGCGGGGTCTCGCCGCGGATCAGCTCGGCCGCGGCCAGGCGGAGCACCGACCTCTCGATCGCGCCCAACCTCTCGAGACGCCAGTTCGTGGTGATCTCGCGCAGAGCGGCGTCGATGGCAGCGCTCTCGGCGTGCACCGTGCCGACGAGCCGTTCGGCGAGCAGGCGTTCTTCGGGCGCCACGCCGAGGTCATCCCATACGCGGGTGGCGACGGCGTCCAACTTCTGGCCGGCGCGGATGTCCCACGCGTAGAGTGCCTGCAGGGCGCGCGCGCGCGCGCGCGTCTCAACCCTCGCTCGACGCATCCAGTCGATCGAAGAGGTCCACCATCTCGAGCGTGGCCAGCGCGGCGTCCCATCCCTTGTTTCCATGCGACCCGCCGGCGCGGGATTCCGCCTGCGCCAGGGTGTCGCAGGTGAGAACGCCGAAACCGATCGGCGTGTCGTACTCCGCGCTGGCCGCCGCCAGCCCGCGCGACGCTTCGCCAGCCACATAATCGAAGTGGGGGGTCTCGCCGCGGATCACCGCGCCCAACGCCACCAGCGCGTGATAGCGCTCCGAGACGAGGAGCGCTCTCGCCGCCATCGGGAGCTCCCACGCCCCCGGGACCCAGACGAGGTCGATGTCGGCGAACGCCACGCCGTGGCGCGTCAGCGCATCGGTCGCGCCATCGACGAGACGCTGCGTGATCCCCTCGTTGAACCGGCTGACGACAATGGCGACGCGCCGTCCCGCGCCCAGCGGCGAACCGGAAAATTCTGGCATGCGCGTGGGGGGAGACGGAGCCAGTCAGTGGGCGAGCAGATGGCCGAGCTTGGAGCGCTTCGTGGCGAGGTAGCTCTCGTTGTCAGCGTGAGCCGACGGCACGATCGGCACACGTGCCTCCACGCGGAGACCGTACCCCTCGAGACCGACGAGCTTCATCGGATTGTTCGTCATCGGGCGGAGCGATCGAAGGCCGAGATCCAGCAGGATCTGGGCGCCGATGCCGTAGTTGCGCAGATCGGGAGCGAAGCCCAGACGCTCATTGGCCTCGACCGTATCCGCTCCGCTATCCTGCAGCTCGTACGCCTTGAGCTTGTTGAGAAGCCCGATACCCCGGCCTTCCTGGTCGAGGTAGACGACCACCCCGCGGCCCTCGGACTGGATCTGCGCCATCGCGGAATGCAGCTGCCACCCGCAATCGCAGCGCCTCGACCCGAATACGTCTCCGGTCAGGCACTTGGAATGCATCCGCACCAGCACGCTCTCGCCATCGCGCACGTCTCCATGCACCAGAGCGATGTGCTCGGCACGGTCCACATCGTTCCGGTAGCCGATGACGTTCCAGTCGCCGAACTCGGTTGGAAGGCGCGCGAGAGCGACCCGATGCACAAGCCGCTCGCTCTTCAGCCGGAACGCCACGAGCTGCGCCACGGTGATGAAGGTGAGGGAGTGACGAGCCGCGAAGCGCTCGAGCTCCGGTCGCTTCGCCGCATCTCCGTGATCGTCGAGGATCTCGCAGATCACTCCGGCGGGGTCGAGTCCGGCCAGGCGCGCGAGATCCACCGCCGCTTCGGTATGACCGACGCGCTGCAGCACTCCCCCTTCGCGCGCGCGCAGGGGATTGATGTGCCCGGGCCGGCGCAGGTCTCCCGGAACCGTCCCTGGGTCGACGGCGACCTGGATGGTCCGGGCCCGATCACGCGCGCTGATCCCTGTCGTCACACCGAATCGCGGCGCCGCATCGATCGTGACGGTGAAAGCGGTGCGATGCTCGTCGGTGTTCACGTCGCTCATCGCCGGCAGTCCGAGCCGGTCGCAGCGTTCCGGGGTGAGGGCAACGCAGAGATACCCGCGGGCATGAACCAGCATGAAATTCACGAGCTCCGGCGTGACGAGCTGGGCCGCGCACACGAGGTCTCCCTCGTTCTCGCGGTCCTCGTCGTCGGCCACGATCACGAGGCGGCCGGCGCGGATGTCGGCGATCGCCTGCTCTACCGTTCCAAAAGTCATGCGCTGGTCCCGCTAGCGGCTGAGGTACGGCGCCACCAGGCGCTGCACGTATTTCGCGATGATATCCATCTCCAGGTGCACTCGACTGCCCACGACGAGGTCGGCCAGGGCGGTGTGACCGAGGGTATACTCGATCAGCGACAGTTGCACAACGCCCGGTGCCGGCAGCTCGTTCACGGTGAGGCTCACCCCATCCACCGTGATCGAGCCACGTGGTACCACTAGTGTCGACAGCTCCTCGGGAAGCTCCACGTCCACCAGGAGCGCGTCCTCACGTCGATGCACCGAGCGCACCCGACCCACCCCGTCCACGTGGCCCTGGACGAGGTGCCCACCGAGGCGATCCCCGACCCGCAATGCTCGCTCGAGGTTGACCCTCGTTCCGACACGCCATTCATCGAGCGCGGTCCGCCCGAGGGTCGTCACGACAGCCGCCACATCGAACCAGCTCGGCCCGTGAGCCCGCACGGTGAGACAGCTGCCGTTCACGGACACGCTCTCTCCGAGCGCGAGATCGTCGTAGCCGCAGCGGATCCGGAGCTCGAGCCCGGCTTCCCCAGGAGCGATCCGCTCGATCAGGCCGACGTCGTCGATCAGTCCGGTGAACACGGGGGCGCCTGGAGAGCGTAGGTCGTCATGACGTCGTCGCCGAGCGTGCGCTGTCGCATCGTCACGAGGCGCTTCGCACCGGTCACCGGGCTGGCCGGGAGCGACGCGAAAGGGCTCTGCGCGCCGCCACCGAGCAACACCGGCGCCCGAAAGATAATCAACCGATCGACGAGCGACGCTGCCAGCAGCGCTCCGGCGAGGTGGGGGCCGCCCTCCACCAGCAATGACCTCACCCCGCGTGAGCGCAATACCGCCATCGCCACTTCGAGCGAGGGTGCCGGCACGACCACCACGCCTGCGCGCTCGAGCGCGCGCGTGCGAGCGGGCTCCGGCGGGGGAGCGTCGCAGATGACGACCGTCGGAACCTCGCGCGCGGTGCGCACCAGGACGCCGTCCAGCGGCAGCCGCGTGCGGCGGTCGAAGATCACTCGCTGCGGCGGCAGCCGGGGCGGCGTCACGCCCCGCACTGTGAGCTGCGGGTCGTCAGCGAGCGCGGTACCGATTCCGACCGCTATGGCGTCGCTGCCGGCGCGAAGCCGGTGAACCTCGCGGCGGGCGCGCGAGCCGGTGATCCAGCGCGACCATCCAGTCGAATCCGCCATCGCCCCATCGAGGGAGAGCGCCAGCTTGAGCGTCACCCAGGGTCGCGCCGACTGCAGGGCGTGAAAGAACGGAGCATTGAGCTCCCACGCCGTCGCGGCCAGAACGCCGGATTCCACCGCGATGCCGCCGGCCCTGAGATGCTCGAGCCCGCCGCGCGCGATCTCGCTCGGGTCCCGGACAGCCACCACGACTCGCGCCACGCCCGAGCGGAGCAAGGCATCGGTGCACGGCGGTGTCTTGCCGTGGTGGGCACACGGCTCGAGGCTGACGTAGATCGTCGCGCCCCGTGCTGCGGCGCCGGCGGCGCGCAATGCCGCGACCTCGGCGTGGTCGCCGCCGAAGCGCGCGTGCCACCCCTCCCCGACGATCCGGCCCGCATTGACGATCACGGCTCCGACGAGAGGATTGGGCGCCGTCTGTCCCCACCCGCGTCGCGCGAGAGCCAGGGCTCGACGCATGTGCGCCGCGTCAGCTCGCGAAGCCACCCGTTTTTGCGCTTCCCTTTCCATCCGGCGCTAGCGGAGCTGGAGCCGGCCGGATCCTGACTCGGTGTGGCCGAGCACCCAGGATGGCACGCCCGCTGCCCGCGCGCTGTCCATCACCGCGCCGGCGGAGGAGGCAGCGGTAAGGACGACCATGCCGACCCCCATATTGAAGGTGCGAAACATCTCCTCGCGGCTCACGCCCCCTTCACGCTGCAGAAGGAGGAACTCGTGAGGAACGGTCCAGCTCTCCCCGTCCGCGACGGCGTCCACGTCGGGCGGCAGCGCCCGAACGACATTGCCGGGCAGCCCTCCACCGGTGATGTGCGCCATCGCATGCACCAGGCCGAGCACGGGGAGCAGGGCCGGCAGGTAGGAGCGATGAACGCGGAGCAACACATCGGCCACGGACTCGCCGCTCCCGGGAAAGGCGTCCTGAACGCCAAGACCCATGCGCTCGGCGAGAATGCGCCGGGCGAGCGAGTAGCCGTTCGTGTGGAGGCCGGCGCTGGCGAGCGCCACGAGAACATCGCCCGCCACGACGCGCTCCGCGCCGAGCACGCGTGCTTCTTCCACCCATCCCACGATGAAACCGGCGAGATCGTAGTCCGGCGGAGTGTACAGACCCGGCATCTCGGCGGTTTCTCCACCAATCAGAGCACAGCCGTTGTCGCGGCATCCCGTTGCCACGCCTCCGACCACGGCCTCGGCGACCTCGGGCACGAGCTGCCCAAAGGCGAGGTAGTCGAGAAAGAACAGCGGCTGTGCCCCCTGCACGAGGATGTCGTTCACGCAGTGGCTCACGAGATCGTGCCCGATCGTGTCGTGGCGGCCGGCCTCGATGGCGACCTTGATCTTCGTGCCGACTCCATCGGCGCTCGACACGAGCAGCGGTTGCTCCCCCGACGGCATGCGAAAGAGACCGCCGAAGCCGCCGAACCGACCGCGCGCTCCCGGAGTGAACGTCGATTCGACGAGCGCTTTCATGCGCGACTTCGCCAGATCGGCCGCGTCGATGTCCACGCCGGCCGACCGGTAGTCCAGCCCCCCGCTCGACGCTCCTCCACGCGCAGTCACCCGGTGAGCTCCTGCTCGAACGCGGTCAGGCGATGCAGCTCGCGAACACGCTCGGTGATCTCGCGCTGGCCGATCTCGTTGAGACGCTCGATCGAGAAGCGCTCGACAGCGAACGAGCCCATGGCGGACCCGTAGACCATCGCCCGCTTGAGGTTGGCCTCCCCCAGATCGCCGCTGCGTGCGAGGTAGCCGATGAATCCGCCGGCGAACGAATCTCCGGCGCCGGTCGGATCGAAAACCGACTCCAGAGGATAGGCCGGAGAGAAAAACACGGTGGAGCGCGTGAACATGAAAGCGCCATTCTCTCCCTTCTTGATGCAGACATGGCTCGGCCCATGGTCGAGAACCCAGCGCGCCGCCTGCACCAGGTTCGATTCCTCGGTGAGCTGTCGCGCCTCCGCGTCGTTGATCATCAGGAGATCGACACGCGGCAGGAGCGTCATCAGATCAGCGCGCCGGCTCTCGATCCAGAAGTTCATCGTGTCGCACGCGACGAGCTTCGGTTTGTCGACCTGATTCAGGACATCGAGCTGGAGCCGCGGATCGATGTTGCCGAGGAAAACGAATGGCGCGCGGCGAAATCTCTCGGGGATCTTCGGGCGGAAGTGAGAGAAGACCCCGAGGCGGGTCTCCAGCGTTTCGGCCGTGCTGAGATCGTGCCGGTAACGGCCCCGCCAGCGGAAGGACTCCCCCTCCGCCTTCTCGATCCCAGACAGGTCCACGCCGCGCCGGGCGAGCACCTCGAGATCCGCGAGGGGATAGTCGGTACCGACCACTCCAACCACCTGAACCGACCCGAAGTGACTTGCCGATGCCGCAAAGAAATTGGCCGAGCCTCCGAGCACGTTGTCGGCCTTGCCAAAAGGGGTCTCCACGGAGTCGAGCGCGACCGAGCCGACGACGAGAACAGTCATGGGAGACGAGTGTGGGGTGGAGGAAAGCGGCGCGTGGTGTGAGAGGGGGCGGTTTCCCTCTCACATCCGGTCGGGTGCCGTCAGGCCGAGTACGGACAGGCCATTTCTCAGAACGATCTGAGACGCCCGGGCGAGAAGAAGGCGCGCGCGCATGATCGGCTCTGGCTCGTCGAGCACGTGATGCTTGTGGTACCACAGGTGGACGAGGCGGGCTGTCTCGAGCAGGTAGCTCGCCAGCCGATGCGGCTCGAGTGCGTCGGCTGCTCCCTCGACCAGTGCCGGGAAGTCGAGCAGCGCCAGCACCAGGCTCTGCTCCTCTGGCTCGGGGAGAAGCGAGAAGTCGACTCCCTCCGCGGTGAGGCCAGCGGAGTCGATGCCGCCGACGCGAAAGATTCCGCAGACGCGGGCGTGCGCCATCTGCACGTAATAGACGGGATTCTCCTCCGACTGCTTGCGCGCCAGATCGAGGTCGAAGATGAGCGGCGAGTCACCCTTTCTCATGAGAAAGAAGTAGCGCACCGCGTCGCGTCCGACCTCGTCGATCAGGTCGCGAACGGTCACGTAGCTGCCGGCGCGCTTGGAGATCTTCACCTCGTCTCCTCCACGCATGACCGTCACGAGCTGATGGAGGACGTACTCCGGATAGCCCGCCGGTATGCCGCTGTCCAGCGCCTGGAGGCCCGCTCGTACCCGGGTGACGGTGCTGTGGTGATCGGCACCCTGCACGTTGATGGCGCGCCGAAAGCCCCGCTCCCATTTGGTGATGTGGTACGCGACATCGGGAACGAAGTAGGTGTAGCTGCCGTCGCTCTTCCGCATCACGCGGTCCTTGTCGTCGCCGTAGGATGTCGTCGCCAGCCAGAGCGCGCCGTCCTTCTCGTAGGCGTGGCCGGCGACGACGAGGGCGCGCACCGTCTCTTCCACCTTGCCATCGCTGTAGAGCGACGACTCGAGAAAGTAGCTATCGAAGCGCACGCCGAACGCCTGGAGGTCCAGGTCCTGCTCCTCGCGCAGCGCCTGCACCGCGAAGCGCGTGACGGCGGCATGGTCATCACCACGGGCATCAGCCGGATGCTCGCGGGCGTATCGCTGCGCGATCTCGCGGATGTACTCACCGTGATATCCGCCATCCTCGACGGGCTCGTCGCGAAGTCGCGCCTGCACGCTGGCACCGAGCGCGGCTATCTGGGCACCCGCATCGTTGTAGTAGAACTCGCGCGACACGGACCAGCCGGTCCACTCGAGCAGCGCCGAGATGGCATCGCCGAGGGCGGCCTGACGGCCGTGCCCGACGTGCAGGGGGCCGGTCGGATTCGCGGAGACGAACTCGATGTTGACAGCCTGTCCGCGACCGCGTGCCGAGCGCCCAAAGCGTTCCCCGGCGGCGACGATGGTGGTGAGCGCCCGGGCATTGGCGGCGGGATCCAGCCGGAAGTTGATGAATCCCGGTCCGGCGATGTCCACCGACGCGATGCCGAGCCGCGGCAGGTCGAGCGCCGGGAGGAGAGACTCCGCGATCTCGCGGGGCTTTCGCCGCAGCGGACGGGCGAGCGTGAGCGCCAGGTTGGTGCTCCATTCGCCGTGCGCGGGATCGCGCGGGCGCTCGAGCACGACCTCCACGGGATCGGACGCGCCAAGGCCGCGCGCCGCGTCCTGGAGGGCGGCACGGAGGAGGTCGGACGCGCTCATTCGGAGGGGCTGCTTCCCTTGCCGCTCTGCTTGCTGTCCTTCGCCTTCTTCTCTCCGGGCTGGCGCTTGCCCGTCTGAGCGCCGCTCGCGGCGGAATCGGCGCTGCCTTTCGCGGTCGCCGGTGCAGCGCCCTTGCTGTCGCCGCCGCTACTCTTGCTGTCGGCGGACGCGCTATTGCTCACGGGTTGTGCCTCGGACTTTTCCGGCGCCGCCCCCTCCTCTCCCCCTCCCCCTCGCGGCTCGCTGCCGCCTTCGCCAGCGCCGCCCTTGTCGCCCCCCCCCGCGGCCGCGGCGGCCGCCGCGGTCTCGGCTTTCTTGCCGTCCTTGCCGTAGTCGGTGATGTAGAACCCGGAGCCCTTGAAGATGAGGCCCGCGCCAGCCGAGATGAGACGCTCCGCGTTCTGCCCACAGCGCGGGCAGGCCACCTCTCCCTGCGCGTCGCTGATCTTACGATAGAACTTCTCGAAATGGTGCCCATCGGGGCACTCGTATTCGTAAGTGGGCATTCGTGACTGACTTAGGGCGGTCGCTCGGGGGAGTGCGAAAGCTACCGGTCGGCGGTGGCGCATTCAAGCGCGCGCGGCCGCCTTCAACGCCCGGGGTGGTACACGCCCCACCGCGAGGCCAGCGCGTCGGAGATCTCCCCGACCGTCGAGCGACCGCGCACCGCGTCGATGATGAGGGGCATGAGCGGCGCTCGATGCGCGCCCGGCTCTCCGTAGCCGCCCGCGGCCTCGCGCAGAGCGTCGAGGGTGCGGGTTGCCGTCCCCCCGTCCCGGCTCCGTCGCAGCTCCTGGACGCGCAGCAGTTGCCCGCGCGCGAGTGTCGAATAGTCCGGCGTGGGTATGATCGGCGGGTCGCGATCATCGCCGAAGCGGTTGACCCCGACGATCACGGATTCGCCGGCCTCGAGCCTTCTCTGAAGATCGTAGGCGCTTCGCGCGATCTCGTCCTGCATGAATCCGGCGGCAATGGCGCGCTCGGCGCCCCCCAGCTCATCGACACGCTCGAGGAGCTCCATTGCGCGCCGCTCGAGCTCGGTCGTGAGATGCTCGACGTAGAAGCTCCCGGCGAGCGGGTCCACCGTGGCGGCGACGCCGGACTCGTATCCGACGATCTGCTGCGTGCGGAGCGCGAGCGTCGCCGCATCGGCCGTCGGGAGGGCCAGCGCCTCGTCGTAGCCATTCGTGTGGAGCGATTGTGTGCCGCCGAGCACCGCCGCCAGCGTCTGCACCGTCACGCGAACGACGTTATTGAGGGGCTGTTGCGCCGTGAGCGTCACTCCGCCGGTCTGCGTGTGGAACCGCATGCGGCAGCTCGCGTCGGAAGCGCCGAAGCGATCGCGCATGAGTCGGGCGTACAGGCGGCGGGCAGCCCGAAACTTCGCGACCTCCTCGAACAGGTCGTTGTGCGCGGCGAAGAAGAACGAGAGGCGGGGGGCGATGCGGTCCACCGGGAGACCCGCGTCCCGCGCGCGCGACACATACTCGATCGTATTGGCGAAGGTGAACGCGAGTTCCTGCACGGCCGTGGACCCCGCCTCCCGGATATGATAGCCGGAGATCGAGATGGGATTCCACTGCGGAAGCTCGTCGGCGCAGAAGCGGAAGACATCCGAGACGAGGGCCAGGCTCGGAGCCGGCGGATAGATGTAGGTCCCGCGAGCGATGTACTCCTTGAGGATGTCATTCTGGATGGTGCCACTGAGTGACTGGCGGGCCACACCGCGCTCCTCGGCCACGACGATGTACATCGCCAGGAGCGTGGACGCCGTGGCATTGATCGTCATCGACGTCGAGATCGTATCGAGCGGGAGATCGGCGAGAAGCGTGTGCATGTCCTCGACGCTGTCGATGGCGACTCCCACCCGGCCCACCTCTCCGAGCGCGCGAGGAGAGTCCGAGTCGATTCCCATCTGAGTCGGCAGATCGAACGCCACGGAGAGTCCGGTCTGTCCGGCGTCGAGCAGAAGACGAAAGCGGGCATTCGTCTCGGCGGCCGTGCCGAAGCCCGCGTACTGCCGCATCGTCCAGAGCCGTGTGCGATACATCGTCGGCTGGACGCCGCGCGTGAAGGGAAAGTGCCCGGGATCGCCCAGATCGGATGGATAGTCGATCGCCCCGTCTCCGGGGCGATAGACCGCAGCGATCGGGATTCCGGCGGGCGACTCGCGCTCGCTCATCGCCGCGGATGCCGGCGCATCAGGCGCCGACTGTCGTCAGCACGCCGCCGAGCATCTGGAGCGCCAGATCCACCTCATCCTTGCTACCGATGTAGAGTGGAGTGCGCTCGTGCAGCTCCGTCGGGTGGAGATCGAGAACCCGCTGCCGGCCATCGCAGGCGGCACCGCCGGCCTGTTCCACAACGAAGGCGAGCGGGTTCGCCTCGTACAGCATGCGCAGCTTTCCCTTCGGCTTCTTGGTGTTCGCCGGATACGCAAAGATGCCGCCACCCATGAGATTGCGATGGAAATCCGCGACCAGCGATCCGACGTAGCGCACATTGAGCGGCTTGCGGTCCCCCTCCATCCCACGAAAGCGCCGCATGAGCGCACGCACGTTGTCGGCCCAGTACTGCTCGTAGGAGTCGTTCACCGAGAGGTAGCGACCGGAATTGGGAATGCGGATGTTCTGGTGCGACAGCAGGAACTCGCCGATCGACGGATCGAGGGTGAAGCCGTGCACCCCCTGCCCGGTGGTGTAGACCAGCATCGTGCTGGAGCCGTAGATGACGTAGCCCGCCGCGACCTGCCGGCGGCCCGGCTGGAGCATGTCCTCCATCTCACCACGCGTGCCGCGGGTGATCTTGCGTAGCACCGAGAAGATGGTGCCCACCGGCACGTTCACATCGATGTTCGAGGACCCATCGAGAGGGTCGAACAGGAGAACGTACTTCCCGCAACGAAATCCATCGGGTATCGGGATGATGCCGGGCTCCTCCTCCGATGCCATCGCGCACAGACGTCCGCCGTGGTCCATCGCCTTCACGATGATCTCGTTCGCGAGGACGTCGAGCTTCTGCTGGACCTCCCCCTGCACGTTCTCGCTCGATGTCGAGCCGAGGATGTCGGCCAACCCGGCGCTGCGCACCTTGTTGGCGATCATCTTCGCCGCCAGAGCGACGTCGTACAGGATGCCCGACAGCTCTCCGGTCGCCTCCGGGTGCAGCCTCTCCTGCTCGATGATGAAGCGCTCGATCGTCACGACCGACGTTGCGGTGTGCTGGACCACGATGCCCATTCTCCTCGACTAGGGAGCGTCGCCCGACGCCCGCAACCGGTCATGGGCGTACTCACGGGCATCGCGCTCGAATCGGTTGGCGTAATACCCGTGGCGGACGCTCTCCCACAGGTACTTGATCGGAAAAGCGGAATCGCCTAGAAACTGCTGGACGTGACGCGCTTCGTGCAAGAGTAATTCCGCGTTTGGCTCGACTTCGTCACCAAGGAAGACCGTCCGCCAGAGGGTGATCGCGGCAACGCTGCGCTGCCCGAGCGCCCACCCGCCGATTCGGGCGGGCAGCCCGCCGCGACGGAGCCGAAGGGACGCCAGCTCGGGGTGCCGGCTGAGGAACGGGTCGGGAACCCGATCCTCGACACCGATCAGGGCCGCGACGATGGAACTGACCACCTCTCCCCTCCAGCCTCGATGGTGATGCGCCGCCCGTCAGTGGCGATGATGACGCTGCCGAGCCGGTCCGTCCGGAGCACGTCCACTCCGGCGCGGCCGAGTGCGGCCACGACCGCCGGACTGGGATGGCCGTACCGATTGCCGGCCCCCACCGAGATGAGGGCGACGCGCGGATGGACGGTCGCGAGGAAGGCCGGCGTCGTGCTGGTGCTGCTGCCATGATGCCCGACCTTGAGAATATCGGCTGCCAAGTCATCACTCCGGTGCTGGAGTAGCCAGTCCTCCTCGCCGCGTTCGGCATCGCCCACGAGCAGAAAACGAACCAGTCCGTACTCGACCTGCAGCGTCACGCTTCCTTCGTTGGCGTCGTGCAGCGTCCGCATCCAGGCCGAATCCGGTGCCAGCACGACGAGCCGCACTCCGTCGAGCGTGATGCCGTCACCCGGCCGAACGCGTCGCCAGCGAGCCCCCGCTCGCGCCGCCGCCCGGAGCGACGCCAGGTAGGGGGCGCTGCCGCCGACGTAGGCACCATCCCAGTACTGAGCGGGGCGCAGCGCCGCGATGACGGTCGCGGCCCCTCCGGCGTGATCGCTGTGGGGGTGCGAAAGCACGAACAGCGCGAGATCGCCGCCGCGCCGCCGCAGATAGGGGATCACATCTCGTCGCCCCTCGTCCCCACCCGGCCAGCTCCGTCCCGCGTCCACGAGAATCCAGTGACCTGCCGGGGTCCGAAGGGCGATGGCGTCGCCCTGCCCCACATCGATCGCATGGAGCTCGAGCTCGCCGCTCCGGGGTCGCTGCGCCAGGGGGCTCCAGATCGCGAGGGCGAGAGCGCCGACGACGACCGCGAGCGGTCTTGCTGGGAAGTGACTCACGCACGCCACCACGAGCGCAGCGGCGGCCACACCAGCCAGCAGCGCGGTCGCCAGGGTGGGAGCGACGATCACGGAGCCGTAGGGCACGGCCGCGCCGGTGGACGCGACGGCATCGAACGCCCAGAGCAGCGGATGCGTGGCATCGGCGATGAAACGGGCGACGGGGAGAAAAGGCGCGCACAGAAGGGCGAGAAAGAGCGCCGGCTGGGCGAGCGCGATCACCGGCGCGGCGATCAGGTTGGTGACGGGAGCGATGACGCTGACGCGCCCGAAGCTCCATGCCACGAGCGGGGCGCTCACGATCGTCGCCACGATCGAGGCGACGGCGGCGGTCGCGAGCCGGGCGCGCCAACCGGCGAGCCGCGGCACGATCAGCCGCCGGGAGAGAGCTGCACTCGCCAGCAGTCCCGCCATGCCGACAGCGCTCAGCTGCCAACCCAGATCGAGCACGGTGCGAGGATTCTCCAGCGGCACGAGGGCGCCCAGCGCGAGAATGGCCCAGGGGGACGCCGGCCGCTCGACGACGCGGCATCCGGCCGCGATCGCCAGCATCACGGCCGCGCGCAGCGCCGGCGGAGGTGCGCCGATCACGGCCACATAAGTCAGAACGATGAGCACGGTGCAGCAAAGGGCGCCATCGCGCGGTACCCGGACGGCGGTGAGGAGAAGCTGGACGGCGAGGGCAATGATTCCGACGTGCAGTCCCGAAATTGACAGCATATGGATGATCCCGGCGGCGGCGAAGCGATCGCGAACGGCGGGGTCGATTGATGCCTCATCCGCGATCAGGAGCGCGCGCGCGAGCGGCGCGTCCCGTCCAAAAAGGAGGTCGATCCTCCGGCCGGCGCGTGCTCGGAGCTCGAGCAGCAGCTCCCGCTGGTCGAGGGGCGTCACTGTCGCATCACGAATCGCGAGGCCGCGGCTCCCCATGAAAGCGTGGCCGCGCGCGAACACGACGGCGCCCGCCGGGGCGTTGCCGGCGGTGACTCCGATCGTGACCCGGAGCGGGCAGAGCTCGCGCAGTGCTCCGCGCACGAAGGATCCCGGCGACGCCGAATCCCCGATCACGACGCGCCAGCTCGAGTCGGAGCGGACCTCCGCCGCACAGCGTTGATCCGAGCGATGCGTGGCGACGGCGACAAGCGTTCCGGCCATGGCGATCGC
The DNA here is from genome assembly GCA_038253885.1 of Gemmatimonadales bacterium. Lineage (GTDB taxonomy): Bacteria > Gemmatimonadota > Gemmatimonadetes > Gemmatimonadales > Gemmatimonadaceae > JALZAQ01. The sequence goes on along the minus strand of JBBSGP010000017.1, from coordinate 13,168 downwards.
GCTCAGGGAGATGAGCAAGGCGCGGCGGAGGAGGAGCCCGATCATCCCACCCACCGCGGCGATCATCAGAGCCGGAACGACAACGCCGCCGAATCCGAGAAGGAGTCCGGCGGCGTAAGCGCAGCACGCAGCGGCAATGAGGGGCATCACGACTCCGCGGCGATTCAGGTCACCTTCTTCTCCGGGCCGGTCCGCGCTCGGTGGCGCGGATTCAGAGCGACGCGTTCCATCGCCTCGAGCACCACCACCGACAGTGCCGCGCGGCTCTGGTCACGCTGGAGATCCACCGATGTGACAGCCCATCCTTCGTCGGAGCCGCCGCTATAGCGCGGGCGGGCATGATTGAGGACGTACGCCAGAACGTCCTCCCGGCAGAGCGCGCACGCGCAGAGCTCGGGCCGCGCGACCCGCAAGTCCTGGTACAGATCCAGCACGGCCCGCTCGACGAGATTCCTCATCCGGCCATCGGCAGCGGCCGCCGCTCCGGCACGACTGCACCGGTGAAGGTGGATCCGGTCGTCCCGGTGAGCTCGACCGTGACGTAACGCCCGATGAGCGACGACTCGCCGGGCAGGAGAACCGTGCGATGATGGCGGGTGCGCGCCTGGAGCAAGACCCCGCGCCGCGACATTCGCTCCACCAGCACCTCGTGCCGACTGCCGAGCAGACCCAGGTTGCGTGACCTGTTGGCGTCCCTCACCGTGGCGATCAGGCGGGCGAGTCGCTCGCTGGACACCTCATCCGATACGGTGAGCTCGGGCGGCATGCGCGTGGCCGGTGTGCCCTCGCGCGCCGAGAACTTGAAGGTGTAGGCGTCGTCGAACCCCACCTCCCGCACCGCACTCAGCGTATCGACAAAATCATTTTCCGTCTCTCCCGGGAAGCCGACAATGATGTCGGTCGTCACCGCCAGATGCGGGATGGCCGAACGCAATCGCGCCACACATTCGAGATATCCTTCGCGGCTGTAGCGCCGCAGCATGCGCTTGAGAACGCTCGACGACCCGGACTGCATGGGCAGATGCACGTGCTCGCAGACGGCCGGTGTCTCGGCCATCGCCGCGATGACACGGTCGCTGAAGTCGTTCGGATGGGGGCTGGTGAAGCGAAGCCGCCTCAGGCCGGGGACCGCACCCACCGCCCGCAACAGGTCCGCAAAATCGTGCTCGCCGTCCGTGTACGAATTCACCGTCTGCCCGAGCAGCGTCACCTCGCTGATGCCCGATGCGACGATCTCGTGCGTCTCCCGCACCACGTCGGCCAACCTACGACTGCGCTCGGGGCCGCGCGTCATCGGAACGATGCAGTAGGTGCACTTGTAATCGCATCCGCGCTGCACCGGAATCCACGCGCGAACGTCCTCGAGGCGGCGCGCCTGGAAGTCCTCGTAGTGCTCCTCGAGATCGAATTCCACCTTCGCCACGCGCTCGCCGCGGCGCGCACCCTCGATCAACGCCGGGAGCGCGCGATAGCCATCGGGGCCGATCACCAGATCCACATGGCGAGCGCGATCGAGAATTCGCGACCCCAGTCGCTGCGCCATGCAGCCCGTCACTCCAAGCACGGTATCCGGCTTCATGTGACGCTTGAGCTCGCCGAGCCGCCCGATCACCCGCTGTTCCGCATGCTCGCGGATGGCGCAGCTGTTCACGAGAATCACGTCGGCGCCGTCGGGTTTGTCGACCACGGCATAACCATATTCCGCGAGCCGGCCCAGCATGAGCTCGGAGTCGCTGACGTTCATCTGGCAGCCGTACGTCTCGATGTAGACCGTGCCGCGGATCGTCGTGTCCATCGGTTGAAGGTAGCCAGCGGAGCCGTGATCGGAAACGCCCGCCGCCACGGCGGTGGCCGGATCGCCGGCTAGACCGTTGCGGTCGAGAGAGGCGGCCGTCTCGCGGACACGGGCGGCTGCACCGGCAGCGAGATGTGGAACTGGCTCCCCTCGCCTTCATTGCTCTTCACCCAGATCCGCCCGCCGTGAGCCTCGACGGCGAGCTTGCAGAAGGCCAGACCCAACCCGGAAGAGCGCGCGCGCGGGATCTCCGGATTCTTGACCCGCTCGAACTTCCGGAAGATGAGCTCGTGATACTCCGGCGGTATTCCGGGACCGTTGTCCGCGATCGTGAAGAGCACGCCGCCGTCGGCTCCCTTGCGCGCCAGCAGGCGGAGCGAGACCGAGTGCGAGCTGTGGGTGAGAGCGTTCTGGATGAGATTCGACAGCACGCGCTTGATCAGCGCCTTGTCGGCATGGAAGACCGGAGTGTCTTCGTGGACATCCACCGAGACGACAGCGCGCTCCTGCTGGAACCTCACCTGCCACTCGTGCACCACCTCGGCCAGCAGCGCTCCAGGCGCCACCGGGCGCAGGTCGAGCTCCAGCGATGTCTCCTCGATGCGCGCCACCTCCAGCAGATCCTCGATCAGCGCCAGCAGGTCCTCGGCCTTCGCCTCGGCGTCGCCGAGCATCACTCTCTGGTCCGGTGTGGTCGATCCGAAGTCTCCATCGAGCAGCATCTCCAGCGAGGCCAGCACCGACGTGAGGGGCGTCTTGAGGTCGTGCACGATCATCTTCATGAGATCGTCACGCACCTTCTCCAGCTCACGCAGCTTGCGGTAGCTCTCCTCGAGAGCGTCGGTGGCGAACTTGAGCCGCAGCAGACTGCGCACGCGCGCGCTCAGGATCTGGCGGTTGTGCGGCTTCGTGAGAAAATCGTCGCCGCCGGCCTCGATCGCCTTCACGCGGTCCGACGTGTCGTTGAGGGCCGTGACGAAGATGACCGGGATGCGGGCCGATCGCGGATCGCGCTTGATCCGGCGACAGACCTCGAAGCCGGTCGCGCGGTCGTCGCATCCGAGCCATCCCGCCGGCATCGACACGTCGAGGATGCAGAGGTCGGGCTTGTGCACGAAGCAGCCTTCGATGGACGAGGGACCGTCGCTGGCCGTGACGATGCGATAGCCGAGAGTCGTGAGCTGGTCGAACAGCAGCTCGACGTTGGCCGGGACGTCGTCCGCGATGAGGATGAGCGGAGACGGAGGCGGTGCTGTGCCCGGGTCGGTCACGCGCTCAGGGGCGAAGGGTGAACCCGAGGTCGACGATCCAGGCGTGCTCGGACACTCCAGGCACGCCGGTGCGGGACGCACGCTCGACCGTGATGTCGATGTTTCCTCGATCGCGCGCGACCGGGACTCCCGTCCCGATCGAGAACGACGTCTCCTTCACCGTGCTGAGCGCATCGGGGCTGAACGGGAGAGTCCGGCGCTTGATGCCGGCCCGGAGCGGGGCGTCGGAGCCGAGCAGCGACGGACCACGCACCTCCGCGCCGACCCCCACGTCCCAACCGTCCACGGCGCGCTGGTTGATCTCCGCCAGCGACGCCATCTTCGACCATCCTTCCCAATCGGCTCTCGCGGCCAGGATGACCCCGGCGATGCCGCTGTATCTCACCGCCGCGCCCCATCGGGATGGAACGGTCGCGCTGGTGAGCAGAGTGTCGCTGGCGTATGCGCGTAGCGCGAAGCCGATGCGCCCCGATGTGGCGATGCCGAGATTGCGACCCGCCTGCCAATCAGCACCGCCACTCAGCGCCGTTCCGGAGAAGCTCAGCCGCGGTTGATCCAGCGCCGACGCGGCGGTGGTGTCGGCGTAGAGGCGTTCGCGACGACGGCGGTTCTCACCGGTGAACACGTGAGCGCCGGCACCGAGCCGCAGCGCCGGACCGAAGCGCCATGCTCCCGCGAGCCGAACATCGTTGATTGCCCCCGAGCTGCGGCTCGTCTCGGTGTACGCGCCGACGATATCGGTGCCGCTCCGACTGGTGGCGAAGGAGCGGTCCACCAGGGCGGAGACGGCCACGCCGACCGTGCCGCGCTGACTGATCGGGACAGCCGCGCCGATGACCGGAAACCGGTAGATGCTCGCCTTGTCCGTTCCGCCCCCCCCGCCCCCCGTTGCCACGGTCACGCGCCGGAATTCCGGAGAGTATTGAACGAACAGTCCCGGCGCTCCCCAGCTTCCGAGGGATGCCGGGTTGATGGGGGAGAGGGGATCGAACTCGCCGAGCGATCCCCCTGTGGCGGCTGCCCGTGCGCTCAGCTGTCCCGGCGGATAGCCGAAACCCTGCGCGGCAAGAGATCCCTGCGCGCGAGCGCGTGCGGGAGCGAAGAATGCTCCGGCGAGCAGCGTGACAAGGCACAGGTAGAGTCGTTGCGTCACGGCAGTCCCGTTCCGGTGCGCGGAATGTAGTCGATCTGCAGACGGGGCCGGACCGCGGGATCGGACGCTTCCGTGGAGTAGAAGTAGAGCCGGCCGGGCAGGGTTCCTTCGGTCGCGGACTGCAGCACCAGGCTTCGCTGCAGCTTCGTCGGATCGTCTGTCTTCCATCGGCGCAGGAGGTTCACGAGTTCCACCCGCTTCACGCCGCTGTCGGCGCCCGTCAACAACAGCGACGGCAGCGTGGTGAAGGCCAGCGCCTGGAGAAGCAGCGACGACCGGCCCGGATCGAGCTGAGGCGCAGCAAGGACGGCGCGCGGGAGGATGCGCACCGTGTCGGCGGCAACGAACCCTCGATTCGGAATCTGATTGAGCAGCAGAGCGGCGCGCACGATGGTGGAAGAGTCGAGGATGCGCGCCGGCACGTCGAAGCGGAGGTAGGCCCGGGCGGCCGGTATGCCGCCGATCGTGAGGGTGTCACCATACCCGATGCGGTCGCCCCGAAAGATCACGGAGTAGTCCGCGAGCGCCGGCACCGCATCTCCACTCCCGGTGCTGGATCGGGAGCTGATGCCGCTGGCGATGGTGAGCGTGTCGCGCACCGCCGGCGTGTCGCGATCGGATCGCGCCTTGTAGGTGAGGACTGCGGCCGCGGAGGCGTTCGCGGGAGACGCGAAGAAACGCAGCTGCACCGGCGCAGCGCTGCGAGCCCGCAGGCCGAGACGCAGCCGGCGACCGGAGAGCAGGCGCGCGGCCACACTCTCCGGCGGGAGGGCGATCCGGAGTATTCCGGCGAGCGAATCCTTCGAGAAGGTCCGGCTCGTGAGCAGACGATCGGGACGGAAGAGCAACCGGTCGGCGGCGAGGTCGAAGTCGGCGGCCGTCGTGTCCACGTTGAAGATGTCGAACGTGACACTGTCTGTGGCCAGCGTCACCGAGGAGACGGCGAGTCGAAGCTCGGCGGCGTCGAGTCCCGCGACGCGATGGGTGATGGTGTCCCCGGCCGCACCGCGAGGGAAGTCCGCGAACAGCGTATCGAATCGCAGGATCGCGCCGGTCGCGAGTGTGTCTCCGCGCTGCGCGATCAATAACTCCGGCTCGGAGCCGACCGGCGGCACCCCAGCGATTGTCGAATCGAGCACCACCGCAGCGATCGTCGTGTCCCGCACGGCCACCTGCTGTTCCGGGCAGAGCGACGGACACGCCGCCCCGCCCTGCAGCTCTTCACGGCAGCCGGACAGCGCCAGCGCGCCAACGAACGCGATGGACGCCGCGCGCCACCACCGGCGCGCGCTATGCAAGTCGGACACTTCTTCCATCCACGTCGAAGCTGTCGACGATTGCCATGATGACCGCATCGACCGGGCGATCCTTCGTCCGTTGCGTCTGCCGGGCCGAGCTTCCGGTGGCGTACAGGATGACCTCGCCGACGCCCGCGCCGACACTGTCGACGGCGACGACGTAGCCGCCCTCGGGCTTCAACTCCGTCGTCAGGTTGATGACGATCAGCAGCTTGAGCGACTCGAGGGATTCGTCCTTTCGCGACGCCACCACCGTGCCGACGATGCGTCCGAGCTTCATTCGTGTTCCAGAAAACGGGGAGTGAAGGGGTTCGGCAACAGCTCGGCCAGATTCCAGGAGGAGCGAGCACCACGCGCGGTGCAGCTCAGCACATCCAGGCGGGGTGCGAACTCGGCCAGCATCTGACGGCAGATCCCGCAGGGCGGCGCCGGCGCATCCGATTCGGTCGCGATGACGAGGCGCGTGAACTCCCGGGCACCATGAGCCACCGCCGCGGCCAGGGCGCTGCGCTCGGCGCACAGCCCGCCCGGGAACGAGGCGTTCTCGACGTTGCACCCGACGAAGACCCGGCCGTCAGCAGCTTCGAGCGCCGCCCCCACCGGAAAATGCGAGTACGGCGAATAGGCCCGGTGCATCACCTCGAAGGCTGCCGCGGAGAGCGTTTCTGGGCCGGCATGCACGCTCACGAGACGAGCATCGCCTCGAGAAAGGAAGTGCCACGTCCCCGGAAATCGACGCCCAGCCACTCGGCCACGGTTGCCCCGAGATCCGAGAATGTCGTCCGCTCGCCCAGCGGCACCGCCTGAACGCGCGCGCCGAGGGCCAGCAGGGGCACGCACTCGCGCGCGTGATCGGTGCCGGCGGTCGTCGGATCGTTGCCGTGATCGGCCGTCAGAAAGAGCACATCGTCCTCGGTGAGGTCATGGAGCAGCGCCGGCAGCGAGCGGTCGAACGCGCGGAGCCCTTCGTAAAACCCCGCGACATCGTTTCGGTGCCCCCAGAGCTGATCGAAATCTACAAGGTTCGCGAACAGCAGCCCACTGTCCATCTCGCGAAGGGCTTGCCGAATGGCGGCGAGACCTTCGTCGTTGTCGGCGGTGTGCGTGGATCTGATGCCGCGGCCGGCGAACAGATCATCTACCTTTCCGACGCCGCGTCGCGGAATGCCGGCGGCCTCCAGTGCATCGAGCAGCGTCTCGCCGGGAGGAGCGATGGAGAAATCACGCCGATTGGCGGTGCGCGCGTAAGCACCGTCCCGGCCGATGAACGGGCGCGCGATGACACGAGAGACATCGTGCGGCGCCACCAGCAACGCGCGAGCCTGGCCACAGGCGTGGTAGAGCTCATCGAGCGCGATGACCCGCTCGTGAGCCGCCAGCTGGAAGACGGAGTCCGCCGAGGTGTAGAGGATCCAGGCCCCCGAGCTCTCGTGCTGCCGGCCGAAGCGCGCGATGATGTCGGTGCCGCTGCCGGCGACATTGCCGATGACCCGCCGGCCGGACATCGCCTCGAACTCCGCCACCACGCCCGCGGGAAAGCCGGCGGGATACGTCGGGAAGGGACGATCGAGATGTATTCCCGCGATCTCCCAGTGCCCCGAGATGCTGTCCTTTCCGGCCGATGCCGGTCGCATGCGTCCCCACGCCGCTGCGGGCTCGGCAACGGGGACGACGCCCGCGACGTCGGCCAGCCGTCCGAGCCCGGCCCACTCCAGGTTCGGCAGCCGGGCCCCGCCGACAGCGAGGGCGACGTGGCCGAGAGTATTGCTGCCCTCGTCCCCGTAGGTCGCGGCGTCCGGCGCGGCGCCGACGCCCACGCCATCGAGGACGATGACCACCGCGCGACGGCTCACGATGCGGCGCCGGAGTACACGCGCGGGAGCCGCGCCCCCAGCCCGGTGAAGAGCTCGTACGCGACGGTGTCGGCCGCGCGGGCGACATCCGCCGCGTCGAGTCGGGCGTCTCCGTCCGACCCGATGAGCGTCGCCACATCCCCCACCGCGCAGGGGATGCCGGTGACATCGAGCATCGTCATGTCCATGGTGACCACTCCCGCCACGGGCGACATCCGTCCCGAGACGATCGCGCTGCCCCGGCATGAGAGCGCGCGCCGGTAGCCGTCCGCATAGCCGACCGCCAACGTCGCGATGCAGCGCTCGCCGACGGCACGATACGCGGCGGAGTAGCTCACCGTCTCGCCGTCAGGTACGGTGTGCAGCTCGACGATTCGGGCTCGGAGCGCCACCACGGGCTCGGGCTCGACGCGCGCTCCGCCATCCGATCCACTTCCGACACCGTAGAGAAAGAGACCCGGCCTGACGAGACTCCAGGGCGACCGATCCCGCCGCACGATCGCCGCCGAGTTATCGGTGTGAAGCAGGTCGGGCCGGACCGGAAGCCGTTCGACCGCACGCCGGAAGCGCTCCTCCTGCTCGGCCACGCTACCATCGTTGCGCTCCGAGGAGTGAAAGTGGGTGAACGCGCTCTGGGGTGGAGATCGGCGCACGGCCTCGGCGACGCGATCGATCGCATCCCACCTCACACCCGCGCGGTTCATCCCCGTGTCGATGTCGAGCCACCAGGCCGCTCGTCCGTCACCGAGCGACCACCAGGCGGCGATGTCCTCCGAGACGGCGAGCGTCGGGGTGAGCCGCGCGCGAAAGGCCGCTGGAAGCTCGGCGCGGGTGAGAGACGTGAAGACGACGACCGGGCGAGAGATGCCCGCATCGCGTAGCTCGATGCCCTCGTCTACGGTGGCCACGCCGAATCCCCACGGGTCGAGCGCTTCGAGAGCACGAGCCACCGGCACCGCGCCGAGGCCATAGGCATTGGCCTTCACCATCGGCAGAAGCGGCGCTTGGGCAAGCCGGGAGAGCAGCGCGCCATTGTGGCGTAACGCGCCCAGATCGACGTCGACCCAGGCGCGTGTCAGCTGCGTGTGCATTGACGCATTATTCGTCGCGCGGGTAGAATACCGGCCCCGGAGGATTATGGAAGACAAAGCCACGCTGCAAGATGCGCTCGCAATGATGCGCGATCTTCGCGTCCGCTGCGAGTGGGATGCGCGCCAGACGCACGACTCCCTGCGGCCCTACCTCATCGAGGAAGCCCACGAGCTCGATGAGGCCCTCCGGTCGGCCGACGTGGCGGCGACGCGAGATGAGCTCGGCGACATTCTGCTCCAGGTGCTCTTTCATTCCGTGATCGCGGAAGAGGCGCGCGAGTTCGACGTCGGCGACGTCGCGGGTGCCATGGTCGGCAAGATGAGGCGTCGCCATCCGCATCTCTTCGGCGCGGGAGAGCGGGTTCCCTGGGAGACGATGAAGGCGAGCTCCCGGAAATCGCTGGCCGACGGGCTTCCGAGCGGACTGCCGTCGCTGCATCGAGCCCACCGGTTGCAGGAGCGAGCGGCCGGGGTCGGGTTCGATTGGAGCGACACCGATGGTCCGGCACAGAAGGTCGTCGAGGAGCTATCCGAAGTGCGCGATCTCCTGGCCGGCCGGGCGCTGCCCGTGAATGAGGAGAAGAGCGGCGAGCCGGCGCCGTCCGGAGAGGATCAGCGTGCGATCGAGGCGGAGCTCGGCGACCTGCTCTTCGCCTGCGTCAATCTCTGCCGCAAGGCCGGGGTCCACGCGGCTGTCGCACTCGACCGCGCCAATGAGAAGTTCGTGCGGCGCTTCGAAGGCGTCGAAGGTCTGGCGGCCGAGCGCGGGCTGGTGATGGGAGAGGCGAAACTCGACGAGCTGGACCTGCTCTGGGACGAGGTGAAGCGGCGCGAGATCTCGCGCCCCTGAGGCGAATCAGCCCGCGCGCGTTGCGCGGATGAGCAGCGACAGCTCATCCAGCAGATCGCCACGCGACGCATCCTTGCTCGCGTGCGCGGAGAGCGCCGCCGAGAGAATGAGCTGCTCGTCCCCCGCCGTGAGGCGCGCGTACTTGAGACCCGAGAACTCATCGTAGTCCCGAAGGCAGCGCTGTCCGATGGACCGCACATGTTCATCGGAGTCGCGCGCTATCTTTCCGCACAGTTGCACCATCGTGGGGCTGGTCATCCGTATCCTCCGTCCGTGAATCGCGCACGTCGTGGGCATTCACAAGTTAATGCAAAACGGGGCCCACGGTTCCTCGATCGACTGGAGCCTCCTTCATTGACTCGCGGCGCGTCCAGCCGTAGGCTTCGATGCGTGTACGCTATCGTACATAAGACTTCCCGAGGTGCTGATGCCGGTGCTCCTGACCGATCGCGCGAGCGACTCGCTATCCGCGGCACAGCCACCGCCGATACCGCCGGTGCGTCCGGACGCCGCGCATGCGTGGCGGAGCATCGCCGCGCGCTATCACACGAGACGTGCCGCGAGCGGACTGATACAGCTCGCGTTGACGCTGATCCCGCTGGTGGTCCTGCTGAGCGTCATGTATCGAGCCATCGACACGCATCCGATCGCCGCACTCCTCGTGGCGCCGATCGCCGCCGGCTTTCTCCTCCGCACCTTCGTGATCATGCACGACTGCGCGCACGGGTCCTTTCTGCCGTCGCGCGGCCTCAACGATTTCGTCGGCTTCATCACCGGTGTGCTCACTTTCACTCCCTTCGGCCAATGGCGCCGTGACCACGCCCTGCATCACGCCGCGTCGGGCGACCTGGATCGCCGCGGTCATGGCGATGTGCGTACGCTCACGGTGCGCGAGTACCGGGAGCTGACGCCGCGCGAGCGATTGAAGTACCGGCTCTTCCGCAACCCGCTGGTGATGTTCGGCCTGGGGCCACTCTATATCGTCGTGAACTCGCGGCGCCTTCCACAGGGCGCATCGAAGGGACCGAAGGGGGACGCGAGTGTCCACGCGACCAACGCCACCCTACTCCTGGCGACATTCGCTCTGGTCGCGTTGTTCGGCGTCCGCGCTCTACTGCTCGTTTACCTGCCGGTTTTCTTCCTCGCCGGCGCGGCCGGGATCTGGCTTTTCTATGTGCAGCACCAGTTCGAGGACACGTATTGGGCGGGGCATCAGCAGTGGGACTATGCGACAGCGGCGCTGTACGGCAGCTCCTACTACCGCCTCCCGCGCCTGCTGGCGTGGGTGACCGGCAACATCGGTGTGCACCACATTCACCATTTCGACCCCCGGATCGCGAGCTTCAATCTGGCGAAGTGTTACCGCGAGAATCCCGAGTTCCAGTGCGGGCCCGTGCTCGGCTTTCGCCAGAGTTTTCGCACGATCTCGCTCAAGCTGTGGGACGAGGAGGGGCGCCGCATGACCGGCTTCGACGATGCCCTCGTTCATTGACAGCGCGCGCGAATCGGGCTACGATCTCTGAGTGCTGCGCGTTGCCGCGCCGTGCTCTCCACTAGCGGGTATGCCCGGGATCAGGCCCACGGCCGGTCCCGTTCCTTTTTTCCGGATGTCACATGGTCGAGATCACACTCGATGAAGGCGATCGCCTCGATTGGGCGCTCAAGGCGTTCAAGCGCAAGATGCTCCGCGCGGGGATCCTGAAGGATCTGCGGCGGCATCGCTTCTACGTGAAGCCGAGTGCCGAGCGGCAGCTCAAAGCCGCGGCCGCGCGGCGCCGCCAGCGCACCAAGCAGCAAGCCGCGACCTGAGGCTCACGCGATCAGACCGCCGGCGTGACGGCGCGTCTGCGCAGCCACCGCCAATGCCACACGAAGATCGTGGCGGCGATGACCAGCGACAGGATGCTCTTGATGATCTCGCGCCCCGACTCGAAGCGAACTCGGTGCACGTGATCCGCGCGCAGCGCCTCGTACCGCCGGCGTAGCACCGACTCCGCGACGGTGTCCGCCGGTGCCCGCTGGGAGTCGGGTGCTCCAACGCGGCGGGATCGCTCGTAGGTCGCCCGGAACGCCTCGAAGGAGCTCACCGAGGGCTCGTCCCATCCAAGCGTGCCCGTGCGCAGCTCCGGCGCCGACAGGGCGGCCGTATTGTCGACGAGCGCGACCACCCTCGTCAGAGCCCAGAGCAGCGTCACGAGACACACCGTGTACCCATAGAGCTGGGGGACGAGACGTTCCACGACTCCTCCTTGCCTGAGAGCGTTGGGAGGGAAACCGAGCCAGACCCACCTACTGGCTCCGAGCGCGGGCGCTCTCAGCGCCAGAGATGCCACAGATGGGTGAACGCGGCGCCCGTCAGGAGCGCATAGATCAGCCCGTCTACCGTCGCCTTGATCGTCGTGCTCCAGGCTCGACTATACCAGATGGACAACTGCCAGAGCGCGAGCGAGTAGCCGACGAACGCGACGACGGACACGAGCTTGAAGATACCCTGGTGTGAAGCGCCGTGAGGGGGCACCATTCGTCCAGCGACGAGCGCGGCAAACGCACTCACGACGAGGCAGTAGAGGAACCAGAGCCCGAGACTGCGTGCCATCGATGTTCCACCACTCGGCATGACGGTGAACACCACCACCGGACCTCGCTTCATGCGCTCGGCAAATTCCGGTGTGCGCATCTCCGCTCGGCTCGACGGACGAGGCATCATGTAGTCGCCCGGAGGTATGGCCAGCGGGCGGAGCGCCTCCAGCACGGCCTCCTCGTTCTGCAGCTTCGGGTAGTCGCTCTTGTGCCACGGCGACAGCATATGGATGATGGAGCTCGCGAGAAACACGAGGATCGCGGACACGACGATCGGGAGCCACAGCGCAGCGACATCGGACACGACAACCTCCTCTGGTGGGGAAGCCACAGATCAGGAATCATCGGGTGGTCCGCCCGGCTCTCCGCTCGGCCCGGCCCGCGAGAACCCGGCGCCCACATCTTGGTGAACGGCGCGTCGTGTTACATCTTCCAGGCGAGCGCGACAGAGACGCCACTTCCGACGGCCGTATCCATGCCCGAGCGCACCAGCCGCGACAGAATACCCGCCCCTCGACGCGACAAATCTCCCTACTTTCTGCAGCCCGCCAAGGGAGGTGGCGTCACCGTCTTTCGGCGGCCGGGGGGAAACCGCGCCGCTCCCAAGGAGTGTGGAACGCTTCCCTCCCAGGCATTGGCCACGGCGCTGGTGCGACAGCTGCAGCGAGCCGAAACGGTGTTGAGCGACCTCTTTCTCGAGGCGACGGATGACGGCATCGAGGCGCTCGAGGCGGTGCTTGCGGCCTGCCTCTCGTCGGTGCAACAGCGGGCGGCCGACGGCCGGCACCACGCCTCCCGTCCCGGTCCGCGCTCGCATCCCCCCCCCCCTCGTCGGCGTTAGCAACTGTCTTGAAGGTCAAGCGGGAATGAGTGCGGCGAGGTCGCATCGGTGGACCACGGCTGCGCGGTGCGGACCATGACGTTGAGGATTCTGAGCAGTTTCCGCATGCAGGCGACGAGCGCGAGCTTCTTCGGCTTCCCCGCGGCGAGCAAGCGGCGAGAGGTGGGCACCGTTAGATCAGCGTGGCGTCTCCCGCGCGATACCTCTCAGACAAACAAGTATCGCGGAGGTTAAGCCTGCATGCGTCCTCTCCATTCGCAGTTCGTTACTGGCGCGGGCGTCGTCCTCATCACCGCTCTAGCAGGCTGCTGAAATAGCGGTGATTTCGAACGCGTTGCTCGTCGATGCGATTTTGTGAGCCGAAGACGAGCAGGCGGACGAGCCCGTCGCTTGGGCTGGGTGGATTACCTGAAGGCGAGGACGGAGCCCGACGAGC
>JBBSGP010000016.1:0-67279 GCA_038253885.1 Gemmatimonadales bacterium | reverse complement strand
TCGCCAAGGAGGATGGCCAGACCGGCTGTGCTCGCCACCACCCCCTTCGTGCCCAACCCGGCCTCGGTGAGGCCGAGGTGAAGCGGGTAGTCGCATCGCCGGGCGAGCCGGCGGTAGACCTCGACGAGGTCCTGCACACCCGACACCTTCGCCGAGAGGATGATGCGGTCATGGCCAAGCCCGGTCTCTTCGGCGAGCACCGCCGAGCGAACGGCGCTCTCGAGCATCGCCTCGATGTAGACCTCGTGCGCCTCCAGAGGCTCGGGGCGGCGCGCATTGGCGTCCATCATGGCGGTGAGAAGATCCTGATCGAGCGAGCCCCAGTTCACTCCGATGCGCACGGGCTTGGCATGCTCGATGGCGATCTGGACGATGGTCCGAAAGTGCTCGTCCCGGCGTTTCCCGCCCACGTTGCCCGGATTGATGCGGTACTTGGCGAGCGCACGAGCGCAGGCCGGATACTTGGCAAGCAGCAGGTGGCCGTTGTAGTGGAAGTCGCCGATGATCGGGACATCGACGCCCGCGTCGGCCACCCGGCGTGCGATCTCCGGCACGGCGGCGGCCGCGGCGTCGTTGTTCACGGTCACCCGGACGAGCTCGGAGCCGGCGCGCGCGAGTTCCGCGATCTGACCAGCAGTGGACTCGGCGTCCGCCGTGTCGGTATTGGTCATGGACTGGACGACGACCGGCTCCCGGCTGCCCACGGGAACGTCGCCGACCCTTGTCGTCACCGTCTGTCTGCGCGCGGCAAAAGGCACTACCATCAATCCCGAGAAGATACGGCGAAAGCTAAAGGCTGGCGCCAGCCAACGGGATAGTGCGCGCCTGGCCCGATGAGTGCGTTCTGGCCTCGCGATCCACCCATCCCTGGACATAGACGGAGACTAGAATGCCCGACGATCTGAAGAACTCTCCCAGCTCCACCGTCCAGCCGAGACGGACCCACCGACTCCGCTGGCTGACCGTGCTCCTCACTCCTCTTGCCCTCGTCGCCCTCTATCTGGCCATCGTTCTCACCTGGAGCTACTCCACGGGAGAACGCGCCGGATACGTGCAGAAGTTCTCGCAGAAGGGGTGGCTGTGTAAGACCTGGGAGGGAGAGCTGGCAATGGTGAACCTCCCCGGCACGATGCCCGAGAAATTCCAGTTCAGCGTGCGCAGCGACTCGGTGGCGTCACTCATCAAGAGCGCGATCCAGACGGGCAAGCGGACGGCTCTCATCTACCACCAGCACAAGGGGGTGCCGACCTCGTGTTTCGGCGAGACCGAGTACTGGGTGAGCGACGTCCAGATCGCGGGACCGTGAGATCCGCACGGGGGCGGGGCGGCGAAATCAGGCTCCCCGCATGGCCCGCATCCTGCACCCCTGGGTGCCAGATCCCATGCGTATACACGAGGAGGATGATATGGACCGGGGCATCGATTTTCTGAAGTCGCAGGTCAACAATGCTGTCATGCAGCACCGCGTCCTGCTGGACTCCTTGATCGATCATGAGAAGCAAGCGGACGACACGCGCTTCCGAGATCTCTGCTCCGCACATATCCCGAACATGCAGGAGCACCAGAGGATGCTCGAGCAGTATCAGGAGCAGCTCGGCGCCGATGTCGGTATGGCAAAGAAGATGGTAGGGAAGATCATGGGGAAGGCGAAGGACCTTGCCGACATCCCGCGGGAGAGCGACTTCCTGAGGCTGGTCGAGGACATTGTTCTGGCTCGACAGAGCGAAGACACATTCAAGACATTTCGTGAGGCTGGACGGACGCTCAGCAACCAGCAGCTGGCACAGATCGGCGAGGTGGGCGAACGGCACCACGACGAGTACGTAAAGCAGGCGAACCGCCTGGTACAGCAGATGTTCGTGGAGCACGTCCGCGGCGTCGCCGTGACTCCGGGCGTCGAAAGCTCAGCGGAGCCACAGCCGGCGGTCTGACGACTTCCGGGCAGGCCGGCCACCGCCTGCCCGCCCCACTATTGCGTCGCGCGCCGGGTGCGCACTATCTTCTGGTGCCACCCGATCCAGCGAGAACCCGGGCGAAGCTGCCCGGGTTTCTGTTTTGAGGTGGATGGGCGAGAGCCCATCACGCGCGCATGGTGCGCCCGTGACAAGTTACTTGTCAGGGTACGCGGTTTCCGCTTCCCGGACAAACACAGCTCGGGAGTTCGGAAATGCGTACCACCGGCAAAGTGAAGTGGTTCAACGACGCGAAGGGTTTTGGCTTCATCACACCCGACAATGGCCAGAAGGATTGCTTCGTGCATTTCTCGGCTATTCAGGGCAGCGGCTTCAAGTCCCTGCAAGAGGGTGACGCTGTCGAGTTCGAGATCGTGCAGGGCCAGAAAGGCCCCGCGGCCGAGAACGTGACGAAGGTCGGCGGCTGAGACCACCGCGCACTTTGCGTGACACACGACGGGGCGCCTCTTTCGAGGCGCCCCGTCGTTCATCGAGGTAGGCGGAAAGGCAGAATGGAGTAGGGGGACGGTGTTCAGCAGCCCTTGAGCCAGAGCTCCAGCTCGTTTCCGCGCGCACCCTCGATCCCGCCACGAAGGGCCTGACGCGCGGCGTCGATCTGCGCTCGCACCGCGGCTGGTCCCGTCCCGCCCTCGACTTCGCGGCGCTCGGTCGACCGCACGGGCGAGAGCGCGTCGAAGACATCGGGCTCGAAGCGGGGGTGTGAGTCCCGGAAGACATCGAACGCCAGCTCGTGCAGCTCCAGCCCCCGTTGCTCGCTCTCGCGCACCAGTCGCCCGACAACGCTGTGCGCGTCGCGAAAGCTGGCTCCCTTTCCGACCAGGTAGTCGGCGAGATCGGTAGCCATCATGGTACCGGAGACGGCGGCGCGCATCCGCTCGGTGCGAAAGCGCAGCTCGGCCAGCGTCCCGCTCACGGCGGGCAGAACCAACAACATCGCGTCTACGGCATCGAAGAGAACGCGCTTGTCTTCCTGAAGGTCCTTGTTGTAGCCGGTGGGGAGGCCCTTGATGGTCGCCAGAAGGGTTGTGAGATCCCCGAGCATGCGCGCGCCGCTCTGCCGCGCCAGCTCGAGCGCATCGGGGTTCCGCTTCTGCGGCATCATGCTCGACCCGGTGGTGTAGGCATCGCCGAACCCGACGAAACCGAACTCGCTCGAGCCGAAGAGGATGAGGTCCTCCGAGAGCCGCGAGAGGTGTACGCCGAGCAGGGACAGCGCGAAGAGAAGATCGGCGACGAAGTCGCGGTCGCTCACCGCGTCCATGCTGTTCTGCGACACCGCCGCGAAGCCGAGGCTGCCCTGCAGAAGGACGCGAGAGATGGGGTAGGCACATCCGGCGATCGCGCCGGATCCGAGGGGGAGCACGGCAGCCCGTTTCGACGCGTCGGCGACCCGGGATCGATCCCGCTCCAGCGGCCAGAAGTGCGAGAGCATCCAGTGCGCGCCGGAGACGGGAATGGCGCGTTGCAGGTGGGTGTAGCTCGGCATGAGAGCTCCCTGGAGCTGCTCGGCGTGCTCGAGCATCACCGCTTGGAGCTCCTGGACGGCGGTGCCGATCTGAGTCGCGGCGTGCATTGACCAGAGGCGGGTAGCGGTCGCGACTTGATCGTTCCGACTCCGGCCGGTGTGCAGCTTGGATGCCACGTCGCCGATCTCCTCGTGGAGCATGCGGTCGATCATCGTGTGCACGTCCTCGTCGTCCGCGATCGGCTGCACGCCCGACCGCAATCTCGCGCCGACGGCGTCCAACCCCTGCTCCAGCAGCTTGCTCTCCTCGAGGGTGAGCACACCCGCACCCCAGAGTGCGACCGCCCACGCCCGGGAGGCGTGCAGGTCGAACGGCCAGAGGCGAAAGTCGGTACCGATGGATCGGTTCACGGCCTCCAGCGCTGGAGCGGTGCTGCCGGAGAATCGCCCGCCCCAGAGCTTGTGCGTGGCCTTCCCCTGCTCCTGAGTCTCCGGCACCTGGGGAGTCATGCGATCGCGAGCGAGGCGGCCTTGGCGTCGGCGGCGGCACCGGCCGCCTGCGCCATCTGCTGGTCCTTGAGCGCGCGCACTCGCTGCGACAGACCGTAGAGGCGAATGAAGCCGGCGGCGTCGCTCTGCTCGTAGACGTCATCCTCGCCGAAGGTGACGAACCGCTCATCATACAGCGCCTGCTCGCTGGCGCGGCCGGCCACGGTGAGCGTGCCTCTGTAGCAGCGCAGAGTGATGGATCCGGTCACCCGTTCCTGGGTGACATTCACGAAGGCGTCGAGGGCCTCGCGCTCGGTTGTCCACCAGCGCCCCTCGTACACCAGGTCGGCGTAGCGCGGTGCCATCGCATCCTTGGCGGCGAGAGTCCTCCGGTCGAGCACGAGCTGCTCGAGCTCACTGTGGGCCATGTAGAGGAGGGTACCACCAGGGGTCTCGTACACGCCGCGCGACTTCATGCCGACCAAGCGGTCCTCGACGAGGTCGATGCGCCCCACACCGTGACGCCCGCCGACGGTGTTCAGCGTCTCGAGCAGCGACACGGCATCCATCGGGACGCCGTTCACCGATGCCGGCACTCCGGAGGCGAACCCGATGGTGACATCCTCCGGCTCCTGCGGAGCGGAGCGCGGATCCGCGGTGAGTTGGAAGAGATCCGACGGTGGCACCGAGTTCGGGTCCTCGAGAATCCCGCCCTCATGTGAGAGGTGCCAGATGTTGCGGTCACGCGAGTAGATCTTGGCGGCAGTCGCCGATACCGGGATGCCTCGGTCAGCAGCATAGGCCAGCGCGTCCTCGCGGCTGCGGATGTCCCATATGCGCCAGGGGGCGATCACCGGCAGGTCCGGGGCGAAGGCCGCATACGTGAGCTCGAAGCGCACCTGGTCGTTGCCCTTGCCGGTGCAGCCATGCGCGAGCGCGTCGGCACCGACCTGCCGGGCGACCTCGACCTGGCGGCGTGCGATGAGCGGTCGGGCCATCGAGGTGCCGAGCAGGTATTTCCGCCCATAGATGGCGCCGGCGCGCAGCGTCGGCCAGATAAAGGATTCGACGAACTCCTGTCGCAGATCCTCCACGTAGCACTCATCGGCTCCGGACGCGATGGCTTTCGCGCGCACTCCCTCCAGCTCTTCTCCCTGCCCGATGTCGGCGGCAACGCAGATCACGCGCGCGTCGAAGCGCTCCTTGAGCCAGGGGACGATGATCGAGGTGTCCAGTCCGCCGGAATAGGCGAGGACGATTGTGCGAACCATTGGCGCTCCGCGAGTGGATAACTATGCAGCCTGCTCGCATATTTAACGACCGCGCGGGGCAGCGTCAAGCGCCGCGGGAGCCTTTCCCAGGTGCCGTGTGGCTAGGCGTCGCCGAGGGTCCTGAGTCGCCGGGTGAGCCGCTCCCGGGCGGCGGCCGAGCGGCAAATGATCAGGACGGTGTCATCGCCGGCGAGGGTGCCGATCACGTCGGTCCATTCCTCGGCGTCGAGCGCGGCGGCTATCGGTTGGGCACCGCCGGGCAGGGTATGCAACACCACCATCTCACCGACGCCGTTCACGTCGGTGAACAGCGCGGGGAGGAGCAGCTCCAGACCCGGGCTTGTGTCGTCGACCGCGCTGTCGGGCAGGGTATAGCGGGAGCCGTCGGCCTCGGGCACGCGGGCCACCCGCATCTCGCGGAGATCACGCGACAGAGTAGACTGGGTCACGTCCCAGCCGCGATGCAGCAACAGCTTCCGGAGCTCCTCCTGACTGGCGACCTGTCTCGATTCGATGAGCTCTGCGATGGTGGTCTGACGCTCGCGCTTGTTCGCCATGGCGCAGGATAGCCGCCGGGGAGACAAAAAGCCATTGACAGCGGCTGGCTGCAATAATATGCATTCAGAGTGCATAAACTCCCTGTCGGCGTCCTCGGGGCGAGTGGGTACGCGGGGCGCGAGCTCTGCGCGCTGGTGGCGCGCCATCCACGGCTCGAGGTCGCCTTCGCGGCGGCGAACGAGCGCCGGGGCCAGCGTGCCCGCCTGGGCGGCCGTGAGATCACCTTCGTCGCTGCGGACGACGCACCCCTGGGCGCGGCGGCTCTCATCTTCAGCGCTCTGCCCCACGGAGCCTCGGGGGAATGGGTGGCGCGATCCGAGGGCGCGGGGGCGAAGGTCATCGATCTGTCGGCCGACCTGCGCCCAGGCAATGGCGCGCTTCCTCGTTCGACCCCCGCTCCGTACGGCCTGACGGAGCTGATGCGCGAGGAGGTGCGGGGTGCGCAGGTGGTGGCGAATCCCGGCTGCTACGCCACCGCCGTGCTGCTGGCGCTCGCGCCGTTACTGGAGCGCGGTCTGGTCGCACCGGGAGCCACGATCACCGTCAATGCGGCCAGCGGCGTGACGGGGGCCGGATTCACTCCCAAGCCGGAGCTTCTTTTCGCCGAAGTGGCGGAGAATTTCCGGCCGTATGCGGTGGGGAACGTGCACCGGCATCTGGCCGAGATGCGCGCCGTGCTGGCCGCCTTCGGCACCGACGCGGACCTCGTCTTCACGCCGCACCTCCTGCCGGTTGCACGGGGCATTCTGGCCACGATCGTCCTCCCGCTGGCTTTGCCGTTGGCCGACCCGCTCGCGCCCTGGCGAGAGCGCTATGCGGGCGAGCCCTTCATTGAAGTCGGGGAGGAGATTCCGAGCCTGCGCGATGTGGTGCACCGCAACGTGGTGCGGATCAGTGTGACATCGGTCGCCGGAACGCGGCAGCCGACGCTGGTGGTGGTGGCAGCGATCGACAACCTGGTGAAGGGCGCCGCCGGACAGGCGCTCCAGAACGGCAACCTCGTGCTGGGGCTGGACGAGACGCTGGGGCTGCCGTCGTGACGCGGGTCGTGAAGATCGGCGGACGGCCGCAATCGGATGCAGGAATGCCGGCGGCGATCGCCGCGGCGTGGCGATCATCGCCCGGCGCGCTCTGCCTCGTGCATGGCGGCGGAGACGAAGTGACGGCGATCCAGCGGCAGCTCGGTGTCGAGCCGACGTTCGTCCACGGCCGGCGGGTGACGAGCGAGGCCGATGTGGACATCGTGCGCATGACGCTCTCGGGGACGATCAACAAGAGATTGGTCGCGCAGCTCATCGGCCAGGGAGTCCTGGCGGTCGGCCTCTCCGGCGAGGACGCGGGTTTGCTGGAGGCGGAGCTGCTGGACGCGAGCCGGTTCGGCCGAGTCGGTATTCCCGTACGTGTGAACGCCGGTCTGCTGCATTTGTTGCTCGACGCCGGCTATCTGCCCGTTCTGTCGCCGTTGGCCCGAGAGACTCCCCATGGCGGGGTCGCGGCCGGTGCGGCCGTCAACGTGAATGGGGATGACGCCGCGGCAGCAGTGGCAGCCGCGCTCGAGGCGACCGAGCTCCTTCTCATCTCGGATGTGCCGGGAGTGCGTTCGGGCGGGGAGCTGCTCTCCTCACTCGACGCCGATGAGGCAGCGGCGATGATCGCCGCCGGGGCGGCAACGGGGGGGATGGCGGCCAAGCTCGAGGCCGCGCTGCGCGCCCTATCATCGGGGGTGAGCCGCGTGCGGATCGGCGATCTCGACACTCTCGCCTCGCGCAATAGCGGCACCGAGCTGACTCTGTCGCGGAGCCTGGTATGAGCGCTTCCCTGTTGGCGAATTCCGCGCCCGCCGCCAGCGCCGCCGAGCCTGCCGACGTAGCCGAGGTCGAGGCGCTCCTTCCCGTCTACCGGCGCGCACCCATGCGCCTGGTGCGTGGTGCTGGTGTGGAGCTATTCGACGATGCGGGGCAGGCCTATCTGGATTTCACCAGCGGGATCGCGGTCAACGCACTGGGTTATGCGGACGCCGGAGTCGAAGGCGTCATGCGGAGCGCGATGGAGCGCGGGATGCTCCACGTCTCGAACCTCTATCGCACGGAGCCGGGCGAGTCGCTGGCGCGGGCGCTGGTGGAGCGCTCCTTCGCGTCGAGCGTCTTCTTCTGCAACTCGGGCGCCGAGGCAAACGAGGCGGCGTTCAAGTTCGCGCGGCGGTGGGCGCGGGAGCGTGCTGGAGTGGCGAAGCACGAGATCCTGGCGCTCCGCGGGAGCTTTCATGGGCGCCTGTTCGCGTCGCTCGCCGCCACGGACCGGCCGGCGTATCGGGCTCCCTTCCGTCCGCTCGCGGGTGGGGTGTCGATCTGCGAGCGCGACCTCCGCGAGCTCGACGCAGCCGTCGGCGCGGCGACGACGGCGGCACTGATCGTCGAGCCCGTGCAGGGGGAGGGGGGCGTGCGGGTGCTGGATGCCGGTTTTCTCCGCGAGCTCCGCGCGCTGACGCGCGATCGGGGTGTAGCGCTGATCCTCGACGAGATCCAGTGCGGACTCGCCCGCACGGGAACTCTATTCGCCTACGAGAGCGCGGGTATCGAGCCCGACATGCTCACGCTCGCGAAGCCGCTCGCGGCGGGACTTCCCATGGGAGCAGTGCTGCTGACGCCGGAAATCGCGGGCAGCATCAAGCCTGGAGACCACGCCACCACGTTTGGCGGCGGGCCCTTCGTCGCGGACGTCGCGCTGCATGTCGTGAAGCGGCTCTCGGATCCGGCGCTCCTCTCGAGCGTGCGCTCGAACGGCGCGTGGTTGGGCGAGCAGCTGAGCGACATGGCAGCACGCAGCGGACAGATCCGAGCCGTGCGTGGCGTGGGATACATGTGGGGAATCGATGTGCAGGCGAAAGCGGCGGACGTGGTCGGCCGCGCGCTCGCCTCCAGGCTGCTCGTCTGCTCGGCTGGCGAGCACACTGTGCGTCTTCTCCCTCCGCTCGTGATGAGGAGAGAGGAGCTGGCTCGCGGGCTGGCGATGCTCGAGGCTTCACTCCGGTAGACTGCACCACCCGCACCCGGGGCAGACCATGACGCGCCTGTTGCACGCCGCCGTCCTGGCGGTCGCACTCATGGCGCCCACCGCCGAGGCGCGTGCGCAGCTGCCCTTCGTTCGCTTCGGGGTCGGGGGTGGAGTGACCCTTCCCACCGGGACAACGAAGGACGCGTATGACAGAGGCTGGCATGGGGAGCTGCTGGCGACGTTGCATGTTCCGTTGATCCCGGCGGGCGTGCGTGCGGATGCCGTCTATCACCGCTTACCTGCGGTGGGCGTCTCCGGCAGCTCGGCGCCTGATCTCGAGCTCTATGGCGCCGAGCTGAGCGCGACCTGGGACGTCGGCCTCCCGCTGGTCCCGATCACCCCGTACCTCATCGGCGGGGCGGGGTACTTTCGGCAGCGCGCGGGGAGCGCCACTACGGCCAGCTCCGAGAACAGTCTGGGATACAGCGGGGGGCTCGGTGTGCGCGTGGGGCTCGCCGGGGTGGGGGCATTCGCGGAGGGACGATACCTCAGTATCGCGGCGAGCGGCGGGCGTCGGACACTGGTCCCGGTGAGCCTGGGCATGACCCTGCGGTGATAGTTTCGGCCGCAGGTGTGACGTTCTTTAGCGTGACGCGTTAGGGAGGGGAGCAATTGCGGTTGTCACGATGGTCGTCTCGTCTGGGCACACCGTATAGCACCCTTCCCAGGAGGAATCGGATGAAACGCATGATGCGTGTGGGCGCAGTCGCACTCGGTCTCGTTGCCAGCGCGTCGATGGCGCTAGCGCAGATGGGCATGGTTCCGATCTCGTTCGGCGTGGTTGGCGGTGCGACGCTTCCGAGCGGGGATCTCAGCCAGGACGCGCGCACCAGTTGGCACGCCGGCGGCGCTGTTCAGTTCAGTGTTCCGAGCATTCCTGTGGGTCTCAGGGCCGACGTCATGTACCACCATCTGAGCCTCAAGGATGCCACCCAGCCCTTCGAGGGCGGGACGATCACCTCGAAGGCGTCGATTATCGCCGGCACGGTGAACGGGATGTTCATGATCCCCATGGCGCCTGGAGGGCTGGTGAGGCCGTACGTGATCGCTGGCGTGGGTGCGTACAATCTCCGGCAGAGCATCGACTGCACGGGCAGTTGTACGGATATCGCCTCCAGTTACAACTCGACGAAGTTCGGCCTGAACGGCGGTGCCGGCGTCCAGTTCGGCCTTGCGGGGCTGTCGACGTTCGTCGAGGCTCGCTATCATCACATCTTCACGGACAAGAACTCCGACGGCAGCTCGTCGAGCACCGCCATCATCCCGATTTCCGTCGGGATCATGTTCCGCTGATTATCGACGTCCCAAGATCGCGGAGAGAGAGCCGGACACCCGGAGCGAGGTGCGGCTCTCTTTCTTGCACCACCCGCTGGTCCGTAGCTGCAACGATTGGTCGAGGATCGGCGTTGAGAAGTCGTACGCTTTTTCTACCTCAGGAGGATTGATGAAGGGAATCATGCGAGTTGGAGCGGTGGCGCTCGGCCTCGTCGCCGGCGCGTCGATGGCACAGGCGCAGGGCGCTGTTATGCCGAGCCACCCGGTGGCGTTCGGCGTCGTCGGCGGGGCGACTCTCCCCACGGGAAATCTGAGCGACATCGCGAAAACGGGTTGGCATGCGGGCGGTGTGGTGGAGTTCAGCGTGCCGATGATCCCGGTCGGCCTCAAAGCCGACGTGATGTATCACGGCCTTGGCGAGAAGGACCAGTCCGGCGTCAAGACGTCCGTGATCACGGGGACGATCAACGGGATGTTCATGGTCCCGATGTCGTCGATGGGCACCGTGAAGCCGTACGTGATCGCCGGCGTCGGAGCGTACAACCTTCGCTCCAAGCTGCAAGATGGTGACACCCAGTCAGCGACCAAGTTCGGCATCAACGGGGGCGCCGGTGTCGAGTTCGGGCTCTCGGGATTGGCGACCTACATCGAGGCGCGCTACCACTACATCTTCAGCGCGTACGGCAGCAACGACAGCTATGGTCCTTCGTCATCCGCCGCGGCTTTCGTCCCGATCAGTGTCGGGATCATGTTCCGGTAGGTTCGGGATCGCAGGGATTGGAGAGCCGCTCCGCCCCGTTGGGGAGAAGCGGCTCTTGCCATTCCGGATGTTTCCCCGGTGCCGGATGCAACTTCTGGTTCGGCGCTTGCGTCATACGGATGATCGCACCTATCTCTTGGAGGAGTAAATGAAAGGTATGATTCGAGTTGGAGCAGTAGCGCTAGGCCTGGTCGCCAGCACGGCGATGGCGCAAGCGCAGGGTACGACGACAACCAGCGGCAACCCCGTGGCCTTCGGAGTCTTCGGCGGCGCGTCGGTGGCTACCGGTGAGCTGAAGAACGCCTCGGGAACCGGCTTCCACGTCGGTGGCGCAGCGCAGTTCGCCGTCGGCATGATCCCATTCGGTCTTCGGGCCGACGTGGCGTACAACCGCTTCGGGAGCAAGAGCGACCCGAGCACGGGCGTCAAGGTGACGAACTCGATCATCGACGGCACGTTGAACGGGATGTTCATGGTGCCGATGGACGCAGCGGGGTCGTTCAAGCCCTATGTCCTCGCCGGCGTGGGAGTCTACAACCTTCGCGGCAAGCTCGACTGCAGCGGTTCCGGCTGCGGCGAGTTCGGCGGTGACGTCACCAGCACCACCACCAAGTTTGGCGTCAACGGCGGTGCGGGCGTGCAATTCCTGATGGCCGGTCTGTCGACGTTCCTCGAGGCGCGCTATCACTACATCTTCAGCGCCTACGGCAACACGACCAACAGCATCTACGGCAGCGGCTCGGGCAGCAATTCCGGCGCGGGATTCATCCCGATCAGCGTTGGAATCATGTTCCGCTAGTTCTTGAATTGCAGCATGAAAAGCCGCTCCGCGCACGTGGCGGAGCGGCTTTTTCATGCCCGCCATGCTGTCGGGACGCTGTGCGGAAGCGCCACGCGCTCTGGTTGTACACTTTCCGGCCGCAAGCTCGTCGTCAGCGGACTCGCGATCTCCTCCAGGAGAATTCTATGATTCGTCTAATTCGTATTGCTGCTCCAGCCGTCGCGCTCATCCTCGCGTCGACGTCGCGCGCCCAGATGGCCGCGCACTCGACGGCCGGAAACGGCCTCCACTTCGGTGTGGTGGGCGGTGTGACCATTCCCAGTGGTGACTTCGGGGATGGCGTGAACGCAGGCTATCACGTTGGAGGTCTGATCGACTTCAGTTTGCCGATGGTTCCGTTCGGTCTACGCGCCGACGTCCTCTACCATCGCAACAACGTGAAGAGCAGCCTGCTACAGGGGACCGACGCCAAGGCCCACAGCTCCCTGCTGGGCGGGACATTGAATGGTCTGTTCATTCTTCCGCTCTCGAGCGCCACAGGCATTCGGCCGTATCTGACCGCTGGCGTCGGCCTCTACAACGTGAAGGTGACCGCCGAGGGCTCCGGTACCGGCGGTGGCAGCTTGTCGGATGATGCAACGAAATTCGCGCTGAACGGGGGCGGGGGCATTCGATTCACGCTTGGCAGCTTGAGCACATTCGTCGAGGTGCGGTACGTGAGCGTGCTGTCCGAAAATGCCAAGCTCTTTGGCGAGCAGATCGACAGTAAGACCAACTTCATTCCGATCAGCTTCGGGGTCATGATCGGCGGAAAATGAGAAGGCTTTCCGAAGAACGGATCGCTCCGCTGCTCGAGGGTGGAGCGATTTTTCTTGCCGCGCGCGCTATGTGGTCTGTCCCGTCCGAGCACCGCCCGGTGTCACACTGAGAGGGTAGTCTGCTCGAGAGGTGAGCGGCGAGGGGAGACCTAAGTTTTCCTGGCGCAGCGAGTTAGGTGCCATGCCTCGAACGGCACCCGGTGTGCACCCATACCTCCGGAACCGTCATCCCTCCTTCTCGGAGTGTCGCCCCCATGCGCTCCCCCTTTGTCACTCTCACTTCGGCCGTCGTGCTCGCCGCGTCAGCGCCGGCCTTGTCCGCGCAGGCGATCGACCTTGGCCGCGTTCGCGCTCCGTCTCGCTGGCAGGGCGGTCTGCAGCTGGAGGGAGCGCAGTCCACCGGTGACTTCCGCCGCTTCGTGACCGATGGCTACGGGGTGGGGCTCAATCTGCTCTACCAACCCGCTCGCCAGAGCCCTCTTTCTTTCCGGGTGGGAGTGGACCTCCTGCAGTACGGAAATGAGAGTAGGCCGGTGTGCTTCAGTGGGATCGGCTGCCGGATCGCGCTGCGGCTGGCGACCGATAACAACATCCTCATCGCGGGAGTCGGCCCCCAGCTCATGGCACCCACGGGACGGGTTCGCCCTTACATGAGCGGAATGATCGGCGTCTCCTACTTCTTCACCCAGTCCTCACTCTCGGGCAATTCTGATTCGGAGAGCTTTGGGAACACCACCAACTACAGCGATGCCGCGTTCGCGTGGAGCGCCGGCGGTGGTCTCTACCTGTTGTTGCGGCAGGGGCGACACCCGATCTCGCTCGACGCCGGTGCCCAGTACCATGACAACGGGACGGTGTCGTATCTGCTGCCGGGCGGCGTCCGCGACAATCCGGACGGCTCGATCAGCGTCTCCCCTGTTCGCAGCAAGGCGAACATGGTCGTCTACCGTTTGGGGGTCGGCGTCGGCTTCTAAGACGCGGTTCTCTACGGCGAGCCTGAGGTGCCACCGTGTCGACCTGATGGGCGCCGAGAATCAGACCGCTCCGTGGGAGTGGCGCCGGCCGGCGTGTGCTGCAGATCCTCGGGCTGCTTCGTGATAAGGGCCAAGATCTGGCGCACGGTATCGGCGGAGAAGATGCGCTGCGCGGGTATCTCTCGTCCTGGATGTTGCTCGATCGAACCCCGAGATCGTACGCGGCGCATGATATACGTGGCTGCGCCCGCCGGGATCTCGCGCAGATCGTCAGGACCCGCGACCAGAACGTGAAAGTTGGCCGAGCCCGGGAGCGGCGCGGCGAGTCGCCGAAGCTTGTCCCGAAAACGTGGGTCGCTGACGAGGAAGTACACCGCGCCGCGCGCGAGCAGCCGTAGCAATCGGGCAATGAGGTCGGGCCGAATCTTCGTGATGACGAAGGGTTTGCCGAGCCGTTTCGCGATCCGCTCCACCTCCTCGCTGTGCATTGCCGATACTACAAGATTCACGTCATTCAGGTATGCGGGCAGAACGGTACGTCCCCGGAGCTCGTCGAGGTCGACACCGATCACCTCGAGACCGAAGTAGGTCTCGAGCTCCTCGGCCATGGAAAAGATCTGGTCGCTATTGCACTCGACGACTGCCGCCTTGACTCGACGCGAGAACAAGGTCCGTTCTATCCGCTCGATGAGTACGTTGGGCGTCATGTCGCGCGTAACGGCGCCGGCGAGCGTGTCGAGGATCCAGCGATTCGGCGCGGCCTCGGGGTCGCGGTGGTACGCGGCCTTGGCGGCGACGAAGACACCGGACCGGGGACGTAGCTCGACGAGGTCCTCTTCGGCCAGCTGGGCGTAGGCCGCCAACACCACTCGCGGGTCGGCTTCCAGCTCGGCGGCGAGCTTTCGTGCACTGGGAAGCCGATCCCCGTACTCGAGAGTGCCGGTCGCGAGTCCGTCCTCGATACGCTCGCGCAAGATCTGCAGAATGGCCTGCTGTCGCTTCACCGCGTTCAGTCTCGGAGTTGGGCGCAGAGGTTGTCACGCCTCGCGCCGATTGACGTGTCCGATCGTGGAGGCGCCTTCTCATGGGGCGCGGCTCTCGCGATGCCCTTGCACATAGCACGCCCGTGTGCGCCCTCGCTGCTGGCCGGTGGCACTGCTTCGCTCGTTCGATGATGTCCCGACCGTGCGTCAGGAGCGCCATCTGCTGCATCGACAATCTTGCAGGAAAATGTGTGGCAGGCGCGGAGCGCGCAGTAGAGGTTCTCACGACTGTGGCGCTTGGCGGTGGCTCGCCGGCGCTACGGAGTCGGGTACGGGCAGCACGACCCATGTTGGGTGACGCGGAGCGGTCGCGGGCCGGCGCGGACGAACCGAGAGAATCTAACCGGCCGAGGTGAGTGGAGGGTTCATGAAAAACGGTCTCACATCGCTTGACCCGGGTCCCGAAGGTCTATTTCGCGGACGAACCCGGCGGGACTTTCTCCGGGCTGCCGGGTTGGGTGGCGCGGCCCTGTGTGTGCCCGCGCTGATCGAGGGCTGCAGCCAGGATAGTGTAACTGGTGTCCGCGGCGGGCAGGGAAACCAAGGTACGGCCACCACGATCGTGCTCGACTTCAGCACCGATGTGGGCGTACTCAACTACGCGTATGCCCTGGAGCAACTCGAAGCCGCGTTTTACGTGATGGTGGCGGCGTCATTCGCCGGCGACCTGATCGCGCGCGAGCGGATCGTGCTCACCGACGTGCGGGACCACGAGGTCGTGCACAGGGATTTCTTCAAGACGGCGCTCGGTGCCAGCGCCATACCCGCGCTGACGCCCAACTTCAGCTCGGTGAACTTCGCCAGCCGCACGAGCGTGCTCACGACCGCACGGGTGTTCGAGGATCTGGGCGTGGCAGCCTACAATGGCTCGGGCAAGTACCTCAAGAGCGCGGCGAATCTCACGGTCGCTGGCAAGATCGTCTCCGTGGAAGCGCGTCACGCGGCGGCCATTCGCGACCTGCTTCAGCCCCGGACGGGTTACTTCGCGGGCGACGACGTCATCGACCAAAACGGCCTCGACCGGGCATTCGAGCCCGGAGCGGTGCTGCAGGCCGCGAGTCCGTTTATCCAAGAGACCATCACCGTCACCGGCGTGTAGGAGCGACTCATCATGGACAATCTCTCACTTCTCGACTCCGTGAATCCCGAGATCGAGGACCGCATCCTTTCTCGCCGGGACGTACTTACCAAGGGTGCGAAGGCGAGCTCGGCCACCATCGCCGGCTTCGCGCTCGCGTCCGTGCCGCTCGCGCTCGCGGCGCTGGCGAAGGACGTGTTCGCGCAAGGCGGCGGCTTGCCGCAGAACATCATCGACGTGCTGAACTTCGCGTTGACGCTCGAGTACCTCGAGGCCGAGTTCTACAACCGCGGCGCCGACGCCGGCATCATTCCAGCCGCGGACACGGCGATCTTCGAGCAGATCCGCAAGCACGAGAACGAGCACGTGGCGTTCCTGCTCTCGGTGCTAGGCCACGCAGCCGTGCCGAAGCCCACGTTCGATTACACCGCCGGTGGGGGCTCGGATAACGGACCCTTCAAGGGCGTCTTCTTCCATTTCGAGATCTTTGCCGCCGTGTCGCAGGCGTTCGAAGACACTGGCGTGCGGGCGTACAAGGGGCAGGCGCCGAACCTCATGTCGAACAAGGCGATTCTGACGGCGGCCCTCCAGATCCACGCAGTTGAGGCCCGGCACGCGTGCGAGGTGCGGCGACTCCGTGGGAATTTCTCGGAGACCTCTCCCAACGAGGGATGGATCACGCGTAATCTCACTGACATACCGGGCACCGAGGCCACCTATGCGGGCGAGGAGAACACAGTGCAGCTCGGCATCAATGTCCCGTCGATCACTTCGGTCGCGCTCGATGAGGTGACCGAGTCGTTCGACGAGCCGCTGACGAAGGAGCAGGTGCTGGCGATCGTGCGGCCGTTCATCGTGGGTCTGTAAGACATACGGGTCGGGAGTGGGCCAGCGCGCCCACTCCCGATCCGTGCTCCCTCGGGCGGCGTGGACAGCTCCCCGCGCGGCCGGGCGAGGATTATCATAGGACGTCTTCGACCGGAGAGCCGATGAGCCCCGCGATACGTCCAGCGTTGCTGACAGCCATCCTGGTGGCGGGCTGCAGACCGTCCTCGCCGCCGGCTCCCGTACCGGCGGGAGTGGGCGACAGCGCAGCCGTACGCCGCGTGTTCGAGGGAAACGTGGACGCGATCCACAAGCGCGATCGGGAGCGCTATCTCTCTTACTACCTACAGACGGAAGCGCTGGTCCGAAACGGCCCGGGCGGCGTCGACCCCGGCTTTGCTGGCTGGTCGGCGCGGCGTGACAGTACGTGGCCAGATACACTCGTCGCCCGCGACCTGAGACTATTCCCGGTCGCGCCCGGCGTGATGTACGGTACTTACCACTATCGGGTGACGCAGAGCGGTGTCACCAGCGAGGGAATCTCCGAGCGCGTGTTCGTGAACACTCCCGCTGGCTGGAAGATCGGAGTGAGCACGGCATTCGGGCTGCCAACCGGCGCGTCACCCCCGCCCGTCGCCCTCGTCGGCGCGACGCTCGTGAACCCGGGTGCGGCATCGATTCCCAACGCTGTCGTGATCGTACGCGATGGCCGGATCGTGTGCGCGGGAGCGGTCGGGCGCGACTGCACGCCACCGCCGAGCATGGAGGTCGTGCACGCTGACGGCGCATGGGTGATACCCGGACTGATCGATGCCCACGTGCACTACTCGCAGACGGGCTGGGTGGATGGACGTCCCGATGCGCTGGATGTGCGCGACCGTTATCCGTACGACTCGGTGATTCCGGCACTTCAGCGGCACCCGGAGCATTTCGATCGGGCCTACCTCTGCAGCGGTGTCACGGCCGTGTTCGATGTGGGGGGATATCCGTGGACTCTCGCTATGGCGCGGGCGCACGAGGCGGCGTTGGACGCGCCCCGGGTGGTGGCCGCCGGACCACTGCTCTCGACCGTGGACCACTGGCTGAACCTGCCTCAGATGCGGCAGTTCCTCTACATGAAGGACGACTCGACTGTGCGCGCCTCCGTGCGCGCGCTCGCGCGGGCGGGCTCGAGCGCGATCAAGGTCTGGTACATCCAGCTCAACGATTCGGCGCAAGCGCGTATGCGCACGCTGCTTCTCGCTGCCGGGGATGAAGCGCAAAAATCCGGGCTCCCGCTGATCGTTCATGCGACCCAGCTCCAGGCGGCCAAGGACGCCCTGCGCGCCGGCGCGACGGTGCTGGTACACAGCGTGGATGACGTCGACGTGGATGATGAGTTCATCGGTCTGGCGAGGAGCAACGGAGCCATCGTGATTCCCACCCTCACCGTGCGTGAGGGATACGCCGATGTCTTTCTCGGCCGTTCTCCCGACGCTCGCTATCCGCTGACGTGCGTGGACGCGGCCACACGAGCGCGCCTCGAGACGGTGCTCCCGCAAGAGCGGCGCGTGCGCCAGGCGGAGGCGGTGCAGAGCGGCGTATGGGACAGGCAGCGTGCGACGATGGATCGCAATCTCGTCCGACTACGCGCGGCTGGCATCGGGGTCGCCACGGGGACGGATGCCGGCAACCCGGGCACGGCTCACGGGCCGAGTCTCTACCGCGAGATGGAGGCGATGCAGCGCGCCGGAATGCCGGCGGCGGACGTGTTGGCCTCGACGACGCTCGTCGCCGCGCGGGCCATGCGGCGCGACCGGGATCTCGGATCGATCGTCGCCGGGAAGCGGGCCGATTTCGTGGTGCTCGACGGCGATCCCCGGGCCGACATCGCGAATGCACGTCTGGTGCGGATGGTGATGCGCGGGGGAGCGCTCTACGGCCGCGCCGAGCTGCTCCCGCGGCGATAGATTAGTCCGACCCAACCCGATAAACATGACGCGTTGTCTCGCTGCCCTGTCCGCTCTGCTCCTCGCGTATCCCGTGCATGCGCAGGCGCGGGGTGCCCCTGCCGCACCGCCGCGTACGTCGGCCGTCGGACCAGCGCCGACACTCGTTGTCTTTCTCACCGTCGATCAGATGCGAGGGGAGTACATCGATCGCTTTCGAGGGCAGCTTGCCGGAGGGCTGTCACGGCTGGCGCGCGGGGGTGCCGTGTTCACGAACGCGCACCAGGATCACGCGGTGACCGAGACGGCGCCGGGGCACGCCAGCACGATGTCGGGGCGCTTTCCGAGCAGCACCGGCATCTCGCGCAACAGCGCTGGCGTGCAGGATCCGCAGTCGCCATTGCTCGATGGCGCCCCCGGACCTGGTGCCTCTCCGTTCCGCTTTCGGGGCGGAACGCTCATCGACTGGCTCCGGATCACCGATCCGCGCAGCCGTGCGCTCTCCGTGTCGCGGAAGGATCGAGGAGCAATTCTGCCGCTCGGCCGCGCTCATCAGAGCGTCTTCTGGTATGCGGCCAATGGGCGCTTCACATCGAGCCTCTACTACGCGGATACGCTGCCCGCGTGGGTTCGGGCGTTCAACGACCGTCACCTTCCCCAACGTTTCGCCGGCGCCGCCTGGACGCTGTCTCTGCCAGACAGTGCCTATCACGAGCCCGACAGCGTTTCGATCGAGAATGACGGAACCGACGTGGTCTTTCCGCATCGTGTGCCCGCCGACAGCTCGCAGGCGGCGCGCGTTCTCCCCGAATACCCGTTCATGGACGAGGTGACGCTGGCTTTCGCTTTCGCCGGCCTGCGGCAGCTCGAGCTGGGTGCCGGGCCGCAGACCGACATTCTCGCGATCTCCCTCTCGACCACCGATGCGATCGGCCATCGCTACGGTCCCGACTCCCGTGAGCTTCACGACCAGGTCATCCGTGTGGATCGGATGCTCGGTATCTTCTTCGATTCGCTGTATGCCGCGCGCGACTCGGCGAAGATCGTGGTCGCGCTCACCGCCGATCATGGGGTGGCGCCCTTTCCCGAGCTGTACACCGCGCAGACGCACCGTCGTGCGGGGCATGTGGAGGCGGGCGATCTCCTGCACCGTGCGCGGACCGCGCTCGTCGAGCGCGGGATCGACAGCACCGCGCTGAATCTCGAGGACGGCATGCTGTTCGTTCGCCGTGAGAGCTTTCGCCGCGCCGGCGTCGAGCCGGACGTTGTGATCGATCCCCTGGTCGCCGCGCTGCGCCGCCGACCCGGCGTGCTCCGGGTGGACCGGGTGGGCGCTCTCGCGCGCGACAGCGCGAGCAATCCGATTGCCCGGCGGTGGCTGCACATGCTGTCTCCCGATCTGCCAGTGGAGTACGTGGCGACGCTCACTCCGTACAGCGTGTGGGGTAACGTGAAGTATGCCGAGCATGGCACGCCGCACGACTATGACACCCACGTTCCGGTGATCTTCTACGGACCGCCTTTTCGTCCGGGACGCTACGCGGAATTCGCTCGCGTCGTCGATATGGCTCCGACCCTGGCGTGGGTCGCTCACGTGATCCCCGCCGACCGGCTTGATGGCCGCGTGCTCCGCGCGGCCATCCGGTAGGCTGGCCCGGTGGTGCGGGACCGATACCGGAAGCGAGGCGACAAGCCGGGCGACGCTCTGCGGCGAGCGCTCGATGAGGCGGAGTTCGGCCGCGAGCGTACGCTGAATCTGCGGGCGTCGCTCCCCACCGCGGCGGACGCGATCCAGCGAGTCGATGCGTGGCTGCGCGAGCGCCAGGTCGCGCACGCAGGCCAGGTTCTCATCATTACCGGCCGCGGGAATCAGAGCTACGAGGGAATCTCGGTCGTGCGCGCTGCGGTCGCGAAGCGGCTCGTGTCGCTCCGGCGACGCGGCGTGATCGAAAGTTTCCGCGAGCACACACCGGGTTCCTTCGTGGCGACGCTGGCGCCGCTGACGGCTCTGCGGGATGCCCCGCTGCGCCGCGCCGAGTGGGTGATGCCGCGGCTGGTGGATCCTCTCTCGCTGTCCGGGCTCGCGCCAGCGACTCGATCGGCGCTGCGGGAGCTCGCTCGGCACGCGCTTGGCGATCTCGGGGTCCAGGATCCCGAGCCCTTTCTCTCGCGCGAGATGGTCGAGCAGTTCTCGCTCATCGCGGCGGGCGTCCCGGAGGGTCCGGACCGGGAGAATCGGCTGCGCCGGGCGATCGACGGCGCGTTGCAGGAGTACGAAGACGGCGAATGATAGCCGAGATATCGCTTGTCCGGCCGCGCTCCACGCATTACTGTCTTGGCGCACCTCCCCCTCCCCCCTGCAACCGTTCCTGTCGCCGGATTCGCCCGCCGTACGGGATCGGCGCGACACGAGGTTCGTCCCCATGTTCAGCCTTCCGGGCTCGGAAAACACCGCCGACAGCCGGCATCACGGCGCGCGCGATGCGTTCGGCGGCGAGACGCCGTTCGACGTTCTTCTGGGAGAGCTCGACGAGGTCATCGGCGAGTGGCGCACGCTGATGCGCCCTCAGCCGTGGGCCGCACTTCCCATGGACCGCCTGCTCGATTCCATTCCCAAGATTCTTCCCGATCTGCTGCGCCTGGCGAAGAGTGGCGCATCGCACGTCGATGACGCCCTCAAGGAGCAGATCGCCCAGGAGCACGGCAGCCTTCGCCGCGAGGACAACATTCCGATCCTGGCGCTGGCGGATGAATGGAATGCGATCAAGCGGGCGTGCTCAGAGGTGCTGTCGCGTCAGGGGTACGGTGAGGAGGTCTGCCGCGACGTCATGGAGCGACTCGAGGCGTTGGTGGACGATGCCGTTGGCTACACTCTGCGCGGCTACTACCGCCCCGAGCTGGATATGCTGCGAGGTCGCGGGCTCGAACGGCGCGATGGCTCGAGCGAGCGCCGGCGCTCCGACGGGAGCCGCCGGGTGACGCCCAAGGACTGACAGCTGTCTCTCTCGATCGAGTCGTAGCCATGCGCCGACTGTTCTCCCTCGTCGTTCTGTTCAGCTCGGCCGCCTCGGTGCGCGCACAATCCCTCACCGGGTACTCGCCGCAGCCCGCTGCGCGCGAGCGTGCCGCTGAAGCTGACGCGATCAAGCGGCCCGAACCGGCCGCAGCGTCGGCACTCTCCCGCGCCCTGTCGCACACGACGCACATCGCGGGAACGCCGGCGCAGGCATGGACCCGGGACCTCGTGATCGAGCGGATGAAGTCGTGGGGCCTCGAGACGGAAGTGCGGGCGTACGAAGTCTGGATGCCGCACACCACGACGATCGGCCTCTCTCGCGTGGCGCCGGACACGCTCGCCTTCAGGCTGATGGAAGGGCCCGTGGCCGGTGACAGCACGGCGATGACGACTCCTGAGGCAGTGATCGCGAACGGAACGAGCGGCACGGGCGACGTCACCGCGCAGATCGTCTACGTGAACTACGGACTGATCGAGGATTATGCGCAGCTCGATACGCTCGGGATCTCGGTCAGGGGAAAGATCGCCGTGACGCGTTACGGGCGGTCATTCCGGGGGATAAAGGCTCGCGAGGCGGAGAGGCACGGTGCGCTGGGGTTGATCATCTACAGCGATCCGCAGGATGACGGCTTTGCGCGGGGCGATGTCTATCCGGACGGTCCGATGCGCCCGCCCCAGGGCGTGCAACGAGGCAGCGTGTTCAATGGCAACGGCGATCCGAGCACGCCGGGGTGGCCCAGCCGACCGGGTGTGAGGCGCCTGACAGCCGACAAGCTCGATGTCCCTCGCATCCCCGTCATACCGATCGGGTATGGCAACGCCGCCGAGCTGCTGCGTGGATTGCGCGGCGGACGAATTCCTCAGGCGTGGCAGGGAGGCCTCCCCTTCCGCTACCACATCGGTCCCGGCCCGGTCGCCGCGCACATGGTCGTGCAGAGCGACACGGCGCGCAACGCGCTCAAGCAGATCTGGGATACCTTCGGCATCGTCCGTGGCAGCGAGCTTCCGGACCAGTACGTGATCATCGGCGGGCATCGCGATGGTTGGGGACCGGGCGCGGCCGACAACGTCAGCGGTACCGTGAGCGTGCTCGAAGCCGCCCGGAGCATCGCGGAACAGGTCAAGGCAGGAATGCGTCCCCGGCGCACCATCATCTTCGCGACGTGGGATGCCGAGGAATGGGGGTTGGTCGGCTCAACGGAATACGTCGAGGACGACTCTCTGCGCCTGGGCCGCGGTGCGGTGGCCTACCTGAATCAGGACGTGGCAGCCGGAGGCCCATCGTTTGGCGGTGGTGGCTCGCCCTCGCTCCGCGCTACACTCCGCGACGTGGCCAAAGAGGTACCGGACCCCAGCGGCAAAGGGAGCGTGTACGACGTGTGGCGCCGCACGTCGGCGGTGGCGGACAGCATGGAGCCGCCGATGGGTGATCCTGGCGGGGGATCGGATTTCGCGGGCTTCTACAACCATCTCGGAATCCCGATATCCGACTGGGGATTCGGCGGACCGGGCGGCGTGTACCATTCGTTCTATGACTCGTATCACTGGATGGAAGCGTTCGGGGATCCGGGTTTTGCGTACCACGCGACCGCCGGTCGGCTCGGCGCGGCAATGGTGCTTCGACTCGCCAACGCGGAGCTGCTGCCGTACGACTACGTGGAATACGCCCGGACGATGAGGCGCTATCTCGCGCCGCTCGACCGCCTGCTCGCCGAACGAAAGTGGGGTGTGACGTCGTCGGCGCTTGGTTCGGCCATCGACCGCATGGAGCGAGCGGCGTCGTCCTGGGCGGCGGCGAGGGATGCGGCACTCGCCGCCGGCACGCCGGCAACGGCGGCGCGCGCGAACACGTCGCTCCTCCAGGTGGAGCGGGCGCTCACGCGTGGACAGGGGCTTCGCACGAGGCCCTGGTATCGCAACCTCATCTATGCATCGGACGAGGACAACGGTTACGCGACGATGGTTTTCCCGTCGGTGAACGAGGCTGTGCGGGCGGGCGATCGCGCCCTCGTGGAACGTGAGATCGCCGATCTCGCATCGCGGTTCGACGCCGGCACCGCGGCGCTCGCGTCCGCCACTTCGGCCATCGCAACGACGCCGACCCGGTAGCCATCGCGAAACAACCCGAACGAGGTGCAGCCCTGGAGCGTACTGAGGGAGACGGGGCCACATGGTGCCGCCATCACCTGCTTCTCCTGGAGGCCGCGTGCGCCGAAGGATCTGGCTCTGCCTCGTGCTGCTGATGTCGCAACCGCTCGCGAACTGCAGCAAGCGGCGAGGCGCATCTGCTGCATCTGCCACTGACAGCTTGTCGGCGACCGCCTCTCCCGCGACGGGGCCGGCAGACAGCAGCGCGGGAATGCGGGACAGCACGAGCCAGTCCGCTCGCCGTGCCCGCTCCGCCGCCCGACCGGATCAGGTGGATCACGGGCTCGACAACACCACCCGTGCGTCGCGCGGTCCCACGCTGCGTCACAAGCCCGGCGAACCCCGCGCCGACACCTTCAAGAAGCCGGAGCGCACTCCCATCTATCCGAGGACACCTCCGCCGACCCGCTGAACGGGCCGCGGCCGGCTCGCGTCGATGGTACGCTGGCGTACCATGACGGCGTGCTTGCACGCACGTTGCAATAGAGTCCCAAGCGGACCCAAGGATGGAGCCGCCCGCGGCTTCCGGTGGATGCCGATGGTCCTGGGGACGAGTGGCGCGGGTCGCGCGACCGACGTCGAGGGGCGCAGCGAGGGATTGCATATCGTGCTCAATGGACAGCTGGAGCGGATCGCGCGCCTGCCTCGGGAGCAGTGCGAGGCGATCGCGAAGTACGGGGCGCGGACGACCTGGCCCGCGGGCTT
This sequence comes from Gemmatimonadales bacterium, assembly GCA_038253885.1. Taxonomy (GTDB): domain Bacteria; phylum Gemmatimonadota; class Gemmatimonadetes; order Gemmatimonadales; family Gemmatimonadaceae; genus JALZAQ01. The sequence continues at coordinate 43,118 of JBBSGP010000016.1, read as the reverse complement.
TGCGGTGTACGAGCGGAGGATGGCAGCCAACGGCGTGTTCATCGTTCTCCGCGGCCAGATCGTGCTGCGGAACTTTGTCGGGAGCAGTCGCAGCTTCGTGCCGTGGGTAGCGACATCGGGGGAGACGTTCGGCAGCGAGGGGCTACAGGACAAAGCTTGCTACTCCAGCAGTGCCCGTGCCGAGGAGGAGAGCGAGACGCTCCATCTGAGTAGCGCTCGCTTCAGCGCGCTGCTGCGCGAACAGCCGGCGATCGCGCTGAGCCTGATCCGCCAGCTCGTCGCCGAGCGCACCGCCCTACTCGACAAGCTGGGCCAGCACGCCACGCTGACCGTCGAGCAGCGTCTGATCGTCGCTCTGCTGCGGATCGGCGAGAGCCGTGGCTGTACCGCAGCGGAGACCGGGGGAGGAGGCGCGGCGGGACCGATCTTCGTTCCGCGACGACTCCTGGGCGAGCTGGTGGGAGCGACGCGCGAGTCCATCTCTCTCGTGCTGGGTCGTCTCGCGGCCGAGGGGCTGATCGAGCGCGACGGAAACGGCCTTGTCATAGCCGACATCGGCCGGCTAGAAGAGAGACTCCATGCCCCGGCTCACGGTGCGGGCGTCCGTCTCGGCGATGCTTCCGCACCGAACGGCAACGGCGCCCACGCATCCAGCGGTATCATGCCCGTCGCGAGCGCTTCCATCCGGCGCAGTCGCTAGAGGGTTCACCGCCGCGACCGTTAGATTGTCGGGATCATGAGCCCCGACATCCTGCCGCACCTCGAGGAGCTCCCCGCCCTCTCCGCCGAAGAGTTGGCGCGCTACAGCCGGCACGTGATCCTCCCCGGGGTCGGGACGGAGGGACAGCGCCGACTCAAGGCAGCGAGTGTGCTGCTCGTCGGCGCCGGGGGGCTCGGATCCCCCCTGGCGCTCTACCTCGCGGCGGCGGGAGTGGGGCGGCTCGGGATCGTTGACTTCGACCGGGTGGACCTCTCGAACCTCCAGCGCCAGGTCCTTCACCGCACCGCCGATGTCGGCCGCCGGAAGACCGATTCGGCCCGCGATCATGTCGCGGATCTCAACCCCCACGTCGAGGTGGAGACCCACGATCTCCAGCTCACCTCCGCGAACGCGCTGCCGATCATCGCGGCATACGACATCGTGGTAGATGGCACCGACAACTTTCCGACGCGCTATCTGACGAATGATGCCTGCGTCCTTCTCGGAAAGCCGAACGTGTACGGTAGTGTGTTTCGGTTCGAGGGGCAGGCGTCGGTGTTCGCGATGCCCGACGGCCCCTGCTATCGCTGTCTCTTCCGTGAACCTCCGCCACCGGGACTGGTGCCGAGCTGCGAGGAAGGGGGTGTCTTTGGCGTTCTGCCCGGGATCATTGGCTTGATCCAGGCGACGGAAACGATCAAGCTCATCCTTGGCGCGGGCGACACCCTGGTCGGCCGATTACTGCTCGTCGATGCTTTGCGCATGCAGTTCCGCTCCCTGCAGCTGAGGCGGGATCCTCTCTGTCCGGCGTGCGGGACTCGCGAGATCACGGAGCTGATCGACTACGAGGAATTCTGCGGAGCGAAGGCTGCGGCTACCGACGACGGGATTGCAGAGTTGACGCCGCGCGAGCTGGCCGACCGCCTGGCCCGCGGCGATGCCGTCGAGCTGATCGACGTGCGCGAGCCGTACGAATGGGAGATCGCCCGCATCCCGGGCGCTCGCCTGGTCCCTCTCGCAACGATCCAGCAATCGGCGGGGAGCCTTCCGCGGGATCGCGACATCGTGCTTTACTGCAAGGGCGGCACGCGCAGCGCCACGGCGGCCCGGCAGCTCCGGGTGGAGGGGATTCGCCGGGTGTGGCAGCTGGCGGGGGGAATCACCCGCTGGGGTGTCGATGTCGACCCCACCCTGCCCCGGTACTGAGAGGGGTGGCCGAGCTGATCCGAAAATCCCGGCATGCAGTATGCACACAAAAGGGCATCCTCGTGGGGGGGATGAACGAAGCGGGGGAGTGTAGCCGAGAGGCTGCCTCCCCCGTCTTCGTGCGCTCTCGTCCCGCTCCGCGGTCACGACGCCTCTCTCACGCGTGATACTCTCCCTCCTCATCCTCCCGCTGGCTCTCCTCGCCTGGAACTTTCTGGGACGGCGAATCGGCGAGCGGCGATCGATGTCGCGGCTACGGGTAGACGACCGCGGTGAGATCGTCGGTGCCGCGCCCATTCGATTGCGCGGCGGCGCACGCGGGACGGTGCTGATGCTGCACGGCTTCGGCGACACCCCGCAGACGCTGTTCTACCTCGCGAATGATCTGCACCACCGAGGCTATGCGGTGGAAGTGCCTCTCCTGCCCGGCCACGGGCGGACGCTGAGGGAGTTCGCCCGGTCCGGCGCCTCGCAGTGGATGACCGCCGTCGAGGATTCGTACGCGGCACTGCGAGTGGACGGAGAGCGCGTGAGCGTCGTCGGCTTATCCATGGGAGGCGCTCTCGCGGCATCGCTGTCGGCGTGCCACGCGGAGGTGCCAGCGCTCGTTCTCCTCGCGCCCTATCTCCGCCATCCTCCGCTCATCGGACGGATCGCCCGCTGCTCCGGCATCGTGGGACTGCTCGCCCCCTATCTGTCCGGCGGGAGCGAGCTCTCGATCCACGATGTTGCGGAGCGTGAGCGGAGCCTGGCGTACCGTGCCACCACGCCGAGGCTGCTGACCGAGCTCGGGCGCATTGCCGACGCCGGACGAGCGGCGCTCCCATTGCTGACAATGCCGACGCTCCTCATCCAGTCCCGCGAGGACAACCGCATCGCCCCGACTGTGGCCGAGGAAGCCATTTCCTCGATTGGGTCACGACAGAAGCGCTTGGAGTGGCTGCAAGGGTGCGGTCACGTGATCACGGTAGATCGGGGACGCGACCGGGTGCTGCAGCTGGTGGCGGAATGGCTGGATGAGCACACCGGGCCGGCGATGCCAGCTCGAGCCGCCGGTGTGCCAGGGACCGGCGCGGCATGATCGCACGACAAAGCGGGGCGGCCGAGGCCGCCCCGCTCTCCCTCAGACAGAAAAGAGAGGATCAGGAGGTCACGCGATCGTATGCACCGCTGACCGCACCGGACACCAGATCGGGAACATGCTTCACCGCATCGACGGCCTGATTCCCGACCTCGCTCACGACACGCTTCACTCGCTGCACTGGGGAAACTCGGCGCTTCCGGGGGGAGGACTTGGAGCCCGCGGAGCCCTTGCGGCCAGACGTCTTGCGAGCCGACATCGCTCGCGGCGCGCTCTTGCGGGCACTGCTCTTCTTCCCGGCGCTCTTGCGCCCGCCGCCACGGGAGGCCGCCGACTTCCTGGTGGATCCACCGCGGCTCGACTTCTTGCTCGCGGCGCCTCGACGCGACGAGCTCTTGCGTGACGCGGTGCCGCCCCTGCCGGACTTCCTGCGAGAAGACTTCTTGCTGGTCGCCATAACGTGAGCTCCTAGAGAGGAGAGTTGGTGCACGCAAGGTAAGCAAGATTCGCGCACAACGCGTCGGCGCGGATCAGGTCCTCGCGATGAGGCCATTCACTGACCAACGAGGCGCATTACGGATTTGCGGGGTATATTCTGGTCCAGACGGAACTACCCCAGCAGAGAGGTCAGAGAGGATGAGGAAGACGATCGGAATGTTGGCGCTCGGCGCCATTGTGATGAGCACGCCCGCGAGCCGCGCGGCCGCGCAGGGCGACTCGGTGAAGAAGGCTAGCGCTCAGGACTCGGTGAAGAAGGCCAGCGCACAGGGCGATTCGACGAAGAAGGGCAGCGGCATGAGCGGGATGGCGGGCATGAAGGGGATGAATCCGGACCCGGACAAGAAGATCGTCGGGACGGGGGTGCCAGCGGGGTTCATGGGCCGCACGGATTCGTCCCGCTTCGGCAAGGGCGACATCCAGGCCGTGCGCTACACGAACAAGAAGGGCCGTTGGGAGATCAAGACCGGCCCGGCACACATTGTCTATTCCGACAAGGACACGAAGAGCGGCGTGTATGCGGCGAGCGCCACCATCGAGCAGCTCGAGAAGCCGGCGCATCCGGAAGCTTTCGGGCTCTTCGTCGGCGGCCAGAATCTCGACACCGACCAGCAGAAGTACACCTATCTCCTGGTTCGGGGCGACGGGAAGTACCTGATCAGGGTGCGCGACGGGAAGGACGTGAACACGATCACGGAGTGGACGGCCAGCCCGTCGGTCCCGAAGGCGAACAGGGCGGGTAAGGCGACCTACAAGCTGAAGATCCACATGGCGCCCGACACCGCGCACTTCTACGTGAACGGCAAGCTGATTCAGGCCGTGCCGAAGTCACAGATCTCGGCTGATGGCATCGCCGGGCTTCGGGTCAATCACAATCTGCACGTGGTAGCGTCGCCGGTGGAGATCAAGTAGGGAAGAGACCGCTATCGGACACTGCTCGATCGAATGAACAGGGTGGGTCCTTCCTTCGGGTGGGACCCGCTCGTGCATGGCGGGGCTATCGCCGCCGTGTCTCTCCGTGCTTGAGAAGCCAGAGCTGCTCCGTATCCAATGCAGCGCGCTGCCAGGCGGCGCGCAGCCGGCGTGGGGGCTCGTCCATCGGCTCATCGGTGAGCTTGAAGGTGCCCCAATGGATCGGCAGCATCGCCGGGCGTGAGACGGGGTGCGCGGCACGCACGTCGTTGTAGGCGCTCAGGGCCTCATCGGCGTCCATGTGAACCGATCGCATGAACCAGCGCGGGGCATAGGCGCCGATCGGGATGAGCGCCAGATCGAATGGGCCGAGTCGAGCGCCGATGCGGCCAAAATCGGGATGGTAGCCCGTGTCTCCGGCGAAGAAGACACGATGGGAGCGGGTGTGCACGGCGTAACCACACCACAAGGTGCGGTTCCGGTCGCCGAACCCGCGCGCGCTGAAGTGCTGAGCTGGCGTGCAGGTGATCGTTGCCTCTGAGACGCGCAGGCTCTCCCACCAGTCGAGCTCGGACACCTTTCCTACTCCCCACGATCGGAGGCGGGGAGCGAGCCCTAGCGGGACAACCCAGGATGCCGCGGGGTGCAGACCCGCGAGGCGCCGCACCGTTCGCTCGTCGAGGTGGTCGTAATGATTATGGGAGAGGAGCACCAGATCGAGTGGCGGCAGGCGTCCCAGCTCCACTCCAGGATCGACCCACCGCTTGGGTCCGATGAAGGAGAGCGGCGACGCGCGCGCGCTCCAGATGGGGTCGGTGAGCACATTGGTGGTGCCCAGCTGCAGGAGCACGGTGGAGTGGCCGACCCAGGTGGCGAGGAGATCCATTTCGGCGGCGCGAGGGACGGGGAAGTCGGGTGTCGCTCGCTCGAAGCTCGACCGCGGCGGATCCTGGGGCGTGCCGTGGATCCGATCCATCTGCCAGCGAAGGAGATCGCCGAGGCCGTGCGGCTCGATGCCGGGCCACGGATTGCGGAAGCCACCACGGGGGCGATGGTGGGCAAGTGGGGACGTGGGTGGGATGGTCATCGACGCAAAACGTGGAAATGCACGGCGTTCGTTCCAAAAGAAAGGGCCCGGGAGATGCTATCCACTCCGTCGTGTGCCTCGCCACCAGGAACGTCCCGCGACAAGGGCGGATTCTTCTTGCATGACCGACTCGACGATTGCCCGGCCCAGCGTCCGGGCGCCCGACTTTCCCACGCTCGACTGGCTCAATCTCGGCGGCAGCCGGCTGCGGCTCGAGGATCTGCGCGGCAAGATCGTGATCCTCGATTTCTGGACCTACGGCTGAATCAACTGCATCCACGTCATCCCGCAGTTGCGGGATCTCGAGCACCGCTTTCCGGACGAGCTGATCGTCATCGGCGTCCACAGCGGTAAGTACACAGCGGAGCGGGAGACGCCACGAATTCGCGAGGCAGCGCTCCGCCTCGGCAACACCCACCCGGTTGTCAACGACCGCCAGTTTCGCGTCTGGCGAGCTTATACCGTGAACGCGTGGCCAACGATCGCCGTGGTGGACCCTGCGGGGTCGGTCGTCGGGATGCACGCCGGGGAATTCACTGCGGAGGCGATCGCCCCCTTCATCGAAGCGCTGGTGGCGCGGCATTCGGCGAACGGGACGCTCGATCGCCGGACGATCTCCTTCACTCCTGATGCGCCGGCCACTGCGCCCGGCACTCTCCGCTATCCGGGCAAGGTCGCTATCGACGGGGAGCGGATCGCGATCGCCGACAGCGCGCACCATCGCGTGATCGTCGGACGGCTCCGCCTGGGCGGGCGGAGTGTGACCATCGACAGAGTGGCCGGCGATGGCGAGAGGGGCTTCGTCGACGGTGTCTCCGGCCGCCTCGACTCGCCGCAGGGAATGTGCTTCGATGGCGAGACGCTCTACATCGCGGATGCGGAAAACCACGCCGTCCGTGCGCTCTCGCTCGACACGGGGGCGCTCCGAACCGTAGCCGGGATCGGGCGGCAGCTGCGCACGCGTCAGGACGAAGCCGCAGGCGCCCTCTCTTCGCCGTGGGATGTGACGCTCGCTGGCCGAACTCTGTATGTGGCCATGGCGGGGAACCATCAGATCTGGTCGATCGACCCCGCCACCGGCTCGACCGATGTGCACGCGGGGAGCGGACGGGAGGACATCGTGGACGGCCCGCGGCTCGACGCTGCTCTCGCCCAGCCCATGGGAATCGTCGCGGATGGTGATCGTCTGTACTTCGTGGATGCGGAGTCGAGCGCCGTGCGATGGTCGGAGATCGGCGCACCTGGATCCGTCGGGACCATCGTGGGGACCGGTCTTTTCGATTTCGGAGATCGCGATGGCGTGGGAGACGAGGTCCGAATGCAGCATCAGCAGGGCATCGCCCGTCATCCGTCAGGACGCTTTCTGGTGGCGGACTCCTACAACGACGCCCTCAAATGGGTGAACGTCGCCGAGCGACGTGTGGAGACGTGGGTAAGGGGAGTAGGGCTGAGCGAGCCCGGGGGAGTGGCGTGCGGGAGAACGGGCGCCTACGTGGCCGACACCAATGCGCATCGCCTGGTGCGAGTAGAATGGGAGAAAGGGGAAGTGGATGAGGTGGAATTGAAGTAGGGCTATTTTCTCGCGCCCGTCCTCAGGTTCTCCTCTACCCATTCCTCCCGCTTCATTCCGACGAGAGCGGAGCTGATGACGGGGAGCGCGCGGACGAATGCAATCGCTCGCTGAGCATCGGTGTCGTAGCCCGGCACAGCGTCCCGGATCTGCTCGGGCAGGCCCGACGTGAGCTTTCCCTGCAATAACGTTCCGCTCGAGACGACCGAGACCCCGAGCTCGGCCGCCGCCTGGAGCAGCGGAACGGATTCCCCTCCGCGCATTCTCTGGGTCGGAGCGCGTACCGCCTCGGCGAGGGCGAGGCTCACCGGGAGCTGAACGACGCGGAAGTGATGGGAGTCTCCGGCCACCTCCTCAGCCAGAGCCACGAGACGAGCCAGGCTCAGATGGCCGCGCTCCTCCGGGGGCACTCGAAAGCCGTTCCACGTCGCGCAGCCGTAGCGGCCGATTCGTCCGGCGGCGCACTGCTCCTCGAGCAGCACGAAGGCGGCGCGAAGTCGCTCGTCGAGCTCCTCTGGCGTGACGACGTCGAGCTGCTGCTCGGGGTTGTGGATGTAGTACACGTCCACCGCCTGGACGCGCAGGTTGGTGAGGCTTCGGCGAAGCTGATCGGCGAGAAACGCAGGGGCGAGCGAGTGCCCGCCAGCCACGACGTCATCGGCTGTCAGGATCCCTCGGTCGATGTACTCGCGCTGGACGTAGCGCTGGTACTCGAAGCGGTCGTCCGGCGCCTCGCCGTCCAGGGGGATGTATCCACCCTTCGTGCAGAGCACGATCTCGTCGCGCGACACGCGTCCTGACCGGATGGCGTTGGCGAGGGCGTGGCCCACCGACCGCTCCGATCGCTGGCAGCGGTAATTGATGGCGGTATCGATGAGGTTGACACCACGCTCGAGGGCGCGGCCAACGCTGGCACGATACCGGGCGTCGTCCCCATCGGTACACTCGCCGAGGTAGGTCCCGATCCCGATGGAGGAGACCTGCAACTCCTGGTCGAGGGGTCGATAGAAGTCATCCTCGAGGCCAGCGGCGAATCGGGCGGCGTAGCGGGCGGTGCCTTCGGCAGTCGCGCGCGCCGTCGGTGTGGAGAGGGGCGCCTTGCGGGTAGAGCTCATGACGGGTCAGAGGGTACGGTCTCGGGAAGGCCGCGGCAAGAGCGTTCCGGGCGCAGAGCGTTACCGCGCGGCGAGCGACGCGTTTATCTCATGGCCGCGCCTTCAGGCCGAACCGGGCCCGAACAGGTTGGCAGGGGTCCAGAAAGTGCTTAGGTTCAGAGGGGAATGGTCCGTCCTCGTGCAGGCCGCGATGGCGGGCACGCCGTTCCGTGTCGCATTCCGCGACGCGATTACCAGTCAGGATAGGAGCCAGGCATACGATGCCCGGATTTGCCGCCTTCGCATCGCATTGGTGGAAGCCAGTGCTGTTCATCATCATCGCCGGGCATTTCACAAATGTCTGCGTGACGCTGTTCCTTCACCGCTCGCAAACGCATCGGGGTGTCCAGTTCAGCAAGCTCATCGAGATCCCGATGCGCTTCTGGCTCTGGCTGACCACGGCCATCGTCACGCAGGAGTGGGTCGCCTGTCATCGAAAGCATCACGCCTTCGCCGATCGCGAGGGTGATCCGCACAGCCCGATCCTGGAGGGCCTTCGCAACATCGTCCTCAAGGGCGCGTTCTACTACAGGAAAACGGTTCGCCAGCCCGGCGTACTGGAGAAGTACGGGAAGGGAACACCAAATGACTGGCTCGAGCGCCATCTGCTGGCGAAGCTCAACTGGGTCGGCATCCTGGTGATGCTGGTGATCGACATCTACCTGTTCGGCTTCTTCGTTGGCCCGCTGGTCTGGGCCGCCCAGATGCTCTGGATCCCCTTCTGGGCCGCGGGCATCATCAACGGCGTCGGGCACGCCCTCGGCTACCGGAATTTCAACGTCAAGGACGAGAGCCGGAACATCTCCCCGATCGCGATCTGGCTCGGAGGCGAAGAGCTTCACAACAACCATCACGCCGACCCGCACTCCGCGAAGTTCAAGGCGAAGTGGTACGAGTTCGACATCGGCTGGATGTACATCAAGGCGGCCGAGCTGTTCGGCCTGGCGAAGGTGAGGTACGCGAGGGCGTGAGGCGGTGGTGCCGGGAGCCCGGCACCTTTTCCAGGAGCTCGTCATGCCAGCTACCGTCACCTGCTCGCGCTGTGGCCAGACGCGCGAGGGATTCGAGCGGCCTCCGTTTCCGGGACCCGTCGGAGAGCGCGCGCAGGAGGAGATCTGCGCCATCTGTTGGGGCGAGTGGCTCAAGCAACAGACCATGCTGATCAACCACTACGGCCTGAACCTGATGGATCCGCAGGCCCGCGCCTTTCTCACCCGCAACATGTCGGCGTTCCTCTTCAAGTCGGGGACCAACGAGGACATCGACACCACGCGCAAAGGGACGATCAGCTACTGAGCCCCTGCGGCCCGGCGCTTGCGCAGCGCCGAGTCATGTCTCAGCTGCTTCGGGAGCGGCGCCCGCTCGCCGTTCTGTGCCTGGCCGCATCCTTTGCCCTGAGCGTTGGGGCAGGAAGCTGCGCGAGCGCGGATCAAGTTCCGGTGGACCAGGAGCGCGAGCTGGGGGCGCAGCTCGCCGCCCAGACAGCGGCTCAGCTCCCGATGGTTCAGGACGCCGGAATAGACCAATTCGTGAGCGAGCTCGGCGAGCTTCTCGTCCGAAACGCCGACACGACCGGTCGTCATTACACGTTCTACGTCGTGGATTCGCCAGTAGCCAACGCGTTCGCGATCCCGGGCGGCTATGTCTTCATCAATCGCGGCATTCTCGATCTGGCCGACGAAGCGGATGAAGTGGCCGGCGTCATGGCCCATGAGATCGGGCATGTCGTGCGCCGCCATTCCTTGCGTCAGATGGCCAAGGCGCAGAACACGCAGAACGCAGTCGGGATCGTGTACGCGCTGCTCCATCGCAACCCGGGCGCGGGAGAGCAGGTCGCGCTCCAGGTGGCCGGTAGCGCCCTCATGGCGAAGTACAGCCGGCGCGATGAGACCGAAGCGGACGAGGTGGGGCTCATCTTCATGACGCGGGCTCACTTCGACCCGCACGGCATGCCTCGGTTCTTCGAGAAGCTCGCTCGCGAGGAGCGACGACGGCCGGCGTTGGTCGCGCAGTGGTTTGCGTCCCATCCGGCGACCGCCGCCCGCATCGCCGACACCGACTCTCTCATCGCGAGATTGCCCGTGGATGCTCTCTCGCGCACTGTCCGGGATGTTCCCCAATTCGGCCAGATGAAGGCCCGGCTCGCGCAGCTTCCTCCTCCTCCGCCCGATCCGACACGCGAGCAGCGGCCGGGCGAGCCCGCCCCGGATCGGGATCGCGTCCCGTAGGCCTTCAGGATTCGCCATGGACTTTTATCGAGCGCTGCCAAGGACGGTGATGCTCGCCTGCGCCGTCGGCTGCGCCGGGCGAGCGGCACCAGGAGCCGGCGTGGGATCCGTGTCGCGTGGATCGCTGCGTTGGGTGGATGCCGAGCTCGCCCGCATGACGCTCCGGCAGAAGGCGGCGCAGATGGTGTGGCCCTCGGTGCTGGGAGACTACGCGCCGGCTGACTCGCCCGAATGGAAGCGTGTACGCCACTGGATCATCGATGACGAAGTAGGCGGGTTCACCGTGTCGGTGGGCTCGCCGTTGGAGATCGCCGTCAAGCTCAACGCCATGCAGCGGCTGGCGGCGACGCCCCTCCTCGTGGGAGCGGATCTGGAGTTCGGCGCAGGATACCGCGCTCGCGGCGGTTACTTCCTTCCGAACGGGATCGATCTGGGCGGAGCGACTCTCTTCCCGCCGGAGATGGCGATCGGGGCGACAGGCGATACGTCGCTCGCCTATGAGCAGGGGCGGATCACGGCGATCGAGGGTCGCGCGCTCGGCATCCACATCGACTATGCGCCTGTTCTCGATGTCAACAACAACCCCGACAACCCGGTCATCAACACGCGTTCGTACGGTGAGGACCCGAAACAGGTGGCTCGTCTCGGGGCGTCGTTCATCCGCGGTCTCCAGGAGCACGGGATGATCGCCACCGGCAAGCACTTCCCCGGACACGGGGACACGGAGACGAACTCGCATCTGGCACTGCCGGTGGTCAACGTGTCACGGGCGAGGCTGGATACGGTGGAGCTCGTTCCCTTCCGCGCAGCGGTTGGTGCTGGCGTGGGCGGGATGATGTCGTTTCACGGCTCCATGCCGGCGTTGGACTCGAGCGGCGATCCGGGCACACTGTCGGAGAAGGTGCTCGGGGGAGTGCTGCGGGGAGAGATGGGGTTCAGGGGCGTCATCATTTCCGATGCGATGGACATGCGGGGTGTGCTCGACCGTTACGGAGCCAGTGAGGCCGCGATCAGGGCGGTCGCGGCGGGAGCGGACGTTCTCATCCAGCCGGAGAACGTCACCGCCACGATCGACGCCATCGTGGCTGGGGTCGCCCAGGGCCGGTACAACGAGGACCGGCTTGGCCAGTCGGTGCGGCGCATCCTGGAGGAGAAGGTTCGACTCGGTCTCGATCGGCGAAGGCTGGTCGATCTCGACAGCGCGCGTGCCCTGGCCGGCGATTCAGAGAATGTAGCGGCCGCGGCGCGAAGCGCCGAGCGATCGATCACGCTGGTTCGCGATTCGGCGCGCCTGCTCCCGCTCGCGCGGCTGCCGCGCACGGCATCGGTACTCGCCGTGACCCTGGCCCGCCGTGCCGATCTGGCGGCCGGGACCATCTTCGACGCCGAGCTTCGGCGGGCGATGCCTTCGCTCCGGTCGGAGTTCGTGGACGCGGACGGCCGTGGCGAGGAATTCGCGGCGCTCCTGCGAGCGGCCGATTCGGCAGAGATCGTCGTGGTCAGCTCTTACGTCGCACACGCGTGGAACGTGAGTAGCATCTCGGCGCCGCGGGCGTTCGCGGAGTTCATGCGCGCGCTCATTACCCGGCGGCGGCCGATCGTCCTGGTGGCGATGGGGAATCCGTACCTGCTGTCCCAGCTTCCGGAAGCTCCGACGTATCTGATCGCCTGGGGTGGTTTCCCGCTGTCGCAGCTGGCGGCCGCGCGCGCTGTCGTCGGTCTCGCCCCGATCGGCGGGCGCTTGCCGATCCACATTCCTCCGTCGTGGCCGATCGGCGCCGGCGAGATGCGCGCGGTGCAGGGCATGCCTGCGCCGGCGTCGGGGAAACGTCCGTAACGTCACCGAGAAAAAAAGATGTAGGTGATCAGTAACCAGCGGCGGACGCGGTTGACGGAAATCCGTGGAGTTCGTATATAGTCGCTGCCGTGAGCCATTCCGCTGAATTATTACCACTGTGTTACGAAGTTGGCAGGCAAGACTTGACATTAGTAACAAATTGTGAATAATTCGCGCTCCATGCGCGAACGCTCACCGCTGACTGTTCCCCGCACCGCTCCGAGACGCTGCACGCTCTCGGTGGACGTGGCCCTCCTGTCGCCGCACGGGAAGGGGCTGACCGTCCTCCTCACCCGCGCCGCCGACCTCCGCGCCAAGGAGCGCTGGGAGCTTCCGTGGGAGTCGCCGCGCGCCGAGGAGGCACTCGATGACTGCGCTGCGCGCATCGCCCGTGCGAGGCTCGGCACCGCACCCGCGTGGATGGAGCAGATCTCGGCGTTCGGGGATCGGAAGCGGCACATCGGTGGAGCGGAGGTGTCGGTCGGCTTCGTCGGGTTGGTGGCGGCGGGAGTACCGGCACCGGTCGGGGGCGACGACGCGTGGTTCGGGGTGGACCAACTGCCCCTGATCTCTCCCCGGCAGCGAGAGATCGCGGATTCGGCCGTGCAGGCCGTCCGCGCCCGGCTCGACCAGTCGCCGGTCGCATTCCGGCTGCTCCCGGCTACGTTCACGCTGAGCCAGCTCCAGGAGATCTACGAGCTCCTGATCGGGCGGCGTCTCCACAAGGCCAGCTTTCGCCGGGCACTCCACGCAGCCTGGCTGGTGGAGCCTACGGACGAGTGGCGGAGTGAGGGCCGTGGCCGTCCCGCCCAGCTGTTCCGCTATGCGCCCAAGAAGCGGCGGGGGGGTAGGCGAGGGGTGAGGTTCGAGCTTCTGGGGTAGGGGCAGGTGCGGCAGCGACTTGGGGGCGCCGGGGGCACGCCTCCGCGATAGCTGGCATCCCGGGATAAAGCATTTCACGGGAACCCATTGCCGTATCGGGCGTATTAGTTGCAATATGTGCATAAGCACAAATTGCCGGAGTACGCCGTGAGACCCCATCGAGACCGGATTCGCCGCCCGTCGGAGCCGCGCACGATCGCGTGCGGGGGAGCGGAGCGACTGCCGTTGCCGATCCGGTCATCCGCGGAACCGGACGCTCCGCTTCGTGTGGTCAGCCTCCGCGGAGGAACGCGATGGATGGCGACGGTGGTCGCACACATCGTTTCCGAGGACGTCCTCCTCGGGAAGGAGACCTCACGACTCATTCTGCGGCTCGAGTGCCTGACTCAGCCGCACAGGCCGGCGAGGATCGTCACCGTCGCCGCCATCTCGCTCGATGAGCTCGACGACGCAACATTGCGGGCGCTCACGAGTGGGGTCAGGGGACGCAGACAAGTGGCATCGAGCGGCCGACCGGCACGCGGATGAGCGAAGCGCCGGCAAGGTGAGCCGGCGCGGACGTACCACAGGCGGCCCACGGGGGGCCTTTTTTTTCGCCGTCAGTCGGCCCGGCTCGCGCTCCGGCGCAGCTGCCACTGGATCAGCCCGCGCGCAACCGCGACATTATCGGCCGCGATCTCGTAGAGCTCCCGGAAGAGCTGCTGGGTGGACGATCCGGCGATCTCAGCGATGACCGGCGGCTCGTGTCCCTCCCGGCGCTTGGGGTCGCCCCGTCGCTCGACCCAGATACGTCCCAAGCACGACTCCGCAGCGCTGTCCATCCGCGCCTCGATCGTGACGAAGCCACCGCCTGGCAGCTCGCGCGTGTAGAGCGGCGTCATGCTCATCGGGGGATGACCGTATGGGATCTCACCGTTCACCTCCATGAAGCCATCGATTCGCGATCTCGGGACTCGACGTCGACAGCGGGAGAGGAATGACCCCTTCCGCCGGCAGAACCCGTCGAATCGCGATCAGCCTCTGGCCGAACCATGTGGGGTGCGTCGCGCTACCGGCGAACCGGTCCATACGGACCCGGCCGCTTCTCGCCGATGCGTGGATGATGCTGTCTCCGCCGGCGTAGATGGCGATGTGCTGCGCGCCGCTTCCCCCCCAGAAGAAGAGTAGGTCACCGGGCTCCAGGTCACCGACCGAGGGAGCCCAACCCAACGCCGCCTGCTCGTGCGCCGTTCGCGGAAGAGCGATTCCGTACCGCGCAAAGGCGTAACGGACGAACCCAGAGCAATCGAAGGCGCGGGGTGTTTCTCCACCGAGGCGGTACCGCACCCCCACGTAGCGACGAGCCGTCCGGAGCAGATCGCTTCCGTAGACGACCGCGGGCACGGGGAGAGTCTGCATCGCCGACGCGGGAAGGGCGGCGGGATGCACGGTGCGCCCCCGCTGCCCTGCCACGACGCCGGGCAGGAGCAGGAAGGCCGCAAGCAGCGGTAGAGGTCGAAAGATGGTCATCCCCTGGAGGACGAAACGCCGCGGGGAAGGTAACTGCTTCCCGGCAGCCCCTACTTTTTCTTCCCCAGAGCCTTGAGCACCGCCGCCGAGTTCCGCTTCTTCATCTCCCGCTCCCAGATGTCCCCCACCTCGGCTACGCGTTCCGGGAGGCGCTCGACGGTGAACTCGCGGGGATCGAGGCTCCGGTCCAGCTCCTTCCACTCCAGCGGCGTCGAGACTGTCGCGCCCTTCTTGGCTCTGAGCGCATAGGCGCCAGCGACGGTCTTGCCCCGGATATTCTGGAGGTAGTCCACGTAAACGGCGGCGGGCGGCCGCGCCTTCACCGAGCGCTCGATTGTGGCATCGCGCGGATGTGCACTGGCGACGCGGGTGGCGATGATCTGGGCAGCCACGAGAGCGGCGTCGTTCGGGATCCGGGGCGCCAGGGGCACATAGATGTGGATGCCGGTCGAGCCCGAGGTCTTCACGGCGGCACGCAACCCCAGCGCTTCGAGCACCCCCTTCACCCAGTGCGCGACCTCCACCACGCGCTCGAAGGGCGCACGAGGGCCAGGATCGAGATCCAGAATCGTGTAATCGGCGAAATCACACGTCTGGATGCGCGAGTGCCATGGATCCACGGAGACGGCACCGAGCTGGATGGTGTACAGGAGCGTGAGCAGATCCCCACCGATGAGGCGCGGCTGTTCTTCACCGGTGTCGGAAGTGATGTGCTCGACCCGGACGCCCTCCGGCACGTCGTCGGACGCTTTCTGCTGGTAGAAGGACGGTCCAGTAATGCCATTGGGGAAGCGCTTCAGCACGAGCGGTCGGTCGGCGATCGCCGACAGCACCATCGGTGCGACGCGGGCGTAGTAGCGCATCATGTCGCCTTTGGTGATTCCCTCCCCCGGAAAGAAGACCTTCCCGAGGTTGGACACAGCCAGCGTCTGACCGCCGTCGAGCTGGAGGGCGCCAGAGCCTCCATCGCTCTCGATGGAATCGAGCTGCGAGACCAGCCCCGCGGACGCGTCCCGTTTTTTCTTGCCGGTGGCCCGGCTCTTTTTCGCGCTCTTTGTCCTGGCGCTGCCACCGGCGGACGCCGACGTGCCCCGCGTCTGGACGCTCGGCTGCTCCCGTTTCACCTCGTGCGCATCCTTGTCGTCCCGTGTCCCGAGGTAGATGGGCTGGCGGAGCTTGCCATCGTGCGTCCACTCATTGAAGCGGACCTCCACGACGATCTTCGGTGTCACCCAGGTCGCTTTCTCGTTCGTCGCCGGCGTCTCCACGAAGGGTGAGGACTTGCGGATCAGTGGCTTCAGCCGGCCGTACATCTCCTTGAGTCCGACGCGGGTGAATCCTCCCCCGGTGTGCCCCACATAGATGAATCGGCCGTGGTCGAAATAGCCGAGCAGAAGAGCGCCGATGTGCTCGCGGCTGTTGCGCGGCTCGGTGAACCCTCCGACCACGAACTCTTGCCGGTTCTCGAGCTTGAGCTTCTGCCATGTCCGGGAGCGCACACCGGGCTCATACGGCCCGTCCATCCGTTTCGCGATCACTCCCTCCCATCCTTCGGCGCCCGCGCGCTCCAGCATCTCCTCCCCGTCGTTCGGCACGGATTCGGCGAGCCGGATGTGGAAGCCGGTGCGATTGCGCAGCAGCTTCTCGAGACGACCGCGCCGCTCGGACCAGGGCTCGCGGAGAAGGACATCGTCGCCATCGAGGAGGAGGTCGAAGACCATGAGGGCCGAAGGGGTGTCCTCGGAATGACCGGCGATCGCCCCTTTCTCCTTCACATGCATGCGTCCCTGGAGTTCCTGGAACCGGGCGGGCTGATCGGCGATGATGGCAACGACCTCGCCGTCCACCACCAGGGATTTTCTCGCCTGGGCGGAGAGCTTCTGCACCGCCGCCGTGATTTCGGGGAACTGCGCGCTCTTGTCCTTC
Organism: Gemmatimonadales bacterium; assembly: GCA_038253885.1. Taxonomy (GTDB): domain Bacteria; phylum Gemmatimonadota; class Gemmatimonadetes; order Gemmatimonadales; family Gemmatimonadaceae; genus JALZAQ01. Next base: position 26,528 of record JBBSGP010000016.1, on the reverse strand, counting down.
CCGTTGCGTGAGACGAGCCGAGCTCCCTGCGTGGTTCCAAAGGCGAGGACACGAATGCCATCGAACTTGGGCTCGAAGGTCCAACCGTCCTCCGCCGGAATGGAAGCTCCGACGGACGCGTACATCGGCTCGAGGGGAGGGGTGTCCGCAGCCGCGCGCGGTGGAGTGCGGGCAGGGGAGTCGTGGGGCAGCGCCTTGGCCGCCGGTGTTCTCGTCGTCGGCCCATCGCGGGAGGCTTGCGCGGTCTTCTCGGTCCGGTTGCTCTGCCAGACGCGCGATTTTCCGGTCGCGATCTGCTCCATCGTGCGGCCGCTGTCGACGGACGTGGTGATGCTGGCGGTGATGTCGGACGCAGGCTCCGCGTGCTCGTCGCGGTGCTTGATGAGGAGCCACTGGGGTTTTTGCGGGTCACCGCGCTTGATCCGAACCAGCGCGAAGCTTCCCCGCAGGCGCTCGCCGTGGAGAGTGATCTTGAGGTCTCCCCGCCGGAATCCCGCGCGCAGCGTTTTGCTGTCGTCGCCGTCGTGCTGTCCGGCCTGGTCGGCGGTGTAAGTGCCGCGATCCCATAGCAACACTGTCCCGCCACCGTACTGACCCTTGGGGATGGTACCCTCGAAAGTGTTGTACTCGACGGGGTGATCCTCCACCTCCATCGCCAGCCGCTTCACCGCCGGGTCCAGGCTCGGGCCTTTCGGCACCGCCCAGCTCTTCATCACTCCATCCAGCTCGAGCCGGAAGTCATAGTGAAGGTGGGTGGCCGCGTGCTTCTGGATGACGAAGCGCAGCCCCGAGCCCTTGGAGGCGACGCCTCCGGCGGGCTCGGCGGTCTTCGAGAAGTCCCGCTTGCGCCGGTACTCGGCGAGCTTGGGTTTCGAGCTCCCGGCGGCCATGCGCGCCTGGCTTACGCCGACTTCTTGCGGCGAGTCTTCCGCGCCGGTTGACGTTCCCGAGCGGCGGCGCCGCTGCCTCCGGTCCGTACCTCACCAGCCTTCGCGCGCTTGCCTCCCCCTCCCCCTCCCCCTCCCCCCTTGCCTTGCGCGAGGCTCGCCTGGAGGCGGGCCATCAGGTCCACCACCTTGGTGCCCTCCGGTTCCTCGGCTGGCTCCTCGTAGACGACCTTCTTTCCCTTCATCTTCGCGCGGATGATCTTCATCAAATTGGTCCGGTACTCATCCGTGTACTTCTCGGGATCGAAGGGCTCGGCGAGGCTGCTGACGAGCTGCTCGGCCATCTGAAGCTCCTGCGGCCGTACCTGGGCCGCGGGGGGAAAGCTGTACTCGCTCGGGTCGACGAGCTCATTGGCGAAGCGCATGATCTCGAGCACCAGGGCGTCTCCGACCACCTTCACGCCGGCGATGTGCTGCTTCTGGCGAATGATGATCTTGCCGATGCCCACGGAGCCCGATTTTCGGATGGCTTCGCGCAATAGCGCATATGCCTTGTCACCCCCCTTGCCGGGTACGAGGTAGTAGGGGGAATCGAAGTAGCGAGGATCGATCTCCTCGGCCTTCACGAAATCGAGGATGTCGATCGTCTTCGACTGCTCCAGGGCAGCGGCCTTGAAGTCGTCGTCGGACATGACGACGAACTTTCCCTTCTCATACTCGTAGCCTTTCACGATCTCGTTCCAGGGAATCGTCTCGCCATCGCTCGCGCAGACACGCTCGTACTTCACGGGTGAGAGATCCTCCTCGTGCAGCAAGCGGAAGCTGATGTGATCCTCGCGAACGGCGGTCTTGAGCTCCACCGGGATGTTCACGAGACCAAAGGTCAGCGAGCCCTTCCAGATCGATGCCATGCGGACTCCGCAGGACTGAAGAAATGCCGTACCATTCCCAACTGTGGAGAAGGCAAAAGAGGTGCCTACTGGCTGAACCAGTACGACAGCTTCACGAGGAAGGTATTGTCGGGGTGGGCCGAGAAGAGATTGCGGTAGGAGTCGCCGAGCGGGGACGTCTGCTCTGACAGCAGGCGAGCTGATAAGGTTGGTGGAAGTCGGGCGCGATGCAAAAGGCCCCGGCATCTCTGCCGGGGCCTCGCTTCACGACGGGATCACACCTTCGTGACGTTCGCGGCCTGGGGACCCTTCTGTCCCTGAACGATCTCGAACTGTACCTGATCGCCCTCCTGGAGGGACTTGAAGCCGTTACCCTGGATCGCGCTGAAGTGGACGAAAACGTCGGGTCCTCCCTCGCGGCTGATGAAGCCGAAACCTTTCGCGTCGTTGAACCACTTCACGGTACCGGTGATGGCTGCCATTTGTGCCTTCCTCTTCCTTGCCCGGCCGGGGCAGATTGTGTGTCGCGATCTCGCCGCGAGAGGGACGTGAATTTGCGGTCGCCAACTCACCAGCGGGATCGGAAGGAACAACCGTCTACGCAAAATAAACGGATGTATGGAATATCAAAGGGCAGCCAAGCAACATCCAAGCCCGCAGAAACGTCTGAGGGCGGGATGGCGAGAGCGCTGAGGAAGCTGTTCGGGGGGGTGCTGATGGGAGCAGCTCGGGGGCTCCAGGCTGAGCCCCCTCGGATCACGAAATCAGGCGGCGCCGCTGATGTAGCGGGCAACCCGGCCGCATTTGGCGCACTTGAGGGTCACGTGCGATCGCGGCGGGGCGGGCGAGATATCCGGTTCGCGCTCGATCTTGCCGGCGCAGCTGGGGCAGCTCAGCGGACCGCCACTGCGGTCGGTGGAGATGAGCTGAAGCGCCTGCGCGGGATTGTAGGTGGCGGGACGGGGCTTACGCATGTGTCCTCCAATGGGATCCTGCCGGCGAACCGGACACTTCGGCTCGCCGCTACTACAATGAGGACGCGCTGGCCCCCCCGAACGTCAGCGGGCGGGAGGCCTCCTCGGTTCTCCTGCTACCTGGCGCTGGCTCTACTGTCGGCCTACGGCGCTGCTTGTGGACCGCGCGCGCACATCCCGAGTCAGCCACTTATCGTGCCCGGCGTACTGGCACCGGGCGACAGTGGCGCCGCTTTGGCGCGGGAGCTGGCGCCTACCTTATACGTGCAGCCCGACGAAACGTTCCCGCTTTCCCGGGTCGTTGCGGTGCTGCACCCCCGTCACCGAGTCATCGCCTACTACCTTCTCTGGCGGGACGACGTACACGGCGCATGGATCCCGTTCACCGTTCCCACGGACGAGGAAGAGGTGTGGGTAGCCTATGACGGATCAGGGGCGCCGACGGATCTCTGGACCTATTGGCATGGCTCCATCCTCCACTCGGATTGGCGGGGAAAGGGGCAGGTGCTGGTGGACGTGCAGTGGGGGAAGCATGGCTCCCTGCCTCACGGTGCCCGGGGCGCGGATCTGCCGAGAACGAAGACGCTGAACGTCTTCTACGCCCTCACCTACATCCTCGAGCCGGACATCCTGCTCGGCGATCTCACGCGCCCCGGGCCGAAGTGTTTCTGCCACGGGTACGCGCGATACACGGATTTCAGTCGAGTGCTGCCCCTCGCTGGCCGGCTGGACGCGGTGGCTCGCACCGAGAACCCGGACGCCGTGCTGCGGGCCATCTTCGGGGTGCCGTACTCACGGAAGCCGTTCTGGCCTTGGCGCGGCCGGGACGGCCCCTCCTGAATGGTAGACCGGTCAGGGCCGCCAATCGGCGATGAAGATATTCGTCTCGTGCGGCTTGGCGTCATGACGGTTCGAGGCCCACACCAGGTGTCTGCCGTCAGGGCTGAACTGCGGGAATCCATCGAATTCAGGGCTCGTCGTCACCTGCTCGAGTCCCTCTCCGTCGGTGCTCACGAGGAAGAGGTCGAAGTTCCCGCTCCGCGGATTGCGGTAGTTGGACGAGAAGATGATGCGCTTGCCGTCGGGGGTGAAATACGGTCCGAAGTTGGCTCCACCGAGGTGTGTCACCTGATGCTGATTACTGCCATCGGCGTTCATCACCCAGATCTCCATCCGGTTGGGTCGTACGATCCTCTGCTCGAGCAGATCCCGATACTGTCGGAGGTCGGCGGAATCGGTCGGGTGGTTGGCGCGATAGACGATCTGGGTGCCGTCAGGGGAATAGAAGGCGCCACCATCGTAGCCGGGCGTGCTCGTGAGCCGGCGGGCGTCCCTTCCGTCAACGGTCATCGTGTAGATGTCGAGATCGCCATCCTTGAGCGACGTGAAGACGATACGGCGACCATCGGGGGATAACGTGCCTTCGGCCGTGTACGTGTCGTGATGGGTCAGGCGCGTGAGAGCGGAGCCATCCGTGTTCGCGGAATAGATGTCGAACCGGTCGAGTCCCCAGACGTAGCCCTTGGATGGGTCGGGCCTCGGGGGGCAGGCGGTGTCCGCGGCGTGGGTCGAGGAGAAGAAGATCTTTCGGTCGCTGGCGAAAAAATAGCCGCACGTGGTCTTGCCCGTGCCTGTGGAGACACGGCGGAGCCCAGACCCATCGATGCTCATCGTGTACTGCTGATCGCACGCGCGCCCGTCGCGCGTGCTCTGGAAGATCAATTGCCTTCCGTCGGCGCTGAAGTACGACTCGGCATTCTCCCCGCCATCGGTGAGTTGGCGGATGTTGGAGAGATGACGCTCCCCTGAGTCGGCGGTGACGCGCTTCGCGGTGGGTGCGGCGGCAGCGGCGGGCGTCGATGCACCGGTCCGGCTCCCACACGCGACCGCGGCCACCGAAGTGGCCGCGGCGAGGATCATAAAGCTCGTCCGTCTCATTTCTGTCCGGCTGACTTGGAGCGCGACGCGATGGCGAACAACTCCTTCTCGGTCTGGGCCTTTTTCAGAAGGTCGATCGCCTTGAGAATCTGGTGATCTTCCGGGATCTCGCGGCGAAAGACTGTCGAGTCGCCGAACGCCAGCTGCGCGATGAACCGGGAGAGCTGTCGGTTGATGAGAGGCGTCGCGGCGTCGAAGAGCTTGCGGTCCTGCACAACGTTGCCGGCCTTGAGCCGGCGGTAGAACTCATCGCGCCACTCCGGCTTCACGGTGAAATCCTTGGTCAGCCCGGGCTTGAGCTCGAGCGCGTAGGTGTAGAGCGTCGAGCGCCACACCCCCACCTTGGGTGCGATCGACTTCGCGAACTCCTGCTCCGGGGTGGTGATCGTGTCTTCCGGCACTATCACATCGGGAGTGATGCCGCCGCCGCCGTACACCAGCCTACCGGCATCCGACTTGTAGGCGGGGCGAGTCTTCTTCACGGACTCCTTCTCGAGCGAATCTGGCTTGCTCGCGCTGTCCGCGCTGGTCGCACCCGCCGCGGATGAGGGATCTGCCGGGCGCCGGTCCTTGTGAATGGAGCGGCCACTCGGCGTGAACCATTTGGCCGTTGTCAACTTGAGCGCCCAGCCGCCGTCGAGCTGATACACCGACTGCACGAGCCCCTTTCCATACGACGTCGTGCCCACGATGAGCGCGCGGTCATGGTCCTGCAGCGCGCCGGCGGCAATCTCGGACGCGGAGGCCGAGTAGCCGTTCACCATCACGACCAGGGGAACGTCCGGTAGGTGGTCCTTGAGGTGCGCGGTGAAGCTCTGGCTGGTGCCCTGCCGGCCCTTGACGGTGAGGAGCGACTGGCCGGTCTGGAGGAAGTAATCCGGGACCGCGAGCCCCTGCTCGAGGATGCCTCCCGGATCGAGTCGCAGATCGAGGATGATGGAGCGAGCGCCCTGCTTGAGCAGGCGGTCGATCGAGGCCCGCATCTCCTCGAACGCCGTCTCGTTGAAGGTTTGCAACGGGACGTACGCGATGTTGCCCTCGAGCATCAACCCATAGGGGACGGCAGGGATGCGGATCTCCGAGCGTGTGAACCGGTGCTCGATCAGCTCACCCACGCCGACGCGCGCGAACTTGACGGTCACCTTCGTGCCCGGCGTACCGAGCAGCGCGTCCGAGACCTGCGCGGTGGACCAGGTGCGCGTGTTCACCGTGTCGACGACCATGATGCGGTCGCCCTCCAGCACGCCTGCCTGCTCGGCGGGCGTGTGAGGGAACACCTTCACCACCGTGACACCTTCCTCCTGTTTCTCGATCGACATCCCGATGCCACCGTAGTGGCCGCGGGAGTTCCGGTCGAAGAGGGCGATCTCCTTGGGAGAGAACAGCTCCGAGTAGGGATCTTTGAGCTGAGCCACCAGTCCACGGGCGGCCTTCTCGTAGAGATCACCGGCCGCTACGGTATCCACGAAGCGGTCGGACACCAACATCAAGACCTGGTCGAAAAGGCGGGAGCCCTGTTGTGACGCGTGTTTTTCGGCGACGAATCCGCCGACGGCCAGCGGAAGAACGAGGGTTCCCAGCAGGAGGGGTGTGCGAAGGCGCGCCATGATACCAGCCGACGATGAGGAGGGAGGAGCGGGGGGCTCTGTCTCAATACTTGGGGGTGCGGGAGATGTTCCTGCCCGGGTGCGGCGGATCAGCCCTGTGGCATGCCGCCCGAGCCGGCTGAGCCGGCGCCCGAGCTTCCGCCCCAGAGAGTCTTCCAGGTCATCTCCCGGCCGTTGCGAAAGCCCTTCTGCGTGAGCTTCAGCCCTTCGGGCGAGATCGCCACCGTGATCGCCTGTCCATCGATGTCGATCTCGCGCTTGATCGTCTTGTCGAGCTTGGTGGTCATGACACGTGCTCCGTGATGGTGGTGGTGCTGCGGGCCTGCAAGGATCAGGCTTGCACTGGTTGTTGCCTCACACTGCGCGTTGGGCGAGAACGTAGTCCACGTACCACTCACGCATGTGCTGGCGCACTGCAACATCGCGCAGGAGTCCGGCAGCGAGCAGCATCTCGTGTGCCGGCTGCAGAACGCGTTGCAGGTGCGAAGGATAACGCTGTGCCAGGGGAAGCTGCTCAGCGAGCTGGGGAAGCGCAACGCGCCACGCCACACTTCCTTCCTCGCGGGCGACCTCCAACAGGCGATACAGCCGGCGCGCCACGGGAGACGTGAGGGCCAGATAGTGGGGTGCGGAGAGGGTGGCCGTATGTCCGCGCGCGATGTTCGCGCGCAGGGGAGGCGCGAGCGTCACCTGCGCTTCGCCCGGCTCGGACGCCGTGAGCGTGGGGAAGAGCGCAAGCTGATCGCGTTCCGCCGAACGCCGGCGCTCGATCGACACAGCTGTGAGAAGGGTGAAGCTCGCGTTCACGGCCGAGCCGGTGGCGGCGTCGATATACACTCCCTGTGACTCGAGGGTGGTATGCTCGAGCCGGGCCAGGGCGCTGCGCAGCTGCTCGTACGTCCGGCCGTCCACCCGCCGCCCGATGGACCGCAGGAAGGCGTGGAGTGTGAAGGACAGCACGCCGTCGGATGGTGCACCGGCTTCGTGGTAGCGATGCCAGAGCTCGACGTACACGTCCTGGTCGAAAGTGCCGGGCAGACGATCGCCGGGACTCGGCAGCACGCGCCAGCGGCCGCCGGACGCGGGAGCGTAGGCGATCGCGGAGTCATCAGCCGCGGAGTCGCTCAGGCGAAACACCGGCAGCGACTCGAGAGCGCGGTCGAGGACGACCGCTCGCATCATCGTCCGGCGGCGCGCCGCGAGGCTCATGGCCGAAAGGTGGTCTCCCGTATCGGTGCGGGCAAGCAGAATGCGGGGGCTCAAGCAAGCGCAATGGTCTGGCCGGTGATGGCGCGCGCCGCGTCGGAGCAGAGAAAGACGGCGGCCGCAGCGACGTCCTCGCGCTCGACGTAGCGAGTAGTTGCGCCCATTGTCGCGATGTTGGCTGCGGTACGGATGGCCGACGGTGCCAGCGCGTTCGCGCGCACTCCATTCCCGCGCTCCTCCTCGGCCACCGCCCGCATCAGCGTGACGACGGCTCCCTTGGCGGCCGCGTACGCGGACATCGACGCGACCTTCGCACTGGGAAGTGCAGCTGAGCTGGCGAGAAAGAGGAGCGCCCCGCGCGTTGGCCGGAGAAGGGGAAGAAAAGCGCGGGTGACCAGATAGGCGGTGACGACATTGATCTCGACCTGATGGCGAAGCACGGAGAGGTCGCTGTCCGCCACCGGACCGCTCATCGCGAAGCCTCCGGCAAGATGTACAACCGCATGAATCTGTCCGCCCTGTTCGGTTCCGATGCTCTGGGCCAGGTCGCCGACACGACGCTCATCCGCGAGGTCGCCGGCCCGACCCGTGATCTGGATCCCCGCGCCCTGCAGGGCAGACACTCGCTCCTGCAGCTTGTCAGCCGAGCGATCCACCGCCACGATCCGCGCTCCTTCCTCGGAGAAGGCGCGGGCCAGAGCCTCCCCGAGTTGACCGGGGCCGCCCAGGCCGGTGATGATGACGACGCGATTCTGGAAACGCATGTCCACCGTCCTCTGGGTGGCGACCTTGTTCTCCGCTCGCGACCTTCAATCCGCGCCGCGTAATGTAATGCGAGCAGGCGGTCGCTGACCCTGACGGACCGACCCTCGCGTGATTCCGGCGCTGTGTTTGCATAGTCGCCGCCAGATATGCCGCCACGCCTCCATTCCCCATCCCACGCCGGTACGGGCTCGCGCATCGAGCACGTTCTGCGGAACCTCGGACTGGTGCTTTGCGGCATCATTCTGGTGGTGTTCGCACTCATCGGCTTTTTCTTCACTTTTCGCGGGACGCCCATCCGCACGGTGAGGCAGATGAGCCGGGACAACTCCGCGCCACCGGTCTCGAGCGCCACCTTCCGCGAGACCATGGAGCTGTTCACGGGCACGCCGCTCCTGGCCGGCAACCAGGTCGCGATCATGATCAACGGGGATCAGACCTACCCCCGGCTGTGGGCGGATCTGCGCGGAGCAAAGAAGTCCATCACCATCCAGCTGTACTACTGCAATCCCGGACGGATGGCGGAGGAGTTCAAGCGGATCGTCACCGAGCGGGCGCGCGCGGGAGTCCGGGTGCTTTTCCTGTACGACACGTTTGGCGCGGGTCCGCTCCCCGCTTCGTACTTCTCCGAGCTCCGCCGGGCTGGTGTCCTGGTGGCCGGGTTCCGCCCGGTGAAGTGGTACGCGCTGCACAAAATACAGCAGCGCTCGCACATCCGCGTGGTCGTCGTGGATGGCCGCATCGGCTACACCGGCGGCTTCGGGCTCGATGACAAGTGGTTCGGGGATGGTCGCCATAAGGGCCAGTGGCGCGACTCCAATGTGCGTTTCACCGGACCGGCCGTGCTCCAGCTCCAGGCGACCTTTGCCGCGGGCTGGGCGGAAGCGACCGGTGAGCTCCTGACGGGGAGCCAGTATTTTCCCTTCGAGCCGTTCGTGCAGCAGGCGCGAGGGGTGGCGGGGTTGATGCACACCGCGCCCACCCTCGGCAGCACGGCCGCAGAGCGCTATTTCGCTCTGTCGATCGCCGGTGCCGAGCACACGCTCTACATCAGTAATTCCTACTTCGTTCCGGACGATGATTTTCGGTCGCTGCTCAAGAAGGCGGCGGCGCGCGGAGTGGATGTGCGCATTCTCACCGCCGGCCCGGCGACGGACGTGAAGACGACCTGGTACGCGGGGCGCGCGCGCTACGAGGAGCTGTTGGCGGCACGCGTCCGCATCTTCGAGTATCAGCCGGTGATGATGCACGCCAAGTCGCTGGTCGCCGATGGGCTCTGGTCGAGCGTCGGGACGATGAACTTCGACAACCGCTCCCTGGCATTCAACGACGAGAGCAATCTGAACATGCTGGATCGGGAGAACGGGGCGACGATGGACTCGATCTTTCTCGAGGATCTCCGCTATTCCCGCGAGATCACACTTCCCGAGTTCCGCAAGCGACCATGGAGGGAGAAGATCTGGGAACGCATCGTGAACCTCGCCTCGCGGGCGCTCTGACCGGCCGCGTCTCCCGCCGTCCGCGCGGGCGGTAGCCGCCCATGGCCCGCGCTCCCTCTCGTTCTGCCGCGCTCCGCCCCTTCCACCCCATCGTCCGGGCCTGGTTCGCCGAGACTCTCGGCATGCCGAGCGAGCCGCAACTCCAGGGGTGGCCGGCGATCGCATCAGGGGAGCACACGCTCATCCTCGCGCCGACCGGCACCGGGAAAACGTTGGCGGCGTTCCTCTGGGAGCTGAACCAGCTCATCGTCCTGGGGCTCGAGGCTCCACTCGCGAACGCGGTGCAGATCCTCTACATCTCCCCCCTCAAGGCGCTCAACAACGACATCCAGCGCAACCTCGAGCGCCCTCTCGCCGAGCTGCGCGCGCGATTCGATACCGCCGGCAAGCCATTTCCCGAGATCCGGGTGGCGGTTCGCACGGGAGACACGCCCGCCTCGGCGCGCGCCCGGATGCTGCGGAAGTCGCCGCACATCCTGATCACGACTCCCGAGTCGCTCAACATCATGCTCACGACGGAGCGCGGGCGCGGAATCTTCTCGGGTGTTCGCGCGGTGATCGTGGACGAGATTCACGCCGTGGCCGGCACCAAGCGCGGAGCACATCTCGCGCTCACGCTGGAGCGACTCGATGCTCTGCTCGCGAAACCGTCCGACTCTCTGGCGACTGGAGCAGCCGCACCCCGCCGCACATCGCCGCAGCGCATCGGGCTGTCGGCGACGCAGCGGCCGCTGGACGAGATCGCGCGCTACCTCGGCGGTTGCGAGCCGGTGTCGCCGGCCGGCGACGGCGAGCAGGTGGCCAGGCCGGTTCGCATCGTGGACTGCGGCCTCGTCAAGCGGATGGAGCTTTCGGTGGCATCGCCGGTGCCGGATCTGGGAAGTATCGGCGGCACGATATGGCCCAAGACGGTGGAGCTGATCCTCCAATCCATCCGCTCGGCCCGCACCACGCTCGTGTTCGTCAACAATCGCGGACAAGCCGAGAAGATCGCCGCTCGCGTCAATGCGCTCGCGGGCGAGGAGCTGGCTCGCCCGTACCACGGCTCCCTGGCGCGCGAGCGGCGATTCCTGCTCGAGCAGCAGCTCAAAGCCGGCGAGCTCTCGGCTCTGGTCGCGACGAGCTCGCTGGAGCTCGGCATCGACATCGGCTCGGTGGATCTGGTGCTCCAGATCCAGTCTCCCAAGCGCGTCGCCGCCGGCCTGCAGCGAGTGGGTCGTGCAGGACACTCCCTGGATCAGATGAGCCGGGGCGTCCTGGTCCCGATGTTTCGCGATGACCTGGTGGAGATCGTCGCCATCTCGGGCGCCATGCGAGAGGGCGATGTCGAGCCGACGACCGTGCCGCAGAATGCGCTGGATGTTCTCGCGCAGAGCATCGTTGCAGCCGTGTCGGTGGACGACTGGACGTCCGCCGACCTCCAGGACCTGGTCCGGCGCGCCTATCCCTACCATCGACTCACGCGCGCCATCTTCGATGAAGTGCTGGCGATGCTGTCGGGAAAGTATCCGTCCGATCTGGCGGCAGAGCTGGAGCCTCGGATCAGCTGGGATCGGGTGACGGATCGACTCTCCGGCTCGCGCGCGAGCCGGATGACTGCGGTGATCTCGGGGGGAACCATCCCCGATCGCGGACTCTACACCGTGAATCTCCCGGACCGCACGCGGTTGGGCGAGCTGGATGAGGAGTTCGTGCACGAGTCACGGGTGGGCGATGTCTTCCAACTGGGATCCGCCACATGGCGCATCGGCGCGATCGAGCATGATCGGGTGATCGTGACGCCCGCGCCCGGCGCACCGGCGCGGATGCCCTTCTGGCATGGTGAGTTCATGACGCGCTCGCTGAGCCTCAGCCGGCGCGTGGGGGCGCTGCGGCGGATGGTTGCCGAACGCTCGGAGGATGACTCACTCGCCGGTGAGCTGAGGTCGGCGTACGGCTGCGACGACGCGTCGGCCACGGCTCTGCGCGATTACGTGGCCGAGCAGCGGGCAGCGACTGGAGAAGTGCCGGACGAGCGCAGGATCGTGGTCGAGCATTTTCGCGACGACCTGGGCGCGGTGCGCGTCGTGATTCACTCCGTGTTCGGCGGTCGGGTGAACGCCCCCTGGGGAATGGCGCTGGCCCAACGCCTTCGGGAATCCATCCAGGGTCTCGAGGTGCAGGTTCAGACGACGGACGATGGCATCATGCTCCGGCTTCCCGATCTCGGCGGCGCCCCGCCCCTCCACGTGCTGGCTGGTCTCACGCCGGAGGAAGCGGAACGGCGGGTACTGGACGAGGTGGGGACGACATCACTCTTCGGAGCCCGCTTCCGGATGAACGCGGCGCGAGCGCTGCTGTTGCCGAGGCAGAATCCGCGTCGTCGCATGCCGCTCTGGCTGCAACGGCTCAAGGCCCTCGATCTGCTCGAGACGGTCCGGCGATTTCCGACTTTTCCTATCCTCGTCGAGACGTATCGCGAGGTGCTGCAGGATGCCTTCGACCTCGCCGGGCTGCGCGAGGTGCTGACGGCGATCGGCACCGGCCAGATCCAGGTGCGGCTGGTGGAGACGGAGCGTCCTTCCCCGTTCGCGTCGAGCCTCCAGTTCGGCTTCGTGATGGATTGGCTCTACGGCGACGACACTCCGCGAGCCGAGCGCCGGGCGGCCCTGCTGTCGGTCGACCGCGCTCTCCTCGACGAGGTCATGGGTGAGGAGGGTGCCGATGAGGACACCGCGCGCGCACTCGAGGAAGTGCTGGCCGATCGCCGCGGCACGGCCGAGGGACGGCGGGCACGCAGCGCCGACGAGTTGGCTCATCGGCTCGAGCGATCGGGTGACCTGGCTCTCGCCGAGCTGCGCGCGCGAACCGCCGAAGCAGCGCTCTGGCGCCGCGGTGATCCGGTCGATGAGCTCATCGGGGCAGGGCGAGCGATCGCCATTCCGCTGGGGCCGCCGGAGTCGCGCGAGTGGCGACTGGTGCTCACCGAGAGCTGGTCGCGCTACGCGGCGGCGTTCGGAGCAGAACAGATCGAGCGGGTTCGGGTGGGGGCCGGATCGGCAATGTCGGAAACGGACGCAAGTGCAGTGGTCCCGGAGCCGCTGAGGATCGCCAGCATGGATCCCCGCGCGGCCCGGCGCGAGGTGCTGTCGCGCTTCCTCGCGCTCGCTGGGCCGGTGACGGTGGCCGGGGTCCACGCGCGCTACGGCTGGCCGGCGCGCTGGATCGAGGCGCGATTATCGGAGTGGGAACGCACTGGCCGGCTGGTGCGCGGTGTCTTTCGCCCGGCGGCTGGTGGCCGCGCGGCGACGGAGCCGCAGTGGTGTGTGCGGCGCCTGGTCGAGCAGGCGCGTCTTCGCGCGCTCGCCGCGCTTCGCCGGCAGATCGAGCCGGTGACGCTGCCGACGTTCGAGGCCTTCTTGCAACGCTGGCAACATGTGGATCCGCGCGATCGCCTCGATGGAGCCGCCGGTCTCGAGGCGATCCTCGACCAGCTCGCAGGACTCGCGCGCCCGGCTCTCGGTTGGGAGCGGGATTATCTGCCGTCGAGAGTCCATCGGTACGAGCCGGTGTGGCTCTCTCAATTTGGCGCCTCTGGACGGCTCGCCTGGGCAGGCGAGCCGAGAGCGGACCGTGCTCAAGGCATCATCGCACTCGCCGGAATCAGGTTCTTCGAGCGCGGACAGGCGTCGCTCTGGATGACCGAGGAGACGACTCTCTCCCTCTCCGACGCAGCCACGGGAGTGGCCGATGCGCTGTTACGATTCGGCGCTTCCTTCATCGGGGATCTGCAGGTCGTGACGGGTCTCGGGATACTCGCTCTGCGCGACGCACTGCGAGAGCTGGTGGCAGCAGGGCTGGCGACCAATGACAGCATCGAGGCGATGCGCGAGATCGCCCGGATGAAGCCACTGCCGGACCGGCCGCGGCGCGACGCACCGGACCCGACGCGCTGGCTGCCGCACGAGTTCACTCCCTCTTCGGGGCGGCACGTCGTGCAGCGTCGGCCGAATCTGCGTCGCCTACCGAAGTGGCGGCGACCCGATCTGGGCCCGGCGAGCGGATGGGTCGGCCGATGGTCGATGCTCCGTCCGATGGACGGCCGCGTCACCGGCAGCTGGGGGGCTCGTCCCACGGAGGAGGAACACGCCGAGACGATCGCGCGCCGATGGTTGACGCGTTACGGTGTGGTGGCCCGCGACTGGTGGCGTCGCGAGCGCCCCCCCGTTGGGTGGCGGGCCATCTATCGGGAGCTCAAGCGCCTCGAGTACCGCGGTGAGGTGCGTCGCGGTTATTTCGTTCAGGGACTCTGGGGCGCACAGTTCGCGTTGCCCGACGCGGTGGAGCGCTTGCGGGCCGTTCGAGAGGAGGGGGACGGTGGACACGCGCCGATGGTGGTGCTCGCGGCGTCAGATCCCGCGAACGTGTACGCGCTGCCGCTCGAGGGTATGGAGCGCGACCCGCTATCGCGTCCGCGCGGCGCGGGGGCTCTCTTGGTGACGCGCGGAGGAGCCGTGGTCCTCTCGGCGGAAGGCCGGGGACGGAGGGTGATGGTCGCCGACGGCATGACCGGCGAGATGGTGGTGGATGGCGCGCGAGCTCTCGCCGGTTATCTGGAGCGAGGCGGGAGCGGTGTATGGCGACGCCGCTCGGTCACGGTCGAGAGCGTGAACGGTATTCCCGCGCTCGCGAGCCCGCTGGTCGAGGCGTTCGTCACCGCTGGCTTTCGCCGCGCGACCGACGGGCTCAGACTGCTGGAGATACGCAAGGGTAGCGGCGGCGCCGATCGCGATCCGGCCTGAGCATCAGGGCAGCCCGACTCTCTTCATCAGTGAGATGAATCGCGGATCCGCGCGAATCGGTGCCCAGCGTGTGTCGGTCTTGAGCCCGATCATGCCAGCAGAGCGGTTGCGGTACGCCCGCTCCAGCCAATCGAATGCCTGGTTCGCCTCGCCCAGGCTTACGTAGATCGCGGCGATCTCTTCCAGCCGGACATACCGGTGCGCCGACTCCCGCTCCAGACCGACGGCCAGCCGCCGTGCCTCGTCCGGATGACCATTCAGTGCCAGCGCGCGGGCTAGCCCGGCCCGGGCTCGAACGCCGAAATCCGGACTGCGCCGAAAGAAGGCGATCGCCTCCGCCGGCCGCGCGGCCGCCAGCAACGCGTCGCCGCTGTGCAGAAGTGCCAAAGTGTATGTCGAGCTCAGCTCGAGCGCTTTGCGGTATTCCTCGATCGCGGCCGGGTAGTCGCCGATGATGGCGAGCACATCGCCGACGTAGGTGGTGGGGAAGGGAGCCAGGGGGTCCAGGAGCTGAGCCCGCTTCGCCATCACCTTCGCCGAGTCGAGCTGTCCGATTGCCTGGAGCACCCAAGCGTAGGCGTCGTAACTGTACGCGTCATTGGGATTCAGCGCGATTGCGCGCTGGCCCTCACGTGCAGATCCGGCAAAGTCCCACTCGTAGGAGGAGAGAATGAGTGAGAGCTCGGCGTGCGGATCGGAGAGTGTCGAGTCCAGCGCGATAGCTTTGAGCGCTGCTGCCTTGGCGATCGGGTACGCGTCTCGCGGCGCGACCCAGTCGTCGGCGAGCCAGTCCCAGGCAGTCGCGATCCCGCTCCAGACCAGGGCGTAATTGGGGTCGAGATCGAGAGCTTGCCGATACAGCTCGAGACTCCGCCGGAGGTCCGGCTCAGTGAGCTTCCGCTGGAGATATCGTCCTCTCAGATAGAGGTCGTGCGCCTGCAAGCTCTCCGTTCCGCCCGCGGCGCGGTGCGGGGGCGCGTCGGTGCCCAGGGTGAGTCGCAGGGCGCCGACGATCGCGTTGGCGATCTCGTCCTGCACCTGGAAAACGTCCTTCATCTCGCGCTCGTAGCTCTCCGACCAGAGAGCGAGACCGTCGGTGACATCGGTGAGCTGCGCGCGGATCCGGAGCTTGCGTCCCTCGTGCCGCACGCTCCCCTCGAGCACGGTCCCGACCTTCAGGGTTCGTCCGATATCGCCGATGTCGGCGCTCTTTCCCTTGAACGCGAAGGTCGAAGTGCGAGAGGCAACCCGGAGACGCGGCACCTTGCTGAGCACATTGGCGAGCTCGTCGGTCATCCCATCCGAGAAATAGTCCTCCTCGGGACGGCCCCCGACGTTGACGAACGGAAGCACGGCGACCGAACTGACGGTCGCAGCATGCGCGCTGGCCGGGGGCGCGTCGCCCGGCATAACACCGTGAACCGCGGTCGCCGCGGGCCGGCGATGCGCTCCCAGATATCCCGCGAACGCGAGCGCGGGCAGCAAGATGACGGCGGCAGCGTACGCTTGGAGGCGATACCTCGATGCGACCGGAGTGCCGGTCTTCGGCACGATGCCGGAAGGAGTCGCCACCGCGTCGAGGGCTCGCACGATCTCGTCGGCTGTCTGCGGCCGATCGGCCGGCCGCTTCTCGAGACAGCGCATGATGAGATCCGCCAGCCCGAACGGCACTCCCGGGCGGCGCTTCGCGAGCGGCTCGGGACTCTCGGTCACGTGGGCGGCCAGGAGCTGCTGTGGGGTGCGGCCGGAGAAGGGGGTCGAGCCGGTGAGCAGTTCGTACGCGACCACACCGAACGCATAGAGATCGGCGCGATGATCCACCACCGGGTCGGCGCTCGCCTGCTCGGGCGCCATGTAGGCGGGCGTGCCGAGGGCCAGCCCGAGCGTGGTGAGGCTGCTGTCGACCGACGTCGCCGATGCGCTGATGGCCTTCGCCACGCCGAAGTCCACCACCTGCGCGTCGTGCGCCGTCACGAGAATGTTCTCGGGCTTGATGTCGCGATGCACGACACCCTGTCCATGCGCGTATGCCAGCGCGCTCGCTGTGTCCCGGAGAAATTTCTGCGCAGCCGAGATCGGCAGCTCGCCGCCGCGCGACAGGCGGGAGCGGAGCGACTCGCCCTCGACCAGCGGCATCGTGTAATAGGGAAGCCCGCCGGAGTCCCCCGCCGTGAGGAGGGGGACGATGTGCGCGTGCTGGAGACGAGCGGCGAGCTGGATCTCGCGCTTGAACCTCTCGACGCTCACCGCGGCCGCCAGCTCGGGAGGCAACACCTTCACCACGACCTTGCGCCCGAGGGCGATCTCCGTTGCCACGAAGACACGCGACATCCCCCCACCGCCCAGCTCACGCTCGAGGGTGTAGGCGGCGCCGAGCGTGTTCTGGAGCCGGTCCCGGAGGTCAGAATTCATGACGGCGACGCGCTATCGGATATCTTCGCGTCCGAGCGCGGCTCGGACGGCTTCGCGCATCGCCATGAGAGCCTGGTCGCGGGCTGCCGGCGTGTCCTCGCGGACGTGCAGCTCGATGCCGTCGGCCACCATCACGCGGCGCCAGCTTCCGTCGTCCTCACCATCGCGAGCGACGACATCATCCGCGTGCGCGCCGAGGGCGGGCGCGAGCGAGGTCGCGACCTTTCTCTCCAACGAATCACCGGTGAGGTCCTTCAGCTCGACCTTGATCCGGTCGAGGGTCAGACCTTCGCGCTGGCGGATCTTGATCTGGAGAAGCTGCAGGAGATGCCGGTAGCCGTAGGTCGCAGCGGTGCCCGTGCCTTCGGGTCGATCGAGCAGTCCGTTCGCGACGTAGAAGCGCACGGCCCGCGCGCTTGGGGATGCCCGGGCAGCCGCGTTGGTCGGGCGCATCGCTGCCGCGTCGACGAGCGCCGTGACGTGCGCCGCGAGACCGCGCGCATTCCAGGGTGCGTGGCGCGAGTGCGCGCGCAGCAGAGCGACGGGAGAGTCGGCCATGGCCCTACAATAACGCCTCGGGGGGACGGGTGCACCTCACACTCCGCCTCCACGCCAGCTCTAGTGCTTGGCCGCTCCCGGCAACATCACGGTGACCCGCGTTCCCTCCGTCGCCGAGCTGTCGAGCGCGATCCGGCCCCCGTGCTCGTCCACGATGCGACGGCAGAGCGCGAGGCCGATGCCGGTGCGGCCCGGCCTGGTGGAAAAAAAGATGTCGAAGACACGCGGGAGGGCATCGGGAGGGATTGCAGGTCCGTCGTTATGAAGCACGCATTGCCACCCGGCGTCGGCGGTAGCGGATGTCGTGAGCGTGATCGCACTGCCGGTGGGCGCCGCTTCCACGGCATTCGTCAGCAGGTTGACGAACAGCTGGGCGATGCGCTCCGCGTCCACGGCGCATCGGACCGGCACAGCCGACCGGGCGCGACGGAGCGTGAGCGAGCCGCGCTCCAGCAATCCGCGGTTTCCATCCAGCACCTCATCCCAGAGAGTGTCGGGGTCACGAGGAGCGAAAGAGAGAGGACGCGGACGGCCGTACTCCAGGAGGGCGGCGACCATCGCGTTCAGCCTTTCCACCTCGCGAAGGATTCGGCCGACGTTGCGCTCGACGACCGGATCCTGCTGCGATCGGAATCGAAGCAGCTGAGCAGCGGAGGAGATACCGAAAAGCGGGGTGCGAAGCTCGTTCGCGATGCCGGCGGCGATCTGGCCGACATCCTCCCACGCCCCATCCGCTACGGGCTGACGAACCCGCTCGACGTCCATGTCATCAGCGGCGTCCGCGCGACGAGCTCTTCTTCCGTCCAGCCGAGCTCTTGCGGGCACTCCGTGAAGAGGTACCGCGCTTCGCGGCCGACCTCTTGGCCGAGACCCGCCCGCGGCTCTTCCGGGCGCCCTTCTTGGTCGCGCTGGCACTGCTTCCTTTGCTCTTGCTCCTGCTCTTGGCGGCGGCCTTTCTCGATTTGGACTTGCTGCCCCCGGAGCTCTTGGACTTCGCGCGCTTGCTGCCGGCGCTCTTCGACGTGCTTGCCCCCTTCGGTGCGCTTGCCCGCTTGGCTGCGCCGCTCTTCGCTTCTTTCTTCGAGGCGGTGGCCTTCGTCCCGGCACTCCGGGCACCCCCGCCAGTGGCTTCACCGGCGCCGTTGGATCTCTTGGCGGTCGCGCCGGTGGCGCCACCGCGGGAGCCAGCCGCCGACGCCGAGCCGCCGGTCGCCGAGCCCGCGGTCCGTCCGCCTCCCGCCCCGCCTCCACTTCCGCCCCGCCCGCTTCCGGCTCCGCGGGAGCGGCCGCTGATGGGGGTGGGAGTCAGGTCATCTTCCTCGTCCTCGGAGGAGGCAGGCTTGGCCGTCCCGCCCTCCTCGTCCAGCTCGTCCTCCTCGTCGTCGGTACTGTCCCAGAGCCCGTCGGAATGCTCCTTGGCCAGCCCCCACCCGGTGCCCGTTCCCTCCTCGTCCTCATCCTCATCGTACGACGCCCCGCCCCCGCCGCCGCCGAAGCCGAGATCCTCCTCCTCCTCGCGGTCGTAGGGGTGGTCGTCGCTGAACTTTTCGCCGCGCGGCATGATCGCCTCCTCTCGGGTTATTGCAATTCGCGATGCTCGGTAACACAGAGCCATCTGCTCGCCGGCTCGGGACCGCTGCACGTCGTGTGCCCTCGATGGCCCCGGATCACGGAGCCGTGAAGCGCGCGCGCGAGTGCTCGACACCCCAATACACCCGCAGGCCCGCGCCGTCAAGGTGACGGAGCGGGCATGCGCCGGCACAGCGGAGACGGCGATCAGTCGCCGGTGGCGGGCTGCGGAGCGAGGTCCGGAGTCGCGCGACTGCTCATCCGGCGCATCGTGACCTCGGCCAGGTCATCGAGCAGCGTGTACATCACCGGCACGACGAAGAGTGTCAGCAGCGTCGAGGTCAGGAGCCCTCCGATCACGGCCCGCGCCATGGGAGCGCGCTGCTCGGCGCCTGCGCCGAGGGCGAGAGCGAGAGGGATCATGCCGAAGATCATCGCGATTGTCGTCATGATGATCGGACGGATACGGGTGCGCGCGGCCGAGAGAATGGCATCGCGCCGTTCGTGACCACCGGCGCGCTGTTGATTGGTGAAGTCCACCAGCAGGATGCCGTTCTTCGTCACCAGCCCCATCAGCATGATGATCCCGATCATCGTCATGACGTTGATGTTCCCGCCCGTGATGAGCAGCGCAAGGGCGACCCCGATGAAGCTCAGCGGGAGCGCGAGCATGATCGCCAGCGGTTGCAGGAAGGAGCCGAACAGGGACGCGAGAATCAGGTAGATGAAGACGACAGCGAGAAGCAGCGCGCTCCCGACATAACCCTTGGTCTCGTTCAGGTTCTGGACATCTCCGGTGAATTCCGTGTGGTAGCCCGGGGGGAGTCCGAGGGAATCGATGGCCGCCCGGGCGGCGTTGGCGACGCTGCCGAGGCCGTAGCCCGGAAGCACGCCTGAATTGATCGTCACCTGTTGCTCGAGGCTGCGGCGCTCGAGCTGCTGCGGTCCCACTCCCGAGCGCACCTCGGCCACCTGCGCCAACGACACGACGCTCGGCAGGCCAGTGGCGGGATCTATGTTGGTGCTCGGCACGGGGATGTTGGCGACATCATCGGCCGACGTCCGGAGCGAGTCGGGGTAGACGACGATCACATCGTGCTGATAGCCCTGAGGGTCCTCCCATCGGGTAGCTCGCTGCCCGGAGAAGAGAGGCTGCAGGGTGCTGCCGATGCTCCCGATGCCGACGCCGGCGGCCCAGGCCTGCTGCCGGTCGACGTGCACATCGAGCTGGGGGATGTCCCCCTGATCGCTCGAGTTGGGCTCGGCCACTCCGGGCACCTGCTTCAGCGCGTCGAGCACCCTCGCGGCGACGATCTTGAGCCGATTCTGCTCGGGTCCCTGCACGTTGATCCTGATCGGCTGGCCGAAGCCGCCGAAGATGGTGCGCGTCCCCTGGATCGTCGGCGTGACGCCGCTCACGTGACGCAGCTCGCCCCGGAGATCCTTCTGCACTTCCACGAGCGAATGTCCGCGCTTCTTGCGGCGCAGGAGCTTCACGTAGACCGAGCCCTGATTCGGCGTTCCTCGAAAGCCACCGCCCACCGTCGTATAGGTGAACACCACATCCGGCCGCTTCCTGAGGAAATCGGCGACCCCACGTGCCTTCCCGAGGGTGTAGTCGAGGGAAGAGCCGGGAGCGGTCCGGACGGAGACGCTGAAGTCATCGCCGTCGGCGTCCGGCATCCAGGTGAAGCCGAGGCGCGGGATGATGATGAACGCGATGGCAACGGAGACGGCGGCGCCCATCATCACCCACCAGCGATGGCGAAGCGACCACGACAGCCAGGTCGGATAGCGGTCGGCGACGCGCTCGAAGCCGTCATTGAAGGCGAGGCCGATGCGGCGAATGACGCCCGCCCTCGAACGCGACTCGGCTTCGTTCTCCGCGTGCTCGACGTCCGGATCGTACCAGATGCTCGAGAGCATCGGATCGAGCGTGAACGACACGAACAGCGAGACGATGACCGCGAACGCCACGGTGACGCCGAACTGGAAGAAGATCTTACCGATCATCCCGCCCATGAAAGCGACCGGGATGAATACCGCGACCACCGCCAGTGTCGTCGCGAACACGGCCAGCCCGATCTCCGACGTGCCATCGCGCGCGGCGGCGAAGTGATCCTTCCCCATCTCCATGTGTCGCACGATGTTCTCCCGAACCACGATCGCATCGTCGATCAGCAATCCGATGGCGAGGGAGAGCGCGAGCAGCGTGAGGGTGTTGATGGTGAAATTGAACACCCACATGATGAAGAACGCGGAGATGATGCTGATCGGGAGCGCCAGGCCGGTGATGACGGTCGAGCGCCACGAGTTCAGGAAGAGGTAGATGATCGCGATCGTGAGAATCGCGCCGAGGATGATGCTGAGCTGGACGTCGTTCACCGACTGCCTGATGCGCTCGGAATCGTCGTGGGTGATGCGGAGCTTGACGTCGGCTGGAAGCTGCCGCTCGAGCGCTGCGACCGCGGCTCTCACGGAGTCCGCGACCTCGACCGTATTCGATCCGGAGATCTTGAGGATGTCCACCGACACCGCGGGCTGACGGTCGAGCTCGGCGGCGGTGCGCCGGTCTGCCTCACCGTCGACGACAGTTCCCAGGTCGGAGATCTTGATGGGAACGCCATTCCGGATGACCACAGCGATGTTGGCAAAGGCTTTCGGATCGACGACGCGTCCGGTCACGCGGACCAGCCGCTCGGTGCTCCCCTGCTCGATCCGCCCGGCGGGCACCTCCTGATTCTCCCGGTCGAGAGCCGTGATCACCTGCTGCGGGCTGATCCCGTATGAATGAAGCGCGGACGGATCGAGCTGCACGCGGATGACGCGCTGGCTTCCGCCGGTGCGGTTCACCGCGCCGACGCCGGGCACAGACTCGAAGCGGGTGACGATCTGGTCATCCGCCATGTCGGTGAGGTTGCGCAGGGCGCGCTCGCTGCTCTGGATCGCGATCGACATGATGGCGTTGTCGTTCGGATCGAAGTGCTGGATCAGAGGCTCATCGATGTTGGGCGGGAGCTGGCGCCGGATACGCGCGACCTTGGCCTGGACATCCTGCTGGGCCGCCTTCACGTCCACGCCGAGATTGAACAGGCAGCGAACGATCGAGATGCCCTCGAGGGACGTGGAGCTGACCTCCTTGATCCCCTGGACTGTGTTGAGCGCCTCCTCGATCGGCCGTGACACTTGGCGAACCATGACTTCCGGCGATGCGCCCGGATAGCTGGTCTGCGTGATGACCACCGGATAGGTGACGTCCGGGTACTCGTCGATCGCGAGCCGCTGGTAGGCGACAGCGCCCAGCACGACGAGCGACACCATCATCATGGTGGCGAAGACGGGACGCTTGATGGAGATGTCGGAGAGGAACATGGATGGGCCGGGTCGTCGTGAGGACTACTGGGCCGCGGAGCGGGCCCGCGTTTCGCCGAGAATCTCCACCTGCATTCCCTTGCCGACGATGCCGACGTTGCCGGTGAGGATGCGGTCGCCGGGACGGAGTCCGGACTTCACCTCGACGATTCCCTGTTCCTCGTCGGCAATACCGAGGTCGACCGGTGCCAGGGCGATCGTCGTCCCGTCGATCCGATAGACGAAAGGCTTCCCGCTCTCCTGCGACTGATGGATCGCCGAGCTCGCGATCACGATGGCTCCGGATATGGTGCGGCCGACGATCCGTCCGCTGGCGAAGCTGCCGCCGCGGATACTGTTGTCGGGGTTCGGCACCTGGACGTAGACAGTGACGGAACGGGTGACCGGATCGATCGTCGGGCTGACCCGAGCGACCCGTCCGTCGAAGTTGCGCCCGTCAGCGCTGAAATGCACGACCTGCCCGGGAGCGACGGCGGCAGCCTTCCGGGCGGCGACGCTCGCGGCGAGCTCCAGCGTGCTGTTACGAACGACGGTGAAGAGCAGGATGCCCTTCGCGACGTGCTCGCCGTTCTCGACGCTGCGCTTGTCCACGGTTCCGGAAGTCGGCGCGGTGACGCGGGTATTCTCGATCTCCCTCCGGGCGGCGCGCACCTTGGCATCGGCGGCCGCGATCCTGGCTCGAGCGGCCTCGAGGGCGCTCTGCGTCACGCGAAGGTCGCGCTCCGGGATGGCTCCGGCCTTGAACAGCTCCTGGCTCTGATCCTGATTCCACTGCGCCGACGAGAGATCTGTCTGAGCAGAGGCGCGATCGGCTTCGGCGCTCTTGAGAGCGCCCATCTGCTGGCTCGACTCGAAGCGGGCCAGCGACTGACCCTGGGAGACGCGCTGACCTTCGCGCGCGTATACGCCCTCGATGTCGCCCTCGGTGCGAGCGCGCACTTCGGCGCTCTCGATCGGCCGGAGGTTACCGGTGATCGGGGTGGCATCTTCGATCGGGCCGAGCGCGACGGTCTGAATATCGGACGGGGACAGCGTGATGCTCTGTCGCTGCCGTGGCGCATCAGGCTCCGCGGCGCGCGGCGGTGCGCCTGCCGCGACGGTACCGGCGCTGGCGGATGTGCGCGGAGCGCCCTCTCCGGTTTTCTGTGCGTCCCCCCCCCCGGAGCAGGCGAGCGCGAGGACGAGCAGCGCCGCGAGGGCGCCGCGCTCACCGATCGGGGGTCTGGGCACGGAGGGGGGTGGAGGTCGTTCCGGTGGAGGTGGCGCCGATGCCGGAGCGGCGAGGAGTCAGCGAGGCACCAGGCAAGAGGGGGATTGGCCGGTCCAGAGCACGGGCCAACCCAGCGCTGGCGAGAAAGAGATCGTAGGTGCTGCGTGCGCCGGTGGTCTGCGCGGTGAGAAGCGCGACCTGCGCGTCCGAGACATCGAGCTGGGTACCCAGGCCGCGGCTGAATCGGAGCGACGCGAGCTGAAACGCCTCATTCGCCTCGGACACGGTCTGCTGCTGGGCCGAATAAGCCGAGCGTGCGCGCGTCAGCTCGGCCCGCGCGCGCGCGATCTCGAGAGCCGTCTGCTCGCGCTGTTGCGAGAGCTGGATGTCCGCGAGACGCGCCTGCGCGTCGGCGAGGTCGATCGAGGCCTTGGTCTGGAGTCCATCGAAGATGGCCCACGACAGCTGCACCCCCACCGACTTGTCGCTGAAGAAGCCTCCGTTCTGGTCGGTGCGCGTGCAGAAACCACCGTCCACGCGCACGAAAGTGCAGGGCGTGCTCACCGAGGTGGTGGTGCCCAGCGTCGTGGGGAATCCTCTCAACGGATACGCGGCGTAGCCGAGGTTGCCGAACACGGAAACGGTAGGGAGCAGGTTCGCCCGCGCGATCGAGATCGCATCATGTCGCGCGAGCGCGGTGAGCTCGGCGGCCCGCACGGCGGGGCGATTCTCGACCGGCAGGGAATCTCCGCCTATCTGGGCTGCTTCCACGGACGCGAGCACCGCGGCCACGGTGGCGGAGTCGATCGTCGTCGTGAGTGTGACCGGACGCTCGAGAGGGAGATTGAGGAGTCGCTTGAGGTCCAGGAGCGCGATCTCCCGGTCGCTCAGCGATTGAAGCACGACCGGCTCGAGGTTCGCCCGCTCCACCCGCGCGCGCAGCACGTCGTATCGTGCAGCGCGTCCAGCCGCCTGCAACTGCTCGACCTGCGTGAGCCGGCTGCTCGCGAGGGCGGCATTGGAGCGCTGGATCTCCACCATCCGCGCGGCGAAAAGCGCCTGGAGGTAGGCGCGCTGGACATCGAGAGACACCTGGGCCCGGATCTCCGACTCGCTGAGCCGTGCGGCACGCTCGAGCCGGTTGGCGGCGCGCAGGCCGGCGATCACCCGCCCGCCCTGGAAGACGCTCTGCGTGGCGGTGGCGACGGCGGAGTACGTGTTCGGCTGGTTGAAGACCGCGCCGACAGCCTGCCCGCGCGATGAGGCGTAGGTGTGCAGATAGCTGCTGTTGAGGCGGAGCTGCGGAAGCCCGCCGGCGCGGGCGATGTCGACCTGCGCGTCGGCGACGCTCACCTGCGCCGCCGCCTGACGGCTCTCATCACCCGATCGAAGCGCTATCGCGACAGCATCGGGCAGAGAGAGCGCAAGGCTGTCCGGGCTCTGCCCAGCGACGAGGTGGGTCCACAGACAAAGAGCGGCGATCGCCGCCGTGGGGGGAGAGAGGAGGGGGGACCTCATTCCCCAATATACGGGCGACCGGCGTGAACCGTTGTCGCCCGGACGTCTCTACCGGTTGCCTCCCACCTCGTTGATGAACACCAATGTCTTGCGCCGTCTGAGGACGCTGCGCAGCGCGTCGTACACCTGCTCGTCGAGCAGATATCCGACGTCCGACGCCAGCAGCTCGACACTCTCGGCGGGCCCGGTCGCGTCGCGGTATGCACGCTGCGATGTGAGGGAGTCGAAAGCATCGGCGGCCGCGAGGATCCGCCCCCCGATGGAGATCTCCAGCCCGCGCAATCCACGCGGATAGCCCGTGCCGTCCCACCGCTCGTGATGGTCCTGGATGTACCGGAGTGCCACGCCGAGGTGCTTGAGCGGCGCCAGAATCTCCATTCCGATGCGGACGTGATCCTTCACGTGGTCGAACTCTTCCGGGGTGAGCGACTCCGGCTTGTGCAGCACTGCCTCGCGGATGCCGATCATCCCGACGTCGTGCAGCCGGCCAGCGATCCGCACTCCCTCGATCTCCTCGTCTTCGAGGTTGAGCGTGTTGGCGATCGTGGCGGCCAGCTCGGCGACGCGCGCCGAGTGGCCGCGCAGGTAGAGGTCCTTGGCCTCCATGGCGTTGATCAGCGTCTCGGCGACCGTGACGGTGAGCTCGCGCAGCGCCATCTCCTCCTGGCCGAGCTGAGTCACTTTGGCGGCTTGCGCCGTCTCCTGACGGAGGCGTCGTTCGGTGAGGCGCTGCTCGATCAGGTGCTCGCGGCGGAGCAGACAACGCTCGATCACTTCCTTGATCGTCCCCAGCTCCACCGGCTTCACCAGGTAATCGTACGCGCCGCTGGAGAGCACCTCGGCAGCCGTGGGGGCGTCGTTCACCGCCGTGAGCATGACGATAGCCAGGTCAGGGTCGGTCTCAAGCGCCAACGGGACGAGGTCGACGCCCGCCATCCCCGGCATCCGCACGTCACAGAGCAGCAGCTCGAACGCGGCCTTATCGAGCCGGGCCATGGCATGCTGTCCCGATTCGGCTGTCTCCACCTCGAAGCCGCGAGAGCTCAGGAAGCGGCTCATCGCAATACGGATCGTCTCCTCGTCATCGATGACGAGAATACGCCGGCCGTGAAAATGGCCCGGGGGGAGGGAGGTCACGTCCGTGGTGGTCTGCGATCGGGTGTTCATGGGGAAGAGGCATTCGTCGAGTGGATCGGCACCGACTGCTCGGCCGGGAGCGAGATACGAAACGTGGCACCGGCGCCGGGCGCACTGTGGACGGTAAGCATGCCGCCGTGGGTCTGCACGATGCCGTAGCTCACGCTGAGGCCGAGGCCGGTTCCCTGGCCCTCGGGCTTGGTGGTGA
>JBBSGP010000015.1:0-73874 GCA_038253885.1 Gemmatimonadales bacterium | reverse complement strand
GACGATCCGCGATACAAGGGATTAGTGATTTTCGGTGGTGATCTCAACACCGGAACTCAATGGACGGAGCCTGAAAGAAAGTTTCGAGCAAGAGACCGCAACGTGCTCGATCGGATTGCCGCGGTGGGTTTGTTTGACTGCATTCTGGCGAAACGGCCGCCAAGACGACTCGATGGATGCACGTGCGTGGATGGAGAGAATTGTCTTCACGTTCGCACTCGCCGCGATGCACGCCGGCCAAGTGTCATTGATGAAATGATATTGGACAGAAGTGGTGATTGAAATTGGACACTCGATCCCGTTCTGGTCGGTGGGTGCAGAGGAGCGAGTGGTGAGCAGCCACGCGACCGATCAGCCACGTTGCGTCTCCCCGGTTTGGCGGAGGCGCCTTACGGATGGGAGCGACTCGTGCTGCTCAGACACTTGCTGGAGGAGGGGCTGCCGAAGACGGTGATCGCGGAGCGGTTGGGCGTGAGCCGGGCGGTGATTTATCACTGGATCACGACCGGGCAGCTCGATCGGGACGTGAGCACCGTGCCGCCGCGCCGTGAGCGCGCGCCGCAGCCGGTCAAGTTGGATCCCTACAAGGAGATTATTCGGGCGCGCCTCGCGAGTTATCCTGAACTCTCGGCCGCGCGTCTCTTCGCGGAATGTCGAACGGCCGGGTACCAGGGATGCCGGAGTCAGCTCCAGATCTTCGTGCGAGAGACGCGCCCCGTGCCGCCGGCGGAGCCCCCTCTTCCCGTTTACCGGGGATCTGGCGATCGCGGTGGAAGCCGCCTCTCGGGCGCACCGGCGTTTGATCAGGCAGGCGGGTCTCCCGCCGATGCGGATGCACAACGCGCGGCATTCCTTCGCGGTCGCGGCTCGTCGCCGGGGGGAGCCGGATGTGTGGATCGCCGCTCAGCTCGGGCACGTCAACACCACGATGGTCGCCAAGACCTACGCCGTTTTCCGCCCTGACGCGGTAGCTGACAAGAGGGCCGTGAAGTGACCGCATCCGTTACCAAACTCGCCACCAGCGGAGGCCGGCACCTCATGTGTTACATCACGGCAGTGGCGCAAACGCTTGACACGCAATACCCGGGACGAGACTCGAACTCGTATACCACTCTCGTGGTGGGGGATTTTGAGTCCCCTGCGTCTGCCAGTTCCGCCACCCGGGCGACTGTCGTTGAAGGAATTTACCTTGTGCGACCCTTCCTGTCTCGTCTGACGTGACAACGCGGATGGCCAGTCTCGGAGCTCGCGTGGCTACGGCAGGGCGAGCTCGATGCGGGGCAACTGGCGCGCGACGAGCATGGCGTTGATCTGCTCCAGATCCTTGCCCACCCACGTGTCGAATTCCTTCGACACATCTCCGAGCTCGCGTCCGATCGCCCCCGTGCGCCTCACCTGCATCTGCGACGGCCGCCCCTCGTACGCGTTCACGCTGCCGTACAGGCCGGTCAAGTTCTCGCGCAGACGCTCTTCACCGGTGATCATCCCGCCCTCCTTCGTCGCCACGATCTTCTTACGCATCGCGTCGACCGTCTCCGATGCCTTGCGAAGTCTCACCACCAGCGAATCGGTCGAGGGTGCACGCGTGGCTCGTGACTCGAGCCCGCCGCGAACGCCGTTCATCCTCTCGACAAGCGACGTCATCTCTCCGAGCATGCTGTACAGCTTGACCGCCAGATCGAACTGAGCCTTCCGATCCGATGTGCTGTGCGTCACTCGCGGATCACGAAGCACCCTGAGCGTCGTCGTGTACTCGTTGTCCCCGTCGACCAGCTTCACGGTGTATCGCCCCGGCAGGAAGCGGGGACCGACGCCGAACGCCGCGGTCGCGGCCGGCGGAATCCGGGGGGGCGCCATCTTCATCGACCACGCAACCCGGCTCAATCCCCGCCGCTTACTCGTCGGCAGAGTCGTCACCAGCTTCCCCGCCGAATCACGCACTTCGAGCTTCATGTCACCAAAGATGTGACGCTTCTGCAAGAAGTAGGTGATGACCGCGTCGCCAGGCGGATTCGGACCGACATACTCCGCGTCGCCGTTCGCCCAGCCGCCGCCCGCGGCGATCACCTGGACCACCGGCTTGGTCTGAAAGAAGGCGGCTCCCTTCGCCAGCGTTTGCGGCGTCAAGGCCCGCAAAGGAGTGATGTCGTCGACGATCCAGATCCCGCGCCCATGGGTGGCGATCACCAGGTCATGATCGCGCGGGTGGATGGCCAGGTCCCGCACCGCAACGCTGGGTAGCTCCCCACCCTTGTACCGCGACCACTGTTGCCCGCCGTCCACGCTTATCCAGAGCCCGAATTCGGTACCGAGGAAGAGCAGCTGCGGGTTGACGAGATCCTCCTTGATCACGTGCGCATATCCGCGCACCGGCGATGAAGACGGAACCAGCGCGGTCCAGCTCCTACCGTAGTCGGTCGATCTGTACGCGTACGGATGCAAGTCGCCAAAAGTGTGGAGGTCGAACGTGGCATAGATGGTACCGGCGGCGAAGTGCCCCGGCTCCACTGAGGAAACCCAGGCGCTCTTCGGCAGACCCTGGATGTTCCCGACCACGTTCGTCCACGTCTTTCCGCCATCGCGCGTCACCTGGAGGTTGCCGTCATCCGTCCCGGCCCAGATCACGCCGGGATCCTTCGGAGACTCGGCGATCGCGAAGATCGTGGTGTGCATTTCCGCGGATGAGTTGTCCACGGTGACGCCTCCCGACTGCTCCTGCTTCTGCTTTTCAGGATCGTTGGTCGAGAGGTCGGGGGAGATGCGATCCCACGTCTGACCGAAGTCCTTCGATCGGAAGAGAAACTGGGAGCCGATATAGATCGTGCCGTTTCGCGTCGGACTCAGGTGTATCGGCGTGTTCCAGTTGAAGCGGAGCTTTCCCTCCTTGTAGTTCGGCAGCGGCTGGATGTCGCGCGTCTCGTGCGTCTTCCGATTGACCCGACCGATGAAGCCGCCCTGGGCCTCCGCATAGAGGTAGATGGGATCGGTCGGGTCCGCGAACATCCAGAAGCCGTCTCCGCCATACATGTTCTCCCAGCGGCCGTTCGTGATTCCGCCGGGATACTGCGACTCGCCCACCCACGAGCTGTTGTCCTGCAACCCGCCGTACACCTTGTACGGACGGTCCATGTCGACGCTCACGTGATAGAACTGGGAGATCGGCAGGTTCTGACCCTTCCACCACCGATCCCCACCGTCGTACGAAAACCAGAGACCGCCGTCATCGCCCGCGATCAGATGACCGGTATTGGCGGTGTCCACCCAGAGGTCGTGGTGATCGCCGTGCGTGCCGCCGCTGATGTTGTTGAACGTCGCGCCACAATCGTTGCTCATGATCAGCGGTCCGTCCGGCTTGTAGACGCGGTTCTCGTTCTTCGGATCGACGATGAGATTGGCGAAGTAGAACGGGCGCCAGAGCATGTTCTGGCTCCGGTCCTTCATCTGCCACGTCTGCCCACCGTCATCGGAACGGTACAGCGCGTTGCGTGGCGGGACAGCCTCGATGAACGCGTAGACGACGTTCGGCTTGGAGGGCGCCACAGTGACCGCGACGCGACCCCACGGTTTCGGGGGGAGCCCTTTCGCGCTGCCGTCGTCCAGCGCTGTCCAGTTCGCGCCGCCATCGGTGCTCTTGAACAAACCGCTGCCACTCGGCGCATCCGGCCCCTCGCCCCCCGATCGAAACGTCCACCCCTTTCGCCGAAAATCCCACATACCAGCGTAGAGAGTCTTCGGGCTGCTCGGATCCATCGACATCATCGAGCAGCCGGTGGATGCATTGCTCCCCGCGAGGACTTTCGCCCACGACTTGCCGCCGTCGGTCGTCTTGTAGACCCCCCGGTCGTTGCTGTCGCTCCAGAGCTTCCCGGGTACGCAGACGTAGACCGTATTCCCGTCCGTCGGGTCGACCAGCACTTTGACGATGCGCTCCGAGTCGCGCAGCCCCATGTTCGTCCAGTTGTCCCCCCCATCGGTGGACTTGTACACACCGTCGCCGACGGACACGCTGTTGCGCATCCACGATTCGCCCGTGCCCACCCAGACGACCTTGGAGTCGGAGGGATCGATCGTGACCGCGCCGATCGATTGCACCGGCTGCTTGTCGAACACCGGCTTGAACGTCGTTCCCCCGTTCCGCGATTTCCACACACCGCCGCTCGCGGCTCCGATATAGACGATGAGCCGGTCCCCCTCGTGGACGGCGGCAATCGCGGCGATGCGTCCGCTCATGGCCGCGGACCCGATGTTGCGCGCACCCAGCCCGGACGTTGTCTCCGAGTCCACACGAGCCGGCTCGGCCGGACTCAGGCTGACTTCGCCGCCCTGGCTGAATGTCATCGGCGGCTTCTTGGGCTCGACCGGCTGCGTCGGCTTCGCAGCTTTCGGCTGTTTGTTCGCGGCGTCGTTCGCATCGCCCGGCACCGGGCTCGAGGCGCCAGCGGCCGGTTTCGCGAATCGGCTGTCGTCGAGGGGAACGTTGGCCTCGATCCGCTCCCAGGACAGCTGGCCCTTGTTGGCGCTCGAGCTGCCTTTGGCACCGCTGGCGACCGCGAACGGCATATACACCCCACCCACTTCCTTGTAGTCACCCAGCTCTATTTCGAACTCGCGCTCAGCGCCGCGCACCGTCCGCTTCACTTCGATCTTGATCGGCACGTACGAATCCGCGTCCAGGTAGTACGTGCGGACGTCGCCGTTGCTGGCCAGTGTCAGCTTCAGCTTGTAGACGTCGGTGCCTTCGATCTGATCGGTGCCGAGGAGCTCCAGCTTGTTGCCCTTCGCCTGGTAGTTGACTAGCGGGTCATCGAATTCCGCATCCTCGACGATGCCCTTGATCTCGTCTTCGCCGAGTGACTCGACGTCCTTCTTTCCTTGCCATGGCTCGATCTTCCATCCGCTCTTCCCGTCGTAGGCGGTGACTCCGGTCATCCCGCCGAAGGAGAACTCCTCACGCACCATGTTCGACCGCTTGTTCTCATGGCTGACTTTCGCCTCGAATCCGCCGCCGCCGTAGAACTTTCCGGTGCGGCGCAGCGAGGAGATGGCCTGGATGCGCGCCGGTCCACCGACGCGCTGCATGTATCTCGCGACGACGGTGTCCGCCGACTGCTGCTGCGACCGGATGGAGGGAGGCGCCGCAACCAGCAGGAAGGCAAGGAGCGGGACGAGACTCGTGCGCATGACGAAGATCCTCGACGACACGAAGAAGAACGGTGGTGTTGTTGTCGAGCGAAAGGTAGGAGCCTTCGTCTCACGCGGCCAGCGACGCGCCCGTCAGGGCGTGGGGCGCACCGAAAACGGCCGGCGGCGGCGCGCTCCCCCGAATCCGCTGTCGAGCATCTCCAGCCGGTTCTTCCGAAACTGTTCCATCCGCTTGCGCAGCTGCTCCTGAAAACCGATGTATTTCAGCCGTTGCACGGGCGTGAGAAACGCCGACAGATCATGCTGCTCCTGCTCGACCAGCTCCAGGCGCCCTCGCTGCACCTTGAGCATCCGATCGAGGTAGCCGCTCACGCGCGTCTGATTCGCGCTGTCGCCGGCCGCCAGCTCATCTCGCAGGTTCATGCGGATGTCTCGCTCGTCCTCGTTGAGGCGCCGGCGCTGCTCCTCGTACTTCCGGTTGGTTGCTGCGAGCTTCTGCACCTGATCGTCGCTTAGCCCCAACCCGGTCTTCACCATCTGCGCGAGCTGCTGGCGAAAGCGATTCTCGAGCTGCTGTCTCTGGGGGTTGGGCTGTCCCAGTCCGCGGCCGAGCTGTTGAGCCGGGAGCGACGCGACTCCTCCCAGACAGAAGACCGCGACCCAGGCGACTCGTCCGAGCCGGCTCACCGGCTCCCCCGTCCGAGACCGCCCGCGGAGAGCCACGGCTCGGGCTCGGTCGCCAGCACACCATTCACCTTTCCGAGCTCGCCAATCAGTCGCTCGATGTCGCTGTCCGTGAGATCGGAGACGCCGCCACCGAACGTGATGCCGGCTGCCGGAGCCCGCGTCGCCGGCGCCGAAGCCATCGCGCTCCGGCTGTCGATCGGCCGTCGAGCCCCGACCACCATCGGATCGAGCCGCGGAACGACCGACGGCTCGCTCGCCACCGAACCCGAAGGAGAAGCGCTCGTCGCTGGGGCGTGGCGGGTTCCCAGGTAGAGTGCTCCACCGCCCAGCACCACCAGCGCGATCGTCGCTGCGATCCGCATCGGCATCGCGCGCCACCGGGAAGGCGCGCCCCCCGCCGGATCCGCTCGTCCACCCCCCCGCCGGATCGCATTGACAGCGCCCGAGATCCGCGCGACGTCCACCGCCGGTGCACGCGACAACGCCGCCCGCGCGCTTTGGAGCAGCGCGAGCTCGGCCGCACACTCGGCGCACTGGTCGAGGTGGCGCTTCACTTCGTCGCGAAGCTCGGCGTCGAGATTTCCGTGCGCGTAGTCGGGGAGGAGATCCCGGATCTCCGCCCGCGGGCAATCAGTCATTGAGAAACTCCTTGATCGAGCGCATCGCGTTGTGGTAGTGCACCCGCGCCGCGCCCTCGGTGCTGCCGACGATCTCGGCAATGTCCTTGTATGATGTCCCCTCGGCGACGCGCAACTGAAAGACTTCGCGCTGCATCGGCGATAGACGGGTCATCGCCGTGCGGAGCCGCTGCTCGGTCTCATCGGCCAGCGCCGTCTCGAGTGGATCCGCGTCTGTCACAGCATGATCTTCCTCGACGGTGATCTGCCGTCGCTGCACCCCGCTCCGCGCCGCGCGGATGCGGTCGCGCACCAGGTTGCGAGCGATCGTGAGCAGCCAGGTTCGAAGCGAGCTCTCTCCGCGGAAACCATCCAGCGAGGAGAACGCGCGCACAAAGGTATCCTGAACAACCTCGTCAACATCGTTATGCTCTCCAAGACTCGCGACAAAACGCGCGATCGGCTCCGCGTGCCGTTGCACCAGGAGCGTGGCCGCTCGCTCATCGCCCGACTGCCATCGGGCAACGAGCGCGGCGTCGGTCGGATCCTCCGCCCCCGTCATGGCTTGGGTCATTCCGTCAGCTTGGGAGACGCCCCGGCGCGGCCGCCGTTAAGGGGAGGCTCGGGCCGGCCGGAACCAGCGCCGCATGCTGTTGACGGGCCCGGGGACCGCGCGTAGCTTGCACTTGAACGATCGTTCGAGTCCGCCATTCGAGTCCGCAGACGGGGGCCCCATGGCCACGGCCAGCAGGGATCAAAAGCTCGATGCGCTTCTCGCCGACGCGGCGCGGGTGTTCGCCGACAATGGCTTTCACCGCACCAGCATGCGCGACCTCGCCAAGGCCACCGGGGTCTCGCTGGCCGGACTGTATTACTATGTGGAGAGCAAGGATGAGCTGCTGTACCTCATCCAGAGTCGCAACTTCGACGCCGTGCTCCAGAACATGCGCGAGCGGCTCGACGGCGTGGCCGACCCGATCGAGCGTCTCTTTCTCTTCATCGACAACCACCTCGATTACTTCGTCTCGCATCTGCCGGAGATGAAGGTTCTCTCGCACGAAGCGGGCGCTCTCGTGGGTGACTATCTGACGCGAGTCAACGCGACCAAGCGGGAGTACACGAGGTCGCTGATGGACCTCCTGGCCGCGGTCGAGCGAGCCCACGGTCCGGCCCATGCCAATCGCCGGGTCGCCGCCTATTCCCTATTCGGAATGATGAACTGGGCCTACACCTGGTATGACCCTCTGGGCGATCTGGGGGTCGAGCTCCTCAGCCAGAACATCGGACGAATTTTTCTTGGCGGCTATGTGGGATTGCCGGTCTCGGCCTCATCGATCCCGCATTCGTCCGCCGGCTAACCGCACTTCACTCTCCGGCCCTCGAGGCAACCGATGGCAACCGCCACCATGACCGACCAGACCACTGCCACGCTCGTCAACTATCGGACCGATGGCAGCATCGCGATCCTCGAGCTGAGCGACCCTCCGGCAAACACCTACACGCACGAGATGATGCGGCAGCTCGACGACTGCATCCTTCGCGCGCGCTTCGACAACGACGTGCAGGTGATCATCCTTCGAGGAGCCGGGAACAAGTTCTTTTCGGCCGGCGCCAACATCAAGATGCTGAACGAGGTCGATCCGGTCTTCAAGTATTACTTCTGCCTCCATGCCAACGAGACGTTGAGTCGCCTGGAGCAGACGCCGAAACTGGTGATCGCGGCGCTGAATGGACACTGTGTTGGCGGCGGCCTGGAGATCGCGATGGCGGCCGACCTGCGGATCGCGATGCAGGACGCGGGCAAGATCGGGCTGCCCGAGGTGAACCTGGGTGTGCTTCCGGGCACCGGCGGAACTCAACGACTGGCCCGGCTGGTGGGCAAGGCCAAAGCCATCGAGCTGATGGTGACCGGACGGACCTTCTCGTTCGAGGAGGCACAATCACTGGGAATTGTCACCGAGGTCTGGCCCAAGGAAGACTGGTGGGACTCGGTGCTGCTGTACGCTCGCCAGTTCTGTTTGCCCGGCAAGGCGGCGATGGCGGTCGGTCACATCAAGCGTGCCGTGCAGTCAGGTCTCGAGGTGCCCCTCGAGAGCGGACTGGCCATGGAGCGGGAGCTGCAGAGTCTCCTGTTCAAGAGCGCCGATGCCAAGGAAGGTCTGGCCGCGTATGTCGGCAAGCGGCAGCCGAACTTCACCGGGAAATAGAGTGGCGACGGCGGTTGGCGACCGCTTCCCGGCGCGTCTCATCATCGGCGGAGAGGCAACCGAGGCGCAGGCCGGTCGCGTGTTTTCGGTGACGAATCCGGCAACCGAGGCGGAGATCGCCACCGTCGCGGAAGGAGATGAGGGGGACATCGACAGGGCCGTGCGCAGCGCGCGCACGACGTTCGAATCCGATAGCTGGCGCGCGATCAGCGCCCGCCAGCGCGGCGAGATGCTGTATCGGCTCGGCGAGCTCATCCAGAAAAATCGCGATGAGCTGGCGCGCCTCGAGACGCTGAACAATGGCAAGCCGCTGTTCGAGTCCCAGATCGATGTGAAGCTGACGGCCGAGACCTTCCGCTACTACGCGGGCTGGGCCGACAAGGTGCACGGCGAGACCATTCCGGTCGACGGTCCCTTCTTCAACTACACTTTGCGGGAGCCGCTGGGGGTCGTGGGCGCGATCGTTCCCTGGAACTTCCCGATGTCGCTCGCCGCGTGGAAGGTGGCCCCAGCGATTGCCTGCGGAAACACCGTGATCCTCAAGCCGGCGTCGGAGACGCCTTTCACGGCTCTGCGCATGGCTGAGCTGGCGCTCGAGGCCGGAGTGCCTGCCGGAGTCTTCAACTGCGTCCCGGGTCGGGGCGCGGTCGCCGGCAACGCCCTGGTCGAGCATCCGGAGGTCGACAAGATCGCCTTCACCGGATCCACCGAGGTGGGGAAAGAGGTGATGCGCCGGGCTGCGGGGACCGTGAAGCGTATCTCGCTCGAGCTGGGAGGAAAGTCACCCAACATCGTCTTCGCGGACGCGGATCTGGATGCCGCTGCCCGGGGCGCTCTCAGCGGCATCTTCTACGGGAAAGGAGAAGTGTGCGCGGCCGGCTCGCGGCTTCTGGTCGAGGAGCCGGTACGGCAGGAGCTCCGGGCGAAGATCGTGGAACGGGCGCGGAAGATGGTGGCCGGTGATCCTCTCCATCCCAAGACCCGGCTCGGAGCTCTGGTCTCGCAGCGCCAGATGGAGCGAGTTCTGGGGTTCATCGATATCGCGAATCGAGAGGGGGCGACGCTGATCGCGGGAGGCGAGCGCGCCCGCGTCGACGGCAAAGGGTTCTTCGTGCAGCCGACGATCTTCGACGACGTCACGCGGGACATGACGATCGCGCGCGAAGAGATCTTTGGTCCCGTGCTCGCGATGATGTCCTTCACCGGAGGAATGGAGGGCGCCGTCGAGCTGGCGAACGCGACAATCTACGGTCTCGCC
This sequence comes from Gemmatimonadales bacterium, assembly GCA_038253885.1. GTDB lineage: Bacteria > Gemmatimonadota > Gemmatimonadetes > Gemmatimonadales > Gemmatimonadaceae > JALZAQ01. Next base: position 63,963 of record JBBSGP010000015.1, on the reverse strand, counting down.
GCCGGCATCTGGACGCGCGACATCAAGAAGGCCCTGCGCACCGCGAGAGCGGTCAAGGCGGGGACAGTCTGGATCAACAGCTATAACATGTACGACGCGGCCGCCCCGTTCGGAGGGTACAAGCAGTCAGGCTTCGGGCGCGAGCTGGGGATGTACGCGATCGACGGCTACACCCAGATCAAATCGGTATGGGTGGATCTGTCGTGATCGAGCCGGTGATCGTGGACGCGGTGCGCACGCCCATCGGGCGTCACGCCGGACAGCTGTCGAGGGTCCGACCCGACGATCTGGCAGCGGTGGCGATCAGGGGCCTTCTCGAGCGGACCGGCATCGCCCCGGAGAGCATCGAGGATGTGATCTTCGGATGCGCGAACCAGGCGGGGGAAGACAATCGCAACATCGCCCGGATGGCCCTGCTGCTCGCCGGACTTCCGGTCGCCGTTCCGGGGCAGACGGTGAATCGTCTCTGCGGCTCAGGACTCCAGGCGATCGTCAGCGCCGCGCAGGCGATCCGGTCGGGAGAGGGTGAATGCTTCATCGCCGGCGGAGTCGAGAGCATGTCCCGGGCGCCCTGGGTGATGCTCAAGCCTGACGAGGCGTTCTCACGCGCCGCGCCGGCGATGACCGACACCACCGTCGGGTGGCGGTTCGTGAACCCTCGTATGCCGTCCGAATGGACGATCTCTCTTGGCGAGACGGCCGAAGAGATAGCAGACCGTCTGGGCATCAGCCGGGATGAGCAGGATGCATTCGCGCTCGAGAGCCAGAGCCGCACCGCCTGCGCCTTGGCTGCGGACCGGTTCGCCGATGAGCTGGTCGCCGTGCCGGTGCGCGACCGGACTGGCGTCGAGTCGCTCATGACGCGGGACGAGCATCCGCGACCCGAGATCACGCTCGACCAGCTCGGCCGCATGATACCGGCTTTCCGCCGCGAGGGCGGAACCGTGACCGCCGGTTCATCGAGCGGTATCAACGATGGCGCGGCAGCGGCCCTGATCATGTCCGACAGCGCTGCGCGCGAAGCCGGTCTGACGCCGCTCGCCCGGGTCGTCGCGTCGGCGGTAGCCGGCGTCTCACCCGAAGTGATGGGGCTCGGTCCCATTCCCGCAACCCGCCGCGCGCTCCAGCGCGCCGGCCTCCGGATGGCCGACATCGATGTCGTCGAGCTCAACGAAGCGTTCGCGGCACAGGCGATCGCCTGCATTCGCGAGCTCGGGATGGACCCCGCGCGCGTCAACGTCAACGGAGGGGCGATATCTCTCGGGCATCCGCTTGGAGCGTCGGGATCGCGCATCATCGCCACGCTGGCTCACGAGCTGAAGCGGCGCCGAGCGCGGTACGGGCTCGCGACCATGTGCATCGGTGTCGGCCAGGGCATCGCCACGATCATCGAGCGATCGGAGGCCGCGTGACCTACGAGCACGTGCTGCTCTCCGTCGGCGCCGGGGTCGGCACGCTCACCCTGAACCGGCCGGAGAAGCTCAACGCGTTCGCGGGCCGGATGCGGCAAGAGGTCGCCGACGCGCTGGCTGAGCTGGACGCGGACCCGGCGGTTCGGGTGATCGTCATCACCGGTGCGGGACGCGGCTTCTGCGCTGGCGCCGATGTGGGGTATCTCGCCGAGCTCGTCCAGCGCCGAGATCTCGAAGCGATGACGGCGCTGATCGAGGCCGGACGCCATGTCGTGACCAGGATCCGGAGCTCCTCGAAGCCGGTCATCGGCAGCATAAACGGTGTCGCCGCCGGCGGGGGGGCCAACCTCGCCCTGTCCTGCGACATCCGCATCGCGAGCGATACCGCGAGAATCGGTCAGACCTTCAACCGGATCGGCCTGCATCCCGATTGGGGGGGCACCTACTTCCTCCCGCGGCTCGTCGGCCCGGCCAAGGCTCTCGAGCTCTTCTGGCTCGCCGATGTGATCGATGCGGCCGAATGCCTCCGGCTCGGACTCTTCAACCGCGTCGTCGCGGCGGCCGAGCTGGCGGGAGCCACCGCCCAACTCGCTGGCGAGCTGGTCCGGAAGCCAGCCCTTGCGCTCGCGCTGGCGAAACGCGCCGTGTACGAGTCGCCAGGGCGGTCGCTGCCGGAGATGCTCGATTACGAGCTGGACGCACAGCTCCGCTGCTTTCGCAGCGGCGATGCGACGGAAGGAATCACCGCGTTCGTCGAGAAGAGAACGCCGACGTTTACGCACGACGGGCTTTCAGCCGAGGGATGACTCATGGCGTTGACCAAGATCGGCAACTTCGATGACTGGATCGACCTGTTCAAAGTGTGGCAGGACGATATCGGTCTGCAGGCGAAGGAGCTGAAGGACTACAAGTTCGAAGTGAAGCTCGGTGATCTCGAGGAGCACGAAGTGGAGTTCGGTCACTACAAAGGGCAGCGGAAGTGGCCCACGCTGATGCACATACCTGATCAGCGCATCCGCGATGCCTTGCAAAACCTCATCATCTTTCAGGGTGACACGGAGTTTGCCTCGGTGGAGCAGCAGCGATCGCTCCTCGCGACCGCGCCAAACAGCGCTGACCTGCTCTCCATCTACCGGGTCATGGCCGAGGAGATGCGGCACGGCTGGCAGATGTCCTACCTGCTCGTCACTCACTTCGGCGATGAGGGGAAGCGGGAGGCCGAGAAGCTGCTGCAGCGGCGAGCCGACGAGCACGAGCGGCTCCTGGGCTCGTTCAACGAGGCCGTGGAGAACTGGCTCGACTTCTTCTCGTACACGCAGTTCATCGATCGCGACGGCAAGTACCAGCTGCAGATGTTGTCCACGTCCGGCTTCGCGCCACTATCCCGCTCGATGCGGCCGATGCTCAAGGAGGAGTCCTACCATCTCGGCACGGGCAACAACGGCTTGCTCCGCATCCTGAGGGCGGGCCGCATTCCGGTGCCGATCATGCAGCGCTACTTCAACAAGTGGGTCTCGACGGCGTACGACCTCTTCGGGACCGACAATTCGTCGTCGGCGCAGTGGGCTTATGTCTGGGGGCTCAAAGGCCGCTTCGACGAGCGCTCGAATCCCCAGCCCGCCGACGTCGGCGCGCTCAACGAGTCGGCGCGCGAGCTGTACCGCCAGGAGATCCAGGGGCTCATCGATCGCCTCAATCAGCACGTGCCGGCCGATCAGGCACCGCTGATGCTGCCGAGCGTGAGGTTCAATCGTCGCATCGGCATCTACAAGGGGAAAACGTTCACTGTCGACGGCGAGCCCATCGAGCGGGAGAAGTACAAGGCATATGTCGAATCGATGATGCCCACCGCCGCCGATCGAGCCGTGCTGGCCGACATCTTCAAGGACGGCGACTGGATCGTTCCGCGCTCCAAGAACGAGCAGGTGAGCTGACGCGGACCGCGCCCCTGCCCGCGCTGATCGCGCACCGCGGGGCCTCGCGAGAGCGACCCGAGAACAGTCTGCCGGCCTTTCTCCGGGCGCTGGAGCTGGGTGCCGACGGGATCGAGCTCGACGTGCACGCCACGCGAGACGGTGTCGTGGTGGTTCATCACGATCCTCATCTGAGCGGCGCACCGCGGGGATCCGGACCAGCCGGCCCGGCCATCGCCGAGCTGTCGGCGCGGGAGTTGGATCGGTTCGGCCCCGTCGGTGGCGAGCGCATTCCGACGCTCGCGTCGGTTCTCGACGCGGTGGCCGGCAGAGCCGAAGTGTTCGTCGAGCTGAAGGGCCATGGAATCGAGCGGCACGTCGTGGACGTCGTCCTGGGTTCTGGGTATCCGCACCGATGCGCCATCCACAGCTTCGATCACGCGGCCGTCAGGCAAGCAAGAACAATGGCTCCGGCGCTCCGCTGTGGCATTCTGGCCGAACACGCTGTCGCCGACCCCGGAACCGAGCTCGCCGCTGTGGGCGCCACCGACTTCTGGCCCGAACGGGGAGTCGTGGACCGCGCCACCGTGGATCGGGTCCATGCGGTCGGCGGCAGGGTGATCGCGTGGACGGTGAACGACCCGGCCGACGCGGCCCGCCTCGCCGCACTGCGGGTGGATGCTCTCTGTAGCGACGACCTGCCGTCGATCCGCCGCGCCCTCACCCGTGACAAGGTGACATGAGCGCGGACCACCGCGTGACGGTCGTGGGTGCCGGCACGATGGGCCACGGCATCGCGTATGTGTCGCTGGCCGCCGGCTACTCCGTTTCGCTCGTCGACAGCGACCCAGCGACGCTCGAGCGCGGCGTCCAGCGAATCCGGAGCGCATTCGAGAAGGCGATCGAACGAGGCAAGAGCACCGCCGATCTCCGCGATGCGGCGCTGCGCCGTCTGACCCACCCCCCTTCCCTTACCGACAGTGTGGGCACGGCGGATATCGTCATCGAGGCGGTCCCCGAGCAGCTCGAGCTCAAGCAGGGTCTGTTCGCAGAGGTGGAGTCGCTCGCGATGCCGGGCGTGCTGCTCGGCAGCAACACCTCGTCCCTGTCGATCTCGGCCATCGGAGCGCGTCTCCGCGATCCGTCGCGGTTGCTCGGAATGCACTTCTTCAATCCGGTGCCCGTCATGCGATTGGTGGAGCTCGTGAGGGGCGAGCAGACATCGGACGCGTCGCTCGAGCGCGGGCGAGCCTTCGCGACGAGTCTCGCCAAGACTCCGATCGTGGTGAGGGACACCCCGGGGTTCGCCACGAGCCGGCTCGGCGTCGTGCTCGGACTGGAGGCGATACGGATGTTGGAGCAGGGTGTCGCAACCGCCGAGGACATCGACCGCGCGATGGAGCTGGGCTACAATCATCCCATGGGCCCGCTCCGTTTGACCGACGTCGTGGGTCTCGATGTCCGGCTCGCGATCGCCGAGCACCTGCACGAGACACTGCGCGAGGAGCGCTATCGACCGCCCGACCTGCTACGCCGCATGGTCGCCGACGGCCGGTTGGGCCGGAAGAGCGGCCAGGGATTCTATCGCTGGGAGAACGACACATGACCGAAGCGGATCTGGTTCGGCTGGAGACTCGAGGGCGGGTTGCACTGATCACAATCAACCGGCCCGAGAAGCGCAATGCGCTCGACGGCCAGGTCCGCTGCGCTTTCCTTGGCGCACTGGACGGCGCGCTTCGCAACACCGACGTGCGCGCGATCGTCGTCACCGGTGCGGGAGAGAAGGCGTTCGTGGCCGGTGCGGATATCGCGGAGTTCGAGGGTCGAGCGCCGATCGACCAGTGGCGAGCGATGAAGGCGCCCGCCATCACCGACGCCGTCGAGCGATCGCCGAAGCCGGTCATCGCAGCCATCAACGGATTCTGCCTCGGCGGCGGCCTCGAGCTGGCACTCGCGTGCGATCTGCGTGTCGCCTCGGCAACGGCGCGCTTCGGTCAGCCGGAGGTGAACCTCGGCATCATTCCCGGCGGAGGAGGAACGCAACGATTGCCACGGATCATCGGGCTGGGGGGCGCGCTCAAGATGATCCTCACCGGAGAGTTGATCGATGCCGGCGAGGCGCTGCGCCTCCACCTGGTGGAAGAGGTTGTCGACCCAGGACTGCTACTGCCGCGTGCGCTCGCGCTCGCCGAGATGATTGCCTCCAAGAGCCCGGTGGCGATCGCGGCGGCGAAGGAGGCCACGCGTGCCGCGCTCAGTCTTCCCCTGGGCGAAGGATTGAAGCTCGAGACAGCGCTCTTCCAGCTCTGCTTCTCCAGCGAGGACAAGGTGGAAGGCGTTCGGGCCTTCCTCGAGAAGCGCCAGGCGAGCTTTTCAGGCCGGTGACGGAGCATCCCAGCGGCGAGCCAGCGCCAGCCACGCACACCCGCATCACCGACGTGCACATCCACATCCAGCCGTGGCGACAGCTCAAGCCGGGGCCGATGGAGACGATGCGGCGGGGAAGCGAAGAGCATTACGAGTTCCTGGTGGCGCTCATGGACAGCCCGTCGATGCTGCTCGGCATCATGGATGATCAGGGCATCGATCGGGTGGGGCTGGTCAACTATCCCTCACCCGGGATCATGGGATTCGATGACTCCACGAACGAATTCTCGGTGAACTATGCATCGGCCGACCGGAGGCGGCTCCTTCCCTACGGCGGCGTCGATCCCCTGTCTACTCCCGATCCGGCGGGCGCCACGAAGCGCCTCGCCGACATGGGCATCCGCGTGCTCAAGCTCCATCCGCCGCACCAGAACTTCGCTGCCAACGCCTACACCGAAGGTCTCGCTGCGCTCGCGGACATCTATCGGAGCGCCGAGGGCCTCGGGTTACCGGTCATGGTGCACACCGGGACCAGCGTGTTTCCGGGCGCCCGGAGCAAGTACGGCAATCCGATGGATCTGGACGATGTCGCCATAGACTTTCCCGATCTCCCGATCATCATGGCACATGGCGGACGACCGCTGTACATGAACGAGGCCTTCTTCATCCTGCGACGACACCGCAACGTGTGGCTGGATCTGTCGGGCATTCCGCCCCAGCGCCTGCTCGAATACTTCCCGCGGCTGGCCGAGCTCGAGGACAGGCTGCTCTGGGGTACGGACTGGCCCAGTCCCGGGGTGACGAGCATGGCAAAGAACGTCGCGCAGTTCCGCGCGCTCGTCCTTCCGCCGGCTCTGCAGCGCGCGGCACTCGAGACCAATGCCACGCGACTGCTGCCTTCTCGCGTCGGCTGACTCATTCTCTCGGGCTGGCGACGCTCGGCGCACCGCCATAGCTTTGCGTCCCCGCCGTAACAATTCCCGAGGAACCGACTCGCGATGAGATACCTTTCGCTCGCCGCCGCGCTCGTCATCTCTGGCTGCTCATCGCGCCCGGGTGGAGCCCGGCCTGGCACTGAGCCCACTCCCCAGCGCGCGGCTCCAAGCGACAGCGGCCAGCGCCCCGCGGCGGTCCCGTCCGCCAGTGCCGTCGGTGCCCCGGGAGCGGGCGGAAGCTCGCTGCCGAACGCCGATCCGTTTCCGAGCACTTATCGGCCCTTCCCCTCGCGGACAACCGTGATCAGCCACGCCACCATCTTCACGGCGGCAGGTCCTCGCATCGAGGATGGTTCTATTCTGCTTCGGGACGGAAAGATCGTCGCGGTCGGAAAGACGGTCGACTCGCCAGGCGACGCCGTCACGATCGACGCGACGGGCAAATTTGTCACTCCCGGGCTGGTCGACACACACTCACACCTCGGCGTCTACGCGGCGCCCGGCGGAGACGCCCTGAGCGACGGCAATGAGGCCACCAATCCCACGACGCCTTACGTGTGGGCCGAGCATTCGGTGTGGCCGCAGGATCCGCAGTTCCCTCGAAATCTCGCCGGTGGGATCACGACGATTCAGGTTCTGCCGGGATCCGCCAACCTGATCGGCGGACGAAGCGTGGTGCTCAAGGTTGTCCCCTCGCGCACCGTGCAGGGCATGAAGTTTCCGGGGGCGAAGTACGGCCTCAAGATGGCGTGCGGCGAGAACCCGAAGCGGGTCTACGCGAACCGCGGCCCCTCGACCCGCATGGGCAATGTCGCCGGATATCGAAGTGCCTGGATCCAGGCGGAGGCCTACCGGCGGCGCTGGGACAAGTGGCTGGGTGACCACAAGGGTGATCCCCCGCAACGCGACCTGGGAATGGAGACGCTCGCCGAGGTGCTCCGAGGAAACATCCTCGTCCATAATCACTGCTACCGCGCCGACGAGATGGCGCAGATGATGGATATTGCCCGCGAGTTCGGGTATCGCATCCGCTCCTTCCACCACGGCGTCGAGGCATACAAGGTTGCCGATCTCCTCGCGCGCGACAGCATCGGAGCCTCCATCTGGGCAGACTGGGGGTCGTTCAAGATGGAAGCGCTCGACGCGGTGCGGCAGAACATGGCTCTTGTACATCAAGCCGGCGCTCGCGTCATCGTGCACTCCGACGACCCATCGGGAAGTCAACGGCTCAACCAGGAGGCCGCGAAAGGGATGGCGGCTGGCCGCGCCGTCGGCATCTCGATCACTGAGGACGATGCGATCAAATGGAACACGATCAATCCCGCCTGGGCGCTTGGGCTCGACGATCGAATCGGGTCGCTGACTCCCGGCAAGAATGCCGATGTGGTGCTCTGGTCGGGTAACCCATTCAGCGTCTACAGTCGCGTGGAGAAAGTCTGGGTGGACGGTGCGATGCTCTTCGACCGTCTCGATCCGGCGGAGAACTGGCGCACCGATTTCGAGTTGGGCTTCGTGCCCGTCATGCGCGGAGGCAGCAAGTGAGGCGCGTTGCGACGTACCTGGCGATCGCCCTTGTCGCAGGTGTCTGGGGCGTGAGCCTCGCTGCGCAGACGATCGCCATCACGGGAGGCAAGGTCTTTCCGGTGTCCGGATCCCCGATTCAGGCTGCCACCGTGCTCATGCGGGACGGAAAAATCGTCGCCGTCGGAACCGATGTGTCGATTCCCGCTGGAACAGAGCGCGTGGACGCGACCGGAAAGTGGGTGACTCCCGGCCTCATCGATGCGGCGACCCAGCTCGGGCTGGTGGAGATTGGGCAGGTTGCGGACACGCGAGAGGCCTCGGCGCGGGGACGAAACAGCTACGGCATCAACGCGGCCTTCACGGTATGGGAAGGGCTCAATCCCGCCTCCGTACTGCTCGCACCGGCCCGGCAGGAGGGAGTGACGTCGGTGGCGGTCGCACCGCAGGGTGGACTCATCTCGGGGCAGGCCGCGGTGATCGACCTCGTGGATGGCTCGGTGTCGGATCTCCTTGTCAAGTCGCCTGTGGGCATGGTGGGCGAGATCGGGAGCGCCGCGGACGCGGGCGTCGCGTCTCGCGGCGAGCTGATCGTGCGGATGCACGAGCTGCTCGACGATGCGCGATCGTTCATGCGCCACCGAACGGAGTTCGAGAGGAACGCGACGCGCAGCTATGCCGCCAGCCGAATCGATCTCCAAGCGATGATTCCCGTGCTCGACGGCCGGCTTCCGCTGTTCGCGAGTGTGGACAAGGCCAGCGACATCGAGGCCGCCCTGAAGCTGGCCCAGCAATACGGGATCCGTCTCGTCGTGACCGGTGGCGCCGAAGCCTGGATGGTCGCCGGCAAGCTCAAGGCCGCCGGCGTCCCTGTTCTGACCGGCGCCATGAACAACATCCCGACGACGTTCGCCACGCTCGCTCAGCGGCAGGAGAACGCGGCGCTGCTTCGGAAGGCGGGCGTGGAGGTGGCGCTGATCGGAAATGCCGGCGGAGGGGATGAGGAGGCGTTCAACGTGCGGAACATCCGCCAGGAGGCGGGAAACGCCGTCGCCTATGGCCTCTCGTGGGACGACGCGCTGCGCGCGCTCACCCTCGCGCCGGCCCAGATCTTCGGGGTCGCAGACCGGATCGGCTCGTTACGGGTGGGTACGGAAGCAAACGTCGTCGTGTGGAGCGGCGATCCATTCGAGTTCGGCACGCGAGCCGAGCAGGTGTTCATTCGCGGCAAGCGCATGACCGGCAAGACGAGACAGGACCTGCTGGTGGACCGATACCGGAAGCTGCCGCCGAGCTTCCAGAAGCCGTGACCACACCGGTCGCGACGGCGCGATGAAAAAAGCGCGAGACTGAAAGGTCTCGCGCTTTTCATTTGCGCATGATGGCGAAGGTCAGAACCACGGCTCGTCGAGGGACGGTCCGTAGATAGAGGGAACGGTTCCCCCGGCCATGCGGAGATAGATCGAGAACTGTCCGCGGTGGTGGATCTGATCGCAGAGGATGAACCAGAGAAACTGGATCGTCGGCAGGTCACCGATTGTCTTTGGCGCGACCGGGAACTTGATCGTCCGGAAGAGCTCGTCGTCGCGGGTCTTCTCGACCAGAGTTGTGACGCGTTGGTATCCCTTCTCGATCTCGGCTAGAATCGCCTCGAATGAATCCGGCGCTTACGGCATCGGTCCATCGGGCGGAAACTTGAGCTCGTTCTTCAGCGCCCTCTCCGCCAGCCCTGATTCGAGAGCGAACATCCAGGCGAGCTCGCGCGCGCTCTTGCACTTGGGGTGCGGCGTCAGATCCAATTTGTCCTGCGGGTAGGCTCGCAGGAGCTTCATGGTCGTGGCGTGCTCCATCTCGAACGCCCGGAGAAATTGAGCTTTTGGACTCTCTGAGGCGCCGACGGTCGCCGTTCCGGCGGCAGGTGTGGCAGTGGTTGCCATGCGAGTGCTCCGCGTGGGGGTGTGGGTCCGGCGTGCCGGTGCTAGAGGCGAGCCAGACGAAGCCTAATCATGGCGTCGATACGCTGGTAATGCCACGACGGTCGCCCCATTTCAACCGCCGCTGGCGACTCCCTACGGAGCCGGGGGAGCTGGCGCCGTCCGGCGCGTCTCGCCGCGGCGCCGTGCCACGACCTCGGCGATCTGTGCCTCCAAGCGGCCCGCTTCTGCCTCGTGTCCGGCGAGCGCGCTGCTCAGCCGGTCATACGTCTCCGCGTCGAGGTCGCTGCCGGCCTGCCGGGAGCGATACAGGGCGTAGCCGACAGCCTGGGCGGCTCGATCGGCGAGCTGCCGAGCCCGGAGCGCATCGAGGCGCACCTTCCCCTCATCGAACGCCACCTGGGCCACCCGTCCGGCCCGATCGAGCTCCTCCTTGAGCTTGCTCCAGAGCGGCATCAGGACTCCCGCGAACCCGGATGTGACGACGCCCCCGCGAGAGGGGGCGTGCCTGTGTGCGTGGCGCGCATCAGGCTGCCGATGTGGCCTCGGGCTCCCGCGCGGCCGGATAGACGCTGACCTTGTACCGCAGCTTGTTCTTGTGCTCGAACTTCACGACGCCATCGATGAGCGAGTAGATCGTGAAGTCCGTGCCCAGGCCGACATTGCGTCCCGGATGGTACTTGGTCCCGCACTGGCGAATGATGATGTTCCCGGCGCGCACCTGCTCGCCACCGTATTTCTTGACGCCGCGGTACTTCGGGTTGCTGTCGCGACCGTTTCGGCTGGAGCCGACGCCTTTCTTGTGGGCCATGAGTGTCGTCTCAACCGAGAGAGATGTCGTTGATCTTCACTTCCGTGAAGCCCTGCCGATGTCCTTGCTTGCGGGCGTAATTCTTCCGTCGTCTGAACTTGAAGACGACGATCTTCTCGCCCTTGCCGTGGCGCACGATCTCGCCCGTGACCTTGGCACCGGAGACGAGGGGAGCGCCGGCATGCACGGAATTCCCGTCAGCACCGAGAAGAATCTCGTCGAAGGTGACGGCGGATCCGACGTCCGCGGCGATGGTCGGAAGTCGAAGGGTCTTGCCCGGCTCGGCGCGGAACTGCAGGCCGCCGGTGCGAATGATGGCGTAGGTCATGTCGATCGGCACTGAAGCTTGGGTAAACGGTACAGACAGAAGAACTTAGCCACTCGCCCGTTGCCTGTCAACCGTCACGGTGTCAGCGTGTCAGTCACGGTGTCAGCGTCGGCTGGGAGGACCAGACGTTGTTGGAGCGGTCCACATCCACCAGGCGCTTGTCGGGGTCGAGCTCTATGCGGGTCAGGCGCTTTCCGGTGAAGCGGTAGCGCCGGAGATAGCGCACCGTGTTCGTGCTCCAAACCTCGGTGGGATAATCGAAGTTCTGCGAGCTGCCATCGCTGAAGGTGAAACGGGCGCGGATGGGCAGAACGCCACGCGCGCGATTTCCGTAGAACACCGCCACCTCCATAATGTCCCCTTTCGTCTCGGTCATCACCGTATCGATGGCCTGATCGAAGCGCGGATTCTCGAGGAACCACTCGCGCCAGAACCAGTCCAGGCGACGCCCGCCGACGTCTTCCATGGTGCGGTAAAAATCATCGGGAGTCGGATGCTTGAACGCCCAGCGCCGGATATAGGTCCGGAACGCATCGTCGAATGTTGCGGGACCGAGAATCTCCTGTCGCAATAGCTGCAGCCCCACCGAAGGCTTGACGTAGGCCGCCAGGCCCAGCAGTGCCGGATTGATCCGGTCGGGCCCGACGTCCACGGGCTTGTCAGCGCCAGAAACCATCGCCTGCTCGACCTGCGAACGCTCGTCGAGTGCGCGCGCCAATTGGTCGCCCGCCTCGGGGTATCGGCGCGCTTCCGAGAACGTGTTGATGAACGTATTGAAGCCTTCGTCCTGCCACATGTGGGCCCGCTCGTTCGACCCCACGATCATCGGGAACCAGTTGTGACCGATCTCGTGAGTCACGACGTTGTACAGATCCTTCCGGTCCCGACTCTGGTTTTCCATGGCGAGCATCGGGTATTCCATCCCACTGATCGGTCCCTCGACCGCCGAGATCTGGGGGTAGGGATAGCGATACCAGCGCTCCGAGTATTCCTGGATCGACATCCGGGATTGATCGGCCGCATCGGCCCAGTTCGCCGCCGAGGCCGGGCGGTAGTAGGCGTTGGCGATCACCCCCATCCAACTCGATGCGTCCCATTGATACTCGGGCGATGCGGCCCAGGCGATGTCTCGGACGTTCCTGGCGGCGAAGCGCCAGGTGAGCATCCCCGCATCCGACGTGCGGGGGCGCGCGGCTCCGCTCGTGAGCTCGGCCGCCGTCACGACGCGCACGACCGAATCCGAGACAGCGGCCGCGGCGAGCCGGGCGATCTGCGCGGAGGTGAGCACCTCGCGCGGATTCAGCAGCGTTCCCGTGGCGGCCACGATGTATCCGGCCGGCACCGTCAACTGATAGGTGAAGTCGCCGTACTCGAGGTAGAACTCACCCTGCCCGAGATAGGGCTCGATGTTCCATCCGCGCACGTCGTCATAGACCGCCACCCGCGGATACCACTGGGCCAGCTCGTACAGGGCTCCATCGCGCCCCATCCGATCGGCCCCATGCTCGGGTACAAGGAAGTGCCACGCGATATCGAGAATCGCTGTGCGTCCCGGCGCGAGTGGCTCCGCCAGGTCCACCTTCAACATCGTCTCCTGCGACCGTGTGCCGACGATGACGACCCTGCCCCTCCCGGCCTTGCTGCCGGCCGCGCCGAGTCGTTGCTCCAAGCGGTCGATCCGGTCTCCCCCCTCGAAGCCACGGGCACCAAAGCGAGACGCTTGGGGAAAGATGTAGGAGTTGAGGGAATTGCCGGCGAAGGCGTTCTGCTCCGTCTGAAGCCAGAGGAAGTACAATGTGTCGGGCGAGCGATTCGTGTACCGCAGGGTGAGCTCGCCACGAAGCGTCTTGGTGACCGTGTCGAGGGCCGCCCGGATGTCGTAGTCGGCCCTATTCTGCCAGTACCGGCTACCCGGAGCGCCGGAACCCAGCCGCTGCTCCGACGCCGCGCGGAGTGGAAGTGGCGCGAAGATGGACGTGTCGCCGACGCCGGATCGGTCGTATCGCGCTTGTGCGGGGACAGGAGACGCCGTCGCCAGTGCGCAGCAGAGGATCGCGGCGCACGTGAGTCGCGGGGTGAGAATCATTCGAATGATCGTGAAAAAGGTCGGAGGGTGACAGCGGCGCCAGCGCCCCGCACTCTGCTGGATCGGTCAGGGCGCGCCGCTGTGAATCTGCTGGAAAACGAGCATGCGCACGGGACATCCGGGCATCGCCTGCGCCGCTGTGAAGTGCATCTGGCCAAGCGTCTCTCGCGTCAGCGACAGCAGGGCCGCGTCGCGCGATCCCGGTATCCTCAGCGTGCTCACGTCCGGCACGCCGGTCGTGTCGACGACGAACCAGATCAGCACCTTTCCGTTCGCGCTGGCCTGGGCGATCAGCGAGTCATTGCCCGGCTGCTTCGCCCAGGTAGCCAGCGGGATGGCCAGCAATGAATCGGCGGAGCGCTTGAGATTGGCTCGTGCCCGACTGCAGGAATCGACGGGCGATGCGACCACCGCATTGCCCGCGATGCCCCCATCTGCCGCCTTTCCCGTAGCCGGAGCGCCGCTCGCGCAGGAGGACGCCGTGACCAGCGTCACCAGGCCGACCGCCCACCGGGCGCGCATCAGGCGACCGCGTACTGACCGGTGACGTCCCGCTCCGCGCCCTTGACCACGAGCTTGAACTCGTCGGGTTTGAGGAGCGGATCATCGCGCAGCTCGAGCGTGAACCCAGCCCCCTTCTCGAGCTTGCGCACGAAATCCTTCTCCTCCTGGAGCAGATACAGCGCCACGTCGGGATGCAGTCGCACCACGAGGTTATCCTTCTTTCCCTCCACGGCGATGCGCTTGACGGAGCGTTCCACTCGCCGCGCCATCGCCTCCGGAGTGAACACGCGACCGGTGCCACTGCAGGTCGGACATGCATCCGTCATGCTGTGGAGATGGCTCGGTCGCACGCGCTGGCGCGTCATCTCGATCAACCCGAGCTCGCTGATTGCGAACGCCTTTGTACGCGCCCGATCCCGGCCGAGGTGCGTCCGCAACTCCTGGAGAACCTTGTCACGATTCGCCTTCGTCTCCATGTCGATGAAATCGCAGACGATGATCCCGCCGATGTCGCGCAGCCGGATCTGGCGCGCGACCTCCCGCGCCGCCTCCGTGTTCGTCTTGAAGATTGTCTTCTCCGGATCCTTCTTGCCGGTGTAGCGGCCCGAGTTCACGTCGATCGAGACCAGAGCCTCGGTCTGCTCGATGATCAGGGAGCCGCCGGAGGGGAGCTCGCAGCGCCGCTTGAACAGGTCGCGAATCTCACGCTCGATGTTCGTCTTGTCGAACAGGGGCACGGCCTCTTCATAGAGCTCAACGCGCTCCAATAGCTCGGGCGCGATGCCCTTGAGGTACTCCGCGATCTCGGCGTGAACCTGTCTCGAGTCCACGGTGAGCTTGTCCACTTTGGTGCTGAACAGGTCGCGGATGATGCCGCGGGTGAGTCCGGTCTCCCGGTGCACCAATGCCGGCGCCCGCATGAAGTGCGTTTTTCGCTTGATCCGCTTCCACTGAGCCATCAGCGTGCGCAGCTCGCGCTCGAACGTCTCCTGAGTCACATCCTCGCCAACAGTGCGAACGATCACGCCGCCGGCATCCTTGGGCAGCACGCTCTGCACCTGATCGCGGAGGCGACGCCGCTCCTCCCGGTCGCCGATCTTCCGGCTCACTCCCACGCGCGAGGCGAACGGCATGAAGACGAGAAAGCGGCCCGCCATCGAGATCTGGGCCGTGACGCGCGGTCCCTTGGTGGAGATCGGCTCCTTGGACACCTGGACGAGCACGTCCTGCCCGCGCTTGAGCGCGTCCTGGATGGGAGGCGCCTTGGCACGACGCCCGCGCTGCTCGTCCTCCTCCTCCTCCTCGCCTTCCTCCACCCCCTCCTCATCTCCCTCGCCATCCTCTGGATAGACGAGATCCGAGGCGTGCAGAAAGGCGCTCTTCTCCGTTCCGATGTCCACGAACGCCGCTTGGATGCCGGGGAGCACCCCTTCCACTCGACCGAGGTAGATATCACCGACCATCCGGCGCGTGTCCGGACGGTCCACCATCATCTCGACGAGCTGATCATCCTCCAGGATGGCGACACGGGTTTCCCTCTGGCTCGCGTTTATCAGTATCTCTCGCTTCATGGATGTCCGCGCCCCTGCCGGCGAGTGGCGACTCGGCACTCCCCAGTGGATGGCGTACGTCGTGGGTTCTGGCGCTCACCATATGCGGTGGCAGCACGCTGGAGCGGATGGCTCCCGGGTGGGCGGCGACAGCCGTCCCCCGGACCGTGAACGATATGCCCGACCCGACGACGCTCTTCACCCACAGACACCCGACGAACAGGATGGCCAGGGCGAGGCGCGCGGGAGTTGAGCGGGACATCGTTCGGTCGATTGCTGACATCTGCACCGGAAAGCGTGGGATGCCGAGCAATGCCAACGCCCGGTCCCCAGCAATGTGCGCGGATGCCAGGCGCGAGTCGCCCGTCTTGGCATCCGCGGAAAAGACACGTTTGTGCGCCGCCCCCCTCCGCGCCCGACCCGATGGCCGGCGGCGGACAGCGCTTCCTCAGTATAGGCTGCTACATCCCGTGAGGGCAACCGCACGGGAGTACCGTATGAGACGTCAGTCGTCCAGCTGCCGCAACAGATGCCTCGCGATCACGATGCGCTGGATCTCGGACGTGCCTTCACCGATCTCGCAGATCTTCGCGTCGCGCATCATGCGTTCGACGGGGTAGTCCTTGGTGTAGCCGTAACCTCCATGGATCTGGACCGCCTTGATGGTGACCCGCATGCACAACTCGGAACAGTACAGCTTGGCCATCGCGGCTTCCTTGCGGTAGGCCTTGCCGTGCTGTGCCAGCCACGCCGCATGGAAGACGAGCTGCTTGCCCGCTTCGATCTCGGTCGCCATATCCGAAAGCTGGAACTGTATTCCCTGGAACGACGCGATCGCCTGACCGAACTGCCTGCGCTGGGACGCGTAGCGCAGCGCTTCCTCGAAGGCCCCGTCCGCGATACCGAGGGACAATGCCGCGATCCCGATCCGTCCCGAGTCCAGGGTCTTCATGAAATTCACGAAGCCCTTCCCCTCGCCCCCCAACAGATTCTCGGCCGGAACCTCGACGTCATCGAAATGGAGGGTTCGCGTATCGGACGCGCGCCAACCGAGCTTGTCCTCCTTCTTCCCGGCCCGAAACCCCGGCATCACCGCGAGCGAGCTGTCGTGGCCGACGCCCAGGTCGCGCACTCGATCGAGATCGGTGGTCTCCTTGGTGAGGATGAACGAGCTGATTCCCTTGGTGCCCTGTCCCGGAGCCGTGACGGCCGTGACGACGAAAATCTCGCCGACGCCCGCGTGGGTGATGAAGATCTTCGAGCCGTTGAGGACATAGCCGCCGTTCTTGCGCACGGCCGTCGTCGCCGTTCCCGCGGCGTCGCTGCCGGCCCCTGGCTCCGTCAAACCGAATCCTCCGAGCACCCGACCGCTGGCAAGGAGAGGAACAAAGCGCTGTCGCTGCGCGTCGGTTCCGAAGTTCATGATCGGCGACGTGCCGAGAGTGGTGTGGGCCGAGATCGTGATGGCGTGCGAGGCATCCACCTTCGCCATCTCGTGAATGGCGATGATGTAGCTGAGGTAATCGAGCCCCGCGCCGCCCAGAGACTCGGGCCATGGCACGCCGAGGAGGCCCAACTCGCCCAAGCGTTTCACCGTTTCCCACGGGAACTCGCCGGCCGCATCCAGGCGCCCCGCCACCGGCGCCACCTCGGTTTGGGCGAAGTCACGCACCATGTCGCGAACGGCCAGATGCTGCTCGCTGAAATAAAGGGAGTCATCCATATCGGTCAGGCGGGTTCTGGGTCGCGGCCCGCGCGGATCACGTCGAGAAACAACTTCCCGTAGCGATCCAGCTTGGCAGGCCCCACGCCGCGCACGGCCCGGAGCGCTGCCGCCGTTGCCGGCCGGCGCGCTGCCATCTCGAGCAATGTCCGGTCGGGGAACACGACGTACGCAGGGACTCGGTCCTCCCGTGCGATCCGGCTGCGGAGGGTCTTGAGCTCTCCGACCAGCGTCTCGTCCGCCGGAGAAAGCTCCGGTCCGTCAGGCGACTGATCCTTCTGGCGCGCGCGAGCCGGATTCCGCGTCGCTCGGGTTCGCGGCCCGCGGCTGCGACCGCTCTCGACCTGCTGGTGGGTTCCGAGACAATTGTCACAGCCGTCGCAGTGTGGCTGGGCGGCCGGGTCACCGAAGTACCGCAGCAGGAATCCGCGGCGGCAGCCAGAGGCGTACGCATAGCGCTGCATGGCCTCCAGCTTCGCCGTGTCCGCGCGCTCGCGGCGTGCGAGTGCGTCCCAGTCGATGCGAAAGCCGTCCAGCGCCGATCGGGTAGGGCCCGCTCGCTGAGGGGCGACAAGTCGTACTCCCCCGCCGATCCGCTCCCACGAGAGGAACTGTTGGGCCTGCAGTCGCTCCAGTACCGGAATCGCGCCCGATGCCCCGCCGAAGCCCGGCGGCAATCCGTCGGCATCGATGGCGGCGCCGTCGTAGATGCGACTTCCCGCAACGCGCCAGAGCGCGCGCAACAAATCGCGCTCCACGCTCGTGTCGCCAACCAGCTCCCGCTTGATCCGTCCCGGCGTGGCGAGCAGTCGGACGAACAGACGCGGCTGCGACGATGGCTCCGTCAGCAGCGCGCCACCCTGACCCAGTACGCGCATCGCCGACTCCACCTCGCGGTCGTTGATGTCACTTCGCATGTGCGCCGCGAGATCGCCGGCGGTCATCGAGATGAGGCCGGTCCGATCGGCAACGCGGCCCAGCGCGGCGTAAACCTCTTCCACCCGCTTCCTGTCGGGGTTCGCGCTCTTGATGAAGAACTCGTGGGTGAATCGATCCGGGAACGCATGCAGGAGCACGCAATCAGAGTGCTCGCCGTCCCTCCCGGCTCGTCCCGCCTCCTGGTAATAGGCCTCCAGCGACCCTGGCATGGCGTGATGGACGACGAGTCGAATGTTCGGTTTGTCGATTCCCATCCCGAAAGCATTCGTGGCGACGATCGCGCGTACTTCCTCGCGCATGAAGGCGTTCTGCACGTCATGACGGCGGCTATCGTCGAGGCCCGCGTGGTACGCGACGACCGGAATGCGTGCGCTCTCCAGCGTTCCCGTTATGCGCTCGACCGCCCGCCTCGTCGACGCGTACACGATCGCCTGCCCCGTCCGTGCCGTGAGGAGCTCCGCCAGCGCATCGTCCTTGTCCCGGTCGGTGCGGGTACCGATCACATGGTAATGCAGATTGCGCCGATCGAATCCCGTGATGACGGTCTCGTGCGAGCGCAGATCCAGATGCCGCGCGATATCCCGGCGCACCTCGGGGGTGGCGGTGGCCGTCAGCGCGATCGTCGGTGGCATGCCCAGGCGCTCGCGCACCGCACGCAGCCTCAGGTAGCTCGGCCGGAAATCGTGACCCCACTCGCTCACGCAATGCGCTTCGTCCACGGCGAGCAGGGAGACTCCCGAGGCGCCGAGTCGCTCGGCAACTCGGCCCACGTCGAACCTCTCCGGTGCGACGTAGAGCAACTTGAGCTCGCCGCGCTCCGCCCGGGCCAGACGGTCGGAGACTTCGCTGGTCGTGAGCGTCGAGTTCACGAACGCAGCGGGAAGCCCCCGCGCGGCCAGCGCGTCGACCTGGTCCTTCATGAGCGAGATGAGCGGCGAGATCACCACCGTCAGCTTCGGAAGCATCAGGGCCGGGACCTGAAAGCAGAGCGACTTTCCGCCGCCCGTGGGCAGGATGACCAGCGTATCGCGGCCGTCGAGCACGGACGAAACCGCCTGCTCCTGGCCGGCGCGAAAGGTCGCGTAGCCGAATCGAGTGCGGAGCACCCGACGGGCCTCGTCGATCGAAGAGGCAGCAGAGGACGGCGTCATCCCGACAGGGTGCGGAAGGGGCGTGAGAGTTGCGCCATCGCGCCAGCCCGCGCGTACCCTCTACACCGCACGCGCGAAGTGGCCGCGGGTGAAGCCGGACTCCATGAGCTCACGAATGCCGCCAACGGTGACCGGCCACGGCTCATCCTGCTCTCTGGCGAGCGCGTTCACGGCCCGTCGATAGTGGGAGACGATCTCGGCGAGCGGATCGCCGGGCACGTTGAACAACAGCCGATACGAGCGGAGGCCGGCGCCCCAGAGACGCGGCAGGTATTCCGATCCCTCGATCGGCCGGGAGTGCAGAAGCCGGTTGCGGCACGCGGAGTCGGTAGCGACCGCGAACGAGTAACCCGCCGGATCCGTGATCTCGACCACCGGATATTTCTGAACGCACAGGTCGCGACAGCTCTTTGGCTGGCGGTCGAAGGCCGCCGACAGAACGCAGTGCTCGATGGTCATCCCTTCGGGACGCCCGTACAGCAGCACCTCGAAGCCCGAGCCGCGCCAAGGAGCGCTGACCTGCACCATCTCCTCAGCCGTCAATTCCACCGAGAGGGTGATTCGCTCCGCACCGAGCCGAAAAAGCTCCGCCGCGGTGTGCTGGTTGAAGCAGTTGACGGCGTAGTCGGCCACGACGTCCCGCCCGGCAGCCGCCAGCTCGGCCATCAGCCCGAGGTGTCCTGTCAGCATGGGCACGTCCAGGTCGAGCCATTTCTGCAGGGCACGGCGCTCGGTGGGTCGGACGATGGTGGGAGTGCGCAGGCGAAAGCCGACCCCTCGCGCCGCCAGCTCGGCGGCCAGCGCGCGGACCCGTGTCACCGGCGGAAGCGGATGGCGCAGGAACGGATCGAGAACGACATCGGTTGCCCCGGAAGCGGCGCTGACGCGAGCGTCGTCGAGCTGGAAGACCTCGGCCGCCAGCCCGAAGGGGGAGCGATCTGAACGGCCCGCCACCGCGCGGCGCGTCTCCGGCGACCGTTGCGAGACAGAGGCTTCCACGCGTTCCCGGCGCTCGTCGCGACGCGCCTGGATCGCCCAATCGCGTCGTTCCATCAGCTGCTCCGTGGCGCGGCGGCGGATGCTATTGAGCTCGCTCACGGGAAGGAACAGCCCCGGACTCAGGCCACTCACATCCAGTGCGCCGAGCGCGAATGGCGTGTCGCCGAGTCGTCCGAGTTGCTCTCGCAGCTGACCTGCGTCGAGCGGCCGCTTCTTTGCCGTCGCGAGCTGCGATGCGCTCCGCTCGGTGACGGAGTCGTCGCCGGCCGTGAAGACAACCCGGAGGTGCGCGCCCGCCGTTCCAAAGATCCGCGTGTCCAACCGGGTGCGGCGCCGAGGCGAATCCACCGATAGCGCGGAGAAGCTGTCTCGGGCGCGATCCATGAGCGCCGCGTGCGAGCTCCTGAGGACATGCCAGCCGGCCGGCACCGGGATCCGGGTCGACAGAATCTGTCGCACGGTACCGGACTGCGTGCCGATCGTTCGGATGTCGCCGACGGTGAATCCCACGCTCTCTCCGGCCACGCCGGGCGGCGGCTCGAAACCCAATCCGTCGCCGGCGGCGATCGGCTCGGTCACGTCGATTACCAGATCGGCGCGATCGCAGCTCATCACCGTTCCAACGAGCAAGCCGCGGTTGTCCGGATGGTCCCGCGTGACGTAGTCCCGCCCGACGCACCCACCCAGAGCACCCGCGGTGAAGCCCCGACTGAAGATCTGCACCAGATCGCGCGCTGCATCGGGCGAGGCGTGCGCGCGCTCACCCCGGGCGACCGCGGACAGAAGATCGCGGTACGTATGGGTGACGGTCGCGACATACTCCGGCTTCTTCTTGCGACCCTCGATCTTGAGGCAGATCACTCCGGCATCGGCGATGTCGTTGAGCTGGTCGTGTGCAGCAAGATCTCTGGCCGAGATGAGGAAGCCGGCGTCAAGCTGCTCGCCGGTGCGCGCGTCAGCGAGGGTGTAATCCTTTCGGCACGACTGCGCGCATGAGCCCCTGTTCGCGCTCCTCTCCGAGATCAGCCCCGACATGTAGCACTGTCCCGAATAGGAAATACAGAGAGCACCGTGCACAAAGCTCTCGAGCCCCAGCTCAGGCACGGCCGCGTGAATGGCTCGGATGTCCTCGAGCGAGTTCTCGCGGGCCAGTACCACTCGCTGGACACCCAGATCGCGCATCACGGCAGCGCCTGCGACGTCGTGGATGCTCATCTGGGTCGAGCCGTGCACCTCGAAGCCCGGAAAGACTTGGTGGATCAGTCGGACCAATCCGAGATCCTGGACGATGGCCGCATCGACTCCGCGATCAATGGCATCGCCGAGGAGCAACAGCGCGTCCGCTAGCTCGGCTGGCTTGACCAGCGTGTTGAGCGTGAGGTAGATCCGTCGCCCGCGACCGTGCGCCAGGCGACAGGCCTCCTCCAGCTCGGCCATCGTGAGCTGGGCCCCCTTGTCGCGCGCGTTGAAGCGCTCGGCGCCCAGATACACCGCGTCGGCACCGTTCGCCACGGCGGCGCGCACGGCGTCGAGCGACCCCGCGGGGGAAAGCAGCTCGGGGACGGGATGGAGGGGCATCAGGCCAAGGAATCTAACGCGTCGCCGTGCGCGGCGGTCTGGATGCCGCCCCGGCGCCGGGGAAAGAGAGGGGCCGCGCATCGCTGAGCGGCCCCCCAAGACAATCTCCCCACGGCGGTGTCGCCGAGCGGCGGTTGTTATGCCGCCAGATCCTTGAGAACGGCTCCGATCTCGCCTTCCCGCAGCCGCTTCAGAGCTCGGTCGCGGAGCTGGCGGACGCGCTCGCGCGTCACACCGAGCATCTTGCCGATCTCATCGAGGGTGTGCTCGCGACCGCCATCCAGGCCGAAGTACAAGCGCAGAATTCTGCCATCCCGCGGCTGCAGTGTCTCCAGCGCACGCTCGAGCTCGACGTTACGAAACTCGTTCATCACCTGGGCCTCGGCATCCGGCATCTCGTCGAGGCTGAAGCGCTCGATCAGCGATCGATCTCCATCTTTGCCGATGGCAGCGTCGAGGCGGACGTCAGCGGTATTGAGCGCGTTGAGGGCCGCGACGATCTCCGGGGAGATACCCGTGAGCTTGGAGAGCTCGACCGGGGTGGCTTCGCGACCGAGCTTGTCGCGGAGGAGCGCCGATGCCTTGATGACGCGGGAGAGATCCGCGGTGCGGTTCAAGGGGACGCGGACCGTTCGGCCCTGGCGCGCCAGTGCCGAAAGGATCGCCTGACGGATCCACCACACCGCGTAGGAGATGAACTTGACCCCCTGGTTGGGGTCGAACTTTCGGGCGGCGGTCATCAGGCCAATGTTCCCTTCGCCGATGAGATCGATGAGAGGCATGCCCCGATTCTGATATTTCTTCGCCACCGAGACGACAAAACGCAGATTCCGCTTGACCAGATCGTCCAGGGCATCCTGCTCGCCCTTCCGGACCCGATGCGCAAGCGCCCGCTCCTCCTCCACCTTGAGAAGGGGGTAGCGGCTCACCTCGGCGAAGTACTGGTCGAGGATGTCGCGATCAGCCTCGGCCGGTCCGATCTCGGCGGGGGTTGTCGCGCGGCGGCGCTTACGTGCGGTTTCGGTCATCGGTGGTGCCTCCAGGGGTTCCAACGCGTACCTAGCAACAATTGAACCGCTGGAATCCGGCCGATTAGGGCTGTTGGCAGTGCTGATTCGGCACCTGACCGCCCGTCTAGCCGGGGAATCACCCGGGCCTCAATCGCCAGGGGGGGCGCGTCTGACGAATCGGAGGAGGAATGCCGCCGCGACGAGCGCCACTCCCAGTCCTTGCACTCGCCGGTCTGCCGAGGTGATCCCATAGAGGAAGACCAACAAGCCGGCCAGGGCCAGCGACAACTTCAATGCGGTGAGAACGGTCACTGTCCGCTTTCCCCCTTGGTCACGAATCGCAGCACCCCGGCGCGAAACTCACTGGTGGTGCGGGCGTCCGCATTGCGTTGAGCCCCCAGCGACATGCCGTGCCCGAAATCCAGCCCGTCGAGCTCATAGAAGAGCCGCTTGGTCTGCTGCATCGCCTCCGCCGGCGCCCTGGCCACGCGGGCGAGCGTATCCTGCACGAGCTCGTCGAAGCCATCGTGTGGTACGACCCGGCTCACAAGCCCCATCTGAAGCGCCTCGCCGGCGCTCACTCGCCTGCCGCTCGCCACCAGCTCGAATGCCCGCTTCTCGCCCACGGATCGACGGAGCAGCGTCATCACCATGGCCGGAACGAAGCCGACGGCCACTTCGGGATAGCCCAGCTCCGCCCCCTCGTGCGCGAGCACGATGTCGCATGCTGTCGCCAGCCCTGCCCCGCCTCCCAACGCGCGACCCCGTATCACACCGACAACCACCTTGGGCAAGCCACGAATGGTGCTGAAGACACGACCGAGCGCCTGTGCATCCTCCAGGTGGTGCTCGCGCGGCTCATCGACCATCGCGGCGAGAGCAGCCAAATCCGCGCCGGCACAGAAATCGGGTCCGTCGGCGGTCAGCGCGATAACCCGCACCTCGGTATCCGCTGCCAGCTCCACCAGCGCGCGGTGGAGCTCCTCGGACATTCGCCGGTCCAGCGCGTTCTTTTTTTCCGGCCGCGCCAGGACGAGCCGTGCTATTGGCGGTATCCGCTCGACGCGGACGCGGGAACCGCCCCCCTCGATCACGTCGGGGTCGTCGGAAGTCGGAGCCGGCGCGCCTCATCATCGGGCACATCGACAGTCATGCGCAGAAGCGCGGTCGAGTAGACCTTTCCCTGCGCATCGGTCTTGAGCGACAGCGTGCCGCCCCCTCCCAGCGCGCCGTGCAGCAGAAAATTGAGAGCGCCGAGGTTGGGTAACTCGAACCGCTCCACTTCCCCGCTGATCGCGCCGCTGAAATGTTGGGAGACGCGGTCACGCGTCACCAGCCGCTCCAGGAGAGCGTACCACTCCGAGCGTATGGCGATCAGTCCCACGTTTGCCGTGTCACCCTTGTCGCCGGAGCGGGCGTGCGCGATATCCAGCAGGCGAACCTTCATGCGACACGCACGTCCACGGACGTCCGCACCACTCGCTTGTCGATCAAAGCCGGCCAGTACGCCACCACGTCTTCGACTTTCGGGCGACCGCCGGCAAAACCGGTCACGCTGGGCGGACCGTTCAACACGAGCGGTGCGATCTCGCGAGTGAAGCGCTCGACCGACGCACGGTCCTCTCCTCGCACGCCAATGCGCAGCTGCACCTCGGGAGCATCCACTTTCCCGGCGAGCGCGCCATGCGTAGCCGAATTCCCGACGAACTCCGTGAGCATCGCGTCGAAGCGCAGGCCGAGCCGGTCGAGACGCTCCCGCAACACCCGGTCGGCGAGTTGCGCCTTCTCCAGTGCGTCCGGCCAGGCGTAGACGAGCGTGCCGATCGCTTTGTAGCCGGCGCGATACGCGATCGACACCTTGAGCTTGTCGGTCGCAGGACGGCCCGTGATGCCGAACACGCGCACTCGATCGGCACCCGCATCCTCCAGGCGGATGGTGGTGAAATCAGCCACCACATCGGGCGTGATATACGTGTGCGGATCTCCCATCTCGTACACCAGCTGCTCGGTCACGGTGTGCGTGCTGATCCGCCCTCCGGTGCCCGGATGCTTGGTGACCACGAAGGTCCCATCTCGTCGCGCTTCCACGATCGGATAGCCGACGTTGGCGAGATCGGGAATCTCGCGCCACTCGTACAGGCAGTTGCCGCCCGAGCATTGCGCTCCGCACTCGATGATGTGACCGGCGATGATCCCCGCCGACAATCGGTCCCAGTCGTCACGCGCCCATCCGAATTCGTGCATGAGCGGCGCCATCGTGAGCGCCGTATCGGTCGAGCGTCCCGTGATCACGACCTGTGCGCCTCGCTCCAGCGCCTCGACGATGGGGCCGGCTCCGATGTACGCGTTGGCCGACAACACCCGATCGCGCACCGTCTCCAGAGGCTGGCCCGTCTCCATGTTGACCAACGGGTGACCCTCGACAAGCAGCTCATCCAACCGCGACAGAAGATCGTCGCCAGTGATGACGCCGAGGGAGATGCGGCCGGCGAGGCCGAGTCGGCGCGCGAGAGCGGTGAGGGCATCGGCACAGGCCACCGGATTCACGCCCCCCGCGTTCGCGATCACGCGAACGCCGCGCTCGGCCACGGCGGGGTACACGCTCTCCATCGCGCCGAGGATGTCGCGTGCGTAGCCAAGGCTGGGATCGCGCTCCTTCTGTTTCTGGAGGATCGACATGGTGACCTCCGCGAGATAGTCCAGCATGAGGTAATCCACGGGTCCTCCCTCGACCTGCCGGCGCGGCGCCTCGAGCCAATCGCCCCAGAAGCCCTGACCGGCAGCCACCCTCACCACCCTCTCATCCCTCGTCACCGCTACCCTTCTCCGAGATGGGGCGGAAGCACGAACGCCCCGAGGTGCGGTCCCGCGTTGTGCAGGGACGCGCGGAGAGCGAGCGCGAGCACGTCGCGCGTTTCCTCGGGATACACGATTGCATCGATGAATCCACGGGCACCGGCGTAGTCGGCGGCGAGCTGGTGCTCGTAGTCGGCCCGCATTTCCTCGATCGAGTCGGTCACACCCGCCCCTGGCTCACCGCGCCGCTTCTTCGCCTCATCGAGCGCGGACCCATGCACCGCCTGCACCGCCGCTTCTCCCTCCATCACGGCCATCCGACCGGTCGGCCAGCTGAAGAGGAAGTCGGGATCGAATCCCTGACCGGCCATGGCGTAGTAGCCCGCACCCGAGGCGTGATTGACGGTGAGCACGAGCTTGGGCACGGTCGCGGTGGCCATGGCCTCGACGAAGCGCGCGCCCGCGCGGATGATCCCCTCATGCTCCGCCTCGGGCCCCACCATGAAGCCCGACACATCCTGCACAAAGAGGAGGGGCAGCCTTTGCCGGTCGCACCGATCGATGAAGTAGGCGACCTTCTCGGCGCTCTCGGCATAGATGATTCCACCGAAGCGTGGCTTCTCACCGGGACGGCCTTTGATCAGCCCCCGCTGATTCGCGATCACCCCCACCGCCATTCCGCGGATTCGCGAGTCCCCGCAGATCATCTCGCGGGCGAGTCCCTGCTGAAACTCATCTACCACGCCATCATCGACGATCACGCGAAGCACGGTATGCATGTCGTACGAGAGCCGGTGATCGGCCGGGAGTAGATCGTAGAGCTCATCGGTGTTCGCCCGAGCCGAGGTGCCGGACTCCTCCGGCGCGAGCTGCGCGAGCGACGGAGGCGGAAGCCGCTCGACCAGCTGGCGCAGCTTCTCCACGCAGGCGCGGTCATCCGGGACGAGGTAGTGCGCCACCCCACTGATCTCCGTGTGCGTGCGGGCACCACCGAGCGATTCCCCGTCCACCGTCTGACCCGTCGCACCCTTGACGAGGTTGGGGCCGCCGAGACCCATGAAGGAGCTGCCATCCACCATCAGGATGACGTCGGAGAGCGCCGGGAGATAGGCGCCGCCGGCGACGCACTGACCCATCACCGCCGCGAGCTGCGGGATACGAAGGTATCGCCGCATGATCGAGTTGTAGTAGAAGATCCTGCTGGCGCCGTACTGGCCCGGGAAGACGCCGCCCTGGTAAGGAAGGTTGACGCCAGCCGAGTCCACGAGGTACACGATCGGAATGCGACAGCGCATGGCGATCTCCTGGGCGCGGAGGATCTTCCGAATCGTCTCCGGCCACCAGGAGCCCGCTTTGACCGTGGCATCATTGGCGACGATCACGACCTCGCGCCCGTGGATGATCCCGACGCCGGTGATGACGCCGGCGGCGGGGGCCTGGCCATCATACTGGTCGTGAGCCACGAGAAGGCCGATCTCGAGGAAGCGCGATCCCGGATCCGTCAGAGCGAGAACGCGCTCGCGCGCGGTCAGCTTTCCCAACTTGTGTTGTCGCTCGATCTTGTCGGGACCGCCCCCGAGCCGCAACCGCTCCTCGAGCGCCCTCAGCTCGGCACTTCGCTCCCGCAGCCGGCTGGATCCCGTTGGACGCGGCGCGCGTGGCGTCGCGCTCACGCTTCCTGCTGCTCCCGGGTCGCGAACCACTCGCGGATGTAGTCCACGAGATCCGACGTCGCCGTTCCCGGGCCGAAGAGCTTGCCGATCCCCTGCTCCCGCAATCGCTCGATGTCTTCCTTCGGGAGGATCCCTCCTCCGGTGATCAGGATGTCGTCGCGCCCCTGCTGGCTCATGAGCTCACGCACCCGAGGAAAGAGCGTCATGTGGGCTCCGCTCAGGATCGAGAGACCGACCACGTCGACGTCTTCCTGGATCGCCGCGCTGGCGATCATCTCGGGCGTCTGGTGAAGGCCGGTGTAGATCACCTCCATGCCAGCGTCGCGCAGCGCGGCGGCCACGACCTTGGCGCCACGGTCGTGCCCATCGAGCCCTGGCTTGGCGATCAGAACGCGAATCGGACGCATGGAGTGGATCGGCAAATGTCGGATTCGAGGCGTGTGATGCGGCGTCAGCGGGGAGACGTTCGCGAGGTGAAAGCTATCGTCACGCCTCCTTGCGGGCCACCAGGAGCATCTCGCTCG
The DNA here is from genome assembly GCA_038253885.1 of Gemmatimonadales bacterium. Taxonomy (GTDB): domain Bacteria; phylum Gemmatimonadota; class Gemmatimonadetes; order Gemmatimonadales; family Gemmatimonadaceae; genus JALZAQ01. The sequence goes on along the minus strand of JBBSGP010000015.1, from coordinate 36,209 downwards.
AGCGCCGCCCGAGAGGACGCTCGGTGAACCCATCGAATGCCTCGTGCACCACAAGCCCTGCGGCGCCACACAGCTCGGCGAGTCGCGTCGCGGTGTAGAGCCGGATACGGTGCTCGCGCTCGGTTCTCTTTCCCCGCGTCTCGAGGGTGGAGTTGATCGTGAGCACGCCGGAAAGGGGATCGAACAGGCGCTCCTGTGCCACCAGGGTACCCTGCGCGGTGTGCCACCAATCGCGGTCGAGAAACTTCGCCATCACACCGTCGCGGCTGCCGCCATGCCAGATGAGCACGCCGCCGGGCTCCAGCACCCGCGCGAATTCGGCGATCACGCGCGCGTCGTCACCGGGATGGAGGAAGAAGCCGAACGATGTGAAGAGATTGAGCACGGACGCGAAGCGCCTCGTCCACCGCTGGGGCAGCGCGCGCATGTCACCGCGGGTGTATCGCAGATTCCGGGAGACCCCGCGACGGCGCGCCAGCGCGAGTAGATGCGCCGAGTAGTCGAGGGCATCCACCCGGAACCCTGCTTCAGCGAGCAAGTGGGCGTGCCGCCCTTGCCCGCACGGAACGTCGAGCACCCGGGCGCCGACGGGCAGCCCGAGCAGATCGACGAGGCGTGCAACCTCCCGGCGGTCCTGCTCGAGCGTGAACAGGGGATTGAACTCGCGGAGATAGCCCGCGTCGAAAAAGGATGTCCACCATTCTCCGGCAGACGGCGGCCGACGTCTCAGAAGAAGACAGGCTCGCGGTAGGCGCCGAACACCTCCTCCATCGCGGCGCGGATCTCGTACAGCGTGCAGTACGCCCGGGCCGCATCGAGGATGAAGGGAAGTAGATTCGCACGCGTCGATGCCGCGTCGCGCAGCGCCGCCAGCCGCCGGGCGCAGAGATTCCCTTCGCGTCGCGCGCGCAGCGCTGCTAGGCGGTTGTGCTGGTCGCGCTCCGTCTCCTCGCTCAGCTTGAGCAGCGGAATCGTGAGTTCCGCCTCCTCGGTCACGAACTCGTTCACGCCGACGATCACGTGACGGTGCTGCTCGATCTCCCATTGTTGGCGCGCCGCCGACTCCGCGATCTTCCGCTGAAACCAGCCGCTCTCGAGCGCCCGCGCCACTCCGCCCACGCCGGCGATCTGGGTGAACAGCTGCTCGGCCTGCTGCTCCATCTGCGCCGTCAGGGCCTCGACGTACCAGGAGCCGCCGAGGGGATCGATGACGTTCGGCACGCCGGTCTCGTACGCCAACACCTGCTGGGTACGCAGCGCGACCTGCACCGCCTGCTCGGTCGGCAGGGCGAGAGTCTCGTCCATGGAGTTGGTGTGGAGCGACTGCGTGCCGCCGAGCACCGCCGCCAAGGCCTGGTAGGCGACGCGCACGACGTTGTTCATCGGCTGTTGTGCCGTGAGAGTGACGCCGGCCGTCTGCGAATGAAAACGCATCATCCATGAGCGCGGATCCTTTGCGCCGTAGCGCTCCTTCAGGTGTCGCGCCCAGATACGGCGTGCCGCACGCAGCTTGGCGACCTCTTCGAAGAAGTCGTTGTGGATGTCCCAGAAGAAAGAGAGACGGGGGGCGAACTCGTCCACGCTGAGCCCACGAGCAATTCCACGCTCGATGTATTCGAAACCGTCAGCGAGGGTGAAGGCGAGCTCCTGCTCGGCCGTCGCCCCCGCCTCCCGGATGTGGTAGCCGGAGATCGAGATCGTGTTCCAGAGGGGGGCATGCTGCGCCGACCATTCGAAGCAGTCCACGATCAGCCGCAGCGCGGGCTCGATCGGGTAGACCCAGGCGTGCTGGGCCATGTACTCCTTCAGGATGTCGTTCTGGATCGTCCCACGCAGCGCACGCGAGTCCACACCCTGCTTCTCGGCTGCCGCAACGTAGAAGCAGTAGAGAATGACGGCCGGACCATTGATCGTCATGGACGTCGACACCTTGTCGAGGGGGATGCCCTCGAACAGGGTCTCCATGTCCTCCAGGCTCGAGATCGCGACGCCGCATTTTCCGACTTCGCCCAACGAGCGGGGATGATCGGAGTCGTACCCCATGAGCGTCGGAAAATCGAACGCCACCGACAGACCGGTCTGGCCGTGCTCGAGCAGGAACTTGTACCGGGCGTTGGTGTCAGCGGCGCTCCCGAAGCCGGCGAACTGGCGCATCGTCCAGAGCCGCCCGCGGTATCCTGTGGGATGAACGCCGCGCGTGAAGGGGTAGCTTCCCGGCATGCCGGTGAGGGCCGCATCCACTGATTCGGTGTCGGCGGCAGTGTAGAGCGGAGCGACCTCACCACTGGAATTTGTGAATGCCAGCTCGCGCTTGCTCCCGGTGTCGTACCGGCGGCGCCACGCCGCGACCTCGGAGCGGAGGCGTTGCAGCTCCTCCTGCTGTTCGCGCAACGTCTCGGCCATGTTCTCGCGGATGCTGGTCATGCATCGGTCCGGGTGAGAAGGTCTGCGCTCCGCTCCAACAGCTCGTTCGCGGCCGCGAACGGCGACAACGTTCCGGCTTCCAGCGCCGGTAGCCGCTCCTCGAGCCAGGTCGTCGTCGCGGGGTCGGCCCACAAGCGTTGCCGCAGCCGCGTCTCCACCACTTCCGCCACCCGCTCGCGCATGCGCTGGCGCCGACGATCCCGCAGTGACCCACTTCGCTCAAGATAATCGAAGTGTCGGTCGAAGGCCTCCGCCAGCGCGTCGACGCCCTCGGCTCGCTCGGCGATCGTCGACAGCACGGGTGGGGTCCATCGATCGGCGTCCGCGCGCCCCGCGGCGTCGCGGGCCACGCGCGCCGGGTTGTGCCGCCGCAGCTCGGCGCCGTGATGGGCCGGGATGCTGCGGAAAACCTGTCCCATCCGAAGCCCGAGCATCAATTCCAGCTCGTGACGCAAGCGATCCGCGCCGGGTCGGTCCGCTTTGTTGACGACGAAGATGTCGGCGATCTCCATCAGTCCGGCTTTCATCGCCTGGATCGAGTCACCCGACTCGGGTACGAGGACGACCGCCGACGAGTCCGCGATGCGCGCGACCTCGAGCTCGCTCTGACCCACCCCGACGGTCTCGATGAGAACGCGGTCGAAGCCGTAGGCATCGAGCACGTCGGCCACCTCGCGCGTTGCGGACGCGAGGCCGCCCAGCGATCCGCGCGTGGCCATGGATCGGATGAAGATGCCCGGATCGAGAGCGATCGACTCCATCCGGATCCGGTCGCCGAGCAGCGCGCCCCCGGTGAAGGGAGAAGTGGGGTCGACCGCGATCACCCCGACCGTCAGACCGGAGCGGCGATAGTGAGCCGCGAGACCGGTCGCGATTGTGCTCTTCCCCGCTCCCGGCGGGCCAGTGATTCCGATCCTCCTCGTCCTGCCGAGGCGCGCATGGAGCGACTCGAGAACGATCTCGAAGCCCGGGCGATGGTTCTCGACGATGCTGACGATCCGCGCGAGCGATGCCGGGCGGTGGGCATCAAAAGCGGCCATGAGCTCGGAGAGCGCTGTCGTCATGACGGCCAACCTACCTCTCGGCGACCAGCGCCGACATGCGCGTTCGACACGCCGTGGCCGGCGCTACCGCCCCAGCCGCTGGTGGCGGAAGGGGTTCGACAGAAGATGGGACGGCAGGAGCAGCACGAGAACGAAGAGACTCCCGGCGCCGCCGAGACACAGGAGCAGGATCAGCAGGTTGTGGTTCACCAGATACAGCAGCGCGCCCACCACCGCGGTCGCGGCGGCGGCGACCGAGAGGAGGAGGCGGCGAGTCTGCCGCGCGACAAAGAGCTGCATCTCCATCACATCCCGCGGATGGGCGCGAACGCGCAGCTCATCACGTCCGGTGCGTCGGAGCACATCACGCAGCTCACGGGCGACGCCGGCCAGATCAGCGAGCCAGTCCGTGAGCACTCTGGGGGAGTCCCCTCCGAGCGCGGTCGAGAGAAGCTGGCCCTTCATCCGCGCGATCACCGGTGTCGCCACCTGCACACTGTTGAACTGGGGGTCGTAGCGCATGCCAATGCCCTCCACCAGCGCCGCAGCGCGCCCGAAATACACGAGCTCGCTCGGCAGCATCACCGGCCAGCGGTAGAACGTCGCCATGATCTCGTTCACGATTCGCTGTATCTGTCGAGGCTTGGCGTCGGGGGTGAATGCGATCTTCATGAGGGCGCGTGCGGCATCGCGGATCGTGCCGCGATCCACTTCCGGGTCCAGGATCCCGAGCTCGTAGAATCCGGCGATCACGCCATCGACATCCTGGCGCACGGCCGCGATGATCGTCTGGATGAGGCGCACCCTCGTCTCCTTCTCGACCCGGACCACCATTCCGAAATCCAGCAGCACCAGACGGCCGTCCGGCGTCACCAACAGATTGCCGGGATGAGGATCGGCGTGAAAGATCCCGTCCACCAGCATCATCTGCACGTAGACCTCGATGATCGTCTCGAGGAGCGACTGCAGTGACAGCCCACCCTCCGCGAGCTGATCGTGGAGGCGATCGATCTTGGTTCCCTCCATGTACTCGAGCACGAGCACCCGCTGGCGCGTGAACGGCTCTATCACTTCGGGCACGAGCACGCGTGCATCGTCAATGAAATTCGCCCGGATCAGCACCGCGTTCCGCGCCTCTTCCCTGAAGTCCATCTCCTCGTCGATCCTCTTGGCAAACTCGGACACGATGGTCGTGATCGCCCGGGTGTGGTGGTTCGGAAAGAGGACATTGACGAACGACAGGATGCTGAACGCGGCCGCGAGGTCCACCGAGACGAGCTCCTCGACGCCCGGACGCAGTACTTTCACCACCACATCCCGCCCCTCGATCCGGGCCCGATGGACCTGGCCCAGCGACGCGGCGGCGAGCGGAGCGGGATCGAAATCGGCGAATACCTCTCTCGCGGGACGCCCGAACTCCCGAGCGATCACCTCCTCGATCTCGCCGACGGGAAGCGGGGGAACTCGATCGGTGAGCTTCCCGACTTCGGTGAGATACGGCTCGGGGAGGATATCGGCGCGCGAAGCAAAGACCTGCGCCAGCTTGATGAACGTCGGTCCGAGCCCGGCGATCGTCTCGGTGAGTCGCCGGGCCCTGTGCTGGTGCTGGGCGGTCGTCGTCGTTCGCCGACCGCCGAACAGCAGCCAACGGCGGCGGTCGCGCAGGAAAGCGATGAGGAGCGGCGAGAGGCGCCAGAAGACGACGAGGGCGCGCACGCTAGACGGGCAATGCGAGCTCGGCCGGCGCCGTGCTCTCGGCGCGTTGGACCAGAACCCGGATCACGCGAGAGGACTGGGCCTCGATGACGACCATCTCGAGCGCCCCTAATCGGAAACGCTCCCCGAGCTGGGGGATGCGGGCCGAACCGCGGGTCAACGCCCGTCCCAGCGTCCACGTCGCCGCATCGGCGTGCGGTAGATCGACTCCGACCTGCTCCGCCGCCTGCCCCAGAGTGAACGATGCCTCGAGCACGACCGCCCGCGTCCGCGACCCGGTGGGAGAGATGCTCTCGTCGTGCTCGTCGTGCTCGTCTCGGATTTCGCCGACGAGCTCCTCCAACAGATCCTCCAGCGTGACGATGCCGGCGGTGCCGCCGTACTCGTCCAGCACCACCATCAGATGGCGCTGGGCTCGCAGCATCTCGAAGAGCGCGATGCCGCACCGGGTGGTGGCCGGCGCGTGAGCGACCGGGCGGATGGGCGGCATCGTCTCCCCACCCGCCTTGAACACGTCGAACACCAGGACCATCCCGACGATGTCGTCGAGCGACTCGCTGACGACCGGAACCCGGCTGTATCCGGACTGCGCCACGGCGCGTGCCGCTTCGCGGGGCGCCATTGCCTGATCGAGCACGAACAACTTGGTTCGCGGCGTCATCACGTCCCGAAGTGTCTTGCCTCCGAATTGCACGACGCCCGAGATGATCTCGATCTCCTCCGGCTCGCCGATGCCCTCCAGCTCCCCCTCGCGCAGGAGATCCTCGATCCGCTCGCTGGCCGTTTCCGTCTCGCCGCGACGGTGCCCCCCCAATCCGCGGGCGATGCTCTGGGACGCCCGAACGAGCGGATCGGTGATCCATGCTCCGAGTCGGAGAGTGGGGACGAGCACCGGCACGAGAGTAGGGGCGAAGCGGCGGGCGACCGCCCGCGGTAGAAGCTGCCCGAGCAGAAGCAGCATCACGGTGGCGATCAGCGTCTCGAGGATGAGCCCCGCCCCGCTCGGGCCGCGAGCGCCCATGTAGCTGCCCGCAAGAACGACGACCGCGGTCGTGGCTGCCGCTGCCGCGGCCAGGAGGCGCTCGGATCGGGGCAGATGGGCCGGCTCGCCGGAGAGGGCGCGGAAGCGCTGTTCCACCCAATGTCTGAGCCAGATCCGGCTCACCGAGCGCACCGCCGTCGCCGCGGCCGTGAGCCAAGCCACCATCGCGAGCGCGAAGGCGAGGGCAACCCAGTAGTGCATCATGCCGGTCGCCCCACCACCGCACCAGGGCGCTCGAAATACACACGCTCGATCCGTCGCCGCACCACGCGCTCCACGACGACGCGGAAGCCGTCGATGGTCAGCTCTTCCCCCGAGCGGGGCACGCGGCCGAGCACGTGGTAGATCAGCCCGCCCACCGTTGTGACATCATCGCGGCCGAACTGATGTCCCAGAGCTTCCGAGAGGTCATCGAGTGAGACCCGTGCCGACACCCAGTAGCGGCGGCCATCCTCCCGCTCGATCGGCGGCTCCTCCCGGTCATACTCGTCGCGGATGTCGCCGACGATCTCCTCGAGGATGTCCTCGATCGTGATCAGCCCGGCGGTCCCGCCATACTCGTCGACGACGATCGCGATATGGTTGCCCGTCGCCTTGAAGTCGCGGAGCTGGTCGTCGATCGGCTTGGACTCGGGAATGAACAGCGCCGGGCGGATGAGCGAGATCCAACCCGCCGTCGGCTCGATGTCGTCGATCACCGCTGGCAGAAGATCCTTGGCGAAAACGATCCCGATGACCTCGTCGAGCGTCTCCTCGTACACTGGAAGCCGTGCGTGCGCGGAGCTGCGAACACGGTCGATGAGCTCCGACCATGGCGCCTCCTTCTCGATGCCAACGATGTCGACGCGCGGAACCATCACCTGCTGGACCTCGGTGTCTCCGAGGTTGAAGACGTTGTGCAGGATCGACCGATTGTCCGCCGGTACATCGGCCTCGGACTGTACGACCTGGCGGAACTGCTCGGCCGTGGTCTCGCGATCCTCTTCGGTCGCCTCGACTGGTGGCAACAGCCGCTGGAGCGTGCGATCGAATCGGATGCCGACGGCGACGAGCGGGCCGAAGATCAGCTCGATCGGCAGCAGCACGGGAGCGAGGGTTCGGAGCACCGGCTCCCCGATGGCGTCTCCCACGGCGCGGGGGGCGGTCTCGCCCACGATCACGACGATCATGGCCACAATGAGTGAGATGCCGAGAGCCTCGCCGGTGGAGCGAGGAGCGAGTCCGAGCGCCCATGCCATGGCGATCCCCGTGACGAGATGGGCGGTGATGCGTGCGATCGCGAGCACCCGGTGACGTCGCTCGCGCTGGCTCGCGCGGCGCGGATCGGGTCGCCGGTCGGACGACCGATCGGGATCGGCGGCGAGGAGCGCACCGTCCGCGGCCGCCGTCACTCCGCCAGCCAGGAGCGCGGCGAGGGCCACGAGCCACGCGACAAGGCTCATATGCCGGGCGCGCGCAGCGCGCGGGAGAGAAGAAGCTCCTGCCGCCGCCACATTCGTGAGCGCATGCGCCCTTCCCCGGCCGGGTGGTCGTAGCCGAGCACGTGAAGCGTGCCGTGAACGACCAGGCGCAGAAGCTCATCGCGAACACCCACGTGATAGAGCCGGGCGTTGGCGCGGGCCGCCGACGGGGAGATATAGACATCCCCGATCACTATCGCGTTCGGGAGCGGATCCACCGCGTCCGGCGACACGAACCCGAAGGCGATTACGTCGGTTGGTCCGCTCTGACCGAGGTGCCGACGATTGAGCCGCGCGATGGCGCGTGCCGTGACCAGCGTGACCGAGAGCATCGCGTCTCGGACGCGCTCGGCACGCAGCGTCGTCAGAGCGACGCGTTCGATCACCGAGCGCGAGACCGACACGCGCTCCCCCATATTCTCGACGTGCACCCGCAGGGTCATACTGCCGACATCTCCGACGTGATGCCTCCGCTGGATGCCGGATAGTCGATGCGATTGTGGTGCATGGCGATCAGCACTCGCGCGAACTGTTCCTTCACCAGATCGAGCTGGCGAAGAGTGAGTGGAGCGTCGCGCAGCTGGCCCGCTTCCATTCGTGCTCGCACGATCCGCTCGACGACCTCGCGAATCTTTTCAGGGGTAGGATCCCCGAGCACGCGCGCGGCTGCCTCGACGCCGTCGGCGAGCATGCAGACTGCCGTCTCCTCTGTCTGTGGAATCGGACCCGGGTACGCGAAATCCTGGCCGACGGAAGCCGTCCGGTCTCCGCGCTCACGGGCCTTCTCGAGGAAGTACGAGATGGATCCCGTTCCATGATGCTCGGAGATGAACGCGCGAATCACCGGCGGCAGCTTGTTCTCGTCGGCCAGCTCGAGTCCCTCGCGCACGTGATTGCGGATGATGGCGGCGCTGGTGTCGGGCTTCAGCTTGTCGTGCGGATTGCGGCCCTTCGACTGGTTCTCGACGAAGTACTGTGGCTTGGTGAGCTTGCCGATGTCGTGATAGTAGGTCCCGACGCGTGCCAAGAGCCCGTCCGCGCCGATGGCGTTGCACGCGGACTCGGCCAGGTTCGCCATGGCGATGGTGTGAGCGTAGGTACCCGGGGCCTCGAGGCTGAGGCGCCGGAGGAGCGGCCGGTTGAGGTCGGAGTACTCCAGCAGGGTGAGCGCCGTGGTGCTGTGGGTGTAGCGCTCGGCGAGGGGGAGCAGAAACATCGCGAGCATCACCGAGACCAGAGCATTGAGGCCGCCGGCGAGTGCCGTCTCGCCGATCTGGGTGGCGCTCCAACCGAGGATGAGGCCGAGGGCAATGGACGCGATGAAGTACGCCACCGCGATCGTGGGCACGGTGAAGTACGCCTGGTCGCGTCGCCTGATGTCGCGCACGCTGAGCGCTGCGGCCGCACCGCCGACGAGGGCGAGGAAGAGCGCGTTCGTGCCGCGATAGAAGCTCTGACCCCCCACCAGCACTGCCAGGATCATCGCGGCGATCATGCTGATGCGTGAGTCGAACAGCACGCTCAGGACCACGGCCGCGAATGCCACCGGCACCAGGATCGGCATGACCATCGAGAGACCAGGCCCAGCCGCGATGTGCGATGGGATGGCGCCGACGATCAGCACGACCAGAAAGACGATCGCAAAGAACGACAGCGCGCGGAACGATCGGTACAGCTGCGGCCGAAAGAGCACGATCGCGATGCCGAAGATCGCGAGCACGAGGGCGTTGTAGATGATGGCGCCGGCCACCCTCCGAATCGCCTGACCTCCGGCAGCACGTGACTGCATGGCCGCACGCAGCGCCTTGAGCTTGTCGAACTGTTCCTTGCTCACCGGGTCATGATCCCCGACGATTCGCTCCCCCTCGCGAACCCGATAGCGTAGCGAATCCGCTGTCGCTCTCAGCTCCTGGCGTCTTAGCTCGGTCGCCGCGCGATCGAGCAGGAGGGTCGGGTGGAAGACGCCGCTCAGAAGCTTCACATAGAGAGCGTCCCCGATCGGCGAGCCGGGATCGGGATGCCATTGCGGCTGGCGAGCGCGCAGCAGCATGGCCGAGAAGGAGACCATGGTGTCGGCCAGCGCCGACCGCTCGTCGGCGCCGCGGCGAACGAGGATCTCGCCGCGCACATCATCGAACGCTCCGCTGGCAGCGACGCCGGTCGTGAGCCAGCGCGCCAAGACGCGCCTGATCGCGTCCGACAGAGCGCGACGACGCGACGGCGACGAGAGATAATCACCTTCCGCCTGACTGAGCGGCACGCCGTGCAGGAGAGCTACGCGCTGGATGGCCTGCACTCCGGAGCGGGACGCGACAGCCGAGTCGGCGGCTCCGCCGATGCCGTCCATCAGGGAGCGCAGCTGTTGCTCCGCCGAATCGAGCCCGGCGGGTGCCAGTACGAAGATCGGCTTCACCCCGCGCGCCAGCTCGTCCCGCTCCCGGGTGATGTCAGCGACCGGCTTCCGGACGACGAACGCGAACGGCGCGATGACGTTCTCGGTCGCGATCGAGCCGACCTCGAAGATCGGACTGTCCACCGCCGGCGATGCCGGGAACAGAACGTACGTCACCACGGCCAGCGCGAGTAGCAATGCAACGCGGGTGCCGTGCGATGCGAGCTGCTCTCGCTCCGGTGCTGACGGCTCGGCCGTCGAGACGCGATGAAGCGGCTGTCCGTCGTCCATGGCCTACTCGGCCCCCGAATCCCGCGCGTACGCCCTGATGATGTCTCGTACGAGTCGATGCCGGATCACATCCGCTTCGGTGAAGTAATGAAATCCGATGCCGTCGATACCATTCAGAATGCGCTCGATCTGGATCAGGCCCGATTGCTCCCGCTCGGGCAGGTCGATCTGAGTCTTGTCGCCGGTGATGACGGCCTTCGAGTTCACCCCCAGGCGCGTGAGGAACATCTTCATCTGCGCCGCGGTCGCATTCTGTGCCTCGTCGAGGATGACGAAGGCGTCGCCGAGGGTGCGCCCGCGCATGTACGCGAGAGGGGCGATCTCCAGTACGCGGGTCTCCAGTGCCTTCTGAACCCGCTCGGGAGGCATCATGTCGTCGAGGGCGTCGTAGAGCGGGCGCAGGTAGGGATCGACCTTCGCTTGCAGGTCGCCGGGCAGGAAGCCGAGATTCTCTCCGGCCTCCACCGCCGGGCGGGCAAGGATGATCCGCCTCACGCGCTTCTTCGCCAGCGCGTCGACAGCTGCCGCGACGGCCAGGTACGTCTTGCCGGTACCAGCCGCGCCGATTCCGACCACGATGTCGTTCTCCTGCATCGACTGGAGATAACGCGCTTGGCCCGGCGTCTTCGGCTGGATGACCTTCCGCACGCCCGGTAGCACGATTCGTGTCCCGCCAGGCAGCGCGCCATCGCCGTCGCCCAGGCTCCCGCCGTCCTCCCCGAGCCGCAGGACGTCGTCGGCGGTCAGGGGCGAGCCCTGCCGGGCGGTGTCGATCATCCGTTGGGCGATCGCCGTCGCGCGCTCCACGGCCTCGAGCGGCCCAGCGAGCGAGAGCGCGTCACCGCGGAGGGTGACCCTGGTGCCGGTTGCACGCGCCAACTCGATCAGGTTGGCATCGTTTACCCCGGCCAGCGTCAGCAGGTCGGCGCCTTCCGTGTTCAACCGGTGGACAACGGCTTCCTCGCTCACAGGTTCTCGCCGTCCATTCTGATGTGCAGCACTCGCAGATCCTCCGGCGGGACGACTGTCGGAGCTCCCTCGAACAGGGATCGGGCCGCGGTCGTCTTGGGGAAGGCGATCACATCGCGCAGCGATGTCGCTCCCGCCAGGAGCATCGCGATGCGGTCGAAGCCGAAGGCGACGCCACCGTGGGGAGGAGCGCCGGCACGAAGCCCCTCGAGCAGGAAGCCAAATCGCTGTCGCGCTGTCTCCTCTCCAATGCCGAGCAAGCCGAAGATCCGGCTCTGCAATAGCGGATCGGATATGCGGATGCTGCCGCTGGACAGCTCCAGGCCGTTCAGGACAGCGTCGTACGCCTGAGAGCGAACGCGCTCCGGCGCGTGGTCGAGCAGCGCCAGGTCATCCGGATGGGGCGCGGTGAATGGATGGTGCTCCGGAACGATGGCTCCCGTCTCCGCATCTCGACTGAACAACGGAAAGTCCGTGACCCACAGGAAGCGACGAACGCCATCGGGCACCAGCCGCATCAGCCGCGCCGCCTCCTGGCGCACCCGGTCCAGAGCCGGGCTCGACACCAGGTCGCCGCCCGCCACCAGAAGACACAGATCTCCCTCGACGAGGGCCAGTCTCTCGGCGGCACCCTCGGCCAGGAACTTGGCTGGCGGGCCTTCGACCGGTCCGCCGCCCACTCCCCTCTTGAGGCGCAGCAATCCGAGCGCCCCCGCTGACTTCGCGATCGCCTCGAGCTCGTCCACCTGCTTCCTCGACAGCGCCGCGCCACCGGGAATCCGGATGCCGCGCACGCGCCCACGAGCCGCCAACGCTCGCTTCGTCACCTCGAATTCAGAATCGCGGAAAACGTCGCCAGCGTCGAAGATCGGCATGCCGTAACGCAGATCGGGCCGATCCGTGCCGTATTGCTCGACTGCGGTAGCGTACGACATCCGTTCGAATGGCACGTCCACCGAAAGTCCGGCCTCCCCCCACAACGCGCCAATCAACCCTTCGCCGATGCGGAAGATGTCCTCCTGTCCGACGAAGGAGGCTTCGATGTCGATCTGGGTGAACTCCGGCTGCCGGTCCGCGCGCAGATCCTCATCGCGAAAACAGCGCGCAAGCTGGAAATACCGGTCGAAGCCGGAGACCATCAGCAATTGTTTGTAAAGCTGCGGTGACTGGGGCAATGCGTAGAATTCGCCAGCATGCACCCGACTGGGCACGAGGTAGTCACGAGCTCCCTCCGGCGTCGGCTTGGTGAGGATCGGCGTCTCCACCTCGACGAAGCCGAGGTCGCTGAGAAATCGGCGAGCCACCTGCAGGAGCCGATGCCTCAGGATGATGTTGTGTTGCAGCTCGGGACGGCGGAGATCGAGGAAGCGATGCCGCAAACGCAACTCCTCAGCCGGCAGAAGCTCTCCCTTGCCGCGCGCGACCGGGATGGGCGGGGTGGTGGCTGGGCCCACGAGCTCGAGCCGACTCGGTCTGACTTCCACCTCCCCGGTCGGCAGGTCGGTATTCCGCATGTCTCGCGGCCGTTCGACGACCTCTCCCTCGACCAACACGACACTCTCGGCACCGAGCGACGCTGCCCGGACGATGAGATCCGGCTCGACGTGCCGCGGATCGAAGGAGACCTGGACGATGCCAGCCCGGTCGCGGAGGTCGAGGAAGACGATTCCTCCGAGGTTGCGCGCGCGGTGCACCCACCCGCCGAGGCTCACCCGCGTGCCGACATGGGACAGGCGAAGACTGCCGGCGAGATGGGAGCGTATGCTGGTGCCGAAAGCGCCGTCGTGACTCGGACCTCTCACGGCACCTCTGATGCGCGAATGACGCGGAGAAACTCGTCCGAGTCGGTGGCGGCTATGAGCGACGCGCGAAGCTGATCCCGGCGAAGAAGCCGGGAGATGCGACTCAGTGCCTTCACGTGTGCGCTCGAGGCGCTCTCCGGGCCCACCAGTAGAAAGAAGAGTTGAACCGGTTTGCCGTCGAGCGCGTCGAAGTCGATGGGCGACGGCGTCACGCCGGCGGCGAGGACGAGCTGGTCGATGAACGTCGTCTTCCCGTGAGGGATGGCGACGCCGTCCCCGATACCGGTGCTGAGGACCCGCTCGCGCTCGCGAACGGACGACAGGATCGCATCGGCCTCGCCAGGGCGGCGGCCATCGGCGACCAGTGAGACGAGCTCGTGGATGACGTCCGCTTTCGTGCGGCTGCGAAGCGGAACCAGGACACGGTTCAGCGAGAGCAGCTCAGAAAGTAGCACGCGGGCTCCGAATAGGCGTGTACAAGCGCCGAAATCTAACCCGGGCCACGGGTGGTCGAAAGGCGCGCGCTTGACGCCCGAGAGCCCGCCGGCTAAAGTTATCTTCATGCGCCGCTTAGGGTTACAACTCGCCATGATGATGGCGGCAGCCGACTCGACCGGTGCGCAGCGCGTGCCCGGCCGCGACCTCCTGCAGCTCCCCCTCGGCACGATGGACCGGCCGGCCGCGCTCGGCGGCTCCGTTGGCGACGGCCTCGGTAATCCGGCATCGATCGTGGCCGACAGCGGCATTCGCGCCCGTGTGTCGGCGGTGGCGCTTCAGACGCCAGCCGACCAGGGAGTCACGGCGCGACTCGTCGGGATCTCCATCGCGCTGCCCGAGCGATTTGCGGCCGGGTTGTCGCTCGGGCGCGCCTCGGTCTCCAATCTTTTCCGCACCGAGACCGATCCCCAGACAATCGGCCCGGACCTGGCGTACTCCACATCCATCGTCTCTGTCTCCGTTGCCCGCCAACATTCCGCACACGTCGCCGTCGGAGTGGCTGCTCGCTACCGCTGGGGGGAGATGGATCGCGATCGGAACGGCGCGATCTGCATGGATGGTGGGATCCGGGCCGTTCATCTCATGCCATTCGACGCGAGCGTGGGAGCGTCGACCTTTCTGTGGCGACCGGCCAACGCGAGTGACGAGCGCACGACCTTGAATCTGGGAGCCGATCTCCGTGTCGCCGGCGAGGAGGACCGACTCGAGGCTCGCCTTGGCTATGGCGCCTCGCTCACGGAGGGGGCGGAGCGGGAGGATTTTGGCTACGCCGCGGGGCACTATGGAATCTGGGAAGCCCGCGGCGGACTGGCGCGGCTCGATGCTCTGGGGAACGTCTCCTGGCATCCCCGCCTCGGCTTGCAGTTGCACTATGATCAGTATCTCGTGGGAGTGGCGCGCGAAGAGAGTGGTTCTGGCCTGGGTGCGATCTATCAATTCACATTGAGCGCGGCCGTTCGATGACCACCTCCGGTGAACGCATCAATCTGCTCAACAGTCCGGTCGGCATCGCCGAGGAGAAGCTGCGCGAGTTCTCCATCGCTCGAGGCCAGCCTTCCTATCGCGGCTCGCAGATCGCGAAACGACTCTGGAGCCTGCCGGCTCCGTCATTCGACGCCATCACCGAGCTTCCCCGTCCATTCCGCGCGCAGCTGGAGGACCACTTCGCCGTCCCGCGCCTCGAGATCGCGGCCCGACAACTGTCGTCGGATGGGACGCAGAAGTTTCTTTTTCGGCTGCCCGACGGAGAGGCGGTGGAGACGGTGGCGATCCCCGACGGATCGCGCCTGACGCTCTGCATCTCCTCACAGGCGGGCTGCGCGCTCGCCTGCTCGTTCTGCGCGACCGGACGGATGGGCTTCCGCCGCAACCTGGAAGTCTGGGAGATCGCGGCGCAGCTTCGGGAGATGGCGCTCCTCGACCCACCGCTTCGAGTGACCAACGTCGTATTCATGGGAATGGGCGAGCCCATGATGAACTGGAAGGCGGTGGATCAAGCGTTGACGATCCTCAACTCGCCGAGCGCGATCGGCATCGGAGCTCGCCACATCACTGTCTCGACGGTCGGTGTGCTGCCGGGCATCGTCGCGCTGGGCGAACGTCCGGAACAATTTCGACTCGCCCTATCGATCCATGCGCCGGCTGATGATCTGCGTCGCCAGCTGATGCCGATCAACCTGAAATACCCGCTCTCCCAGGTCATCGAGGCGGCCAAGGCGTTCGAGCGCCGTGTCACTTTCGAGTACGTGATGCTCGGCGGTACGAACGATGGCGTCGAGCACGCTCTGCAGCTCGCAGCTCTGGCCACCGCGTGCCGAGCATTCGTCAACCTCATCCCCCTCCATCCCGGAGGAGCGCCCGGCCTGCTGCCGTCGCCGCCGCAGCGGATCATCGCGTTCGCACGCGAGCTGCGGAGGGCTGGGGTCGAGGTTGCCGTCAGGAAGAGTCGCGGCATGGATATCGCCGCCGCGTGCGGCCAGTTACGGATAGAAGGGCTCAGCCGGCGGGTGCCACGCCGCTCCGACAAGGACGGTCACATCCACGTAGCGTGAGCTGTCCGGCCTGATCTCCACCGGTGCGCGATCGAAGATGGAGGCCACGAGCCGAGCCCAATCCGGATGCCCGGACCGATCGTAGACGACCGTCGTCTCGCGCGCCGGAAGAACGTTCCCGTTCTCCACGACATCGAAACCGCAGTCTCGAAGGAACATCGTCGCCCGCCGCGCGAGTCCTTGCTTCCGAGTCGCGTTGAGTACCTGGACCCGGATGCGCGTGCGGACGGCTTGATCGCGAGCCCCGGCGCAGGGATCGCGCGCGACGAGAACCGAGTGGGATCCTTCCCCTCGGCCAACCTGGATGCGCCAGCGCGTTGCCGCGGCCGCGATCGCCGCGATGAGGAGCACCGTCCCGACAATCACCGCTGTTCTCCGGCGGCTCACAGCAAGCTGTTCCAGAGCGCGACGGTGTCGGGCAGCAGAGGGTGGGCGGCCCGGAGCGCCCAGTGGAGCCGCTGCCGTACGACTTCACGAAAGCATCCCTCGAAGTCGGCTGGCACGCGATTCCTCAGCGCCTCGCCATCGATCTCCGAAAGCGAGCGGCCGGGGTCGAGGTAATCGGCCATGTAGAGCGCCCGGCCGGTTCGACTCCACCACGGGCAGCCGACGGTGTGAAAACGAACAGCGTCCAGCACGTCGCCGCGAGCCTCTCCGTCCTCCTGGAGGCGGAGCGCGGCGGCGGGCCCATGAAGCGTCTCCGCGGGATAGTCCACATCGGGGACGAGGGTGCGCAGCGCACTCACCGGCGCATCGCGGAGCGCGTCGTGCCAACGACCCGCGTCACGCCAGGCCTGCGCCTCGGATGCGTCGATGGCCATCCGCGCCGACCATTGCTCGAGCAGAGCCACCACTCGCGCCATGTGCTTGCGTCGGCTCTCGCCGGCCTCTGCCCACGGGGGCAGCTCAATCCAATCCGCGTTTGACATGCGGCTCCAGCACTGCCTGGTTCCGGATGGCGGTTCGCGTCACGTAATTCCATCCTTTCAGCTCGACGCCGCGGCCAATTGTGGATTCCACGATGTGGCAGTGAGGGCCGATCACGCACTCGGCACCGATCTCGGTGCGCCCTTCGATCACCGCGCCGGGATAGATGACCGTATCGACTCCGATGGTGACGTCGGCGTCCACCCAGCTTGTCGCCGGCAGCACGAAGCTCACACCGCTCGCCTCGTGCCAACGGACGAGTCGGTCGCGGATCGCCACACCCGCTTCCGCCAGTGAATGCCGGTCGCAGACGCGGATGAGCTCATCCCGTGACGTGGCCGCGATGCGAACCGCTCCGGATGGCCGGCGCGGATCGTCAGCCGAGGCGAGGGCCGGCCCTTCGCCCGCGACCGCAAGAGGCGTGGCATCCTCCTGCCCATCGAGCAGGACCGCGATACTGCCGTCGCTGGCGCGAAGGAGCCGCGAGATGGTGGAAGTCGTCAGCAACGGAACCGCTCCGTCCAACAGCACCTTTGGTTCCGAGGAGGTGACGGCGGCACGCAGAGCCAGCAGCTCCCCCCCCTTGGCGACGGGCTCCGTCATCACGGGCACGGGCTGCTCGTCAGGCAAGGAGAGCGGTGTCGCCACGTGATGGACGATGCGGATCTGGCTGGGGGGCGGCGACACGTCACCGAGCGTGCGTACGATGTGCCAGAGAATCGGCCGGCCGGCGAGCGGATGTAGATAGACGCTCACTGTGGAATGGAACGTATCCCCGGAATCCAGGGCGGCGATGACCGCGCTCCAGGTCACGCCGCGCCGAGGATTGTGTTGTCGATCAACCGCGTGCCGCCGACGCGAGCTGCCAGGGCAACCACCGTTCCACGCGTCGCCTGGCGCACTGGCTCGAGACGATCCGGATCGGCGACGGCCAGATAGTCCACCGCAACGGAGGGCTCGCTACGCATCACCTCTCGCCCTACCTCTTCGAGAGTCGTCGCGGAGCGCTCTCCCTCATCGAACGACCTCGAGATCGCGCGCAACGCACGCCATAACACGGTCGCGCGTTTCCGGTCGTCTCCCTGCAGGTACGAGTTGCGGCTCGACATCGCGAGACCGTCCTGCTCGCGCACCGTTGGTGTGACGACGATCTCGACCGGAAAATTCAGGTCGCGGGCCATCGCGCTCACCAGGATGGACTGCTGGATGTCCTTCTGCCCGAAGATTGCGGAATCAGGCTGCGCGATATTGAGAAGCTTCGCGACAACGGTGAGCACGCCCGTGAAATGTGCGGGGCGTACGGCGCCCTCCCATCGGTCGGCCAGCGAACGTGACCTCACCTCGATGGCGGGTGCGCCGGCGGGATACATGGTTTCCGTCCTGGGAGTGAAGAGGACGTCCACTCCGCGCTCCGCCGCTTTGGACGCGTCTCCGGCGAGATCCCGCGGATAACGACTCAGGTCCTCGGATGGCGAGAACTGCAGCGGATTCACGAAGATGCTCATCACGACGAGCGAGCCCCTTCGCCTCGCCTCGTCGACGAGGCGGAGATGCCCTTCGTGCAGAAACCCCATAGTGGGCACCATCGCGATCCGACCTCCCCCCGTCCGGTGCTCCGCGAGCAGCCGGCGCAGCTCGGCGATCGGCTCTACGGTGCGCACGAGGCTCAGAAGCTGTGATCGCCATCGGGATATCGTCCCGCGCGTACGTCCTCGGCGAATCGCTGCACCGCTGCTCGAACATCGCCAGCGAGAGAGGCGTAGCGCTTCAGAAACTTCGGGTTGAATCGATCGTTCAGGCCGAGCAGGTCGGGGAGCACCAGCACCTGTCCATCACAGGACGCTCCGGCACCGATGCCGATGGTGGGAATCGCGACGGCGCCACTCACCTCGGCGGCCACGTCAGCGGGGAGAAGCTCGAGGACGATCGCGAACGCGCCCGCATCTTCCACCCGCCGCGCTTCGTCGATGAGCCGCGCCGCGTCGTCGCTGGTGCGCCCCTGCACCCGGAAGCCGCCCAACGCATGCACCGACTGGGGGGTGAAGCCGAGGTGGCCCATCACCGGAACCCCCAGCCGGGTCACCCCGCGAATCGCCGCGACGACCTCGTCCGTGCCGCCTTCGAGCTTCACCCCCTGGGCGAGCGTTTCCTGCATCACACGCCCGCAGTTTCGCAGCGCATCGTCGACTGACACCTGGTAGGTCAGAAACGGCATATCGATGATGAGCATCGCGCGGGTCACTCCGCGCCGGGCAGCCGCGCCGTGATAGATCATCTGGTCCAGCGTCACCGGCAGAGTGGAGCTGAAGCCGGCGTGAACCATGCCGACGGAGTCACCGACCAGGATGCCGTCCACACCGGACTCATCCACCAGCCGCCCGAACAGGGCATCGTATGCCGTGCAGAGAACGAGCTTCTCGCCCCGCTCTTTCTTCGAATGGAAGTCCCGGACGGTGACGGGCTTCGCGACCGACCGCTCGCCGCTGCTCACGTCGTCGCGCGGAAGAAGCCGAGCTCGACGAGCTCCCGCTGCCAGAAGTCGCGCTCCATCAGCCCGGGGTGCGGCACGACCAGATCCGGCTCATCCACGGTCTGTCGCTGGAAGCAGACGATGTCGAGATCGATCGTCCGGTTGTCCCACCGTTCGCCCCGCCGCCGGCCGAGAGCACGCTCGATTTGCTGGAGCGCGCCGAGCAGTACACGCGGAGCCAGCGTCGTCTCGAGAGCGATCATCTGATTGAAGAAGGGCGGTTGTGGGCGACCGTCGAGCGGCGCAGTCTCCTCGATCGCCGAGGCGCCGATCACACGGCTTTCCGGCAGGTTCTCGAGCGCGGTTCGCGCTGCCGCGAGGTGCCCGAAACGATCGCCGAGATTCGATCCGAGCGCGATGAAGGCCACGTCGCGCATGAGCTTAGCATCCGCCTCGCTTCGCAACGCCGGCGAGAAACGTTGACACGGCGGGAACGTACCGGCATCGTGCGCGCGTGTCAAACCGGGAACGCCCGTGGACAGCCTGACCGCCCATTATCTCGCGCGCGAACTCGGTGCACGTTGGAGCGGTCGTCGCGTTGTTGGCTGCCATCTGTCGCGCCGGGCGCGCACGGTGACGGTGTCCGTCGCTGGCTCGGAAGCGGTTTGCCTCGACCTCCGGTCGTCAGTGGTGGTGGCTCGTGAGATCCCCCAGCCCGACGGCTCGGGACATCTCGGCGGTTGGCAGCTGGTCGGCGTCGAGGCGCCGGTGGACGATCGACGACTCGTCGTCTCGATGGAGAAAGGTGGGCGCTTCCGAGGCTCGGCGACCCAATCCGCGCGTCTCGAGATCTCACTCGTTCCGGCGGCTCGCGGCGCTCAACTGATTCGGGAAGGCGGACACCGCCTGGCGAGCTGTGGGGCCGAGGTGCCGCCGCCGTCCGCGCCGCGACCCTTGCTCTCGACGGCCGAGCTCCTCGCCGCGGCCGACACGCGCAGCGCCGCGGATCTGCAGCACGGCCGCTGGATGAGCGCGATCGTGGCGTCTTGGCTGCTCAGCGAGCCGCAGCAGATCGTCCAACGCTACCTGATGCTGTGCGAGCTGCCTCCCCCTTCGCCAGCTCGCTGCGGAGAAGAGCTCGTGCCTTTTCCCATGTGCTCGCATGCTGTTCCGGCGTCCTCTCTCATCGCGACCGATGCTGTCGAGCCCAGCCCGTTGGACACGCGGGACGATCCCCGCGCCCGCGCGCTGGCCAGAATGCGGCGGGAGCTGGAGCGCGCCGGCGACGCCGCCCGGTTGCGCGCGGCCGCCAACGTGCTGAGCACACTTGGCGACCGTCCCGTGCCTGATCGGATCGCGCTCGAGGATGGATCGGGGATATCGCTCGAGCCGCGACCGGGCGAGCGGTCCGTCGACGCCGCTGAGCGTCTTTTTTCCCAGGCCCGCTCCATGGAGCGGGCGCTGGCGCGTCTGCCGGAGCGGATCGCGCGCATGGAGAGAGAGGGACCACCGGCTCCGGCGCGCCGCCGCAAGCCCAGCGCGGGGGGGAGACGCCAACGTGCCTCGGATTCCCTCCCCTATCGGAGTTATCGATCGTCCGGAGGTCTCGACATCTGGGTCGGACGGGGAGCCGCATCGAACGATGAGCTCACCTTCCGGACCGCGGCTCCGGAAGACGTCTGGCTACACGCTCGTGATGCGAGTGGGGCTCATGTCGTGCTCCGCTGGCAGCACGACGATCCTCCGCCCGCGAGGGACCTGCAGCAGGCGGCGCAGCTGGCCGCCTGGCACAGCCGCTCCCGCGGCTCGGCCGTGGTGCCGGTGGATTGGACGCGGCGGAAGTACGTTCGCAAACCGCGCGGAGCCGCTGCCGGACTGGTGCTGTTGTCCCGGTCAAAGACTCTCACCGTTCGACCGAGCGCCGAGCTCGAGCGCGCGCTGAGAGTGGATCGCGATCCGCCCGCTGCTGACTCACGCGGATAGTCAGCCAGAGCGTCATCCGCGATCGATTGCCTGGCGGAGCAGGCTCACGAGCGTGAGCGCGCTCTGGACGCTGCTCCCGGCTTCCCGCACCACAGCGCTCCCCACCACGACACCATCTGCCATCGCCGCCACCTCCCTCGCCTGTTCGGGCCGCGAGATGCCGAAGCCGACACAGATCGGCAGCTCGGTGATGCTGCGGAGACGAGCGATGGTCTGGGGCAGCTCGGGCGGCAGCTGGCCGCGCTCTCCCGTCACGCCGAGTCGACTGATCAGATAGACGAATCCGCTACCGTAGCGAGCGATCTCCTCCATCCGCGCGAGCGGCGTGGTCGGCGCCACGAGCCGGACGAACGCCAGGGGTCCGTCGCCGAGCCAGGCTTCGCGAACGGGGTCCGCGCCCACGGGGAGATCGGTGATCAGGATGCCGTGAGCTCCGGCGGCGCTCGCGCGATCGAGCGCATCGGGCCCGGCGGCAAGCAGCGGGTTCAAGTAGGTGAACAGGATGATCGGAATGGGCAGTCGGGCGCGGTGGATCAGCTCGAGCGAGAGATCGTACGTCATGCCGGCTTCCAGGGCCTGTTGGGAGCTGGCCTGAATCACCGGCCCGTCGGCCATCGGATCCGAGAACGGAACGCCTACCTCCACCACGTCGGCGCCGGCGTCGGCGACGCCGCGCAACAGCTCCAGCGACCGATCGTTGTCCGGATGTCCTGCCGTGAGGTAAACGACCAGTGCCTTGCGCTGCTGTGCGCGCAGCTCGGCGAAGCGGCGCCTGATCGCGTCAGACGAAATAGTCGGAGACCCGGATGCCATGGCGGTCGGGGTCCACGATCTTGATGATCGTGCGCGCGTGGGCCGTCGCCCCGGGCGCGCGCTCGTTCAGATCCACCAGATGGCCCGGATGGAGGAGATGCCCGCGCTCGTCGCCGACAATGCGAACGATGGGACGCGACACGGCTTCAGCGATGGGATTCACGGCGTGCACCACCGCGAGCTCCATCGTGTCCAGCACCACGCAGGTGCCCACGGGGAAGTGCCC
Source organism: Gemmatimonadales bacterium (assembly GCA_038253885.1). GTDB lineage: Bacteria > Gemmatimonadota > Gemmatimonadetes > Gemmatimonadales > Gemmatimonadaceae > JALZAQ01. The sequence goes on along the minus strand of JBBSGP010000015.1, from coordinate 14,102 downwards.
GATGAGACTCATGAAGCCCTTGAGAACGACCTGATCCATTCCCCGGCTGCGATTCGTCCGCATCTCGTGGAGGACATCGGCCGGCGATAGCGGGGTCGTCTGGTAGACGCGGCGCGACGTGGCGGCATCGTAGGAGTCCACGACCGCCACGATCTTGCTGAAGATGCTCATCTCTCGCGGCCGGATGTGCTTCGGATAGCCGCTGAGGTCGATCTTCTTGTGGTGCTCGAAGGCCACGACCAGCGCACGGAAGGGAATGTCCTGCGGGTGCATCTGGAAGAGCGACAGGACGCCGAGCCAGGGGTGGTTCGTCATCGTGCGCCACTCGCTCTCGGTGAGGCCGCCAGGCTTGTTGAGCACCTCGAGGGGGATCCGGGTCTTCCCGATATCGTGTAGCAGCGCGGCGATGCCGAGCTCGTAAACCTGCAGACGGTTGAAGCCCAGCTTCCGACCGAGAGCGATCGCGAAGATGCACACGTTAACGCTGTGGGTGAACGTGTACTCGTCGTAGTCGTGGAGCGTCGTGAGCCCGATCAACGAGGTTTCCTCGTTGAGAATCTGGTCCACGATGCCCTGCACGACACGTTTGATCTTCTTGATGTTCGGGCTCTTTCCCATCCGAACGGAGTTGATGACGTCCTTCGTCAGCGTCACCGATTGGGCGTACGTGCGCTTGGCCGCTTCCTTGGACTTCTCGCGGAACTCTTCCTCGGTGTCGGTCGGCGGCCCCAGCTCGAAGCTGATGACCCCGTTGGCGGCGAGCTTGTCGATCACCATCTGGCGTCGCTGGTCCGGCTCGCCGGGCGGCACGGCGTTCAGAACGTTGAGGAGATGCAACCAGTCTGCCTTGGCGGCGCCCTCGCGCACCCGGAAGAGACCAATGCCGCATCCCCGGAACAGACTCGAGAAGGAGCGTGAGATGCTGGAGTCGTGCTCGAGATCGAGCCGCAGGCGGGTCCCGTTGATGAACAGGAACTCGCCGGTGGCCCTGAGCTCCAGCTCGTGCTCGTGCGCCAGAACTCCGGCGCTGGTATTGAGCAGCTCGTCGAGAGACTGCTGCACCACCGCGTTGTCGGCCGGATACAGCTTCACCGTCCGCAGCGCGCCGTAGAAGGCGAACAGGAGCTCGCGTCCGCGACGGCGGATAAAAGCATCGCCCCCGCGATCCGCGAGCGTCGCTGAGGTCTGCTGTGCTGCCGAAGTCGCGGCGGCGAGAACGCTGGCCGGTGTGAGAGAGCGTGACGAGCCGCTGCGGAGCGGGCTGGTCATCAGGTCGTCCCGCGCAGCGCTTTATTGACGGCGCTCTTCACCAGCGCATCCTTGTCCGCCGATGAGCGGCGAAGCTCTGCGACCGCGGCCTCCGATTTGATCCTGCCCAGCGCGTAGGCGGCACAGGCGCGAATCTCTCCGCCCTCCCGCCGCCCGATCAAGCGACGACCGTTGAGCATTCCGGCGAGAACCGGGATGCCGGACTCACCGGCGAGTCCGCTGTACGCCTCGAAGACGACCATCTTCTCGGAGAGATCGGTGTCCCGGAGCGTCTTGCTGAACAGCACATCCTGGAGCTTTGGCAGCGCAGCGGAATGCCCGCGTGTGCCAACAGCCCGAATCGCTGCGACCCGAACGTCGCGGTCGGCATCTTCCATCGCGTCCGCCAGATGTCCCAGTGCACCCGGTGAGCCGATCTCGGTCAAAGCGTTCACGGCCGCGAGGCGGACGGCCGGCTGAGCCGCGCTCAGCAGCTTTGCGAGTCCGGCGACGGCCCCCGTGGTCTTGAGCTGTCCCGCGCGCCGAGCCGCTTCGGCAGCGAGAACCGGATCGGGCGACTGGAGCAGCCGCACCAGCTCAGCCACATTGGCCCCTGCCAGAGTCAGCACGGCGTCCTCCAGCGAGGCTCTCAATCGGGTGTTCTGAACCTTTCCCATCCACGAGAGCACGGTGGCCAAGCCGCTCGGAAGGAGCTGTCGAAAGAGCGCTTCGAGATCCTCCTTCGGTGTGATCTCGGAGGAGGCATCGAGCGTCGCCAGAAGCTGCGACAGAACTTCCGGCACGCTCAGCTTTTCGGCGAGGCGCGAAACGCGATCCCGGTGCGCGCCATCCAGCGACACCGCGCGCTCGCGGGCAATCCGGCTCTCCCGCAGAATGTAGGCGACCGCGCCGATCTCTTCCGTGTAGAGGAGATGGAGCAGCACGCGCTCGAGCGTGGTGCAGATCTCCTCCCGTACTTCGCCGTCCGCCTCGAGCTCGAAGATGTCGAGTAACATCGCGAGCACGTTACGCCGCAGGTCGCCCTGATACTCGGATTGGACGTGTACGCGGAGGTACTCGATCTCGTGCTCGTCAAGGAAATAGAGCGTCGAGTCGAAATCTTCCATCTTCACGGGCGATACGGTCGGCGGCGGCTCGGGTGCGACCTCGGGAGACTGTTCCGGCGCCCCGGTTTGCACCGGGGGTTCGCGCAGCGCCAGATCCGGCACCCCCTCCAGCGCGAAATCGACGTAACGATAGTGGAAGCAGAGGAATTCCTGCTCCCACAGCAGCGTCAGCAGATCGTCCTCATCGGTCGTGGCCTTTCGCACCCGGGCGAGAATATCCATCAAGGTGAGAAGCTCCTGCTTCTCGAAGCCCTCGAGGAGCGTCAGGCCACGGACGCCATCCTTGTAGAAGAGCCACGGCAGGCTATCGGCCTTCCCCTCATCCTTGCTCACCGTGATCCCGTCCCACTTGAACTCGGCCTCCGAGATGTCGAGGACGAGCTCCGGCAACGCCACCCAGATCTTGCGGAACGAAGCGCCGACCGCCTCGAGCGCGCGTTGGTAGATCGGGTTGTTCGGCAGGTAGAGCTGCCGCGTGCGAATCGCGCGGGAGAGGTCGCGGAGGAGCACCTCGATGAGCGGTATTACCGGCGGCGGGGGCGGCGCGGCCTCTCGCGCCGTGGTCGTCCTCGCGGGCTGGACGACGCTGCTGCCGAACGCCGGACTGGCGGACTTCGTCACTGCCTGGATGCGAGGTAGCGCATCACCTCGTTGACGTCCTTGTCTCCCCGGCCGCTGATGCACAGCAGCACCGGGCTGTCACCGGCCCACCGCCCGGCGCTGGCAGCGACCCAGGCGACGGCGTGGGCAGTCTCGAGAGCGGGGATGATCCCTTCCAGTCGGCTCAGCAGCTCGTATCCCGCCACCGCATCGGCATCGGTGACGGCGACGTAGGTCGCACGACCGCTGTCCTTGAGATGGGAGTGCTCCGGACCGACGCCGGGGTAGTCGAGACCCGCAGAGATGGAATGAGCGGGATGCACCTGGCCGGATTCGTCCTGAAGCAGGTAGCTCAGAGCGCCGTGAAGGACGCCGGGCCGGCCGCGGGAGAGCGACGCCGAATGCCGTGCACTGTCGAGGCCTTCACCGGCCGCTTCGACCCCGACGAGCTCGACGTCGGCATCCTCGATGAACGGCGCGAAGATCCCCATGGCGTTCGACCCCCCTCCGACACACGCGACGACGGTCGCGGGCAACCTCCCTGCCTGCTCGAGCATCTGCCTCCGTGCCTCTCGACCGATCACGGCCTGAAAGTCGCGCACCATCCGCGGATAGGGTGACGGACCGACCACCGAGCCGATGATGTAGTGACTCTCCGGCACCGTCGTCACCCAGTCCCGAATCGCTTCCGTTGTCGCGTCCTTCAGGGTCCTGGTGCCGGACGTCACCGGCACCACCTGCGCCCCCATCAACCGCATGCGAAAGACGTTGAGCTCCTGTCTGCGCATGTCCTCTTCACCCATGTAGATCACGCAGGCCAGGCCGAAGCGCGCGCAGATCGTCGCTGTCGCCACTCCGTGTTGGCCGGCTCCCGTCTCGGCGATGATTCGGCGCTTCCCCATCCTGACCGCCAGAAGCGCCTGGCCGACCGTGTTGTTGATCTTGTGCGCTCCGGTATGGTTGAGATCCTCTCGCTTGAGCCAAACCGGTGCGCCCACGACCGCCGATAGCCGCGGTGCCGAGCTCAACGGAGATGGACGACCCACATAGCTTCCGAGCAAACTGTCGACCTCGGCGAGAAAGGTCGGGTCGCGAACCGCCTCCTCGTACGCCCGCTCCAGGTCGTCGAGCGCCGGGATGAGCGTCTCCGGGACGTAGCGGCCCCCGAAGGCGCCGAAGCGGTCATTGCGGGCGGTCGTGGCCATTCGGGTCACATCCCTCGAACTGCGGCCGCGAAGGCGCGCATTCGGTCGTGGTCTTTCACTCCGGGGCTCCATTCGACGCCCGATGAGACATCGACGACCGCCGGCCTGAGCGCCTCGATCGCAGCGCTGACGTTGTCGGCCGTCAGCCCTCCGGCGAGAACGATCGGTGCACCGTCCGCCGAGTCTGCCATCGCCGTCACCTCACTCCACGGAAACGTAGCGCCAGAGCCACCGAGCTGTGTCGCGCTCCAGCTGTCGAGCACCACGGCATCCGCGACCATCCGTAATGCGGCTACCGACGCCGCCTCGCTTCTGGCTGCTCCTCCCTCGCCGATCGGGACGACCGCCCACACGAGACAACCGGTACGCTCGCGGACGCGCGCCACGTCGGTGGCGGTCGGGCCCGAGTGGAGCTGGATGACGTGGAGGCCGACGAGGGCTGCGACCCTGGCTATCTCTTCCGGCTCGTTCACGCCGAACACACCTACGGTCTGCAGCTGCGCTGAGACCGGGTCAAGGAGCTCGCGCGCGCGCTCGGGCGAGAGTCGGCGTGGACCCGCGGCGAAGATCACGCCGGCGTAGTCGGCGCCCAACGACACGGCGGCGCGGGCATCATCGTCGCGCATGAGCCCGCAGAACTTGAGGGCAACCCTTCCCATCACCGACTCACTCTCGGAATCGAGACGAGCTCTCGGACTGCCGCCTCCGCGTCGACGGCGCTCGAGAGGCTGGATCCCACCAGTGCCGCATCGGCGCCGAAGGAAGCGAGGCGCGCGATGTCGGTCGCCGAGCGGACGCCGCTCTCGGCGACCGCGATCACGTCCGCTGGGACGAGTGGCAGCAGCCACTCACAGGTCGCAGGATCGATGTCCAGCGTCTCGAGATCTCTGCTGTTGACACCGATCAGCCGCGCGCCGCTGTCGACGGCTCGCCGCAGCTCTTCATCGGTGTGGACCTCCACTAGCGCCTCGAGCGCAAGTGCATTGGCAGCATCCATCATCTTGCGGAGGTCAGCCGGCGCGAGAGCGCGTACGATCAGCAGCACGGCGGAAGCCCCGACGACCTTCGCTTCGAGGAGCTGGACGGGGTCGAGGTGAAAGTCCTTTCGAAGAATCGGTAGCGCGACGGCGCGGCGGACGGCCGCGAGATCCTCGGTGGTCCCGCCGAAATGCGTGGGTTCGGTCAGAACAGAGATCGCCGCTGCACCTCCGGCGGCGTACGCGCGCGTGCGCTCGGCAGCCGACAGGCCAACGTTGATGTCTCCCTTGGAGGGGGAACGACGCTTGAGCTCCGCGATGACAGCCACGCTGTCGCTCCGCAGGGCAGAACGCAGCGACGGCGCCGACCGGGCGTTCGCGGCTCCCCTCTGGAGCTCGCCCGACCGGAGCCGCAGCGCCTGGATCCGGGAGCGTGTGCCTGCCAGGATCTGGCCCAGCACGCCGCGGGGCTCGCCCCATCTGGTGACTCTTGCTTGCACTTCGGGGCTTCTTCGGCTATAGTGGTATTCGGCGTCCATTCGGTCAGTCTAGCGGTCGGTGCTTCGGGACGGGCGCTGGGGCCAAACCGAGCCATTCACTCCACCGGGCACGAGCATGCCGCTCACGAAACGTCAGCGCGAGATCCTCACCTTTCTCAGCTCGTACAGCGAAGCGAAGGGCTACGCGCCGAGCTTCGAGGAAATCGCTCACGAGTTCAACTATAACTCGCTGGCGACCGTTCACGAGCATCTCAGCAATCTCGAGCGGAAGGGGTACATCAAGCGTTCGTACAATGAGAGCCGGGCGATCGAGATTCTTCCGTCGGACGTGCTCCCGCGGGCCATGGAGCTACCGTTGCTCGGCACGGTCGCGGCCGGGATGCCGATCGAAGCGCTCTCGGTGCAGGAGTCGGTGGTCGTCCCGGAGGATTTCTGCCGCCGCGGCGGGAATCACTACGTGCTTCGCGTGCGCGGAAACTCGATGATCGACGAGCAGATCCGCGACGGCGACTACGTCGTGATCAACGACCGTCGCAGCGCCGACAACGGCGAGATGGTGATCGCATTGGTGGACAATTCGGCTGCCACGGTCAAGAAGCTGTACCGCGAAAAGGACGGCCGCATCCGGCTGCAGCCGGCGAACGAGGCGATGAGCCCGATGTATTTTCACGAGGATGACGTGACGATCCAGGGCGTCGTCGTCGGGGTGCTGCGCCGCTACTGAGCGCCGGCCGCGGCACTCGCGCTGGCTCGGCGCAGACGCTCGAGCGCTTCCAGCCCCATGCCCCGCGCGAGCGCCTCTCGCGCGACCTCGATCGCCTCACCAAAGGCCGGTACGGCTCCGCTGACGTAGACCGCCGCGGCAGCATTGAGGATCACCGCCGCGGCCGCTCCGCCCGCGCGACGACCGCTCAGAACTTCCCGGATGATATGAGCGTTCTCGGCGGGTCCACCCCCGGCTAGCTCACTCTGATCGCGGGTGAGGACATCCAGCGGACCAGGCTCGATGGCCCATTCGCTGACCGTTCCCCCGCGCACCTCGAGGACTCTCGTGGGGCCCAGTGGAGAAAGCTCGTCAAGGCCCGGCTCGCCGTGCACGACGAGCGAGTGCACGGAGCCCAACGCCAGCAGCGCGTCGGCGAGCAGAGGCAGCCGCTCCGGCTCGGCGACGCCGACGACCTGTCGCCCCGCGCTCGCGGGATTGGCCAGCGGCCCGAGAACATTCATCACGGTCGGAACGCCGAGCTCGCGCCGCACCGGCCCCACGTGTCGCATCGCCGGATGCATGAGGGGAGCGAACATGAAAACGATGCCGGCTTCGCGGAGTATCTCCTCCATTCGCTCGAGCGGAACCTCGATGCGTATGTCGAGCGCCTCGAGCACGTCGGCGCTGCCACAGCGCGAGGTGAAGCTCCGGTTGCCATGCTTGGCGATCCTCACGCCCGCGCCCGCGGCAAGAAGAGCCGCGGCGGTCGAGATGTTGAAGGTCGGCACCCGGCCGCCGCCCGTACCGCAGGTGTCTACCAGATCGTCCGGGCGCTCGGCAGTCAGCTTCACCATGGCTCGGCGCAGCGCGGTCGCCCCACCGGCTAGCTCCTCGGCGGTCTCACCCTTCACGCGAAGCCCGATGAGGAGCGCCGCCACCTGCGCCGGCGTGCCCTCGCCGCTCATCACGCCATCGAAGGCTGCCGATGCCTCTTCTGTCGTCAGCGACTCCCCTGCTGCCAGCCGCCGGATGGCGAGCTGGATGGCCTCAGCGGGCACTAATGGCTTCCAGGAGCCGTTCCGAGAGCTGGGCGTTTGAGGCGACGAGTGAGATGACGAGGCCCAACAAACGCACGCGCTCGATGTCCTCCTCGACGTACACGCCGCGCTGTGCGCGATTGGTGAGATTCACCACGCCGACGAGCTGCCCATGATACACGAGCGGAAAGCTGATGAACGAGCCCGTGCTCAAGTACTCGTCGCGCAGCAGCGGGTGTTGCCGACCCTGTTGGCCGACATCCGTCACCAGAAGTGGCTGGCGTGTGGCCGCGACTTTGCCGGATACGCCTTCACCGATAGTCACCCGCGTACCGTCGGTGATATCCGGAGAGATACCTTTCGCGGCGGCAATGTAGAGCTGCGATGGGGTGTCCGGGACGCGGAGCATGAGCGAACAGCGCTGCGCCTGCATGTCGTCTCCGACGAGCGCCAGCAGGCTGTCGGCAAGCTGCTTCGGATCGACGCAATTCGCGTCGAGCGTGAGCAACCGGTCGATGAGGTAGAGCGTCCGTGTCTTCTGGCGTAGAGCTTCACTGCGCCGGTGCAGCTCGATGTGAGCCCGTTCGAGCTGGCCGATGGCGGCGGTGACCTGTTCCTCGATCGCGGCGGTTCGGCGTTGCGAGCGCCTCGCTTCCTCCTTGGCCTTGGCCGACTCCGTTTCCAGCGCCAGCAGGGCCGCCGGATCGATCCCCCCTCCGCCTCCGGCCTTCGGCGCCCGAGCCTCCCGGAGCTGCTGCTCGAGCCCCGCGAGCCGGCGGACGTATTCGCCGTGTACTCGTTGCGTTACGTGCTCGAGTGTCTTCACCGCCTCGTCACGTGCCTCATGCTCGGCAAAGCGGTTGAACGCGAGATCGAACAGTGCGGCGTAGGGGTCGAATCGCTCGGAGACGCGCGTGCCGAAGAGACGCTTGGGCTCGTAGAGCGCCAGAACACCGGCCAGCTGTCCGTCGATGTGGAGGCCGCGCAAGCCGAGCAGTCCTTCCTCTTGTGGGCCGGCGATGCCGAACAGGCGAGCGTACTGGTCCGAGTCGTCTCCGAGCTCGGCAAACTCCCCAGCGCCGCTTATGACCGTGCGCACGCTCGCGGGAAGGTGGTCGAAGGTGGTGTCCACCCGAGTGACGTGAACGTTCGCGTCCACCGGCGCGAGCCGCTCGCGGAAGATCTGGTGTCGCATGTCGTACCTCAGCAGCGCGATGCGCGAGGTGCGATCGACATCGGCCAGCGCCTCCCCCAGCGCGACCAGAGCCGCGTCCATTCCGGAGGCGGCTCCGAGCGCTTGCGCGAGCGACGCCAGCGTACGTGGGGGCATGCTGGGGGAGAGGGTCTGTCGGAAGGGGTGAGGGAGTGGGAATGTAGAGACGTAGATGTCGAGCTGTCAATCGGTTGACTCGTGTTGGTTGCTTGACAGCGGGGGGCCTCCGGGTATGTTCCCGGCATGTCGGAGCGGACGATTCAGCTCGTGCTCCACTACGACGGGGCGGGGTTCGCGGGCTGGCAGCGACAGCCGGACTCGCGAACGGTGCAAGGAGTGCTCGAAGACACGCTGGGGCGCCTCTGCAACCGCTCTGTCGGTGCACTCGGGTCGGGACGGACCGATGCTGGCGTCCACGCGCGCGGACAGTCAGTGGGCGTGAAAGTCCCCGCCAGATGGCAGGCGTCCGGATTGCGGCGAGCACTGAACGCCGTGCTTCCGGACGATATCTGGGTGGCCGCCGCGCACGAGATGCGCGACCTGTTCCACGCCCGCTTCAGCGCCATCGCACGACGATACAGCTATGTGGTCGGCACTGACGAGGGCGCCGCGTCGCCTTTCCGGCGCCGCTGGGAGTGGGTCTACGAGCGAGCGTTGGATCGCGGAGCGCTCGACACCGGAGCAAACTCTCTAGTGGGAAATCATTGCTTTCGCGCGTTCGCGGTTCGCGGCACGGCTCCCGATACCGACGACCATTGCTGTGAGGTGACATCGGCCGTGTGGCGTGATCGCCCAGGACTAGGCGGGTTGCTGTTCGAGATCGAGGCGAACCGGTTCCTGCATCACATGGTGCGCTTTCTGGTCGGCACGATGATCGATGCGGCGGCGGGCCGACGTGACGCTGCCGATCTGGCTATGCTGCTGGCCGCGCCCCATAACCAGGATACGTCGGCACCCGCGCCCGCTCACGCGTTGTGCCTCGAGCGTGTTTGTTACCCGTCTGACCTCTACCTCTCCTCCGCATGAAAGTTTTTCTCGACACGGCCAGCGCCGACGAGCTCCGATGGGCACTCACCACCGGCCTGATCGACGGCATCACCACGAATCCGGCTCTCCTGGCGCACGAGGCAGGCGACGGGGGGGCCGGCTCGCGGAGCCAGCTCGCCGAGCTCGCCCGACTCGTGAGCGGACCGGTCTGCGCCGAGGTGTTGGCGGTCGATGCGGACGCCATGTATCGAGACGGCCGGGAGCTGGCGAAGGTCGCGGACAACATCGTCGTCCAGATCCCGATGATCGAGGAGGGAATCCTCGCGGTGCGCCGTTTGTGTGCCGAGGGCATCAGAGTCGACACCACTCTCATCTTCAACGCCGCGCAGGCGCTGTTCGCCGCGAAGGCGGGAGCGGCGTACGTCAGCCCCTTCATCGGACGACTCGAGGATATCGGCGCCAACGGCATCGAGATGATTCGGGAGATCAGAACGATCTTCGACAACTACGGCTACGAGTGTGAGATTCTGGCCGCATCCATCCGCTCACCGGCGCATTTCATGGCCGCGGCACGACTGGGCGCCGATGGGGCGACCGTTCCGGCGGCAGTTCTCCGCTCGCTACTGCTTCATCCGCTTACCGATGTCGGGTTCGACCAGTTTCTCAATGACTGGAGCCATCGGATCGCGCGCTCACGAGCCGAGGCGTGACACGGGCGCTGGCGAGCTGCCTGCTCGGAGCGCTCGCCGCCGCGGGTTGTCGCGGGGGCTCGCAGGATGAGGGCATAGCTGTCCGAGTCGCGAGCGCGGCGCAGCAGCGGGCCGTCGATCCGGCGCGGCACACGATGATCACCGACGCGGTCGCCAAGGTCTCCCCGGCCGTGGTGACGGTCCAGACGGAGGTCGTCGAGCAGAGACCGCTCGATCCTTCCGAGCTGTTCTTCGGCGGCGGCGCCAGCCAGCGGGTCGTCCCGGGATTGGGATCCGGCTTCATCATCCGGTCGAATGGCGTGATCGTCACCAATGCTCATGTGGTCCTCGACGCGACGCGCGTCTCGGTCGCTCTGCGCGATGGGACGACCTACCCGGCGCGGCTCATCGGGAAGGATGAGGCGAACGATCTGGCGGTGCTGAAGATCGAAGCGACGCAGCTGCCGGTGGCGACGCTCGGCAGCTCCGCGGACGTGATCATCGGCGAGTGGGCGATCGCCATCGGCAACCCGTACGGATTTCTCCTCGGCAACACCGAGCCCAGCGTGACCGCGGGCGTGGTGAGTGGCACCGGTCGCAATCTCGTCGGGCGGGCGGAAGGTCAGGGGATCTATGTCGACATGATCCAGACGGATGCCGCGATCAATCCGGGAAATTCCGGGGGACCTCTGGTGAACGCTCTCGGCGCCGTGATCGGTGTGAACAGCTCCATCTTTTCCCCGAGCGGTGGATCGATCGGGTTGGGCTTCGCGATACCCATCGATCGCGCACGTCGCGTGGCCGAGGATCTCGTTGCCCACGGCGTTGTGCGACGTCCCTGGATCGGGATTCAGCTGTCGTTGCCGGCGACCCAGGATTTCCGCGCGGCCGTGCGAGCCGGCGCCTTCGTCCGGTCGGTCTCGCCGGGCTCTCCGGCGGCACAGTCGGGACTCCAGCCTGGCGACGTCCTGGTCCGCTCCCGGAATCGAGCGCTGCACAATCCGTTCGACTGGGAAGCGGAGCTACTCGACCTTCGAGTGGGCGAGCGCATACCCTTGCTGGTGAGACGCGGAAACCGCGAGCAGACGTTCACGGTGACCGTCGCCGATCAGCCGGACGTCAGCGCACCGAAGGTGGCGGTCCTCAAGGAGCTGCAGCTCGTCTCCTTGACGCCTGCCATTCGTGCCGAGCGCAACATCCGAAGCACTCGCGGCGCTCTCATCTACGAGGTGAGCCGGCGCGTCGCCGACGAGCTCGGCATCGAGAAGGGAGACGTCATCGTGCAGGTCAATCGCGTGCCGATCCAGAACGCGGAAGATGCGGCGCGCGCCCTCGACCAGTACGGAGGGCGTGACGTGATCCGGATGTTCTTCGAGCGGGCCGGCCGCATCTACTCCACCGACTTCATGATTCGATGACATCGCCGGCGCGCTACGCTTCCCCCCTGGCCGAGCGCTATGCATCCACGGCGATGCTCGAGCTCTGGTCTCCGCAGACTCGCCATGGCCTGTGGCGGCGCATCTGGCTCGCACTGGCTGAAGCCCAGCGTGAGCTCGGCGCATCGATTCCGGAAGAGGCTGTGCGACAGATGCGTGAGCATCTCGACGACATCGATTTCGGGAGCGCGGCGGCGTTCGAGCACCGCTTCCGACACGATGTGATGGCGCACGTCCACACCTTCGCGGAGGCGGCTCCCGCGGCCCGCGGTTACATCCATCTCGGCGCTACCAGCGCCGACATCACCGACAACGCCGAGCTGATCATCCTGCACCGCGGGCTCCGGCTGCTGCGCGCCAAGCTGGTGGATATCCTGCGCGCTCTGGCCGGATTCGCGCAGGAATGGCGCGGGGAGCCTACACTCGCATACACCCATCTCCAGCCGGCGCAGCTCACCACCGTTGGCAAGCGCGCGACGTTGTGGATGCAGGACCTGGTGCTCGACCTCGCGGACCTGGATCACCGCATCGTGACGCTGCCGCTGCGGGGAGTTAAAGGCACGACCGGCACGCAGGCCTCCTACCTGGAGCTGTTCGACGGCGATCGAGTCAAAGTGCAGCGCCTCGAGGAGCTCGTGGTCCGGCGGTTGGGCTTCGAGCACGCTCTCCCGATCACCGGCCAGACGTACAGCCGGAAGCTGGATGCGCAGATCCTGTCCGTGGTGGCCGGGATGGCCGCGAGCGCGTCGAAATTCAGCGGCGACATCCGCATGCTGCAGGCGTTCGGGGAGATCGAGGAGCCGTTCGAGCGCGAGCAGATCGGCTCGTCGGCGATGGCCTACAAGCGCAATCCCATGCGCTCGGAGAGAATCGCCGCTCTGGCCCGATTCGTGATCTCACTCGAGGAGAACGCGAACCTGACCCACAGTGTGCAGTACTTCGAACGCACGCTTGACGACAGCGCCAACCGCCGGATCGTGCTCGCGGAATCCTTTCTCGCTACCGACGCCATCCTCGTGCTCATGGCCAACATCGCTTCGGGACTTGATGTCCACCCCGCCCGTATTCGCCGGCGGATCGCCGACGAGCTTCCGTTCATGGCCACCGAGAAGCTCCTCGTTCGTGCCGTGCGAGCAGGCGGGGATCGCCAGCGGGCCCACGAGATCATCCGCCGCCACAGTCTTGCGGCGGCGACCGCGCTGAAGGACGGGGCGGATCGCAACGACATGCTGGACCGTCTCGCGGCGGACCCGGAGTTCGGGCTCTCGGTCGAGGATCTTCGCGGCGCCCTCGAGCCGGAGGAGTTCATCGGGCTGGCCCCGCAGCAGGTGGACACCTTCCTCGACAATGTGATGCGCCCGCTGCTGGCCGAAGAAAGCGCACCGGCGCCCCTCGCGCGCGAGGCGCTGCGCGTATGACGAGCGGAGTCGGGACGACCTCGGTGATGACGAACAGCGACCTCCCGCTCCGTCGCCTGGGCCGCGGAAAGGTGCGCGACATCTACGAAGTGGACGCGGATCGCATTCTGTTGGTCGCCACCGATCGGGTGAGCGCCTTCGATGTCGTCATGAAGGAGAGCATCCCCCACAAGGGCGCGGTTCTCACGCAGCTCAGTGCCTGGTGGTGCAAGCAGTTCGCAAACCTCCTCCCGCATCATGTGATCTCGGTCGACGCGGCGGAGATCGTCCGGGCGGTTCCGACACTCGAGCCCGCGCGGGCCGTGCTCGGCGCGAGATCGATGCTCTGTCGCCGCACCACGCCTTTTCCGGTCGAATGCGTCGTGCGGGGCTACATCACCGGATCGGCATGGAAGGAGTACGTCCGCGGTGGGACGCTGGCGGGAGAGGTGCTGCGCACCGGACTGCGCGAGAGTGATCAGCTGGAGCCGCCGATCTTCAGTCCCTCCACCAAGGCCGAAGTCGGACACGATGAGAACATCACCGTGTCTCGGATGTCGGAGATCATCGGGGCGAGCGAGACCGCCGAGCTGGAGCGCCTCTCCCGTCTGGTGTACGGCCGCGGCCGCGACATCGCCGCGCAGCGCGGGATCATCATCGCTGACACGAAGTTCGAGTTTGGGCGAGATCGCGAGGGTCGAGTGCTCCTCATCGACGAGGTGTTGACGCCCGACAGCTCCCGTTTCTGGCCGGCCGACGGCTATGCCCCGGGCCGCGGCCAACCCAGCTTCGACAAGCAGCCTCTGCGGGACTACCTCGACGGGGAGCGCGGGGCCGGACGTTGGAATGGCGAAGCGCCCCCTCCCGCGCTTCCCCCGGAGGTCGTCCTGGCCACCAGCCGCCGCTATCTGGATGCATACCGGCGCTTGACAGGAGCAGAGTTGGTGATCCCGGAGCCGACGTGAGCTTCGCCCGCGAGG
>JBBSGP010000014.1:0-74967 GCA_038253885.1 Gemmatimonadales bacterium | reverse complement strand
GGAGGAAGACGAAGTGGACATGGGGCTGGTCCTCTGGCAGTGCGACCGGATGTCGCATGTGGCTCTGGCACTCCTGCGTGATCACGGGTGAGCTAACCCACGACCAAGTCAGGGGGCCAGCCCCCCTTCATATCTTCTAGGGCCGGCCTCGTTCGCCCGTGGGAACGTTGCGGGGGCCTCGCGACTTGCCCTGCCGCCAGCGCCCGGGCGGCACCGACACCGTCCAGCCACGACACCCTCGCCTCGCTCCAGTCGCCGCCATGACTCTCTCGTACCTGTCGACTCCCACGTCGTCACCGGCGGCCGACGCCGCCGCTCCGGCGCACCCTCTCGCGCTCGCCGCCCGCTATGAGCTGGTCCGCGTCCAGACCGAACGCCTGTGCGAGCCGCTCGAGGTGGAAGACTTCGTCGTCAGCTCCATGCCCGACGTGAGCCCCACCAAATGGCACCTCGCGCACACGAGCTGGTTCCTCGAGACGTTCGTCCTCGCGGAGCACGACCCGACGTATCGCTCCCCCGATCCGCGCTACGCCTACCTCTTCAACTCGTACTACGTGCAGGCGGGGGAGCGGCACTGCCGGGCGAAGCGCGGCCTCGTCACGCGGCCCACGGTGCGCGAGGTGTTCGCCTATCGCGCCCACGTGGACGAGGCGATGCGGCGGCTCATGGAGCGCATCGCTGGCGACGCCCAGCATCCAGCGGTGGGGCTGATCGAGCTCGGGCTCCACCACGAGCAGCAACACCAGGAGCTTCTCCTCACCGACATCAAGCACGTCCTCTGGACCAACCCGCTCCGGCCCACATATCGCGAGGCGACGGCTGGACGCGCGGCCGACTCGTCGCTACTGCAATGGCGCGACTTCAGTGGCGGGGTGGCATGGATCGGTCACGAGCGGCCGGGCTTCGCCTACGACAACGAGGGACCACGCCACCGCGTCTTCCTCGAGCCGTACCGTCTGGCCTCGCGGCCCGTCATGAACGGCGAGTATCTGGAGTTCGTGCGTGACGCGGGCTACTCGCGCCCCGAGCTCTGGCTCTCCGCCGGCCTCGCGACGGTGCAGGACCGCCGCTGGGAAGGGCCGCTCTACTGGGAGAAGGACGCCGATGGCCGCTGGACGGAGTTCACGCTCGGCGGCACGCGCGCGCTGGAGGGAGCAGCCCTCGAGGAGCCGGTGACGCACGTGAGCTACTACGAGGCCGACGCCTACACGCACTGGGCGGGACGCCGGCTGCCCACTGAGTTCGAGTGGGAGGCGGCGGCCCGCAGCGCGCCGGTCGAGGGGCGCTTCGTCGAGGCGGAGTGCTTTCATCCCGGTCCTGCCGAGGCGGGCGATGGCCTGGCGCAGCTCTACGGCGACGTGTGGCAGTGGACGCAGAGCGCCTACGGCGGCTATCCCAATTACCGGCCTTCCGCCGGCGCCATCGGTGAGTACAACGGAAAGTGGATGGCGGACCAGTGGGTGCTTCGGGGCGCGTCGTGCGCAACTCCACGCTCTCACGCTCGGGTCACCTACCGCAACTTCTTCCCGTCGGACGTGCGGTGGCAGTTCACCGGCATTCGCCTGGCCGACGGTGGCCGGGAGGCGCGGCCATGACCCCGCCACGGGACAGCTCGATGCCCGCGGCCGGAGAGCGCGCCGCCGAGTATCCCGGCGTCTCCCGCTCGCTGCGCGCCGAGGTGCTCGGCGGCCTCACCGCGGAGCCGAAGACGCTGCCGCCCAAGCTGTTCTATGACGCGACCGGCGCGGAGCTGTTCGAGCGTATCACGACGCTTCCCGAGTACTACCTCACGCGCGCCGAGCTCGAGATCCTCGATGCGCGCGCGCACGAGATCGCCGCTCTCGCGGCGCCCCGCGCTGCGCTCGTGGAGTACGGCAGCGGCGCGGGAGTGAAGGTGCGCCTCCTCCTCGACGCCTTCGCCGCTGCAAGAACGCCACTGGCGGCCTACGTGCCCATCGACATCTCGCGCGAGCAGCTCGCGGACGTCGCCGCGCAGATCGCAGCCGAGTACCCCGAGGTCCCCGTGCACCTGGTCTGCGCCGACTACACGGCGCCGCTTCGCCTACCCGACCTGCCGCAGCGGGCGCGGCGCGTTGCCTTCTTCCCGGGCTCGACGATCGGCAACTTCCACCCAACCGAGGCTGCGGCGTTCCTGCGTCGCGTTCGGCGCACCGTCGCGGACGATGGCGCGCTCGTGCTCGGCGTCGATCGCCGAAAGAATGCGGCGGTGCTGAACGCCGCCTACCACGACGCGGCCGGGGTGACCGCGGCCTTCAACCTGAACATGCTCCACCGCGTCAACCGCGAGCTCGGTACGGACTTCGACGTCTCATGCTTCGCGCACCGCGCGTTCTTCAACGAGATGGCGAGCCGGGTGGAGATGCACCTGGTGAGTCTCGACCGCCAGGTGGTGTGCGTGGCAGGCGTCCGCATCGGGTTCGAGGCGGGGGAGACGATCTGGACGGAAAGCTCCTACAAGTACGACCGCGATGCGTTGGACCTGCTGGTCACAAGCGCGGGCTTCCGAATCGCTCGTCTCTGGACGGATGCGGCCGAGCAGTTCTGGGTCACGTATCTCACGGCGGCCTGAGTGCGACATCGACACGGCCGGGACTGGCGACGGTGGCTCGCTTCGAGCACGTGGGGCGACGGCGTTCAAGTCACACGACCCATGGAGCCGGGCGGCCGGAAGTAGTTCGACGAGCTGGACCTTCTCGCACACGACCGTACATGTCAACGTCACCCCTCACGACTCCGGTAGCGTACCACCCCGCCCTCCCGAATCAGCCGGCCCCTCCGCTGACGGTGGATACAGTGGCCGGCGAGCAATGGACGCTCGCGGCGCGTCGCCCAGAGCGGTTCACGATGATCGTGTTCTACCGGGGCCTGCACTGCCCGGTGTGCCGGGCCTACCTCGCGGAGCTCGATCGGAAGCTGGACGAGTTCACGCGTCGGGGCGTGGAGGTGATGGCTGTGAGCGGCGACGACGCCGAGCGCGCGCGGCGCGCCGTCGAAGAGTGGAAGCTCGAACGGCTCGCGGTGGGCTACGGGCAGACCATCGCCTCGATGCGCGAGTGGGGGCTGTTCGTCTCCCACGGCATCAAGGAGCCGGAGCCCGACCACTTCGGGGAGCCCGGCCTCTTCCTCATCCGGCCCGACGGCGCCGTCTACTACGTCGCGGTGAACAGCATGCCCTTCGGCCGGCCGCGGCTCGACGACATGCTCGGGGCACTGGACTTCATCATCGCGCGGAACTACCCCGCGCGCGGCGAGGCGTAGGAACCGACGACTTCGGCAACGGCCGATTCGATCCTCGCTCAAAGTGATCGACTTGCGAAAGCAATTAAGGGTACGTCACGGCGAGCCCGCCGCCGCGCTATCCGTACTGGAGGGAGAACTCGACGATCGGCAGCGGGCTCGCCGAATGACACGGTCGGCCGGCACACGGGCGCCGATCGCCCGGTACGCCACGGCAGCGACGCCAAATACGTCCCGCTAGCCTTGACTCTCTACTCGACCAGGGGGTTTACGTTCTTTCCGACAGACACTCTCGTGCGGGAGGATCCAATGGCCACGACGACAAATCAGGATCGAGCGAACGCACTGCGACGGATGCGCGCCGCGCCTGAAGCGGGTACTCGAGCGGGAGCGAGGCGTCCAACGCGCCGGCGTCTCACTCGTCGGCGGTGAGGCCCTCGTGACCTACCAGGAGGGGTCGACGACGACGGACCGCCTGCGCGCCACGATCGAGCGCGCCGGCTACGAGGCTCCCGCCGATGCGCGACTATCCGACAGCGCACGCGAGACTGGCTCCCTGAGACACACATGAATCTGTGGACGACGATCGCGGTGCCGCTCGGGCTTGGCCTGCTCGGCTTCGTCGAGCCATGTACGGTTGGCTCGAGCCTCCTGTTCGTGAAGTATCTGGAGGGGAGGGACGCCACAGCCAAGCTGGTCGACACGGCCGCGTTCGCCCTCACGCGCGCACTGCTGATCGGTGCGCTCGGTGCCGTCGCGGCGCTGGTCGGCGAGGAATTCCTTCACATTCAGCGATGGTTCTGGGTTCTGCTCGGCGCGCTCTATATGATGCTCGGACTGCTGTATCTCGCGAAGCAGCAGTGGCGGCTCATGCGTGCGTTTGGCCCCGGACTGCGACGCGGCCGCGGCGCGCGAGGGAGCGCCACGCTCGGCGTGCTCTTCGGGTTGAACATTCCCGCGTGCGCGTTGCCGATCCTCGGGGCGCTGATGGCAGCGAGCGTCGGGGCGGCGAGTATCGCGCGCGGCTTCGTGGCGATGGCGGTCTTCGGGCTGGGACTGTCGCTCCCGCTGCTCGTGGTTGTCTTCTGGGCGCCCGCCCGGCGGCAGCTCGATCGGGTCGCCGCGATGTCGGAACACCTGCCGCTCTGGACGGGGATCGTCCTCATCGCCCTCGGCGCATGGTCGGTCTACTTCGGCCTGGAGCCGTGAGAGTCATCCCGGAGGGCGAGGCCCGTATCCGGCTGGAGGCCACGGGTGAGGGATTCGAGATCACCGCCGAGGGCGTGGCGATCTCGCCCTATCACCTGCTGGCTGCGTCGCTCGCAAGCTGCAACCATGCTCACGGTGGCATCCTGGGCAGACGCGATTCACGCGACACTGAACGCCGGCAGCGTGGCGACGAGTCGTGTGGTACCCGATGCCTATGATGAGTAGGTAATCGATATGCCGGAGTCACGGGATGGTCAGGCAGTCGCGCGGGCGAACGCAACCACCGCGGTCGCGAAGGGGGCGGAATCCGAGCGGCTGCAGCTCAAGATCGGCGGGCTCTCTTGCTCGTTCTGCGTCGCGAGCATCACGAAGGCGATGAATGACGCCACGGCGTGGCTCACCGAGTGGCACCCTGTCACGCCGTGGCTACCCGCCCGGAAGCAGGACGCTTCTCCGGTTGTGTCAGAGGCGGCGAACCGCCCAGAGGAGACGCTGCATCACGGTGATCAGGACGAGTGCCGTCGCAAGCGCGAAGAGCGGCAACAGACTGCGCGGCAACGCCAGGAACAGGACATAGAACACGATCGTTTCGGTGCCGCCAACAATCCCCGGCGGCATGGTGATCGTCGTCAACTCGCCGCGTGCCGCCGCACCGGTGCCGCGCCGCTCGAGGATTGCCGCCAGGTACATCCAGGAGGCGGCATTCACGTAGAAACTCGCGACCATCGCCAGCGCGGCGACGGCGAGCGTGGCTCGCTCGGGTGGGGCCGCGCCGAGCACGAGCCCCAGGGGCACGGCCGCGTAGATGACGAAGTCCAGCACGATGTCCACGTAGCCGCCGAGGTCGGTCTGCGCACCCTGCGCACGCGCGAGGGTGCCGTCGAACCCGTCGAGCACGCGGTTCGCGAGCCAGAGCGCGAGTCCGGTGCGATTCGCCCCACGCGCTGCCGCTACGGCGGCTCCGAGGCCGATCCCGAAGGCGGCGAGGGTGACGACCATCGGGTGAATGCGCCTGCCGACGACGGTCGCCGCCGGCATGAGCACGCGCTCCTTCATCGGACGCAGCAGGTCGTCGAGCACGTGGGCGATCCGTCAGCTCGGGTAGACCATCACGTCATGCGGATCGAGCGTCACGACGACCTCGTCGCCGACGGCGCAGGTCACACTCTGTCCGGCTATCGCCGCCTCGACCAGCGACTCCGCAGCGCCATCCTCGAGCCGGAGGACGAACGTGCTTCCACGCGGACGGTCTCGGATGCCGGCGACCCGTGCGCGCGCTCCATCGGGTCGGGCCTCCGCCGCAGAGAGCCGCAAACTCCCCGCCCGGAAGCCAAGCGTGACGCGGGACGCCGTGGGCGCCGCCCCTCGCCGCTCCCGTGCGACGTCGATGACACCCAGTGCGCAGACGATCGCCCCGTCTTCACGCACATGGCCGACGAGCTCCTGGTAGATGCCGAGGAAGCGGGCGACGGCGAGCGTGGCTGGGCGGGCGAAGAGGACGTCCGGCGTCACGCACTGAGCGACGCCGCCGTCCAGGAGGACCGCCACGCGGTCGGCGAGCGCGCCCACGTCGTCGAGATCGTGTGACACGAGCAGCATCGCCGGCCCGTAGGCCGCCTGCGCCGCGGTGATGGCCGCGCCCACGTCGGCGCGGAGGGCGGGGTCGAGCGCCGACAGTGGCTCGTCCAGCAACAATACGGCCGGGCGCGCGGCGATGGCGCGCGCGAGCGCCACTCGGTGGCGCTGGCCGCCGGAGAGTGCGTGCGCGGCCCGCGCCTCGAGTCCGTCGAGTCGCACCGCGGCCAGGGCCTCGCCTACCCGTTGCCGCACCGCATCGCCGCGCTGGCCTCGCACTCGCAGCGGGAACGCGACGTTCTCGCCGACGCTGAGGTGTGGGAACAGCACGGGAGTCTGGTGCAGGTACACGACGCCACGGCGCTCCGGAGGGAGCGCGGTGACGTCGTGTCCGCTCACGAGCACGTGCCCATCGTCGAGCGGCGCGAGGCCGGCGACGGCCCGCAGGAGCGTGGTCTTCCCGACGCCAGACGGCCCAACGATCGCCACGCGCTCGCCGCTCCCGACACGGAGCGACACGTCCGTCAGGCCGGGCCCGTTCACGAACGCCGCGCGGAGCGCGCGGAGCTCGAGCGCCGGGACGTCGCCGTCCGACTCCGCTGGTGGCGTCCGCATTGGGCTCACGCCGGCGCCACCGTGGTGCGCCGCGCGGCCCAACGCAGCGCCGCCAGCCCGACGACCGGGGGCACCACGAGGAGCAGCGCGCCGACGGCTGCCGCACGGTCCTGGCCGGCCCGGACGAGCGAGAACACCTCGAGCGGCAGTGCACGCACGGCCCCGCCGCCCACCACGAGCGTGAGCGCGAACTGACCCCACGAGATCAGGAACCCCAGCGCCACCGCTTCGGCGATGGGGCCGCGGAGCATCGGCAGCAGGACGTGACGCCACATCTGCCACGGGGTTGCGCCGAGGGTTCGCGCCTCGGCCTCCACGCGCGCGTCGAACAGCGTGAAGGTGCCCAGGAAAAAGAGGGAGAGGTAGCCCACGGCGGGGACGAGGTGCGCCAGCAACACCCCGGTCGCCGTGCCGCCCAGGCCGACCGAGAGCAACACCACTTGCAGGCCGGTTCCGAGCGCCAGCGGTGGGGCCGCCACGGGGAGAAAGGCCGCCACGGCACCGACGTGTCGCCGCCACCCACGCAGCCGGGCGAGCGCACGGCCCAGCGGCAGCGCCAGCATGCACCCGACGAGGCCCGCGACAACCGCGAGCGCGCCGCTCGTCACGAGCGCCGGCCCGAGCGACTCGGTGCCGAGTGCCCGCCAGCTTGCGGCGCTGTACTCCGTCGGCAGGAGCGACGGATAGAGCCAGCGCCCACTGATGGACCAGATGGCGAGGAGGACGAGCGGCCCGAGGGAGGTCGCGACCAGGACGACCAGCAGCACTCCGCGGACGACTCGGCCGGGACCAGGTGGGGGGAAGGCGGTCGCGGCACGGGAGCCGGTCATGGGTCGAGGGGCTCCCATCGAGCGCGTGTCCACTCGTGCGCGACGACGGCGAGGACGGCGATCCCGAGCAGGAGCAGACTCACGACGTAGGCGTCGCCACGGCGCCCGAGATCCGGGTCCGAGGCTCGA
Organism: Gemmatimonadales bacterium; assembly: GCA_038253885.1. GTDB lineage: Bacteria > Gemmatimonadota > Gemmatimonadetes > Gemmatimonadales > Gemmatimonadaceae > JALZAQ01. The sequence goes on along the minus strand of JBBSGP010000014.1, from coordinate 67,351 downwards.
TCCGCAACCAAGAGCGGCAGCAGCAGTGGGTCGCTCGGCGCGAGCAGCATGGCGGCCTCGTAGCTTCCGGCCACGAAGACGAAGACCGCGATCACGGCAGGCAGGAGCCCACGCCACAGGATCGGCCAGGTGATCCGGACGAACGTGTGGACTGGTCCCGCGCCCAGCGTTCGTGCCGCCTCCTCGACGTCGAGGGACCGGGTGGCGAGGAGCGCCGTCGCGATGACGGCCAGGAAAGCGGACTCCTTCCACGCCATCGTCAGGGCGAGGCCAAGCCCCCAGCGGTCGTAGACGAGCGCCGGCACTTCCGCGGGCATCCGCACGGCGCCCACCGCGGCGAGGACACGCGAGATTTCCCCGCTCTGCCCGAGCACCCAGACCCCGAGCGCACCGGCGACGAGGTGCGGCACGGGCAGCGGGAGCACCGCCAAGCCACGCGCCACGCGATCGAGCCACCCGACTCCGCGGAACAGCACCGCGACCAGGACGGCTCCGGCCGTCGCCAGCGCGGTCGCGAGAGCAGCCACCCAGAGGGTCAACCCGAGTCCCCGCCACGTGGCGCTCTCGGTCAGCACCCGCTCGATCCGCTCGACACCCGCTTCCGATGCCCCCGGCCCGGCGACGCCGAGACTCGCGGCCGCGGCATATCCGATACCTACAAGTACCGGGGTAGCGAGGACCAGCCCGGCACCGAGCCCCATCAGGTCGGCATCGCTCCCGCGCCGCAGCCGCATGAAGATCGACATCGGAACCCGCGTCCGGGCTAGCGCGCCCGCACGTGCGCGCGCCAATCCGCCGCGAGTCGCGCGTGGTAGCGCGGCGAGATCTCAGGGCGCGCGTACTTGGCGAGCGAGTCGCGCGGGACCTGCCGCGGGTCCGTCTCCATGGCAGCGAACCGGGCGCGCCACTCGTCCGGCAGACGCGTCGCGTCGAGCACCATGCCGTCGGCCCACGCGTCGGGCTTCCGCTTCTCGAGCTGCGCCTCGGGCGAGAGGAGGAAGTCGGCGACCACCATCGCGCCCGCGGAGTTCGGCGCGTTCGCGGAGATGCCGAGGTAGTGCGTGTTCGCGATCGTGCCGTCGGTCAGGAGCAGCGCCCGGGAGGTGGGCGGAAGGATGCCCTGCCGCACCTTCGTCACGACCTCGTTCTGGTTGTTCGACATACTGAAGTCGATCTCCCGATTGGCGAACAGCCGGTGCATCGCCGCGACGTCCGGCGGGTACGTCGCCCCGTCGCGCCAGAAGAACGGCCGCAGCGAGTCGAGCCAGGCGAACACGTCTCTGCGGGCCGCCGCGTATCGCGTCGAGTCGAACCCGCCCTGCAGGCGGGTCACGCCGCCCGCCCTGGCGTAGAGTACCACCTTGAGGAACGTGATGCCGGTGAAGCCCTGGTCGTGCGTGAATCGGCCAGGGTGCGCGCGGATCCACGCGGCCAGCTCGGTGAGGGAGCGCGGGGGCACCGGCGTTCGCGCGGAGTCGTAGATCAGAGCGAATTGCACCCGCCCCCACGGGCTCTCGAAGCCCGCCGGGTCCTGTTCGAAATCGCGACTGACGATCGGCGAGGCGCTGTCCACATACGCGGCGTTCGGCAGCCGTCCGGCCCACGGGCCGGCGAGGAGCTGCTCGCGCCGCAGGTTGGAGAACGTCTCGCCGTTGATCCAGAGGAGGCTCGCCGTGCCCGTGTGGCGGCCGGCCTCGCGTTCGACGACGAGCTGGTTGACGATCTCCGGCCCCTGTCCTTCGACCGCACGCAGCGTGATGCCGTATCGGTCGCGCAGCCGCGGCGCGACCCAGCCGTCCACGTACGCGTTGATGGACGGATCGCCGCGCCACATGCGCCAGACCACCTCCGTGCCCCGAGCGCGACCGAGGACGGAATCCCACGGGAGCCGCGCGAGCGCCTCCACGGTCGCCTGCCCCCGGTCACCGTTGGCGCCGGTCTCCCTCGATTCGCGGCCGCCACACGCCGTGACGGCGGCCATGAGGACCATGGCCGCCGTCGCCCGCACCCCGCGTCGCGGCGGTGTTCGGCGCGCCGCCCGGGGCGGCTCAGAAGGCATAGCGTGCCGACAACTGAACCTGCCGCGGCGCGCCTGCGTTCGCGATCACGATGGGATCGCCCGGACGCCCGACCTGCGTGCGCGTCCCCCCACCGGGTACGCCGTTCGCGACGCCGCTCACGTTGACGCGATTGAACACGTTGAAGACGTCGGCGCGGAGCACGAGCCGACGTCGCCGCTCGCCAGGCACCGGGACCGTGTACGCGGCGCTCGCGTGGACCAGGAAGGCGCTCGGCAGGCGCTCGCCATTCCGGGGGACGCCATAGAAACGGTCCTGGTTCCCGAGGAAGCCATTGCCGAATGTGTCGCCCGAGCCATCGAGGTCGCGGAAGTAGGCGATGCGGTTGATGGGCGTCCCCGTCTGGAAGTCGCCGATGCCGGCGAGGGTGAGGTTCCGGAGGCCGGCGTACGTCGCCCGCGCCGTGACCTTGTGCCGGCGGTCGTTCACCGCGTCGGCTCCTTCGAGGTCGAAGCGGTTCGCCTGCGTCGCGTTGAAGTTGATGTCCTCCGTGTTGTTCTGCGCGTGCGACCACACCCAGTTGGCGTCCAACACGACCGTGCGCGTCGCGTCGAAACGGAAGGACGTGAAGAGCGCAGCATACGTCGACCGGCCGCCGCTCTCGCTCGTGGTGTGCCGGCGGTAGCCGCCCGTGACCGGGGCGACCGGACGGAACTTGTCGCCCTCGGTCACCGGAAGCGAGACCGTATCCGCCGGACCGATTCCGCGCGTATCCGCGTTGAGGTCCCACGAGCGCGGCAGGTGCCGCGTGTCCACCCACACCGCGTCCACCGAGAGTGCGGCCCGCGTCCCGAGCTGGCGCTGCACGCCCCCGGAGAACTGGCGGCTCATGGGCTGCTCGAGCCCGAGCGCGAAGAACTCGCGGATCTCACCAGGCGGGAGCTTCGAGCGGTCGAGCGTTGCAGTGCGGGGCCCCCGCAGGAAGGCCGGAGTCTGTGCCCCCTGGAACGTCACCGTCTGGTTGCCGTTCGGCCCGAACTGGATGGCGTCCGAGTAGACGGCGTACGGGAATTTCCCCGCGTAGAGTCCCGCGCCGGCGCGCAGCACGGTCGAGGGCCCCGCAATCCAGTTGACGCTCACGCGCGGCTGGAAATTGTTCAGGTCCGGCGCACTGTTGCCGCGGCTCGTCAGGTCGTCGTAGTCCCAGCGGAGCCCTGCCGTCACGGTGAGCGACGCCGTGGGCCGCCACCGGTCCTCGAGAAAGGCGCCAACGAGGGTCTGCGAGAGGTTCACCTGCTTCTGCGCCGCGTCTACCGTGTACGCGAGGACGCGCACGTTGGCCGGGACGTCGGCGAAGCGGTAGCGCCCATCCGGCTGCCGCGGAATGTTGCCCTCTTCGAGCACGACGTACGCACCACTCGGGTTGGTGCTCGAGGCGGTGAGGCGGAACGCCGAGCGCCAGGCGTCGGCGCCGAACCGCAGCGTGTGCCCCGTCCAGCGGCCGCCGAGCGCGCTCTCGAAGACGTCCTTGAGCTGGAGCTGCGTCTCACTCTCGTCGAAGACGAAGTTGCTGGAGCCGACGACGCCGACGTCCACGGTGTCGCTCCCCTGCACCTGCCGGACCGTCACCTGCGGGCGCGAGAAGTCGGATGCGGCAGGAGGGTAGTTCCAGCGGAAGGTGCCGAGCTGCGCGCTCGCCTCGTTGCTCGCGCGTCCGTCCCGGAGCGCCGTACGGTGCACGAGTGCGCTCGCCGAGCCGATGCGCTGCACGGTGATGTCCGCCTCCGGGGCGACGATCCCGCTCCCCCGCCCTTCGCGATTGACGCTGCTCGCGGCGATGCGGAGCGTCGTCGTCTGCGTCGGGCTCCACCCATGGTCGATGCGCCCGAAGCCCTTCCAGCTGTCACGCACCTCGCGCCCGGTGAAGGTCGCGCGCGCCGTCGAGGCGATCCGGTCCTCGTTCTGGTTGGTGTACTCGAGGGCGCCGAAGACGTACGTCCCGGTGCCGTTTGCCACGTTCGTCCGCAGCGGACCGCCGCCGGCCCCGCCGGCCTGCGTGCGCCGGAAGCCTTCCTGTGCCCGGCGGAAGTCCTCGGAGTTCTGTCCGCGCGGAACGACCGCCGATCGGGCGTCCAAAGGGATGCCCGGGCGGTTGTAGACGAAGGCCTCGCCGGTCCAGCGCTCGGCGCCCGAGCGCGACTCCATGTCCACGACGCCGTTCGACGAGCGCCCGAAGTCGGAGCCGTACGTGGTGGCGAGCACCTGGAATCTCGCGAGGGCCGAGAGCGGCACCTCCACGCGCGGACCGCCGAGAAAGCCCTCGTTGTTCTCCAGGCCATCCAAGGTGTACTGCGTATACAGGCCATTCGCCCCGTCCACGGCGAGCTTCGGCGCGTCGCCGAAGAAACCGGTGCCCTGCGCGACGCCAGGGATGTTGTAGGCGAGCGCGATCGGGTCTCGCGCATCCGTCGGCAGGTGCTGCAGCTCGAGACGCTCGATCGTGCCGCCGGTGGCCGCGTCTTTCGTGTTCACGAGTGGACGCGGCCGCTCGGCGACGACGCTCACCACGTCGAGGCGCGCGAGTCCGGTCAGCGTGACGCCGATCTCGCGCCGCTCGCCGGGGCGCAGCGCCTCCACCGCGAGGGTGACCGGCTCGAACCCGACGCGGCGGATCACCAGCGTACCGGCGACCCGCCCAGCGACGGCCATCGCGAACCGACCCGCGGCGTCCGACGTCGTCGTGACGTCACCAGGCGTCCAGCGGAGTGACGCGTCCGCGACCGGGCGCCCGGCCTGCTCACGAATCACGCCGCTCACCCAGGCAGAGTCCCGCATCGCCTGCGCGTGTGCGACGACGCTCGTCGGGAGGAGGAGGATTGCCGCGAGAAGGGTCGGCATGGCTGCGGACCGCCTGCGTGCTGCGTCGAACCAACGTCTCGTCATGTGCGCTCGTGCTCGTGTGAGAACGGCGGCGGCCGTTCGCTTCATCGCCTGACATACCAGTTGACGACGCGCTGGAGCGCGCCCGTGAACCGCGACTTCGTATACTGCTCGGCGGCCTGCTTGATCGCCTCCGGATAGGTGGGATACGCATGCATCGTATTGCCCAGCGCGGGCGCCGAGATGCCGTGCTTCATGGCGAGCGTGATCTCGGCGATCAGGCTTCCCGCGCCGTGGCCGAGGACGTGACCGCCGAGAATCTTTCCACGCGCGGTCGTCACGAGCTTCACCATGCCACTCGTCTCTCCGTCGGTGATCGCGCGATCCACCTCCGCGAACGGACGCCGCCAGACGCGCACGCCGCCACCGTGACGCTCGCGTGCCTCGTCCTCCGTGAGGCCGACATGTGCGAGCTCCGGCTCGGTGAATGTCACCCACGGCACGACGGAGTAGTCCGCTGTGCTGGCGAAGGGGAAGAACGCATTGCGGATCACGAGACGCGCCTGATAGTCGGCGACGTGCGTGAAGCGGAGCGGCCCGACGCAGTCGCCTGCCGCCCACACGCCCTTGGCGGTCGTACGGAGCCCATCGTCCACGGTGATCCCGCCCTTGCCGGCCTCCACGCCTCCCCGCGCGAGGTCGAGTGCGTCGAGGCGCGGCGTGCGTCCGGTCGCAACGAGCAGCACGTCGCCGTCGAGCGTGAACGGTTCCGAAGTCTGGTGATCGCCACCCCGGGTCGCCGTCACGCGTACGCCGCCGCCGTCCGGCTGGCGCTCGACGCGCGAGGCCGTCGCGCCCACGTGCAGCCGCACGCCTTCCGCCCGAAGGCGCTCGCCCAGCGCGGCGGCGAGCTCCCGGTCCTCCCGCGGGAGCAGCTGCGGTGCAGCCTCGAGCACATACACCTCGCTGCCCAGCCGCGTGAACGCCTGCGCCAGTTCGAGGCCGATGGGGCCGCCGCCGAGCACGAGCAGCCGCCGGGGCAGCGCGGTGACCGAGAAGATCGACTCGTTCGTGAGGTACGGGACTTCGGAGAGCCCCGGGATCGGCGGCACCGCTGGCGCCGAACCGGTCGCGATGACGATGCGCCTGGCGGCGATGGGGCGGCCGTCGACGACGATCGAGCGCTCGCTGGTGAATCGGGCCTCGCCCTGGATGACGTCCACACCGAGCCCGCGGAATCGCTCCGGGCTGTCGTGTGGCGCGATGCGCTCCTGCGCACTCCGGACCCAGTGCATGGCGGCCATGAAGTCCGTCTCCACGCCTTCGAGGTGCACCCCGTAGCGGCCGGCCGAGCGGGCCTCGGCCGTGGCACGGGCCGCGGCGATCAGGGCCTTGCTCGGCACGCAGCCGTTCCAGAGGCACTCGCCGCCGAGCCGTTCACGTTCGACGAGGGCGACGCGCGCGCCGATCCCCGCGCTGCCGGCCGCCGTCACCAGCCCAGCCGTTCCCCCGCCGATCACCACAAGGTCGTAGCTCGCCATTGGCTCCCAGTGCTCGAATTGCGCGTGCCGTGTGCGTTCCGAGTTGTTCGAGTACGCGGTGTGCACGGCCGCAGCCGCGGGGCAAGTCGCACGCGGCGCCAGGAGTTCCCAGTGTCGTCTGTCCCCACTGCAGTGGGAGCTGCGAAGGGAAGGCACGGCACAGATCGCGCCTTCCGTCCAACTGGTGCCTGAGTGTTGCCGATGTCGAGGACGATGGCAGGGCTGCCGGTGCGGCTGGGACCGAATCGTGCCCTCCGAGCTATGGGAAGCTGGGGAGCAAGGAGGAGCCGCTCGATGACGGACCGGGAAAACGACAGCGCCGCCGGCAGAATGTCTCGCGGCGTGGCCGTGGCTGCAGTGTTGGCCGTGGGCGCGCTCCTCTGGGCCGAGCGCCGGCGCGCCCTGCGCCGATCACCCGCCGAGGTGCGCGAGCACGGAGGCGAGCGCGTCGTCACCAATCTTGTGATGGCCGGCCTCACGGCGGCCGTCACGCACCTCGCGATGCAGCCGGTCATCGCTCCGCTCGCCGAGCGGACCGAGCAGCGGCGCAGGGGGCTCGTACAGCGGCTCTCCCTGGCCCAGTGGGCGCGCGACGCCGTGGCCGTGCTCCTCCTCGACTACACCCTCTATTGGTGGCACGTGGCGGAGCACCGCGTCCCGTGGCTCTACCGCTTCCACCAGGTGCATCACGCCGATCTCGCGCTCGACAGCACGACGGCGCTCCGCTTCCACTTCGGGGAGTTCCTGGCATCGGTGCCGTGGCGAGCCGCGCAGGTCGCCATGATCGGCGCCTCGCCCCGCGCACTGCGCGTCTGGCAACGGCTGACGATGTTCTCGGTGCTCTTCCACCACTCCAACGTGCGGCTCCCGCTCCATGTCGAGCGGGTGCTCGCCCGGTTCGTGATGACGCCGCGGCTGCATGGCATCCACCACTCGGTCGCCATCGCGGAGCAGGACTCGAACTGGAGCAGCGGGCTCACGGTCTGGGACCGACTACACGGCACCTACCGCGCGAACGTGCCGCAGCGGGAGATCGAGATCGGCGTCGCCGCCTACCGCGAGCCCTCGCAGGTCGCGCTCGCACCGAGCCTCACGATGCCGCTCCGCCCACTCCCGCGGGTCCTGCCCGACGAGGCGCCGCGACGTACGGGGCCGGAGGGGGTGCCGCGCGAGCACCTGCTCCCGTGAGTTCGGTGACCGGCTCATCGGGGCCGCCGCCGGGAGGGCGTGCGCCTATTCGCGCAGCCGCTCGCCCTCGCTCTTGTGCCGCGAGAGAACGGCGTCTTGGTTGAGGCCGAGGTCGTCCTGCACCGCGGGCGAGGAGCCCTCGGGCGCGCGCCCGACGCGCATGCGCACGTCGCGCCACGCGAGCTTCGCGTCGGCCCAGCGGTGCCCCGGCGGCTCGTAGCCGAAGGCGCGCCACTGCCCCGGTTCCACCTTCCCCTTGGCGCCGATGAACGCGGCGAAGCGGTCCGTCCACGAGTCGAATGCTCGCATGAACTCCGTCTCGCGCACCATGTCCTCGGACTGGTTGTCGCTGTAGGGGCGCGCCTTGCCCGTGGTGCAGTACGCCCAGAGCTCGTCGGGCACCTCGATCCCGGAGTAGCGCGACTGCCAGACGAGCGGCGCGTAGGCGTCGCGCGCGTTGTCGAACGGCTCCTGCTCGGGATCGAACCATTGCTTGTGGCGCAGCTTCTTGGGGCGCCCGCTGTCGTCCATCTCGTCGGCGCCCTCGTCGCCGTAGCAGAAGAAGCCGGCGGTGCGCCCCTCGAGATGGTTGACGCTCAGCTCCTCCCACTCCGGCGAGTGCTCCAGCGTCATCGCTTTTTCGGGATTCTTGTGGTCGATGAGCACCTCGCGCGGGTTGCCGCCGTTCATGCAGACCAGGCGGTCAAACATGAGCTTGAGGTTCGAGCTCGGGCCATACCAGTTGTGCGGGCCGATGATCGCCCACGCGTCGGCAAGGTCGAGCCGCGCGTAGAGGTCCATGTCCCACATGAGGTCCGGTTCGGCGTCGTCTCCCTTCTCGTAGCAGTTGCACGGCCAGCAGCAGAGCGCCATCGAGGTCGAGACGCAGGCGTTGCAGCTCTGGATGCGCGCGCGCCCGTACACGTTCCCCAGGTCCTCGTAGTCGATCTCCCACTGCTGCGGCAGCCGCTCGGCCATGCGCAGCATCAGCGTGCGCGACTTGGAGTCGACGCCAGGGCAGTTGTACTGCCGACGCTCGGAGCCGGAGATGATGAGCACCCGGAAAGGACGCTCGCTCGTGGGCAGCCTGCCGTTCTCGTCGTTCGGCTTCATGGACGCACTCCGTGGAGTTCCGTGGGGTCGATTCCCGTCAAGTCACGAGGGGGCAGCGTCGTTCCCCGGCCCGCCGGCAGTCAACCGGCGGGACGACCTGGCGGTCTCCCGACACTCGGATCTCTTGGAACTCCGTTCGGTCGTTGCGACTTGCCCGGTGCGACAGCGGCCAGATAACCGTCGCGTCTCCGACCCAGCGCCCTGTGCCCCACGATTCCGCTCTTCGCACCGCTCAGCACCCGCCTCGGTCGGGCCCGCCTCCGCAATCGGGTCCGGGTCGCGGCCGAGCGCTCCGTCGTGCCGCGCTGTTCGTGCTCGTGCTCACCGCAGCGGCGTTGCTCGCATGGAAGCTCGGCGCCTTCGAGCTCCTGGATCGCCGGACGCTGCTGGCGACCATCCGCGAGGTCCGAAGCCATCGCTTGCTGGTACCGACATTCGTCGCGGCTTACGTGGTCGCGGTCACCTTCGGGCTCCCGGCCTCCCCGTTCACCCTGGCGGGCGGAGCGCTGTTCGGCGTCTGGCGCGGCTTCCTGCTCAACTGGCTGGGCGCGAGTCTCGGCGCTTTCCTGGCGTTTCTCTTCGCCGGTAGTCTCTGCAAGGAGGCGTGTCGGGCGCTGCTGGGCCGGCGAGCCGAGACGATGGAGCGCCTAGCGGCCGAACACGGCTTCCTCGGTACGCTCAGACTTCGGCTCCTTCCGGTGGTGCCGTTCTCCCTCCTCAATTTCGCCGCGGCGCTGGCGGGCGTGCGGAGGCGTGAGTACCTGGCCGCCACCGTGCTCGGGATCATCCCGGGGACTGCGGTCTACACCTACTTCGCCGACAGTCTACTGCAGGGGGCGGCGGGCGCGGGCCGTCACGCCCTCGTGCGCGTCTCGATGGCCGGTGCTCTCCTGCTCGCGCTCTCCTTCGTGCCATCGCTCCTCCGCCGAGGCAAGCGCTCTCCATGACAACTGCGGCTCGATACCAGCACGCCAGATGCGAAGACCTGAGCCGAACCTCAGAAACTTTCGCGGCGAGCGGGGGCTTCTCGGCGCCTCCCGCTCGTCGAGCGTCGATGCGCGGGTGTGACCAGGCGCGCCACGATCGCAAGGGCACCGTCCACCAGCAGCGCGAGCGCCGCCGCGGGCAGTGCGCCCGACAGCACCAGCCGAGTGTCGGCGAGCGCGAGGCCGGTGACGATCGGCTCACCCAGGCCGCCCGCGCCGATGAACGCCGCGAGCGTTGCCGCGCCGACGGTGATCACCGCCGCCGTGCGCACGCCCGCCATGATCACCGGTGCGGCGAGCGGGAGCCGGACCTGGAGCAGTCGCTGGCGCGCCGTCATCCCCAACGCCTCCGCCGCCTCCACCGCCCGCGGGTCCGCGTCTGTCACGCCGACGTAAGTGCCGCGCGCGATCGGGTACAGGGCGTAGAGCCAGAGCGCCACGAGCGCCGGCCGCACACCGACGCCGAGCAGGGGGATCATGAAGGCGAGCAACGCGATGCTCGGAATCGTCTGCAGCACGCCGAGGGCGCCGAGGATCGGCTCCGCCCCGCCCCGCGCCCGCTCGAGCGCGAGGCCGAGCGGCACCGCCATGACGACGGCGAGCGCGAGCGCGATGGCAACGAGCAGCAGGTGCCGTAGCGTGAGACGTCCGATCGGCGCGCGCTGGCGCCAGAGATATGCGCCGAGCCCCACCGCGGGACGCGGCGCCACGACCGCGTCGCCCTGACGTGAATCGCCGGAGAGGCCGATGGCGCCGAGGAGGTCGCGCGCGACCACACGCACGTCCTCGCCGTCCACCTCAATGCGGCGGTTCGCGCGGCGCATCGCTCGCTCGTCGAGCCGGCCGCTCAGCAGTGTGAGGGCCGCGATGGCGTCGGGCCGGTCATGTGCGAGCCGTGCACCCACGAGTGCCGCCGCCTCGTAGGGTGGGAAGAAGCGCCGGTCGTCGTCGAGAACCACGAGGTCGTACTTCGCGAGCAGCCCGTCGGTGGAGTAGCCGTCGATGAAATCCACGGCACCCACGGCGAGCGCCTGATACTTGAGCGCCGGCGCGAGCGGCTTCACCGCGCGCGGCGTGAGGCCATACGCGCGTCGAAGTCCCGCGAGCCCGTCGGGCCGGCCGATGAAGTCCGCCGTGAGCCCGCCCGTGAGCGCCGATGCCGCGCGCGCCAGGTCGGAGAGCGTGTGCAGCCCGTAGCGTGCCGCCGTTTCCCGCCGTACGGCGATGGCGTACGTGTTCTCGAACCCGAGCGGCGGCAGCCACCGCGCCCCGTAGCGCTCGGCCGTCGCCCGTGCCACGTGCGCGAAGACTGCGTGGGGGTTTCGGGCGAGCGAGTCCGGCAGGGAGTCGTGCAGGATGGCGAGCAGGCCGGTGCCCGTGTACTCCGGGTACACGTCGATCGCGCCGGAGCGGGTGGCACCGAACGCGACCTCCGTCGCCCCGAGCCCTGGCCGCCGCTCCACCGCGATGCCGCGCGATTCCAGCAGCTGCGCGAAGAGCTCGCACAGCAGGTACGACTCGCCGAACGGTTTGGACGCGACGACGACCGGCTGCGCGGGCATCGCCACCGGCGCCTGCTGGGCTGCGGCAAGCGGCGTCAGGGCAACGACGCAGACGGCGAGGAAACCGCCGAGCGGCACGAGGTGCGCCGCGAGACGGCTCGTGATCCCTAGCGCGCCCCGTGCTGTGCGACGGTTCACGTGCCCTCCTCAAGCCGCGCGAGGCCCGCCAGCGTGCGCTCCACGAGGGCCTGCACGTAGGGAGTGGCTGGAGAATGTCGCAGCTCGGAGAACGTCCCGCGCTGCTCCACACGCCCGGCTCGCAGGACGACCAGCCAGTCGCCGAGCCGCGCCGCTTCGGCCAGGTCGTGCGTCACCAGGAGCGTCGTCGCGCCAGTCGCGCGGCGCACCCCGTCGAAGGCAGCCTGCAGATCGGCACGCGAGATCGCGTCGAGTGCGCCGAACGGCTCGTCGAGCAGGATCGCGGGCGGCCGCGCGGCGACGGCTCTGGCGAGTGCCACCCGCTGTCGCTGGCCACCGGAGAGCTCGTGCGGATGGCGCGACCCGTACAAAGAGGGGGGCAGGCCGGCGAGCGCGAGCGCCTCGTCCGCACGGGCCGCCACGTCATCCAGGGCGAGCAGCCGAGGCACCAGCTCGACGTTCCGCCGCACCGTCCAGTGGGGAAGGAGTCCCCCGTCTTGCGGGACGTAGCCCAACTTCCGACGCAGCGCCTCGACGGGGACGTCACGTACGTCGCGCCCACCGACGGTGACCACGCCGGCCTGTGGCTCCACCATGCGGTTGAAGCACCGGAGCAGCGTCGTCTTGCCGGAGCCACTCTCGCCGACCAGCGCCACGCACGCGCCGGCCGGCGCCTCGAAATCCACGCCTTCGAGCGCGCGCTCGGGCGCCGCGCCGCCGAAGGCGTGCACCACACCCCTGGCCAGGAGTGCGGCCGGTGCGGAGGTTGTCGCTCGCGCCTCCTGCAACGGCTCGGTTACTTCACCGGTCACTCGGCTTCCCCGCCATTGCGGTCCATGGCCGTGAAGAGGTTGTTGAGCGCCTCCGCGAGCGTGGGATGCGAGAAGACGCCGTCCCGCAGCGCGGTGTAGGGGAGCTTGCCCATCATGGCGATCTGGAAGAGCGTCGCGATCTCGCCGCCTTCCAGCCCGAGCACGGTCGCGCCAAGGATCTGCCCTGTCTCGGCGTCCACCACGGCCTTCATGAATCCACGCGTCTCGTCCACCTCGAGCGCGCGGGCCACGCTGGTCATCGGCAGCTTGCCGACGCGGATGCGGCGCCCGCTCGCGCGCGCTTCGCGCTCCGTCATTCCCACCGCGCCGAGCTGCGGGTCGATGAAGACCGTGTAGGGCACCACTCGGCCGGTGGTAGTCGCGGCGCCCCCCTCGAGCAGGTTCGTGCGGAGGATGCGGAAGTCGTCATACGAGATGTGGGTGAAGGCCGGTCCGCCCTTCACGTCCCCGATCGCATACACACCCAGCGCCGAGGTTTCCAACCGCTCGTTCACCTGCACGTAGCCGCGAGCATCTGTTGCGACGCCCGCACGATCCAGCCCCAGGTCGTCGGTGTTGGGCGTGCGCCCGGTCGCCACGAGAAGGTGCGATCCGTCGACGGCCTGCTCGCCGGCTGCGCCCTCGCGCGAGCGCCAGAGGAGGCGTACTCCGCCGGGGCGGTGCCCGTCGCGCTCTACGCGCACCGCCTCGGCCGACAGCAGGACGTCGATTTCCTCCTCGCGCAGGATGTCGGCGACCGCGTCCGCCACGTCCGCGTCCTCCCGCGGCAACAGCTGCGCGTCGCGCTGCACCACCGTGACCCGGCTCCCGAACCGGCGGAATGCCTGCGCGAACTCGAGCCCCACGTAGCCCCCGCCGAGAACGACGAGGTGCTCCGGGCGCTCGGTCAGCTCGAGGATCGAGGTGGATGTGAGGTACGGCACGGCCTCCAGCCCTTCGAGCCGTGGCATGGCGGCCCTGAGCCCCGTGTTGATCACCACTCGCTCGGTGGTGAGCGTGCGCGTGTCCGCGGCTTCGTGCTGCTCGCCCCATACGACGACCTCGATGGCTCGCTCGCTGACGAAGCGCGCTTGCCCGCGGATCAGGTCCACACCGGCGGCGGCGAGCGCGCGCTCGCTGCCCGATCGAAAGCTGTCGACGATGTGCTGCTTGCGCTCGTGCACGCGCCTTAGATCCACGCGCCAGTCACGCGGCGCTCGCGCGTGCTCGTCAGCCGCGTCAGCCGGCGTGACCCCGTAATCGCCAGCCCGCCGGGCGAGATGCGCGACGCGGGCGCTGGCGATCACCGTCTTGGTCGGGCTGCACCCCTCGTTGACGCACGTGCCGCCGACGTGCACGCGCTCGAGCAGCGCGACGCGCCGGCCCGCGCGCGCGAAGGCGCCCGCTAGCGGCCCTCCCCCCTGCCCGGCGCCGATGACGATCAGGTCGTAGTGAACGCCCGATCCGTTCCTGTCCTCCCGCATGCCGTTCATCGCTGGCTCCTCGCTCATTCGCTCCCGTTGGGGCGGGCTGAGATTCCGTCGCGTCGTTGGCCGCCCAGCGAAAGGGCAAGTCGGCACACGTGCCGGACGTTCCTGACAACCGACTGCTCACGAAGCCCGACCCCGGTGGAACTTCCCTCGGGGGATGGGACTTGTCACGCCGCCAACGGCAGTCGACGTCTGCACCATCATCCCGGACCGAGGAGCTCGACATGCATAAGGAACCCATCCGCCTCCGCCCACGCATCGCGCTCGCCCTGCTGGCCACGGCAGCCGCCTGCAACCCGGGAAGCCGTGAGCGGTCCGCCGACAGCACCGGCGCCGGTGCCGGGGCTACCGTAGCCGCCGCCCGGGGGGACTCCAGCCACGCGCCGATGCCCGCCGGCGCCCAGGGCATGAGCGGCATGCACCAGGACACGCTGGCCCCGAAGGTCGAAGCACACGTCCAGCGCCTGCAGACCGCCAACCCCGACTCACTGCGCGCACTGGTCCCCGACGACCGGCGAGTGGTGACCGCCCTCATCGCCGACTGCGAGCAGATGATGCGCGAGATGAAGATGGAGCCGCCACGGAAGTGGCGGAACGCGGTTCAGGAGCTCCGCACCGACCTCGATCGAATGGCGAAGATGACCGGTGCACAGCTCGAGCGAGCCATGCCCGAGCATCGGAAGCGCATCGAGGGAATGCTCGCCATGCGCCGTGACATGATGCGCATGTGACCGCGTTTCCGATGGCCATTCCCCTCCCGACCCGAGTAGCCCCATGGCGCTCGGTAGCCGCACGCTTTCGCTTCGGCGGTCGTCACCCGTCGGCAAGCCCCTTCGCCTCCAGCGCCTCCGTGAGCTGCGCGCGGAGCCGGTCGAGGTTCGAATGCTGGCGAGCGCTCGCGGCGACCGCGTCCAGGAACGACCGCTCGAACTCGTATTGCGGATAGCACCGCTTGCAGAGCTCGAGATGCGCGCGGATCGTGACCATCCGGTCCGGCGTCAGCTCGCCGTCGAGGTAATCCCAGAACTGCCGCATCACCGACTCGCAATCGAGCATCGGGGTCATCCCCTGAAGCATGTCCGCATGCGACGGCGTGTCCGGCTGCGCGGCATCGGGCGTCCGACCCCACCGCGCGAACAGGCGCGCGAGGAAGTGTTTCATCTCGACTCCTGGCCCCCGCCAGCGTTGATCCCGGGACGCACGAGCCCCGCGTCGCGCGCATGATCGATGAGCGCCTCCTGAAGGAGGCGGCGTGCCCGGAAGAGCCGCGACCGGATGGTGCCGATCGGGACGCCGAGCGTCTCCGCGGCGGCCTCATAGGGCTGGTCGTTCACGTCCACTAGAAGTACTACGTCCCGAAACGAATCGGGCAGGGCCGCGATGGCTTGGTCGATCGCGTCCGAGAGATCGAATCGCGCGAAGAGATCCTCGTAGCCTCCGTGACGCGCCGAAGCGTGCACCGCCGCGGCGGCGAGTGCCTCCAGCTCCGGGTCGTCACAGGTCACCTGCCGCTCCTCCCGCCGGCGACGGCGGTAGAACGTGTGGCGGCAGATCGTGAACAGCCAACCTCTGCACTCGGTCCCGGGGGTGTACGTGCCCCACGCCTCGTAGGCCTTGAGGAAGGTTTCCTGCACCAGGTCGTCCGCGTCGGCCTCGTCGCGGGTGAGCGACAGCGCGAAGCGCGCGACCTCCGGCAGCCAGCGGAGTGCCTCCATCCGAAATTGACGATCCCGCTCTCGTCTTGGTCCGTCAGTCATGATGGGAGCAGGCAGCGCGCCGCGGCAAGTCACGAGAGCTCGCGGGAGTTCCCCGCACTGGCACTTGGTCAGGCCACACGCTACGGAAATACTCGACGTGCCGCAACGGACCGACCGCCGCGGGCGCGAGCTGGATCAGCGGGGCCGTGTGCGCGGAGAGCTCCACACCGAATGCCTCGCAGAGCGCTGCCACGCGGAGAAAGCCCGAGATCCCGCCGCAGCGCGTCGCGTCGGCATGCAACAGTGCACCGCCGTGGCTGCGCATCGGCTGCACCACTACCGGCTGCGTTCGCGCCGCTCAGCCATGCTTCGCCACCAGTTGCTCGGCGAGCGCCGCGACGTCGGTGGCCTCGTAGCGTGGCCGCGGCGCGCCCGGGCTCATCACCTTCTCGGGTCGGGCGATGAACGCCGCCTCACACCCCGCCGCCATCGCGCCCGCGACGTCCCACGCATGTGCCGCCACGAGCACGATGCGCTCGGGTTTCACGTCGAGCTCCTTCGCCGCGTACTCGTACGCCCCGCGCGCCGGCTTGTAGCGCTCGACGGCATCAGCCGAGAGCACGGCATCGAACCGCTGACGGACTCCCGCGTAGTCGAGCAGCCGCTCCGCCGACGTCGCCGTCGAGTTCGTGAGCGTCGCGAGCGTGAAGCCCGCCTCTTTCAGCCGTGTAAGCCCCGGTGTGACGTCGGGGTACGCCGGGATCTTTGCTTGCGCCTCCTTCAGTGCCGCCCGGTCGTCGGCGCTCGCCTCGCGCCCCTGCAGCTTCGCGAGCATCTGCAGCGCGTCGTCGGTGAGCTTGTCGAAGCTCCGGTACTCGCCGGTGATCGTCGCGGTGAGGAAGAGCTCGAGCACCAGCTTGAACCACTTCTTTCGCAGCTCTGAGCCCCGTGCCTGGCCGAAGATGCGGGCGAACGCCGGATCGAGCGCGGACATGTCGAGCAGCGTCTCATTCATGTCGAATACGAGCACGGGTTTCATGCCTTCTCCTCGGGGTTGGTGTGACGTCGATGCATGGCGGCGCCTCAGCGCGCGAGCTCCCGCCGGACGGCACCCGCTCGCCGTTGATACCGGGGGCGGACAGCGTCCATCCGTCGAGCGCGGGGAGCGTCGTCACCGCCCGTCACCCGCCGCGCCGCTGAGCCACCCGCCTTCGAAACCTGCCGCGCGCAAGCCCTCGACGACGTACGGACACGCTCGCATCAGCTTCCAGACGAACTCGCTGCGATGATTCTCGATCATCAGCACCACTGGTCCCTGGTCGATGGCGTAGTAGCCCTGTGAGACCCAGCCCTTCTTCCCGTCGTCTCGCTCAATGAATGTCTCGTTGTAGCTGCACTTGTAGCCGAGTTCCCCGGTGATCTCGGGATGCGTCCGTTCGAGATCGCTGAGCGCTGGTTCCACGATCTCTGGCGCGAACGGCAGCGACGCCGCGACCGCCCACGGGGACAGCGTGCCGTCGTCGGGCCCGTACGGAACGCCGCGCGCGCGATATGCCCAGAAGCGGCGCGGCCTTCCCTTCACCGTGCGCCGTGCCGGGCCAGGGCCGTCGCTCGCGGTGATGCCCCACGCATTCGCACTGTATCCGGCGAAGCGACGCGGGTTGCGGATGGCGTACTCGCGCTGGATGTAGGTGGCGCGGCGGCTGTTCTCGAAGTAGTCGATGCCCTTCGCACGCATGTACTGGTCGCGGATGCCGCGGAAGTCGATCCAGACGTGGCTCAACTGATGGATGAACAGCGGCCCGCCAAAGAGATGCTCCCACCCGTATAGCCGCTTCCATCGGTACGTGGTCGTCCATGCGTCGTAGCCGCGTCGATCGATCGGATGCGTCGGCGAGCCGAGGGCGAGCGCGTAGAGGAAGAGGCCCTCGTTGTATCCCTTCCAGCCGTGGCGCAGAAAGCCGCGCTCGGGCGTCCATCCCATCGACACGGCATCGCCACCGGCGCGCGCCCACGCCCAGTCCACGCGGCGATAGAGGGCCTCGCCGAGCCTGCGGATCTCCCGTTCTTCTGCCGCGTCACGATCGAAATACGCGACGGCGACGAGAATCCCCGCGAAGAGAATCGCCGAATCGATGGTGGACAGCTCGCTCCGTGACGCGCGGCGACCGCTCTCCATATCGAGAAAGTGATAGTAGAAGCCGCGGTACCCCGTGGCATCGCGCGCTCCGCTCTGGTCGCTGTCCCAGAAGAAGCGGAGTATCACGAGGGTGCGGGTCACCGCGCGTTCGCGCGACACGTATCCGCGCTCGGCAGCCACGGCGTAGCAGGCAAGGGCGTGTCCCGAGCCCGCGACGGTCGCCAGTGCGTCCTGCTTCGTGCTGTCGGGCACGAGACCGTTGGATGGATTCATGCCGCGGTCGAAATAGCCGAACGTCAGGCGCTCGATCCGTTCGAGCATTGCTGCCGACAGCTCAGGGTGTGGAACGGGGCTCGCGATACCTTGGGCGCTCACGCGGTATCCCAGAGCGTCGTACGCTGGTGGGCCTCCCACGGGTCCACGCCGCCGATCCACTTGCGGACGTGCCCGCGCGGCGAGGACGGGCCGTTGTACCCGGTCTCGTTCCACTCCAGTGGGTGGGCGTAGTAGGTCGTCACGGCCGTGTCGCACAGCACGCTGGCGAAGAACCGCTTCACGTCGAGCCCCTCCCA
The DNA here is from genome assembly GCA_038253885.1 of Gemmatimonadales bacterium. GTDB lineage: Bacteria > Gemmatimonadota > Gemmatimonadetes > Gemmatimonadales > Gemmatimonadaceae > JALZAQ01. The sequence continues at coordinate 49,214 of JBBSGP010000014.1, read as the reverse complement.
CGCGTCGCCCGGGGGGCTTCCGCCCTCGATGCAGCGGAGTATGGCGTCCTGATCCTCTGCTGCGAGCTCCACGAACGGGCGGCCACGGAGCGCACGCGCCGCCTGGTGCACGCCGGCCAGCCCCGCGCGCCACGCTTCGCGCTGGGGCGGCATCCCCTCGTAGCGGTACCCCTGCCGGCGGTCCTCCTGGAGTCGCTCGGTCGGTGCGAAGACCGCTCGCACCGCCTCGCGGAAGCGCGAATCGCTCCCGATGAGATAGAGCGGCCCAGCCGCGAGCTGGCGGGTGAGGTCGTCCAGCAGCTCACGCCGCAGCGCGACGGTGATTGCCGGCTTGCCCAACCGTCGCGCGGCGTACTGTGCCTTCGTGGAATCGAGGGCCGTACTCACCAAGGAGATCCGCCTGTCTCAGCGCGGTCTGGGTGAGATAATCCACATGCGGCATCGCCTCGCGGCAGCTGCGAGTGGCTGGGATTTCCGGTGTGCGGAGGTATCCGGCTCGCGCTCGCACCTACCGGACCCGGTGCTCGATGCCGCCCTCGCCCGCGACGATGAGATCCGTCGCCAGGCCGACGAAAAGCCCATGCTCCACGATCCCGGCACGACCGGCGAGGCGATCCCCCAGGGCAGACACGTCGGCGATCGGCCCGAATGCGCAGTCGAGTACGTAATTCCCCTCGTCGGTCTCGAACGGCCGGCCCTCTTCCGCGCGCAACGAGGCCGCGCCTCCGAGCGATTCGATGAAGTCCGACTGGGAGCGCCACCCGAATGCGACAACCTCGATGGGCACGGGCCAACGCGTTCCGAGGCGCGTTGAGAGCTTCGATTCATCCACGACGATCACCTCACGCCGGCTGGACTGGGCGACGATCTTCTCCCAGAGCAGCGCGCCTCCGCCACCCTTGATGAGATTGAGCGCCGGATCCACCTCATCGGCGCCATCGATCGTGATGTCGATCGTCCCCGACCACTCCCGATCGAGCAGCGGAACGCCGAGCCGGCGGGCCGCGTTCTCGCTCGCGGCAGAGGTGGGCACCCCCACGATGTCGCGCAGGGCGCCGCTCTCGAGCAGCTCCGAAATCCGCCGCGTCGCGAAGATCGCCGTCGAGCCCGTGCCCAGCCCCACGATCATCCCCGACTCCACCAGCGACACGGCACGCTCGGCCGCATCGCGCTTGAGCCGCGCCATCACATCCGGGTCCGATCTCCTCACACGCCGCTCGCTTCGGAGTCGGCCGTCCTCGGCCCGCGCGCGCGATAGCGCTCGATGAGACTGTTGGTCGAGGCGTCGTGGGAGAGCGGCTCTCGCGAGCCGGCGGCGAGCTCGGGAATGATCCGCTTCGCCAGCACCTTGCCCAGCTCGACGCCCCACTGGTCGAACGAGTCGATGTCCCAGATCACACCCTGCACGAACACGGCATGCTCGTACAGCGCGACCAGAGCACCAAGGGATGCCGGAGTGAGCCGGTCGGAGAGGATGGTGCTGGTCGGACGGTTTCCCTCGAACTCCCGGTGGGGTGCGAGCCAGTCCGCCGTGCCGTCGGCCCTCACCTCGTCTGCTGTCCGACCAAAGGCCAGTGCCTCCGTCTGTGCGAACAGGTTCGCGATCAGGATGTCGTGGTGCTGTCCGAGTGGATTGAGCGGCTCCAGGAAGCCGATGAAATCGGCCGGGACGAGCCTCGTTCCCTGGTGGATGAGCTGGTAGAACGAGTGCTGTCCGTTCGTGCCCGGCTCGCCCCAGTAGACCGCACCGGTCTGATAGGTCACCCGCTTCCCGTCCAGGGTCACGTGCTTCCCGTTGCTCTCCATCGTCAACTGCTGCAGGTAGGCGGGGAAGCGCTTGAGGTATTGCTCGTACGGGAGCACGGCCACGGTCTGTGCATCGAAGAAGTCGGCGTACCAGACGCCCAACGTCGCCATGATGACGGGCAGATTCCCCTCGAATGGTGCGGTGCGGAAGTGCTCGTCCATGGCATGAAAACCGGCCAGCATGTCCCGGAAATGCTGAGGCCCCACCGCGAGCATCGTCGAGAGGCCGATTGCCGAGTCCATCGAGTAGCGCCCGCCCACCCAGTCCCAGAAGCCGAACATGTTGTCGACATCGATGCCGAATGCCGCTACCTCCCGCGCGTTGGTCGATACGGCGACGAAGTGTCGGGCCACCGCCGATTCGTCCCTCAACGCCCGGAGCGCCCAGTCGCGCGCCGATTGCGCGTTGGTCATCGTCTCGAGGGTGGTGAATGTCTTGGACGAGATGATGAAGAGCGTCGCGGCCGGGTCGAGACCGATTGTCGCTTCGACCAGGTCGGTACCGTCGACGTTGGACACGAAGGCGAAGGAGAGATCGCGCTGGCTGTAGTACCGCAGTGCCTCGTAGGCCATCACGGGCCCCAGGTCGGAGCCGCCGATGCCGATGTTGATGACGTGCCGGATGCGCTTGCCGGTGTGCCCGACCCAGGCCCCGGTGCGGACGCGCTCCGCGAAGTGGGCCATCCGATCCAGCACGGCGTGCACGGCGGGCACGACGTTCTGGCCATCGACCTCGATCGTTGCGTCACGCGGCGCGCGCAGAGCGACGTGAAGCACGGGCCGCGACTCGGTGACGTTGATCTTGTCGCCGCGGAACATGCCGTCGATGCGCGACGGCAGCCCCCGCGCCTCGGCCAGCGCCAGGAGCAGTGTCATCGTCTCAGCCGTCGCCCGGTGCTTCGAATAGTCGAGGAACAGTCCCGCTCCGTGAGCGCTCATCCGCTCGCCGCGGCCCGGATCGCGGCTGAACAGATCACGGAGGTGGGTGTCGCGCACTTCAGCGTGGTGAGCCGCGAGCGCCTTCCACGCGGGCAGATCGGTGAGCCGTACCGGCGGTCCGCTCATCTGACCCGGCCCAGTCTGTCCTTCGGCCATTCCTTCACCAGAACCTTCTGTGTCATCGTCACTCTTGCCGCCTTCAGGCTGAGCGTGTACTCGCCAGGCTCCACGCGGCGGAGCTCCTGCACGGAGGTCGGTCCGCCGAGCTCGCGCGGGCGCGGCGCATCGCGGTCGAGCGTCCACGTGACACGCTGCAAACCGGCGTAGGCGGGCGCGTTGAGCTTCTTGACCGTGTCCCCTCGGGCATCCGTGATGATGAACTGGACGCCGCGGTCGAGCGCATCCCGGAGCCAGTAGCTGATCACCGCGCCCCGTCCGGGATTCTGGGCGATGAAAGGACGAGCGCCGAAGTTCGGGTAGCTGTCCGAGTACCGGTACTGGAGTGCCGGAGGCACCGAGAACAGATGGGCCTTCCTCTCGAGCAACGAGTCCGACTGCTCCTCGAGCGCGCCGATGTTCACCGTCCAGATCCCGCGGCCATGGGTACTGATCACCAGGTCCCGCGCCTCGTACGATGCCGAGAACATCTGCACCCCCACAGGGGGAAGACCCTTGGGGAAGCGCCACCACCGCTTCCCTCCGTCCACGGTCGCGAACGCTCCGAACTCGGTGCCGACGAAGAGGAGTCGCGGATTGCGCACATCCTCGAAGATCGTGAGGCTGCCGCCATCCTTGGGCAGGCCGGCCCCGATCTCCGTCCACGTCACGCCGAAGTCGGTCGTGCGCCAGACATGCGGTCGGACCTCATCGCGGTGGTGGCAGTCGTACACGACGTACGCTGTCGCCTCGGCAAAGCGCGAAGCCGCGATGTGCGAGACGAAGCAGCGTGTCGGCGCGGCCTTCGGAAAGGTTCCGGTCACGTTCGCCCACGTCTTGCCTCCATCACGCGTCACCCACACCAGCCCGTCGTCGGAGCCGGTCCAGAGAATGGCGGCGCTCCGGGGACTCTCGGCGATCGAGTACAGCGCTTGGTAGGAGGTGTAGCCCGCATCGGGCTCGGGTGCGCGGCGATTCCCGCGCGTCATGTCCGGCCCGACGATCTCCCAGTCCTTGCCCCCGTTGCGCATGCGAATGAGGTGGTACTCGGAGTAGATTGTATAGGGATCGTTCGGTGGGAGCTGGACGTGCATCCCATCGCCGCCATTGACCGAATACCAGTCGGAATCCGTGATGCCGAGCGAATCGCGCGATGCGCTCGGGCCGCACCACACGCCGTTGTCCTGAAGACCGCCGCAGATCGTGTACGGAGTCTGGGCGCTGTCCACGGTGACCGTATAGAACTGGCCGATCGGAATCGCCTCGTGCTCCCACGCCTTTCCCCCGTCCCAGGTGATGTAGACACCCCCATCGTTTCCCAGGATCATGTGCTTCGGGTCCGCGGGATCGATGAACAGCGCGTGGTTGTCGACGTGCACGAGCTGGAGCGTGTCCTGCACCCATGTCTTGCCGCCGTCCTTGCTCTCGAGCAGTGGTGACGAGGTGATGTACGCGTGCTCGCTGTTTGTCGGATCGATCCAGATGTCGTTGTAGTAGTAGGATGGGATCGGCTGAAGGTCGTTGAGCTGCTTCCAGGTCTCTCCGGCATCATCGGAGCGGAAGACACCGCCGAATGGCGTGCGCGATGGCTCCGTCATCCCCCGATCCACCTGCACCATCGCGTACACCGTTCTCGGGTTGCTCGCGGAGATGTCGAGCCCGGTGCGGCCGATCCCCGCGCTCGGCAGGCCGTTCCGGAGGGAGGGGTCCGTGAGCTTCTTCCAGCTCCGCCCCCCGTCGGTGGTCCGGTAGAGCGCGCTTCCCTTGCCCACGCCTTCCATGTGCGGGCCGCCCCAGCGGACACGATGCCAGGAGGCGGCATAGAGGAGCTCCGGATTCGACGGATCCATCTCGAGGTCCACGAACCCCGTCGAATCGTCAACGAACAGACTCCGCGTCCATGTTTTCCCGCCATCGGCTGTCTTGTAGACCCCCCGCTCGGGATTGGGACCCCAGAGATGTCCCAGGGCCGCCACGTAGACGATGTTGGGATCGGTCGGATGGATCACCACCCGACCGATGGAGCGCGTGTCCGCGAGCCCCATATGCTTCCACGTCTTGCCGCCGTCGGTGGACTTGTGGACGCCATTCCCCCACGAGGCCGATCGCAGGCTGTTCTTCTCGCCCGTGCCTACCCAGATGACGTTCGTGTCCGAGGCGGCGACGGCGACGTCGCCGATGGATTGTGCGCCCAGGCTGTCGGAGATTGGTTGCCAGGTGATGCCCGCGTTGACCGTCTTCCAGACACCTCCGCCGGCGGAGCCGGCATAGATGATCTTGTGGTAGGGCTTCGGGACGGCGATGGCGGTGACCCGCCCGGAATAGGCCGCCGGACCCAATCCGCGTGCGGTGAACGCACCGAGAAAACGCGTCAGCGGGTCGGCCGGGGGAACCTTGGGCCCTTTCGTGGTATCGGTCTTCGTGGTATCGCGTCGCTGGGCGCGCAGGGAGTCTCCCTCCGGACGGCGCCCGGACTGCTGGCCGATGAGCGAGGGAGCGGTTCCGAAGAGGACACCGAGCAGGAGGGCGGAAGGAAGACGGGTCATCGGGTGTTCAAGGGGTTGGGCGAGGGCTGCCGAGCGAGCGAGGCGGAGAGGACCGGAGGAACCGGATCTTAGCGCTCACCGCGCGGCGTTGGCCAGTCTTGCCCGGCCCAACCATCTGGCCGTTTGCGCTGTCCAACTACCGATAGCAGCTCCCATCCGCCCGGTCTCGAGAGGATCGCATGACATTCACGCGCTGGCTCCGCATCGCCGTCCCCGTCGCGCTCACGCTGTGCGCACGCACCGCCGTCGCTCAGCGGGACAATGTCCGCTGGCTCGATCAGTGCCGCGAGAACGATCGCGGGTGGAACGACAGATATCAGTACTGCGAGATCCGTGAGAGCGGGATGCGCGGCGGCAGGGGTGCCAAGATCACCGCTGATGGCGGAAGAAATGGCGGCGTGGCCGTTGGCGCGTGGGACCGCGACAGCGTGGCCATCGTCGCTCGCATCCAGACGTGGGCGCGATCCGGTGCCGACGCCAAGGCGCTGGCCGCCACGATTCGGATCGTCACCGACGCGCGCTCCATCCGGGCGGAAGGACCTACATCCTCCGGAGATGATGGCGGCTGGTCCGTCAGCTTCGACCTCGTGGTGCCGAAGAAAGCCGACCTCGCCATCCACACCCAGAACGGCGGCATCTCGGTGAGCGAGGTTCAGGGCACCATGGATCTGTCGGCACAGAATGGGGGCCTGCATCTCCAGGCGCTCGGCGGCGACGTTCATGCGGAGACTCGCAACGGAGGTCTCGACGTCACTCTCACCGGGAATCGGTGGGAGGGAAAGGGGCTCGATGCGGAGACGACGAACGGCGGCATCCGGCTGCGGGTCCCCGAGAGCTACTCGGCGATGCTGGAGACCGGAACGACCAACGGCAGTCTGGACTTCGATTTCCCGGTCACCGTACAGGGCCGGCTCAACCGTCGTCTGTCGACGCAGCTGGGATCGGGGGGAGCCATGGTGCGCGCGATCACGCACAATGGCGGAGTGGTTGTGAGGCGAAGGTAGGACCGCCTGGCGTCTCCCGTTGCCGTCAGGCCGCGCGCTCTGCCGGTCCGGGATCATCTCGGAGGGCGTCGATGCGCGACTCGACGAGCGCGACCAGCTCTCCCATCGTCTCCGAATCGAAAACGAGCTTCGCCCCCGCCGTGGCATAGATCTCCGGAAGAGAACGCGTACCGCCGAGGGCGAGGGCGCGCCGATACCGCGCCACGGCCGCGGGCTGATCGGCGAGACTGTCGCGCCAGATCTGCAACGCCCCGAGCTGCGCGATGCCGTACTCGATGTAGTAGAACGGGCTGACGAAGATGTGCGGCTGGCGATACCAGCGCGCCATCCGCTCCGGCTCGAGACCGCTCCAGTCCACGACTCGCTCGAAGCGCTGGCGGATCTCGACCCACGCCCGGTCGCGCGCGGCTCCGTCGTCCCCCTGCCCGCTGGTGTAGATCCAACTCTGAAAGGCATCGACGCTGGCGACGTGCGCGAGGGTGAGCAGGATGTCCTCCAGATGCTCGAGCCAGGCGTGGCGCACGTCGCTCTCGGAGTAGTAACCATCCGGACGCGCGAGGTAGGGCGCGGCGAGCAGCTCCATGCTCATCGAGGCCAGCTCGGCCGCTTCCATCCCTGTTCCCCGCTGCCAGATGAGCGGTTGTGGACTCGCGGCGAAGGCGTGGAAGCAGTGTCCCGCCTCGTGGATGAGTGTGTTGACGTCGTCGGGCACGCCAACCGCATTCATGAAGATGAAGGGTCGGCCACGGTGTTGGAGGGTGGTGCAGTAGCCGCCTGGGGCCTTTCCCTGGCGGTTGTCGAGGTCGAGTAGCTGCTCCTTCGACATCGTCCGGAAATCGCGCCCCAGCTCCGGGTCCACGCGATCGAATATGTGCTGGGCGCGCTCCACGAACTCGGGCACCGTCTCGAAGGGGGCGAGCGGTACAGCACGGTCGAGCTCGACCGTGACATCCCAGGGACGCAGCACGCTCACCCCCAACCGTTCGCGCCGGTATTCGTGTAGCCGAGCGATCGCCGGCATCACGGTCTCCTCCACCGCACGATGGAAGGAGGCACAGTCGTCCGGGGTGTACCAGAAGCGATGCTTCGCGCGGAAGATGAATTCCTGGAAATTCCGGAAGCCGGCGTTCCGAGCGATGCACTGCCGCAGCGTATACATCCGGTCGAAGAGCTCCGAGAGCGTATCGCGCTGGGCGAGGAAGGGTTCCGCGCTGGCGTGGAAGGCCCGTTCACGCACCGACCGGTCGGGACTCTTGAGAAAGGGCTGAAGTTGCTGGACCGTCTTGCGCTCCCCGTCCCATTCCACCGTCATTGCACCCAGCGTCTTCTCATAGCTGGCATCCAACTCCTCCAGCTCGGCGACCAGGGGAACATTGGCCTCGCGGAAGATCTCCGCATCGGTGCGGAATTCGAGGAGCATGGTCTCCAGCTCCGGACGCGAGTATCCGACCTCCAGCAGTCTGCGGGCGAGCCGCGTCTGCTGCTCCTCCATGCGCGGCGCGATCTCCGAGGCGAACCGGAGATGGGCTTCCTCTTTTGCCGGATCGGTGGTGTCGCAGGTGTACGCGATCGATGCGAGCGTGGCCGCCTCGCCGACGATCTCCTCGAAGCGGGACCAGTGGGACAGCCATCCAGCCGCGTTCGCCATCGTGAGTGGATACGTGGCCAGCGATTCGTAGTGGCCGGAGATGTCCTCCCACGTCGCGCGGGCCAGCGCCTGGGGAGATGTGGGAAGTTCACTCAACGCCACGGTCGTCGTACTCCTCGCGCGTTCGGGAGGCAGAGGCAGGAAGGCATGTGGGCGAGAGCGCCTGCCCAGAACCGCCAGGATGGCGGCGAGCGTCAGCGCAGCGTCACAGGGCCCGACAGTCGATCCCCGGGAGGAGACCCGGAAGGGTGCGGCCTCGCCACCATCAACGCAAGGGTCCGTTGTGGCGTTGGGGCAGGGGGCAACGCGGAGGGCGAGCCGCGGGACCCCCATGTGCACGCCGGGCCGCCCAGAGGCGGCCCGGCTCCCTTCACTCGTTCACTCGGACGGCGGGGGCCGTCTCTTCTTCTTGACGTCCACGTTGTTGCCCACCACACCACCCAGCACGCCACCCACCGCGGCTCCGATCAACCCGCCCTGCACTTTGTTGCTGCTGGTTGTCGCACCGATCACCGCGCCAGCGGCTGCGCCGATGGCGGCGTCGCGCTGCGTGTGCTTCTCGGTGTAGACCTCTCCACCGGTTGACTGGCCGGCCGAGCTTCCGGATGTCGCCTGGCCGCTCGAGGACGAGCGGCGCACGACGGGACGCTGAGCGCGGGGTGCGGTGCCAACCGGTTGCGCGCCGGCACGGAGCTGCTGCTGTTGCAACGCGCGACTCTGTTCCAGCGCCGACACGGTATCGAGCGGGCGGTAGCCTGACTGCCCCGCGAGCTGCAGATCGTTGTTCAGCGCGGGATCGGTCTTTGCCGCGCGATTGTCTCCCCTGCATGCGCCAGCCAGCAGCGCCGCGGGAAGAAGGAGCACGAACATTCGGTTACGCATGGGCCTCTCCTGTCGAGGTGCCGACCGTTCGGCGGCACCCATCATAAGGCAGGGGACGTGCCACGCTGGGGCGACCCGGCCGCACCGCGCTAGGCGTCTGGGGGCTGGACGCTACCCAGGGGGGGTCGCGGGGGACGTGCTCACAGAGATAGCTCCCAGGTCTGTCCCGTCAATCGAGCACCGAAGCTCTCGTGCGCCTCCTCATTCGTGAGCTCAAAACCGGCGCGCTCATAGATCAGGCGCGCCGCCGAGAGCACGCTGTTCGTCCACAGCGTGATCCTGTCATACTGGGCTTGCCGAGCAAAGCGGACGCACTCATCCACCAGCCGCCGCCCTATTCCGAGCCCCCGCGCGCCAGGCTCCACGAGGAGTAGGCGAAGCTTGGCGACGTGCTCCCGCTCCGGGTGGCTCACGAGGAAAACGGAGCCGACGTTCTCCCCATCGCGCTCGGCGATCCAGCACCGCTCGCGCTTTGGATCGAAGGTGCGCAGAAATGCCGCCACGATCTCCGCCACCAGCGCCTCGAAGCGCTCGTCCCACCCGTATTCGTCCGCGTAAAGACGGCCGTGGCTGCTGACGACCCAGCCCATGTCACCCGGCCGGTGCTGGCGCAGCAGATACGGCGGCGGTTCGTCTTCCCGCCGGCGCTCGCCGCCGAGCAGCCTCTCGATCGTCCGCATGGCATCGAGCAGGCGGTCGGCTGCGCGGCCTGAGACCATGGAGAGCAGTGAGGCGACGTCCGCGCGAGCGAGGTTGTCCAGCTCCGCAAACGTGGCATCACCCGCGGCGGTGAGCCGCACGTGGCTCTGGCGCGCATCGGTCGCGGACGTCGCGCGCTCGATCAGTCCTTGCTTCTCGAAGCCGCGCAGGATCCGGCTGAGGTAGCCTGCGTCGAGACCGAGGCCCTGCGCGATCTCGGCGGCAGTCGGGGCGGGGGGATCGCGATGGGCGATCTCGTACAGTACCCGGGCTTCGGCGAGAGAGAAAGGCGTATGCAGGTGCCCTTCATCCAGAGCGCGGATCAACTGGGTGTAGAAGCGGTTGAACCTCCTGACGGCGGCGATGGGATCGGCCGGCGGGAGCTGGGTCATGGAATCACGGGAGACACTGGCAGTCGTGGGCGGCCTCCGGGGCAGCGGAGAGCAACATTGCCAATGTCAACTATCTACTTGCCTATGTCAACTAATGTGCCGGGGCCCCCGTCTACAGTGTCTTTGCGGCCCCCAACGGCACCGCAGCCGCGACTCTTGGTAGCTCCGGGGTGAAATCCTCGCCCGGATTGATGAATTTGTCATGCTCCAGCCCGTACTGCTTGTCGTACAGCTCGCGATAGCGTCCGCCGAGCGCCAGTAGCTGCTCCTGCCGCCCGCGCTCGACGATCTCGCCGTGCTCGAGCACCAGGATCTGGTCGGCGCTCGCGATGGTGGAGAGGCGGTGAGCGATCACAAAGGTTGTGCGTCCGCGGCGCAGCGATCGGAGCCCGTCGCGAATCAGCCCCTCGCTCTCGCTGTCGAGGCTCGACGTGGCCTCGTCGAGGATGAGGATCCGCGGGTCTGCCAGGATCGCCCGGGCGATGGCGACGCGCTGGCGCTGACCCCCGGACAGCTTCACGCCGCGCTCGCCGACGATCGTCTCGAAGCCGTCCTTGAACCCAGAGATGAACTCCTCGCAGTGCGCGACGTGCGCCGCATCGCGCACTTCCTCCAGCGTCGCCCCCGGCTTGGAGAACCGGATGTTGTCGGCAATGCTCCCGTCGAACAGGAAGTTGTCCTGCAGCACCACACCCAGATGCGAGCGAAAGTCGCGGAGGCGCACGCCCGCGAGGTCGTGGCCATCCACGAGCACCCGCCCTTCCTGGGGGCGGTTGAACGCCATCACCAGGCTGATGAGCGTGCTCTTACCCGAGCCACTCGATCCGACGAGCGCCGTGGTGGTGCCGGCTGGAGCGTGCAGGTCGATGTGCTTCAACACCGGTACGCCAACCGTGTACTCGAAGCTCACATCCTCGAAGCGAACGTCTCCGTCGATGTCCCGCAGCGCGCTGCGTGCCGCGTCCTGCTGGTCCTCGGTGGACATCGAGAGGATCTCTCGAATCCGGTCGAGTCCGGCGAACGCTTCACTCACCTGGGTGCCGATCGACGCGATCTCGATCAGCGGCATCGCCAGCATTCCCACGAACACGACGTAGGTTATCACGTCGCCAAGCGTCATCTGCCCGGCCAGGACGGCGCGGCCGGCACCGAGGATCATGACGATCCCCACCATGCCGATGATGAGAGTCGAGAAGGCGCCCACGGTCGAGATGCCGGTGATCGTGCGCGCCACGTTGCGGAACAGGCGGTGCGCTCCCCGGGCGAACACCAGATTCTCGCGCCGCTCGGCCGTGTACGTCTTCACGATGCGGATGCCGCCCATCGATTCGGCGAGACGTCCCGTCACCTCGGCGTTGATCACGCTTCGCTCGCGGAAGACGGGCCGCAGGCGCCGGAAGGCGATCGTCATCACGCTTCCGAAGCTGAGCAGGAGGAGCAGCGTCACCGACGTCAGCTTCCAGTTCAGATAGAAGAGCACGAACAGCGCGAGCGTCGCGGTGACGAGACCCCCGACGAGCTGAACCAGGCCCGTGCCCACCAGATTCCGGATTCCCTCGGCGTCGGTCATGATCCGGGAGATCAGGACCCCGGTCTGGGTCGAGTCGAAGTAGCTGACCGGGAGACGGGTGACGTGCGCCTGCACGCGCTTGCGCATGTCGGTGATCGCCATCTGCGCGGTGATGCTCACCACCTGGCTCAACCCGAAGGATGTCGCGGCCTGCAGAAGGGTTGCGATGCCGATGGCGATCGCGATCGGGACGAGGAGATCGGCGCGATGTTTTCCGATCACCGAATCCACGAACAGTTTGGTGCTCGCGGGCATGACGAGGCCGGCCAGTCTGCTCACCAGCATCAGCGACATCCCGATCGCCAGCGACCGCTTGTGGCTCGCGATCAGGAGCCTCGACTCACGCCACGCGGTGGAGAGCCCGACCTTTTTTTTCTTTGTTTCCTTCGAGCCCTCAGCCATGGCGATTCGTCACTTGCTTTCCAGCGTCTTGGCTATCCGGGCGCGGGTCCGGGCGAAGATCTGCCGTCCCATCTCGGTGCGGGTCGCAATCCACTCGGCGTTGGCGAACGCCCGCGGGCCGCTCGCCTCCCGCAGCTCGGTGATCCAGGGCTGAACCTTGGCAAAGACGAACAGCCCTTCGCCGTTGTTCTCCATCAGGAACTCGGCGTTCACGATTCCGTGCCGCGCCATACCGTAGACCATCTCCCAATAGGCGGCCACCTGACGGAAAGCCGTGTTGAGCTCGTGATCCGGCCGCATGATCGCGAGGAGCTCGTCAGGGCCTTTCGGCCAGAATTTCTGGTTGACCGCTTCGCGCGAGCGTCGCAAGAGCTCTTCCCGCCGCAGGTCATAGAGCTTGAGGACCAGATCCGCGTCGTGATAGTCGGGAATTTCGTGCGACATGCTGCGCCTCGGAATGGGTGGGCCGCTGGTGAGATCCGTGGCCGGACCGGAATTCTCGCCGAGCGACGCCACTCCCGCAATACAGCGGGCGCCGCGCGACATATGGCGCGCGGCGCCATCGCGCCATCACGGCAGGATGAATGTCTGGGTCGAGGATGCCGTCTGGCCCGCCGTGTCGGTCACGGTCAGCGTGACCGTCCGGGAGCCACTGTGGGGATACACCACCGTCACGACGCGACCGGTCGCGGTGCCGTCGGGATATTTTCCGACGTCCCACGAGTAGGATGCGATGCCATTGTCATCGGTAGAGGACGATGCATCGAGAGTGCACGTCGTGCCGCCGCAGCTCACGCTGAAGCTTGCCGTCGGCGGCTGGTCCACTGGAGGCGGCGGCGGCGGTTGATCCTGCACCGTGAAGACCTGCGTCATGCTGTTCATCTGCCCCGCGCCGTCGGTGACGGTGAGCGTGACCGTGCGCTGACCCCCATGCGGGTAAGTGACGGTCACCACCGGGCCGGAGGCCGTCCCATTGGGGTACTTGCCGAGGCTCCAGTCGTACGCCGTGATACCACCGTCGTCGGTGGAGCTCCGTCCGTCGAAGGTGCACGTGAGGCCACTGCAGCTTCCGGTGAACCTCGCCACCGGGGGCTGATCCGGCGGCGGCGCGTTGATCAGGAATCCGGTATAGAGAAGCAGATTCGGCGAGCCAACCGGGTCGGTGATCCTGTTGGGGGTCGCGTTGGCTTTGAGAGCCTGAGCGACCTGAGCGGCCGACGCCGCCGGATTGCCCTGCAGATAGAGCGCGGCGGCGCCCGTCACGTGCGGGGTAGCCATCGACGTCCCGCTGATGGTGTTGGTCTGCGTGTCGCTGCCGTTCCAGGCCGACGTGATGGAGGAGCCGGGCGCGAACAGGTCCACGCAGCTTCCCCAGTTCGAGTAGGACGCGCGAGCGTCGCTGCTCGTGCTGGCGGCCACCGTGAGCGCGCTCGGCGTGCGCGCCGGTGAAACGCCGCACGCATCAGACCCGAAAGTGCTGTTGCCGGCCGCCACCGCGAACGTGATGCCCGAAGCGCTCGCGTTCTCGACTGTCTGATCGAGCGAGCTGGAGGCGACGCCCCCGAGGCTCATGTTGGCCACCGATGGACCCTGACGGTTCGCCGTGATCCAGTCCACAGCGGCAACGATCCCGGAGACCAGTCCGCTCCCCGAGCAATCCAGAACCCTCGCCGCATAGAGCTTCACCTGCTTGGCCACGCCATAGGTGTTGCCGCCCACCGTGCCGGCGACGTGCGTCCCATGCCCGTTGCAGTCGTTGGTGCCATTGCCATCGTTGATGGCCGTGTACACCCCCGACGCCCGACCGCCGAACTCGACGTGCGTCGTTCGGATTCCCGTATCGATGATGTACGCGCTCACCCCGGACCCGGTTGGGCCGTAATTGTAGATGCCGTTCAGAGGAAGATCCGGCTGGTCGATGCGGTCGATTCCCCAGGTCGCGCCGGACTGCGTGCCGGACAGGTGCACGATCTGGTCGGGCTCGATGAACGCGATGTCAGGATGGGAGCGCAGGGTCGCGACGGCCGATGCGCTGAGGTGTGCTGCGAAGCCCTTGATCGCGGTCCCGTAACTGTGGAAGAGCACTCCCTGATACTGGCTCACGATCTGTCGCGTGAGCGCCTGCGCGTCTGCTACGCCAGGGTGGTACACCACGATGTAGCGATCCGGCACGACCTCCGAGCGCGAGGCGACGGTTGCCTGGGCGGCGGACAGCTCGACACGAGATTGCGGTGCGGTCGCCGAGTCCTGGCAAGCCACAAGGGCCGACGCCGCGAGCGTCAGGAGAACGAGCTTCTTCATCGTGCTGCCTCCGTCCGTGTTGATACGGTGGGAGTTCTGTGGCCACGGGCAGCGTGGTCGCGAACGTGTGGGGTAGGGCGGTGTCTCTGGCGCGCGCGGCTCGACCGCGGTTAGCTGATCCAGGTGCCGAGCATCAGTCCCGCGAGACTGAGAAGGAAGGCGATCGTGGCGAGTGCACCCAGCGCGGTCACGACACCGCGCGCCAGGCGAAGGGCATGGGGCACCGTACCGCTCGCGGTACCGCGCTCGCGAAGCACGCGGTCGGTGATTCCCCAGAGCCCGAAGAATACAAAGCACAGTGCCCCGCTGACAAGAGGGAGCCACCAGGCCGGCTCCCACAGGAGGGTCGCTAGAAGCAGGGCAAGTCCGATGACGACGTCGAGCACGAGACGCCCATCGGACGCCTGCCGCGCGCGGCGCATGAGAAATCGGGGAAGATTCTCAGCGGCCGACCCCCTTTCACCAGGTGCGCTCTCGACCATGCCTTCTATCGCCGGTCCTCGGTCCGCATCCATGCCCGCCACACCGCTTCGAGCGCTGGAATGTCCTTCGGAACGACGCGCGACTGCTGCAGAATCGTCTCCATGCTCTGGCCCGCCAGAAGCTTTTCGCCGATCGCGCCGATGAACTCCGGCCCCTCCTTCTCGGCAAGGTACTGGGCGACCGACCGCGCCTCCGACGAAAAGAGCAGGGAGCGTGAGCGCTCCCGCGGTTGCGACGGGTCCGGTCCATCCATCTCCGTCTGATTCACCGAGTCGGCGAGCGCCGACTTCGACGCGAAGATCTCGACCAGCGGAATCGTTTCCGAGCTTCCGACCCGCGACAGAAAGCCGCCCCGTCCCTCGTATCCCTGCGGCGCCGCGGTGAGCCCAGTCACGGCCTGGCGGTACCACACGGGGAGCCGGCTTTCCGCGTCGGAGGAATCGGCGGCACGCTTCCGCGATGCCCATCCACCGAGCATCACCACTGCGGCACGCCGGCTGACCGGCCACCGCTCGGCGTTGTCGTCGCGCAGCGACCTCCCCTCGGACCTCGCCGGTCGGGCGATGCGCACCACGCGCAGCCCGCGATTGCGCAGCGCTGTTGGATCGAAGCTCTGTGACTTCTCCGGCGTGTCGAAGAGCACGACCGCGAACAGCGGAGCGTAGATGCCGAAGTAGCGCCGGAATTCGCGCGTCGAATGATCGAGGTCGTCGCGTACCGCGGCCACCGATGCCGCCGTCGGGCCATACACCTCGAAGCGATCGTTGCGGATGGCGTGGAGGGAATCGGCTCCGAAAACAACAACGCTGTCGCCGAGAGCGTGCTGAACCGGAGGGTAGGCACCGTTCGAGAAATAGCTGCACCCCGTTCCCCCTGCCGCGAGAGCCAGCGGCAGGAGGAAGAGGCGAGCCCGCATGGATTTCATGCGGAGGTGGTACCCTCCTGCTGCGCGCCTGTTTCGCCCCGATGCGAGCTGTCCCGAAAGGCCTTGTGCTCGGTCGCTGGCGTCTCGAGCGCGTCAACGTCGCACGGGGCGCAGGGCTCGCGCGGCTGTCCCTCTCGCTGGCCCTCCACCTTCACCTCCAGATCGACCTGCTCATGGGGCGGGACGCCCTCGTTGAGCCCGTCGGCGATCCGCGACACCTTCTGCCGGATGATCTCGGCCTGCTCGGCGTCCGGTGAGGTGAGCAGCACGCGGTAGTGCTCGTTGCCATCCGACGCGATAAGATCGGACGTGCGAAAGTCGCGACAGAGCCGCAGCCCCAGCGAGCGACGCACGCTTTCTTTCCCGCCGTGCACCTCCACCGTCAAGACGCTTACCGTGTAGTCACGCCGGCGCGCCCGGCGCTCTTCCCACTCCCGAATGAGGCGGAAATACATCACGCTTGGAAGCCCCGTCAGGGGATCCGTCAGAATGCGTTTCAGTAAGTTGTTTTCGATCGCGTAGCCTCCCGACATATGCCCTCCCGGCCGCGTAGGCGATCCCCTTTCTATAGCACACCGCTTGCCACGGCGGTCAATTTCCGGCCTCCCGTTCGTTGTCGTAAACAGAAGTCTGGCATGAATTTCCGCGCTCACCTAGTGGTCGCTCCGCGACTCCGTCCTGACGGGGCTGGCAGGGGAATCGGATCCAGCCTTGCAGCGACGAGCGCCCGGTTCAGGGCGGCTACACCATCGCGAATCACCCCGTCCAGGGCAGCGAGCTCCCGGTCCAGCTCGGCCGAGAGCTCCCGGAAGACGACGTAGCTTCCGGCGGTCGGCCGTCCATCCCCGAACTCGAGCTTGCTCCGCAGCGATGCCAGCCGGTTGTTGAGGCGGATGGGAAAGTTGAGGGGGTCCTGTCCGCTCCGGTTGTGAATCTGATAGAGCGCCTCCTCGCGCTCGCCGAGCTGGCGTCGAGCGGCGACGGCCGCGCCCAGCACGGCGGCGTCGGTCGTACCGGCAACACGCTTCGCGATCTGACCTTCGATTTCGCGGATGCGAATCACGGCCTGGTTCGCCTCGCTCGTCCGGTCGCGAATCCGTAGGGCGAGGGCAAACTGAGCCTGGAGATCCGCCAGGGTGATGCCCTTGAGGCGGGGATCCATCCGGATCGCGAAGCTCCGGCTCTGGCTGCGACCGTCGGCGGTGACCCGCACCTGGTAGCGTCCAGGAAGGGCGGTCGGACCGTCGGCGGCGTCGGCCCCCCACAGGATCATCTTGGGAAAGACTGTCGATCCGGGATAGCCAAGGTCCCACTCGAAGCGGTTCAGACCGGCCGTGGTCGGAGCCTTGGGGATGGGCCGCCGAAACTCATCGGCGGTGTCCTTGGCCGCGCTATCTCGCGACAGGCTGTCGCGGTGGGCGCGGGCGCGACCAATGCTGTCACCGGTTACCACCGGGACATGGCTGGTGTCGGTCGCAGCAGCCTTGGCTGCGGCGCTGATCGAGTCCTTCGGCACGGGTCGATCCTTCTTCGTCCCGACAAAGGTGCGAATGGCCGTCCCCTTCCCGTCCAGAATCTGGATCGTCACCGAATCGGCGGGCCGGCTGAGATAGTACTGAATCGTCGCCGGGTAGACTCCGCGCACGGCGTCATGGGGATTGAAGAGGTGCAGATCCTCGCGCGCGCTCTCGGCTGACAGTTGGCGTATCGGGCCGATGTCGTCGAGCACGTACATCGATCGCCCATGAGTCGCGATGACCAGGTCTTTCTCCTCGACCACCAGATCGGGAACCTGCACATCGGGAAGATTGAGCGAGAGCGACTGCCAGCGACCGCCGTCGTCGAACGAGACGTACACTCCGTGCTCGGTGCCGGCGTAGAGCAGCCCGGCGCGCTGCGGGTCCTCGCGCACAACATGGACATGGTCATCGGCGCGGATTCCTGTCACGATCTTCCGCCAGCTCCGGCCGTAGTCGCTGGTCGCGTAGATGTAGGGAGCGCGGTCATCCATCTGATAGCGCTTGGCGGCGACGTAGGCGGTGCCGGCGCGATGCGCTGACGCATCGATCAGACTCACGCGCGCGAACTTTGGAAGGTCAGGAGGGGTCACGTTGGTCCAGCTCCGTCCCCCATCACGCGTGATCTGGACGAGGCCGTCGTCGGAGCCCGTCCAGATTGTGAGCGCCTCCTTCTTCGACGGCGCGATGGAGAAGATCGTTCCGTAGATCTCCGGCCCGTTCATGTCGTGCGTGATCGGCCCTCCGCTCTCCCCGAGCGTGCTGGAGTCGGCGCGCGTGAGATCGGGGCTGATCCGCGTCCAGCTCTGGCCTCTGTTGACGGATCGGAAGAGGTGCTGTGATGAAGCGTACAGGACGTGAGGGTCGAGCGGGGAGAAGACGATCGGAAAAGTCCACTGCCAGCGCTCGGGGAGAGCGCTCGCCGGCTCGCCGGAAAAGAAGCGCGGATACACCTCGACATCGCGGATCTGGCCGATGCTGCGATCGTAGCGTGTCAACAGCGCCCCCTGGCTGCCGGCGTAGAAGATGTCGGGATTCACCGGGTCGGGAGCGATGTAGCCACTCTCGCCCCCGCCCACATGGTAGAACCAGTCGCCAGGCCCACCGCGTCCTCCACCCATCAGCCCGCCCCAGTTCTGCCAGTCGGAGCTGGGAACGCAGAAGGTGCTGTTGTCCTGCTGGGCACCGCAGACGTGGTAGGGAAAATCACGGGTGGTGGCGACGTGATACGCCTGGGCCGTGGGATAGCGCTGGGTCGTCCATGTCTTCCCAGCGTTCACCGAGACGTTGCCGCCGCCGTCATTGCTGTTGATGAGACGCCGGTTGTCATTCGGTGCGATCCACAAGTCGTGGTTGTCGCCATGCGGCTCGCGAATGATGGTGTCGAACTTCACACCGCCGTCGTCGGACCGGTACATGCTGGTGTTGAGCGCGTAGACGCGATCCTTCGCCGTGGGATCGGCGTAGATCCGGCTGTAGTAGAAGGCGCGCTGGCGGATCTTCCGCTCATCGTTGGTGCGCTTCCAGGTTGCCCCGGCATCATCGGACCGGAACACCCCGCCCGAGTCCGCCTCGACGATGGCGTACACGCGATTGCCATCCGCGCCGGAGACGGAGATGCCGATCTTTCCGATGGTGCCCGCCGGCATGCCCGGGTTGCGCGTGATCTCGCTCCAGTGGTCCCCGCCATCGGTGGACCGGAAGAGGCCCGAGCCCGGTCCCCCGCTCGTCAACGACCAGGGTGTGCGGCCGACGTCCCAGAGAGCGGCGAAGAGCGTCTGGCCATTCCGCGGATCGATGCTGAGATCCACCGCCCCCGTTCGATCGTTGCGGAACAGAACCTTCTCCCACGTCGACCCGCCGTCCTTCGAGCGAAAGATTCCCCGCTCGGCGTTCGGCCCGTACGGGTGCCCGAGAGCCGCGACGTACACGAGGTCGGGGTTGGTGCGATCCACGCGGATGCGGGCGATCGCCTGGGTCTCGGCGAGCCCCATGTGCTTCCAGCTCTTGCCGGCATCGGTCGACTTGTAGACGCCATCGCCCTGCATGATGTTGCCGCGAAGCTCCGTCTCACCCATGCCGATGTAGATCACATCGGGATTCGACTCCGAGATCGCCACCGCGCCCACGGAGGAGCTCCGGATCTTTCCGTCGGTCACCGGCTGCCAGGTGAGGCCGCCATCGGTGGTCTTCCAGAGGCCGCCGCCGACGGCGCCGAAATAGTACTCGTACGGCCGGCTCGGGCTGCCCGCGGCGGCGATGGATCGGCCTCCGCGATTGGGCCCGATACTCCGCCAACGGAGTCCGGTGAAATGGGTCGAATCGAAGCTCACCGGAGCAGACGGCTGGGCGCTCGCGGCACCGGCAACGCAGAGAAGGGCGAGGCCGAGCGAGAGCGCGAGTTGCCGGCTCGAACGGCGGGATGATGGCATGCGGCGCATTCGGGAATCACCTCTGGGGGCCACGAGCGTGGTCGAGCGGCAATCGCTGACCGACGCGGAAATTGAGCCGACGATCGGCGCGGCGCCAGCGGAGCGCTCGCGATTCGGGCTCAGTCGCGTCGGCCGACGAGATGCTGAAGGAATCTCTGTGGCTCGTTGAGAAAATCCCGCGTGAGGTTCAC
This sequence comes from Gemmatimonadales bacterium, assembly GCA_038253885.1. Taxonomy (GTDB): domain Bacteria; phylum Gemmatimonadota; class Gemmatimonadetes; order Gemmatimonadales; family Gemmatimonadaceae; genus JALZAQ01. The sequence continues at coordinate 29,321 of JBBSGP010000014.1, read as the reverse complement.
GTGCTCCAGCTCTCCGTATCCCACCAGCGCGATGGGCGGTCGGTCGAAGCTCCAGATCGCGGCGCCGGGATACGCGAGCAGCAGGGGAGAATGGGTCGAGATGATGAACTGCGCTTCCTGCTCGACCATCTCCCCGATCATCGCGATGAGCGCGAGCTGGCTCTGAGGTGAGAGAGGCGCCTCCGGCTCATCGAGGAGATACAGACCGCGCGGCACGAAGCGGCTCTGGAACAGCTTGAGAAAGCTCTGCCCGTGAGAGTTGGCATCGAGGTCGATGCCGTAGCGGCGCTCCATCGCCGCCAGCGATGCCATCGATGGCCCCTGAGCCAATCCCTTCGCGTAAGCGGAGCGGTCGCTGTACTCGGCGTCGAGCTCCGCGATGCGCTCCAGCATCTCGCTCCGCATACGGGCGAGTCTCTTGGTGAAGCCGAAAAAATCCTCGGCGCGGAGAAAGAATCCGCGGCGCACGCGGTGCGACCAGGAGAGCGTGAGCTGGGAAGAGAGGGCGCGCTGGGCCGAGAGCGAGGGATCGTGCTCGACGTTCTCCGCGCCGACGGCAGGCAGGCCGGCCGCTGCCGCGATCCCTTCGAGCAGCGTGGACTTGCCCGAGCCATTCTCGCCGACGAAGAAGGTCACGGGCTCCGTGAGCTCGATCCGCGGCAGCGCCCGGATCGCCGGCACGCTCCACGGAAATGCCGCCTCTCCCTCGGGCGGCGCGGACTTGAGCGTCACGGTCCGCAGATGCACGGACCGGCTCACGGGTAGGCTCCGCGCACGCTACCAGCGCTCCCGGCTCATGCTTCAAGCGTACGACCTCACCGCGAATGCGGCAACGCGAGCGCCATCCCGCCGGCAGCCTGGTCTTGTGACTTCCGATTGTGACGGCAACGGCACGATTCTATTATGCGGAGCTACCGGATCGAGTCCGCGATCGTGAGCTCGCCAAGGGGAAGGAGATATCGCATGATGCGCCGCGGAGAGAGCTCCCCCGATGGAGTCCAGCAGTCGCGACGCGCCCTGCTCAAGTCGGGACTGGGAGTCGCGCTGCTCGCGGGCGTTCCGGGCGAGCTCCTGGCACTGGGCGATCGTCCAGCATCCGCAAGGTCATCCCGCCCCTGGCTGGATGCCGCGCTCGAGGTCGATCGGTGGATCCGCTCGAGCCGCATCGTTACCGATCACGGGATCGCGTGGCCCGCCGATCCGCGGACCCCGTCTTCGATCTCCACCGATCTGTACAGCGGGACTCCCGGTATCGTGCTCTTCCTTCTCGAGCTGCACGCCGCGACGGGAGACCCGGCGCTTCTCGACGAAGCGTGCGCCGGTGCCGACTGGCTGATCGCGCAGCTTGTCCTCCCCGCGTCCGGCTCGACGCCCTGCGGACTGTACGAGGGTCTGGCCGGCACGTCGTTCGTTCTCCAACGCGTCCACGCCGCAAGCGGGCGGCGCCCGTACCGCGAGGCCGCGCTCCGATCGCTCGGAGGTGTGCATCGCGCGGCCCGCACCGCCGGATCTGGCGTCGAGTGGAGCGACAGCACCGATATCATCAGTGGGTCGTCCGGCATCGGTCTCTTTCTCCTCGGGGCGGCGCGGAGCTGGAAAGACGAAGCCTCGCATGAGCTGGCCGTTCGTGCCGGCCGGCGGTTGGTCGAGCTGGCGCGTCCCGACCATGGCGGACTCTCCTGGCGCATGGACCCGACTTTTCCGCGACTGATGCCCAATTTCTCGCACGGCACCGCGGGTGTTGCGTATTTTCTCGCGACCCTCGGTCGTGAGAGCGGCCATCGGGAGTTTCTGGATGCGGCCGCGGCTGGCGCCCGCTACCTCCAGGCCATCGCCCATCGGGAAGGTCAAGGCTGCGTGGTGGAGCATCACGACGGCGACGGCAGCGACCTCTTCTATCTGGGGTGGTGTCATGGTCCGGTCGGAACCGCTCGTCTCTTTCACCAGCTCGGTCGCGCCCGCGGCGAGCCGGAGTGGGACGGCTGGGTCCGCCGGTTCGCGGCCGGTATCACCGAGAGCGGCATCCCGGAGCGACGCACGCCGGGATTCTGGAACAACGTCAGCCAATGCTGCGGCGACGCGGGGGTCGCACAGTTCTTCCTCGATCTGCATCGCACGCAGGGCGACACGGCATACCTCGCGTTCTCGCGGCGGGTGACCGAGGATCTGATGCGGCGGGCCACGCGGGATCCGAGCGGATTGCGCTGGGTCCAGGCCGAGCATCGAGTGCGACCGGAGTGGACGATCGCGCAGACGGGATGGATGCAGGGCGCGGCCGGCATCGGCGCGTGGCTGCTCCGACTCGATGCGTTCGAGCGCGGCACCGGTCCTCTGATCACGTTGCCGGACTCTCCCTTCTGATCGCTCGCCATGTCGAAATGCTCGTTTGCCCTGTTCTGCGTCTCCATTCTCATGGCTCCGCTTGCGGCACTCTCCCAGAGTCCCGCCGAGCTGTCGCGACCGCTGCCGCGAGACAGCGCCGTGATCACGGACACTCTCGCAAACGGGCTGCGCTATTATGTGCGCGCGAACCGGAAGCCGGAGCATCGCGCCGAGTTGCGTTTGGTGGTGAACGCCGGCTCCGTTCTCGAGGATGAGGATCAGCGCGGGCTGGCGCACTTCGTCGAGCACATGGCGTTCGACGGCACGGAGCACTTTCCCAAGAAGGAGCTTCAGAACTACATCGAGTCCGTGGGCATGCAATTCGGCGCCGACCTCAACGCCGAAACGGGATTCGACGAGACCGTCTATCAGCTCCAGCTGCCGACGGACACCGCCCGGATCCTGGAGCAGGGGTTCCAGATCCTCGAGGACTGGGCCCACGGTGTGGTGCTCGACAGCATGGCGATCCGTAACGAGCGCGGAGTGGTGATCGAGGAGTGGCGCCTGCGCCAGGGCGCGGGCTCACGGATTCTGGACAAGCAGCTGCCGGTGCTGTTCGCCGGATCGCGCTACGCCGATCGCCTGCCGATCGGCCAGCGGAGCACGCTCGAGAGCTTTCCGAGCGCGTCGCTGCGGCGCTTCTATCGGGACTGGTACCGGCCGGACCTGATGGCCGTGGTGGCGGTCGGCGACTTCGATCCGAGGAGCGTGGAGAAGCTCATCCGCGCGCACTTCTCCGCCATCGCGCGGCCGACTCAGGAGCGCTCGCGCACCGTCTTCCCCATCCCCGACAACGACACGGCGCTGGTCGCGGTCACCACCGACAAGGAGGCGACCAGCTCGAGCGTCGAGATCGCCTGGAAGCAGCCGCTCCGCGACAAGCGCACGATCGGAGCGTTCCGCCAGGAGATGGTGGAGCATCTCTACAACAGCATGCTCAACCAGCGCTTTCACGAGCTGGCGCAGAAGCCCGATGCTCCCTTCCTCGGGGCGTCGTCGTCGCAGGGCCTCTTCATCCGGTCCAAGGAGATCTACAGCCTCGACGCGTCGGTGAAGAGCGGCGGGATCGTTCGCGGACTGGATGCGCTCCTCACCGAGGCCGAGCGGGTGGCGCGCCATGGCTTCACCGCAACGGAGCTGGAGCGGCAGAAGCGCGATCTGTTGCGGTCGGTGGAACAGGCGTACGCCGAGCGGGACAAGACCGAGTCGGGCGCGTACGTCGGCCAGTACGTCAACGCGTACCTGTACGCCGAGCCAGTCACCAGCATCTCGACCGACTTCGAGCTCTACCGGAAGCTGCTCCCGGGCATCCAGCTCGACGAGGTGAATCGACTGGCCACGAGCTGGTTGACGGAGCGGAATCGCGTGATCCTGGCGTCGGCGCCAGCGCGGGATAGCGCCAGTCTGCCGAGCCGGCGCACTCTGCTGGCGGCATTCGACTCGGTGAAGCGCCGCCCGGTGGTCGCCTACAAGGACCAGGTGACCGCTGGCCCTCTGATCGAGCGCGCGCCGGCGCCGGGACGGATCGTCTCGGAGCGGGTCGATTCCGCGGTCGGAGTGACAACTTGGATTCTTTCCAACGGCGCCCGCGTTCTCCTGAAGCCCACCGACTTCAAGGCCGACGAGGTTCTGCTCGCGGGGTGGAGCCCGGGCGGCACGTCGCTGCTGCCGGACCGGGAATACATGGCCGCGCGCAACGGTGCCGTGATCGTGCAGCAGAGCGGAATCGGGCGCTTCAGCCGCATCGAGCTGCAGAAGGCGCTGGCGGGTCAGGCGGTGTCGATCCTTCCCTACATCGCGTCGCTCGAACAGGGGATCTCCGGCAGCGCTTCCCCGCGCGATCTGGAGTCGCTGTTCGAGCTCCTGTACCTCGACTTCACGGCGCCGCGCACCGACAGCTCCGCGTTCGCCGCCTACCGCGGCCGAGTGAGCGCCCAGCTGGCAAATCGCGGTGCGAGCCCGGAGGCGGCGTTCGCCGATTCGCTCGCCGTCACTCTCACGCAGCACAGCTGGCGCGCGCGGCCGATCACCCCGGCGGTCTTCGAAGAGGTGGATCTGGGCAAGTCGCTGGCGTTCTATCGCGATCGCTTCAGCGATGCGAGCGGGTTCACCTTCGTCATCGTCGGCAGCGTCCAGCCGGACACCCTCCGTCCGCTGGTGGAGCGATGGGTTGCGTCACTGCCGTCGACGCATCGCCGGGAGAGTTGGCGCGACGTCGGGGTCAAGCCGCCACCTGGCGTCGTGACCACTGTCGTGAAGCGGGGCGTGGAGCAGAAGAGCCAGAGCGTTCTCATCTTTCACGGTCCGTTCGAATTCTCCGCGCCGAACCGCTACCTCCTGGCCTCGTTGGTGGAGGTACTCCAGCTTCGCCTGCAGGAGACGCTGCGCGAATCGCTTGGCGGGACGTACGATGTGGAAGTCGGCGGCTCCGGCGAGCGCGACCCGCGACCGGAGTACCAGATCTCGGTCCAGTTCGGGTCCTCTCCCGCGCGGGTCGACGAGCTCGTCAAAGCGGTGATGGCGCAGATCGACAGCCTCAAGCGCACCGGCCCGACGCCCCGCGAACTCTCCAAGGTACGCGAGCAGCAGATCCGTTCTCGTGAGACCGGGCTCAAGGAGAACGGCTTCTGGCTCGCGAGCATCGAGAACTACGACCGCTACGGCTGGAAGCTCTCCGACATCCTGGCCCTCGACGAGCGGCTCAAGCTCCTCACCTCCGACCGCATCCGGGACGCGGCCAGGAGATATCTCGATGACACGAGTTACGTCCGGGGGTCGCTGCTCCCCGAGAAATGAGCTCGCCTGGTGGAGCGTATGCGCCGCTACCGCCTGCTAGCTCCGTCCCGATTTCACCAGCGCCGTCATCACTCGTCCCTTCTCGTAGTCCGACTTCATGCCGTCGGCAACCCGGATCAGCTCGTTACGCTCGCCGTCGTTGAGGGAGTACGAGCTTGCGATCGCGATCAGGACCCGAGCGAGCTCGTAGTCCGACCGGAACTTCCGCGCGGCCGAGAACATCAGAGGGAGGGTCGAGCGATCCGGCTTCGCGGTCGAGAGAAGCGAGAGCAGCGATCGTGAGCGCTCGTAATCCGATTCGAGGCTGTTGACCGCCTGCAGATAGGCCGGGCCATCGCTCGGGTCGATCTGGTGCGCTTCCGACATTGCCATGAGGACCCTCGACTTCTCATAATCCGAGCTCATGGTGGACGCCGAACCGAGCAATCCTTTGGCGACCTCTCGCGACAGATTGGTCTTCCCCGCCAGAACCATCAGCACGCGTGCGTGCTCGTAGTCCGACTTGAGCCCATTCGCGGCGTCGAGGAACGCGACGCGCGTCGCCTCATCGTCGAGCGGCGACACATGCGCGATTGCCATGAGCACGCGCGCTTTCTCGTAGTCCGAGCTGACCGATGATCCATCGAGCTGGATCACCCGACGGAGGGTCGCCGCGTCCAGCTTCGTCGAATCGACAAGCCGCATGAGGTAGATCGCGCGGGCGTAGTCGGATTGCATCAGCTCGACTTCGGCGAGCACGGCATTCGGGCCGCCCCTGAGCATGAGCTTCGGAAAGCGCTTGTCCACCGCGAACGCGCTCGCCCGGTCCAGTCCGATGAGCAGCTCCGCGAGCCACGCGCGGCCCTCGGCATTCCACTCGCGATTGGCGCCGTTGACAGTGTAGATCCGCTGGAGCGATCCATCGGCTCCCGGCCGGATGACCAGGCGGCTCAGATCGCCTCCCTTGCGCAGCGAGATGTCGACGTAGCCGCCGCTCGACACGCTCGTGATGTCGCTGAAGTCATCGTTGAAACCGATCTCTCCTTCCGCCTGCAAGTCGAAGCTGCACCCGTCACCCGACCAGTGCACGGTCCACTGCTTGAGATGTCCGTCGCGTGAGGAGGTCCAGTTGCTGTTGTGCGAGCCCTTTCTCGACGTGCAGACGTCCGCGGCGCCTCGCGCGATTCTCGCGAGGGCAGCCGGCGGGGACGTCACCGGTGCGGGTGCCGGTGAGACATGCGGTCCGGCGCGGAACGGCGAAGACATCACCGCCGCCGGTGTCGCCGCGGTGGAGGCCCCGGGCGGAGCCCCAGCACTCCACACTACCGCCGGCGTCGCTCGTGAGATTTCGGAGTCGCCCGCCTGAACGGGGCGCATGGCGGCGAGCGGCAGAATCAGAAAGAGCGCCGCCACCGCCGACAGGAATCCGCCGAGCGCGCTCATCGAGCTGCGCGATGGCTGAGGATCCAGAATCGCCAGCAACCGCCCCTCGAGCTGCGACCGGCGCGCCATCGCGAGCGTCGTCCACGCCAGGCGCTCGTGTGATCCGAAACGGCGGACGATGTCAAGCAGGTCGTTCGCGTACGTGGACGCGTGGGTGCCGGCGAGCAGCACGCGGTCATCACAGGCGTGTTCGCGCTCGGCACGCATGCGTCGAGCGGCCAGCCAGACAAGAGGGTTGAACCAGAACAGCGCGGCCGCGGCCTGAGCGACGAGCTGCGTCAGCGCGTCGAGCCGCTTGACGTGCGCGAGCTCGTGAAGAAGCACCGAGCGCCGTCGCGCTCGCGTCCAGCCATCCGCCTCGGCGGGGAGCAGGATCACCGGTGAGACGATCCCCCACGTCATCGGCATGGTCGCGCGCTCGCTCTGCAGAATGGTGATCGGACGGGCCAGATGAAGCTCGCCGGCAGACTGCTCGGCGAGAGAGATCCATTGCCGTTCATCGACGCGCACCGCGTCGCGGCGGAGCTCGAGGATCGCGATCGACGCCGCGATTCGACGACAGAGAACGAGCAGTACGCCGGCGGCCCAGACGAGCGGCAGCCAACGGCGCAGCGGGTCGACCACGCCCTCGGCGCCGAGCGCGGCGGCGAGGCCAGGCTCCCCGGCGATCGACGGGACCACGCTGGCTACCGGCGCCGGCACCGCCATCCGGGACGAAGCGGTGGCCGTCGCGGCCGGAGCGTATGCGATCGGAGAGGCGGAAACGTCGATCGCCCTGGGCCGGGCAATCGCCGCCGTCATGGGCTCGGACAGAGCCGTGGTCGCGAAGACAGGGGTGACCGCCGGAGTTGCTGGCTGCGCGGACGGCGATGGAAGGACCGGGAGCCGCCACGCCGGGAGAGCCACCGTCAGTATGGGAAGTACGAGAACTCCGGCGACGGCCAGCGTCCAGACGAGATGCCGGGCTGCCGCTGACGAGCTCCGGAGTGCGCGGGCGACGAGAGCGGCGGCGAGAAGTATGGCGCTCCCTTTGATGGCGGCGTTCAGTGCCAGCACGCTCGCCGGAGCCAGCAGCGCGGAGAGACGGTCGGGATCGAGGATGGGCATCTTATCTCCCCTCGCTGGTTGCGCGGTCGATCAGCCTCTTGAGGCGGTCGATCTCGGTGGGTGTGAGTGGGGCATCGTTCAAGTCGAGAAGAGCGGCGACTGCATCGCGCGTGGATCCGTCGAAAAAGGTGCGAACGACGTTGCGGAGCGCCGACCTTCTCGCCTTCTCGGGCGCGACCGTCGGCGTGAACACATACCGCGGCCCCACCTGCTCGTGTTTCACCTGACCCCGCTCCTCGAGCAGCCGGAGCATCGCTCTCACAGCCGAGTAGCTGGGCGGATCAGGGAGCTGGGACATGACGTCCTGGGCGGTCGCTCGACCGCTTCGGTACAGGATGTCCATGATCTGCCGCTCGCGGCGGCTCAGATCGCGGTGCGAATCGTGGGGCACGGCAACCCTCCGGTGTACCGGTCTGCTAATATTCTAGCATCATGCTAAAATTTTAGCAATAGGCACGTCCGTCCGTCAGGTCGACGGGGGTGCCCCCGGCTCCGGCTCCCCCAACGCGGCCAGGCGCTTGAACGCCTGTAGCTTCTCCGACCGGCCGACCGACGCCCGGTTGATCGCGGTACGCAGGATCTCGATCGTGCGGTCGTAGGTGGGGCGATCGACCGGATAAGGGGTTCCGTCCTTCCCGCCATGCGCGAACGCGAAACGGGCCGGATCGCGCATGCTCGCCGGCGTGCCGTGCACCAGCTCCGACGCCAGGCTCAGGGCCCGAAGGGTTTTTGGCCCTACTCCCTCCATCCCGAGCAGCGCCTCGAAATTCTCGGGAGCGCGCTCGTACGTCTTCACCAGAATCTTCCGCAGATGACGGCTTCCCACGTCCATCTCGGGGAAGAGCGTGTGCCTCACGGGCATCGCGAGCTCGGGGACCTTCGCGAGCTGTCGCAGGGTGAGCTCAGGCGACTGGCTCGCGAGCTCGACCGACCCGAGTCGCACGCCCCTGCTCTCTTCGGCCACCAGGTTGAGCGTCGGCGCCTGCGCGTCGCAGCAGACCGCCTCATGCGGCTCCTCGACGAAGCTCCGCACGTGCTCCGACAGCCAGTGATAGCGACGAGCCATCGCCGTGGCATCGCTCATTCCCTGCTGCACAACGCACCAATCGCCCTGGGCAGTGAAGAAGAAGGCGTGGTGGTACAACTGATACCCGTCCTGCACCGCCGCGCTGTCCACCTTGGCTGCCGTCCGGCTTGCGTAGACCAGTGGGGCCGGGTCGCGGCCGATTCGCTCGCACGCGTCGGCCACCTGCGCCGGCGTCCGTCGAGACGTCCCTCCCTTCCCGCCGGCGGCGAAGAAGCCGAGCTCCCGGTCAATGTCTCGAATCCCCTCCTTCACGGCGCCGCAGACCGTGGTCGTGACCCCACTCGAGTGCCAATCAAAACCCAGCACGCAGCCGAAGGCTTGAAACCAGTACGGATCGGACAGGCGCCGCAGAAGCTCCCTCGGACCGTACTCGCTCGCGAGATAGATGATGATCTCGCGCGCGAGAAGGGTCATACGCGCGAACAGCCATGGAGGGGCCTTTCCGCCGTGGAGCGGGAGGGACGCTATTCCGGTGTGGCGGGACATGGTGAAGCTACGTCGCGTCTGGGCCAGTGGAGGACGATCAGCTCGTACCCACGCGGTCGAAGCGCAGATCACGTACGCGCCCCAATCCCAGACTCAGCGCGTTCACCTTACCCGCGGCATCGCGGCGGAACAGCACGATCCCTTGAGGTGCGGTGAATGCATCGGGGTATGCTGGCGTGAGCGGCTGCGTGCCGTTCACTCCGGTCCGCACCACCAGCTGGCCTTTGGCATCCAGCGCGATGCTGAGCGAAGATCCGGCCTCGTCGCTCCGGTAGCTCCCCACGTACTCGGCGAGCTGCGGCGCCTCTGGAGTGAACTCGGTGGTGGCCACCAGCTCGAGCGTGTCGCCGGTGGGCGCAACGAGGTGCAGGCGCGCTGGCCGTCCGTTGGCGTCATCGAAGCGCGCATGCCAGCGCCCATTCGGCGAGACGTACTCGGTGCGCGAAAGGGGCACGATGGCGCCCCCTCGCACGAAGCGCAGGGTATCGTTCTGCAGGACGACCTGCATGAGCTCGTTCGTCGCAACGTTGCGATAGCGTCCGGCACGCGCCGCCAGCTCGCTCGCGGGGAGGGAGATGGACCGGACCGTGGACGGGGCGATCGGCTGCAGATCTCGGCCGAGGAAGGTCTCGGCGATGCGGTGGCCGAGATCGTCGGGGTTCACGCCACCCGAATTGCACAGGAGCGCGAGCGACAGATTCTGTCTGGGCCAGCGCGCGAGGAATGCCCTGTAACCGGCCGTCGAGCCGCTATGGCTCACTTCCGGCACGCCGCGATATGTCGTGACGAAGAGCCCCTCCGCATATTCGATCGTCCGGCCGCTGGTGAGCTTGCCCTGGCGCTGCAGCTCGTCCACGAGCGCGCGGCCGCCGACGCGCGGCGTCACGAAGTTGTCGTTCCAGACGAGCAGATCGCCTACAGTCGTGAGCAGACCACCGTTGCCGAAGACGTTCTCGAAGGGCATGTCGAGATGGTATCCATCCTGCTGGCGGGCATAGGCCGTCGCCCGTCCCTTGACCGTCCGCGTGTAGTCATCGCGCCACTGCGTGTGCGACATCCCGAGCGGCTCGAACAGGTTGCGCCGGGTGAACTCGGGAAAGGAGATACCGCTCACCCGCTCGACGATCATCGCGGCGAGGTTGTAGTTGGTGTTGCTGTAGAGATACTCGGATCCGGACGGATAGTTGAGGGATTTCTGGCGGCTCGCGACCTCGAGAACGTGGGCCTGAGTGTGGACCCGCGTGCCGCGAGGCCACCCTGCCGCGGCCACGACCACGCCCCAGTCGCGCAGTCCGCTGGTGTGGTTGAGCATCTGCCGGATAGTGAGGGGCGCGCCGTAGTCCGGTAGCTCGGGGACATATTTTCGTACAGGGTCATCGAGCGCCAGCTTTCCCTGCTGCGCCAGCAGCACGATCGCGGCGGCCGTGAACTGCTTGGAGACCGAGCCCGCCTCGAAGACGGTCTCGGGTGTGTTCGGCACACCGTACTCGAGATTGGCCAGGCCGTAGGCGCGCGTCAGCAGAGTCTGGCCGCCGCGCGCGACGGCCAACGCGCAGCCCGGTGCGCCGGGGCCGGTCCAATTCGCGAACAGACTGTCCACGTGATTCGCGCTGTCGCCCCTGACCTGCTGGGCGGACACCCGCGGGGCGAAGACGACCAGCGCGATCAGCGCGGAGTGGGTGCCGAATGAGAATGCGGAGCGGAGCATGGACATGTGAGCTTTCCGGGATGCGTACGGATGGTGTGCCGGTGGGGGGGGGAGGCGTCGTCGAGCGGGCACGTCGCGTACTATAGCAGGCGCGAGTTTCTCAGCGCCAGCGTGACCCCAGCCCAGCCATGACCGCAGCGTACACCTCGATCCCGTCCCAGAGATTCTGGAGACGCAGATTCTCGTTCGCGGCGTGCTGGTTGTTGTCGTGGTTCACGATCGGCACCACGATCAGCGGGACGTTCAACATGTCCTTGAAGACGTACATCGGCAGGCTCCCTCCGAGCATCGGCATCACCACGAGCTGCCCGCCGACGGCGCTCTGAACCGTGCGCACGACGGCGCGCGACACCGGCAGCTCGAGCGGTGTCCGGATTCCGGGATAGCCCGCGCCCCAATCCAGTCGCACAATCCGCGGATGGTCACTGCGCGTCTGCAGATCAGGATCGCCGTGTACCACGAAGTATCCCATCCGCTTGAGGTGCGCTTCGACGAGCTGTTGCACCCGCTCCGGGGTCTGGTCGGGTACGAGACGGAAGTCCACCGAGGCGCGCGCGAGCGTCGGAATCGCGTTGGCCGCCAATGCTCCCACATGTCCTCCCTCGATGCCGCGGATGTTGAGCGCCGGTCGCATCAGCGTCGTGACCAGCGACTCCCCTACCCCTTCTGACCAGGCCAGGCCGAAAGAGAGCTTGAGCTCGCGCTCGACCGGCGGAACGCGGGCGATCGCGGTGCGCTCGGCCGCGGTGACGCGGCGGACGTCGGTGCCGAAGCCGGCGATCCGGATGCGTCCGTCCGAGTCGCGCATGCTCGACAGCAGACCCGCCAACATGGCGTTCGGGTTCGGGACCCAGTTTCCGTAGTGCCCGTCGTGGAGAGCGCGCAGCGGACCGTAGACAGTCATCTCGAGGTCGAGCGTGCCGCGCACGCCGAACACCACCTGCTGCAGACGCGACTGGTGCACCGGGCCGTCGCAGAAGATCCAAGCGTCGGCGGACAGCTGCTCGGCGTAGCGGTCGAGCATCCCACGAAGGTGCGGAGATCCGGCCTCCTCCTCTCCGTCGAAGAAGAACTTCAGGTTGACGTCCGGCTGCCGGCCCGCAGAGCGCAGGGCATCGAGGGCAACGACCATCGCCTCGATCGGCGCCTTGTCATCGCTGGCGGAGCGCGCGTAGAGGCGCGCTTCTCCGGAGATCGTGTCGCCTGGCGCCGGGAACTTTGTCTCGTGCCCGCCCACCTCGATCGGCGAATCGCGAAGCGTGGGACTCCACGGCGCCGTCACCCACTGAGCGCGGTCCACCGGTTGGCCGTCGAAGTGGGCGTAGAAGACGATCGTGCGGGTCGCACCCGGAGTGACAAGCTCGCCGTAGACCGCCGGCGGTCCGCTGTCGGACTCCAGCAGGCGCGCGCGAATGCCGCGCGCCGTGAGCATCACCCTGATCCGCTCGGCGTTGCGAACGATGTTCGCGCGATCCGAGGCGAGGTTGGGAATGGCCAGCAGCTCGGTGAGCTCGCGCAGAATCTGGCTCTCGTGCGCCACGCGATAGCCGCGGACCGCCTGAACGAGAGTGTCGGGGGCGGCCTTCTGCGCGCGGACACCGTTCGGCAGGAGCAAGAGTACCAGCGTGCCGACGCGGGTGGCGCGGCGTAGCCTGCCTGAACTGTTACTTCGGTCGGCCATTCGGGGGCTCCGATCCGCTGTTGTCGTCGGCAAGCTCACTGAATCGTTGTATCAAGAGCGAACGCGCGAATGGCGCGAGCCGTTATCGCTGGCTGCGTGAAGAAGACGTAATGGGAGCCGCGCACTTCCCGAATGTGGCCTCGTCGTACCAGCGTCGCGAATAGCCGGCACAGATGTCGATCAAACGGCCGAAGGGTGTGAGCGACATACGTGTTGGCAGCGGCGTATTGTCCCGTTCCAGCGCGCAACCACGGGTATTCTGTCCCGACAGTCGGAATGGCGCAGAGCTGCAGCGAAGGCGCGGCAACTCGCGAGACGTCGACGGCGTGAGACTTCTGGTCTCGGATGTAACTCCCGGTAAGCGCCAGCCTTCGAGCATTCTCGGCGCCTAGCGGCTTGACCCGGAGGTCGGCCTCGAGAGCTGGCGACCACCCGTTGAATCGGTATCGTGCCAGGAAGCCACGGACTCTTACGTAAGTGGTGTCTCCGCGGAACGGCGGCACTGGCGCCGGGTCGAGCGCTGCCACCGAGTCGCCGCCTTCGGCGGCAAAGTATGGAAACGCGTCGAGGAACACGAGCTTCGTGACGCGATCGGGAGTTTCGGTCGCGAACCGTGCGATGACCGACCCCGAAATGGAATGTCCTACCAGCATCGCTCGGGTTATTCCCAGCGAGTCGAGAACAGCTCGGGTGTCCACAACCATGGTTTCGATGCTGTACTCCCCTGTGTCCGGTGCACTTGACTCTCCAAAACCACGTGGCGTGAGAGCGACGACCCTGAACTCTCTCGCCAGCAGTTCAGCGATGTCGTCATACGCGTGCGCCGTGAGCGAGAAACCGGGCAAGAGTACGAGCGCCGGGCCGCGACCGCCCCAATCGAGATAATGTAATCGCACTCCGCCGCGAGCCACGAACGCTGATCGATGGTGAGCGGAGTCAATCGCCAGACCCGAGCGTATCGGCGTGTCGGACACGCTCTGTTGCGCGTGGGCGATCGGCGCCCGATGCAGAGTCGTGACAAGAAGGAGCCAAAGTAGGCGCGGCACGTCGAGCGTTCTCCTCCCCGCGTGTTCAATCCTCTGCTGGTCTGCTCTCACCCCGACTTGCTGTGCGGAAGGATGTCGCCCATCGCTCCCGCGAGCGCCTCACGAAGCTCGGATGAGGTAGCGCCCAAGTGGAATGCAGCGACGACAACCGGGCGCAAGAGCCCGACGAGCATGGCGGGACGCTCACAGGCCGGGACGATCGGCCGCTGGCCTTGCGCGATACGCGTGCCGCGTGCGCCATCGGTGACGACAACGCTCACGCGCTCCAGTTCAGTGTAGGCTCGCGCCACCGTACCGGGCGACACATCCAGCTCATCGGCTAGCTGGCGAACCGCGGGCAGCCGGTCACCGGGTCGGAGCAATCCCGTGGCGACACCCTCCTGAATGCGCGCAACGATTTGTTCGTAGATCGAACGATCCGATGCGTCGTCGATCATCACCCGGAAAGTCGGCGGCGTTCCCCGGGTCCGCTCGCGCCTCGCGGCCGTTCGCGCTTCCTCGAGTGTGAGCCCGAGCTGGTGAAGCACGCGTGCCGCGATCCCCTTCTTCTCATCCAGCAGGCCGAGAAGAATGTGCTCCGACCCGACGCCCGCGTGGCCGAGCGCCCGTGCCTGGCTCATCCCCAACTCGAGCGCTTTCTTGGCGCGTGACGTGTACTCCGGCACCGCAATCCGTCCTTTGGCAGCACCCTTGTCCGCTCCCTCACGCGCCGCCCTTTCCGCCCGCGAGCGCACCTGACCCAGATCGACCCCCAAGTCGGCGAGAAGGCGGGCTGCTGTTCCGCTGGATTCTCGGATCAGCGCCAGCAGCATGTGTTCGGTGCCGACGAACTGATGTCCGAGCCGCTGGGCCTCGGCGCGCGCTCCCGCCAGATCCTGGCGGCACTCCTGCGTGAAATGGTGACCGGGACCGATCGCTGCTCCGTCCCCTGAGCTCCTCGCCCATTGATGAATCGGAAGCACTTTCACTCTCTCTTGTGGGCTTGTCACTCCACGCCACCATCTTGTACCAATGCCACTGAACATGGCGACAGCAGTCTGTTGTGTCAATGTGGTTGGTACAAGAATGGGAGGGTCGCGCCATCCTCGTTATGCCTCCCGAACGCGAGAATGCAGTGCCTGATGCCCGAAAACATCAGTCGAAACCCGGGATCGGGCTAACCAAATGCCTTTACGTCTTGCTGTCTTGGCACTGGTGTACTATTGTTGTAGTACAATAGATCATGTTCGACATCCGATCCGACGACCCGACCCCGCTCCATGCCCAGCTGGAGCGCGCCATCCGCGGCGCCATCGCCACCGGCAAGCTCCGCGTCGGCGAGCAGCTCCCGACCGTCCGGAAGCTCGCCGTCGACCTCCGCGTCAATGCGAACACCGTCGCCAAGGTCTACGCCGACCTCGAGCGACGCGGATTGCTGGGCACCCGACGCGGCGTCGGAACCTTTGTGAGATCCGCCCAGATCGAAGCGCCGCGGCGAGAGCGCGAACGCGACCTCACACTCCTCGCCGATCGCGTCCTCGCCGAGGCAGCCGCATTGGGCTTCACCCTCGCAGAGCTTGTGACCGTCCTCCAACGCAGGCGAACCAAGGAGATGCGCTAAATGCCCAGCTTCCCCAAGACCACCACCCCCCGTAACACGATCCAGGTGCGCCTCAACGTCCTCACCCTTCTCATCTTTTTCGGATTCCTCGCGCTCGGGCTCCTTCTCACTGCCGTAGGAGGCGGCCCGGCGCCCTTCATCGTCAGCGTCTTCCTTGCGTTCTACCTGTCCCAGTCACCCAAGATCGCGAAACAGTGGGAGAGAGCCGTGGTGCTCCGCCTCGGCAAGTTTCGCGGCCTGCGCGGCCCGGGACTCTTCTGGATCCCGCCATGGGTCGACGCCGTCTCCTCCTGGATCGACCAGCGCGTCATCACCACGAGCTTCGCCGCCGAGGAGACTCTCACCATGGACACCGTCCCCGTGAACGTGGACGCGGTGCTCTTCTGGATGGTCTTCGACGCCGAGAAGGCCGCCCTCGAGGTTCAGGACTACCAGCAGGCGGTGAGCTGGGCGGCACAGACGGCGCTGCGAGACATCATCGGTCGCACGTCACTGGCCGACCTCCTGCGCGGCCGCGAGCGCATCGAGGGTGAGCTGCAGCAGCTCATCGACCAGCGCTCGACGCCGTGGGGGGTGACGGTCCAGTCGGTTGAGATGCGCGATGTCGTGATCCCGACGTCGCTGCAAGACGCCATGTCGCGCGAGGCCCAGGCATCCCGCGAGAAGTCCGCCCGCATCATCCTCGGCCAGGCCGAAGTCGAGATCGCGGCCCTCTTCGGCGAAGCCTCCAAGGCGTATCGGGACAACCCGACCGCGCTTCACCTGCGCGCGATGAACATCCTCTACGAAGGTCTCAAGGAGAAGGGCGCTCTGATGCTGGTGCCGAGCACGGCGGTCGAGTCCATGGGCCTTGGTGGCCTGATGGGCGCGGCCGCGCTGAGGCAGCAGTCGCTCAGCGAGGGGAAGGAGCAGCAGGTGTGACCGCAGTGACCTTCATTTCGCGATGATCCGGCTGGCGACCACGCTCGCCACGGCCATGATCGTCTCCTGCGGATTCACTCCGAGCGCCGTCGGGAGGAGCGAGCCGTCGGCCACGTAGAGCCCCCGTACGCCGTGCCGTTGCCCGTCCGGCGTGCAGCCGCTCGTGCGCGGATCGGTGCCGATCCGGCAGGTTCCGTTGACGTGGGCGGAGAAGAGGCCGAGCCGGTTGGGCGAGCAGTCCGCGGTCGCGATCGACGAGAGATCGCTCTCGCCGCGGATCGCGCGAGGCGGAGTATGGAGCGTCACCACCTCGCGCGCGCCGGCCGCGAGCTGGAGGCGCGCCGCAGCGATGATGCCCTCGCGCACCCGAGCGAGATCCTGATCCGACGGCCGATAGCGGATACGAACGCGATCCGACCGGTCCACCCACACGCGGCCACTCGAGTGGCCCCGATCAGCACCATCCCGAACGAGGACGATGAGCGCGCCCAGGCGCGGGAAGCGGATCATCATCTCGCGATGCGACTCGCCGAACCCCGAGATCGCCACCGACGCCAACCCCGGATGCATGGGCGGACACTCGATCCAGAATCCGTAGCCGCTCCCATCGCCACGAGCGAAGTGATCGCAGACGACCGAGAGCGGGATACCCCCCGCACCATATATCTCACGATCGTGGATCCCGATCACCGTCGTGGTGGGGTGGAGCCGCAGGTAGTCCCCGACCCCGCCGCCTCCCATCCCCGAGCGCTGGAGCAGCGTCGGCGTACCGACCGCGCCGCCGGCGAGCACGACGATGGGCGCGTCGACGGTCAGCCGGCCTCGCGGGCGCGACGTGTGCCGGTCGAGCACTGTCGCGTGGACGCGCTTGAGTGGATGGCCTCCGGCTTTCCCGGCGCGGCCCACGATCTCGAGTCGATCCACCCGAACATCGCTGAAGATCCGGGCGCCGCCGCGCAGCGCGCTCGGGATGTAGGTGGCCAGCGCACCCTGCTTCGCACCGTACCGACACCCCAGCCCGCAGAAACCCGAGCGGACGCATCCCTTGGCGTTGATCGATGCCACGCGTGCCTGCCACCCGAGCGCGGAAGCGCCGTCCAGGATGATGCGATTGTTCGGCGAATGCGCGTCGTCGGGCACCGGACGGGTATGCGTCTCGCGCTCGATGCGCTCGAAGATTGGCGAAAGGTCGGACGCGCTCATCCCCTCGGCCGCGTGCTCGGACGCCCATTCCTCCAACACCCAGTCCGGAGTGCGCAGCATCACCAACCAGTTCACCGTGCTCCCGCCGCCAAGGGTACGGCCCTGCAGAAGGTGCACGGACAGGTCATCGGTGGCCCGCATGCCGGCATCGGCGTACAGTGCGGGCATCATCTCGGCTTCGCTCTCGGTGAAGCCATCGCCCGAATAGTGGCCACCCTCCTCCAGCATCACCACGTCCAACCCGCTCTCAGCGAGTCGCGCTGCCGCCACCGACCCGCCGGGCCCGCTTCCGATGACGCACGCTTCGGCGATCAGCCGCGTGTCGTACGGAAGCTCGTGTCCATGCGTGACGCGCCCCGACGGTCGTCCGAAATCGACCCACTTCGGGAAGCGACCCGTCCGCGGCAGCGGCACCTCTTCCCCGGTCCCGGTCGCGCGCGCGATCGGCTCCGCGTCGGAGCTCTGTCCGTCGAGCGGACCCTCCCATGGCACGATCGCGTCGCGCCGGTAGAACGCTCCGGCGTATCCGATCGCCTCGTGCGTCGCCGGCAAGGCGTAGTAGGTGGAGAGGATCAATCGGCGTAGCGCCTGAAACATCGTGCGTCTCAGCGGGATGCGGCTCGTCGACCATCCGCTCAGGCAGGCATCCTGGTCCAGCGGCCGGAGACTGCTGAACCGGCGCGGCTGTCCGAGAAAGAGCAGACCTGCCAGTGGATGGTCGATGATGCGGAGGATCGCGGCGAAGCGCCGGCGGAGCTCCGGATCGCCGGCTTGCAAGCGCGCATCGACCTGGGCAGCCAGCCCCACGAGGTCCGCGCCCGAGTGGAACGCGGCCGGCACGATGCGGCGGCAGAGCGCCTCGAGCGCGAGCCGCTCACGAAACGCGAGTTGGGTCATGCCGCGATCGGGCTAGCGCTCCAGCTCAGCGTCCAGCTGCGCGTCTCGCCGGACGCGAGCCAGTGGGCCGAGCCCCAATCACCGAGCGCGTCGCTCAAGGTGTCAGGCGCTCCGATGCATGGCTCGAACGCCAGATTGAGGTAGCGCTTGCCGCGTCGAAACGGCGACCAGCCGCGCCGGTTGATCCAGAGGCCGAAGTTCGGCACCTCGCCGACATCGAACGACACCGAGAGCCGAGACCCTGCCTGCTCGAGCGCGGCCTGTCCTCCCCCCACTGGCATCTCCAGGAAGAGCTTGCAGGCGTAAGAGCGGGCGACCGCGTTCGGATTCGACAGGTCCAGCTCGCGCTCCCCCCTGATCCGGGGCCAGCGGTGCTCCGCTGCCGCGCCGAGGAGCTCGATGCCATGCTGTGCGTAGACGCGAACCCGCGCTCCGGTGGGGAGCACGATCCGCGTGTCGGGGGTGAGCGGGAAGAGCGGGTGCGCCGACCAGAGGAAGGGCAGACGGTCGCGGCCAGTGTTGGTGGCGGAGTAGCGCATCACGACGACCCCGCTCGGCTCCAGCGTGATCTCGCGCGAGAAGCGATACGGCATGCGCCGGCCCGTCCATTCGGATCGTGCCACCAGCCCATGGCACGTGTCGACTTCGCTTCGCGCGTGTTGAGACCACAGCTCCCCATGATCGGGGAGAGCGGCCCCACCAAACCCCGGTACCGTCTGAGGAACTGTGCAGGCGCCCACCGTGGGAAAGCATTCGTCGTACCCACCGCTGTCCGCCGTCTTGACGTACGACTCACCCTCCACCGGGGCGCGCAGCGGAATGACGTCGCTTCGCCAGAGCCAGTCCCGGCCACCCATCTCCATCACCACGATCTTGCCGCCGAGCGACGGGACGAGCACGAGCCTCGTCGCGCCCGCGCGCAGCTCGATGGACGCAAAGCCGCTCGCGGGATCGGCCGCCGTCACGCCTTCACCGCCCCCGCCCCCACCCCCACCCCCACCCCCACCCCCACGGCGACCTCGATACCCCTGGTCGCGAACACCCGTGCGACGGCCTCGCCGATCTTGTTATTGGGAGTGCTGGCACCGGCCGTGATGCCCACGCGCAGCGGTCCGGGCAGGCCGAGCCAGCCGCCCTTCTCGACCTCGCGCTTCTCGATCGCATTCCAGTGGCGGATCGTGCCCGCGTCAGCGTCGATGCAGCTCGCGTCCTCCACGTGATAGGTGGGCACGCGATCGGCGCACAGCGCGGCGAGAGAGATCGTGTTGCTGGAGTTGTACCCGCCGATCACCAGCATCACATCTGGCGGCTCCTCGAGCAGAGAGAGCACGGCATCCTGCCGGTCCTGCGTGGCGCTGCAGATGGTGTCGAACGTGCGGACGTCGGCGGCCCGCGCGCTCTCCCCGCGCGCCCGACCCACCGCGGCGGCGATCTCGCCGGCGATCGCCAGCGATTCCCGGGCGAGCATCGTTGTCTGGTTGGCCACACCGATGCGCCGCAGGTCGCGCTCCGGCTCGAAGCCCGGGGAGGCCGCATGACCCAGCCGGCGCATCAGCTCGTCAGCCGCGATCGAGCGCTCGATGAAATCGCAGACCACGCGCGCCTCGGCCATATCGCGAACCACGAGGTAGCGGCCGTCGGGATACTTGAGAACCTGCGACGCGGTCGCCCGCGTCTCTTCGTGGTAGTGCTTGCCATGGATGAGCGCGGTGAACCCGTCGCGCGCGTAGCTCTCGACGCGTTTCCAGACGTTGAGCACGGAGCCGCAGGTCGTGTCCACCACCACGCAACCGATCCCGCGCAGTGTCTCGAAGTCCTGGATGGTGACGCCGAATGCCGGCAGAATGACGACATCTTCCGGTCCGACCCCGGAATAGTCGACGGTCGCGCTCCCTTCGGCCGGCATCAGGAGCTCGATGCCCATCGACGCGAGCTTGGCGTTGACGTGGGGATTGTGGATGATCTCCCCGACCAGCGTCAGCCGGCGTTCCGGGAACTTGTTGCGGGTCTGGTACGCGTACTCCACCGCACGCTCTACCCCGTAACAGAAGCCGAACTCGCGCGCCAGCAGGACCGTCGTGTCGCCGGCCGTCAGGGCGAAGTCCGACTCTCGGAGCATGTCGACCAGACGGCCCGAATAGTCCGCATCCAGCGTCCCCTGGACAGCCGTCTTGAGCCCGAAACCCTTCCGAAAGAGGGTGCTGTTCGTGTCGGCGGACATGAGGGCAATCTAGTGTCGGGTGGGAGGATAGGGGATGCGAGCGTGCGTCGGGGGCGCGGAGAGCCGCCTTCGCACGGCCTGGCGGGTATGCTGGCGAGCGCGATGGGGTGGTGATAGCATCCCGACATGCCGTCGCTCTTCCCCGCTGCGCCCCCCAGTTCTCCCGACGCCGAGTTCATAGCTCTTCAGACAGTTCTGGCGGGGCACTACTCGCTGGAGCGCGAGCTCGGTCGTGGCGGAATGGGGATCGTCTACCTGGCGCGGGAAGTTCAACTCGAGCGCCCGGTAGCGATCAAGGTGCTCCCGCCCACGCTGGCGGTCCGAGCCGACCTTCGTGAGCGCTTCATCCGCGAAGCGCGCACGTCGGCGAAGCTCTCCCATCCGAACATCGTTCCGATCTTCCGCGTCGAGGAGATGGGGGGCTTCGTCTTCTTCGTCATGGCGTTCATCGAGGGCGAGACGCTGACGCAGCGCGTGAAGGAGCGAGGACCGCTGACCCCAGCGGTGGCGACGCGGCTCATCCAGGAGATCGCCTGGGCGCTCGCCTACGCGCACGCGCGGGGTGTGATCCACCGCGATATCAAGCCGGACAACATTCTTCTCGAGCCGGGCAGCGGACGCGCACTGGTCACCGACTTCGGCATCGCCCGGGTGGACAACGTCAACTCTCTGACGGAAGTCGGCCAGGTGATGGGCACCGCTCACTTCATGAGCCCCGAGCAGGCGGCCGGCGAGCCGCTCGACGGGCGGAGCGACCTGTACTCGCTCGGGGTGGTGGCCCACTTCGCGCTCACGGGCAAGCTTCCCTTCGACGGACCGACCGTGCAGTCCATCCTGGCGAAGCACCTCACGCAGCTGCCACCTCCGGTCGCATCGGTGAATCCGGGCGTTCCGAGGGCGCTCGCGACCGCGGTCGACCGCTGTCTCGGAAAGAATCCAGCGACGCGCTACGCCAGCGGCGAAGCGCTGGCAGAAGCAGTGAGCCTGGCGCAGGAGCAGCGGCGCGATACGCCTGCCCCGCTCCGGGTGTGGCTCGCCAAGGGTGACGCGATCAAGTACCTGTACCTCCTGTGGCTGCCGACCATGGGTCTGTCGGCGATCTTCGATCCTTCCTGGCTCACTCCGGCCAAGCTGCTCTTTCCATTCGTGCTCCATGCCGGAATGGAGCTCTATCGCACGCGGCGCGTCTTCGCCTCGGGATACGATCTCACGGCTCTGCGGTCGTCGCTGCGGGAGCAGCTCGAGCGGCGCAACGAGGAGCTGGCGTACGAGTTCGAGAGCGTGCCGATCCCGTACCGCATCGTCCGCTATTTGACATACGCCTCGTTCGCCGTCGCCGTCGCCAGCGGGATCGCGATGCGGCTCTACCCCGACCGGCTGCCGTTCAACGCCACGATATCGACCTTCGTCCTCTCCTGCTTCGCGACGACCATCGGCGCCTTCTTCGGCCTTGCCAATCCGGGACGCAAGGTCGTCCGCCGTGATCACATGACAGATCTGCGCTTCCGATTCTGGAACAGCCCGATCGGGACGCGTTTTGCCCGGATCGCCGAGTGGAGACTGTCGCGGCGCGGTGACGCGTCGCAGCTGGGCGCCCGGCCCACAGAGATGATGATCGGCATGGCGGCCGCGGATCTCTTCGCGGCGCTTCCGAAGGCTGCCCAGAAGGAGCTTCAGGATCTGCCGGGGATCGTGAAGCAGCTGGAGGAAGATGCCAGGGCGATGCGCAAGAAGATGGCGCAGCTGAACGAACAGATCGCGCAAGTTCCGGCCGCCGAGCCGGGCTCGCACTCGGCGACGCTCGGCCAGCACGGTGAAGCGGCGAGCGGGCTCGCCGCACGCCGGGGAGCGCTATCCGCCGAGCTGTCCGAGGCGCGTCATGGCGCCGGCCGCCGTCTGGGACAGACCGTTGCCGCGCTCGAGAACATCAGGCTCGACCTGCTACGCCTGCAGGCGGGGGCGGGATCCACCACAACGGTGACGTCCGCGCTGGATGCCGCGCGCCGCATCGGCGCGGCGGTGGATGTCGCGATCGACTCCCGCGCCGCTGCGACCGCAGTGCTGGCCAAGACGACATCGCCAGCCGGAGGCGTCGCGGCGACGTCATGACGCCCGAGGGGGTGGGAAGCGAAGTCGCACCACTGCTGCGCCCGCCGGTGCTGCGCAGGGGAGACAGCATCGGGGTCGTCGCTCCGTCGTACCAGCCGCGGCCGGGTTGGCTGTTGCGGGGAGTGAAGGCGCTCGAGCACGCCGGCTATGGTGTCGTGCTCGACCCCGAGATCTCACAGGCGCGCCGCTTCCGGAGCACGGAGGACGAGCGCCG
Source organism: Gemmatimonadales bacterium (assembly GCA_038253885.1). Lineage (GTDB taxonomy): Bacteria > Gemmatimonadota > Gemmatimonadetes > Gemmatimonadales > Gemmatimonadaceae > JALZAQ01. Next base: position 6,441 of record JBBSGP010000014.1, on the reverse strand, counting down.
AGCCGAGAACTTCATGGGTATCTGGCTCGATCCGGCGGTGAAGGCGGTGATCGGAGGCAGCGGCGGCTACGGTGCGGTGCGCATGCTGCCGTACCTCGAGCCGGAGATCTTCCGGCGCAATCCGAAAGCGTTCGTCGGCTACTCCGACATCACCGTGCTCCACATCTGGTTGATGCGACGCGCGGGCCTCCGCGTCTTCCATGGACCGACGGTGGAGGACCTGATTCCGAGCACCCGAGACCCGACGATGGCGTCGCTGATCGCTGCCCTCACGACGCCGCGACCGGCCACGCGGATCGGCCGCACGATCTCGCGGGCGGTGCGACCCGGGCGGGCCACCGGGCGACTGGTCGGCGGGAACATGTCGCTCGTCCAGCAGACGGTCGGCACACCGTACGAGATCGACACCAGAGCTGCGATCCTCTTTCTCGAGGAGACGCGCGACCCGATGTCCTTCATCGATGAGCGCCTGGTGCATCTCCGGGCAGCGGGTCTCTTGCGCGGAATACGCGGGCTGGTGTTCGGCCAGCTCAATATCGACCGGTCCGAGGAGGACGAGTTCGAGAACTTTCTGCTCGACCTGGTCTCCGACCTCCACATTCCGATCCTGATGGATTTTCCGGCTGGCCACGAAGTTCCGAACCTGACGCTTCCCCTTGGCACCGAGGTCGAGCTGGTGGTGGAAGAGGCGACGGGTTGGCTGTCGTACCGGGAGGATGCGCTGATCGGTGACGAAGCCTGCGCCGAGAGTCCGGCGGCGGATTGACGTCCCGCCGATCCTTTCTCCTGGGCGCCGGTGCCGCGCTCGTGGCCGCCGGATGCGCTCCTTTGGTTCGCCCACCTGCTGGGCCCGGGGGGCGCCGGCGCTTCGACATCGTGCTGCGCGGCGGAACGATCTTCGACGGCAGCGGCGCGGCAGGGATCGAGGGCGACCTGGCCATCGACGGTGCGCGGATCACCCGCATCGGTAGCGGGTTGGCCGATGGCGCCGCCGAGGTCATCGATGTCCGCGGTCTCGCGGTCGCGCCGGGCTTCATCGACATCCATTCGCATGCGGACGACACTCTGTTCGAGGATCCGCGCGCTGAATCGGTGATCCGGCAGGGCGTCACCACCGTCGTGGTCGGGCAGGATGGCAGCTCGAGCGCGCCAGCTCGCGGAGCAGCTGGACCTGCGGATCGGAGCTGGTCGACGACGGCGCAGCAGCTCTCGGCCGTGGATGCGCTGCACGGCTCGGTGAATCTCGCGACCATGGTGGGACTCGGTACGGTGCGGGCCGTCGTCATCGGCGATGACAACCGCCCGGCGACTCCGGGCGAGGTCAGCCGGATGGTGGCTCTCGTGGAGCAGGCGCTGGCCGAGGGGGCATGCGGCGCGTCCACCGGGCTCGAGTACACGCCAGGCGCGTTCGCCTCGCGCTCGGAGCTGGTCGCGCTCTGTCGTCCGCTCGCCGCCCGGCGGCTGCCGTACGCGACCCACATGCGCAACGAGGACGATCGGCTCCTCGACGCTGTGGACGAGGCCATCGCGGTGGCGACCGGCGCGTCGTGCCCCCTTCAGATCTCACATCTCAAGACCCAGGGCCCGAGGAACTGGCCGAAGATCGACTCGCTCTTCGCGCGCATCGAGAGCGCGAGGCAGGGCGGGCTCGACATCGCCTTCGATCGCTACCCGTACGTGGCCTATCAGACGGGGCTGAGCAACCTCTTTCCGGCGGCGCTGCGCGACGGCGGGACCGAGGCGTTCCTGCACCGACTCACCGATCCGTCGAGCGCGGCGGCGATGCGCGCCGCGGCGCTGGCCAAGGTCGAGCTGATTGGCGGCTGGGACAACATCATGATCTCGGCCGTGGCGACCGACGCGGACAGGCCGGCCGAGGGCAAGCGCCTCGGGAGCTACGCGGCCTCGCTCGGGGCCGAGCCGTACGATGTCGCGGTCGCTCTGCTGACGCGTAGCCGGGGCGACGTCGGCATGGCCGGGTTCGCGATGAGCGAAGCGAACATCGCCCGATTTCTCGCGCACCCGCTCTCGATGGTGTGCAGCGATGGCGGAGCGTTCGCCACGGACGGACCGGCGCACCGGGGGCACCCACATCCTCGCGGGCTCGGAACTTTTCCACGAGTGCTCGGCACGTATGTGCGCGAGCGGAAGGTGCTGACCTTGCAGCAGGCGATTCACAAGATGACGGCCCTCCCGGCGAACCGAATTCGCCTTTCCGATCGGGGTCGTCTGGCGCCCGGGATGGCCGCGGATGTCGTCGTGTTCGACCCAGCGACCGTGCGCGACCGGGCGACCTTCGAGCAGCCCTTTCAGTACCCTGACGGGATCCGCCTCGTCATCGTCAACGGCCAGATCACGCTTCGCGAGGGAAGTCGCGGGTCCATCTCGTCCGGAAGAGCGCTGCGGCCGTCCTGAGCCGGTGTCCCCCCGTCTACGCCTCGGCGCGGGCGACGTCGCTCGCCATGGTAAACGGCTCGACGGCCCGGATCACCTCCGCTGGCAGAGGTCGTTTGACCAGTCCCTGGCGCGACACGCAGACGAGCACCTGGTAGGCCGACGCGTGCAGCGTCGCGCCATCCGCGGACATGACATCGAAATTGATCGTGAGAGAGGTGCGTCCGATGTGGCTGAAGTAGGTGATGATCTTGAGGTTGGCGTCGAGGACCGCCGGCGCGTGAAATTCGGTGTGCATGACCTTCCGGGGCAGCCAGATGTCGAAGCGCTCGAACATCTCGCGGAAGGGCAATCCGGCGGCGCGAAAGACCTCGGTCTCGGCGAGCTCGTAGAAGCGGATATAGGCGCCGTAGCAGATGATCCCCGCCAGGTCGATGTCGCCCCAGCGGACGTACTCGGTGATGACGAACGGCTTCTTGGCCATTGTGCAACCTATTCCCACAACTCGACAGCGAGGAAGGGCGCCAGGGCGTAGGTGAGGATGACCTCATACGCCCGCTGCCGGTCGATGAGACCGCGCGTGAGGATGCCGACCGCTCCGGCGCCGAGCTTCGTGTCCTGCTGGCCGGTGAGCCGATCCATGGCGTGACCGAGCTCGGCTCCCGCGCGCACGGCGTCGGCCACGCGGGGCGGAAGCGGCATGGCCAGCGAGCCTCCGATCCCGGTTCGGCCCGAGGCATCCACGACGACCGCCCATGCACAGGTGCGCAGCATGCGGTCCTGCTCCACCACGCCGCCCTCGATTCCGAGTCCGAGATCGGCGTCGAGCTGCTCACGCGCGGCGACGGCGCGCGAGCGCGCTCCGCGGATCGTTTCGTCATCGCCCCACGGCTGATCCGGAACGGTGGACGACACCGCGATCGGATCGAATGAGGCGAGGGGAGCGAGCGGCGCGAGCACCGCGCGCGCGGCAGCGATCTTCACCGGATTGGTCGAGCCGACGGCGATCCGACGAACCGAGGCCAGCGGAAGAAGCGGGCGAAGGGAGGGCATCCCCCAAACTTACGGGGGGAACGCTCTCGCGTCCCCCCCGCTCCTGCTTCGCTTGCGCTTCTCTTACTTCCCCGACTTCCGGGTCCGCCCCCCTTCTTCGAGGAGGCGCTTCGCTTGCTCGAGCCACTCTTCGTGCGGCCCGAGCCCGACTTCTCTCCACCGCCCGACAACTTGTCGACGGTGGTCGCATCGAGCTGAGATCGTCCCCATCTCGTCGCACGGATCGTGCCTCGTCAGCGCGAGACGCAAGACAATGTCAATGCCTTGCCGCTCTTTTCGGGCCGGGATATTCTTGTCTCCCCACACGCAAGCCAGCGTACATGTTCGACTCCCCACGCATCGCGCAGCCGGCGCACCTCTTCGTCTTCATCGGGGAGCGGCTGTGGCTGGATTTCGTCAACACCGACGACATCCGCCGTGGCGCACGCGTGGACGCGTTTCGCGATTTCGACGCGCTGGTTCAGTGGCTCCAGACCACCGGCGTCCTCGACGGCGAGAGAGCGGGAGGCATCCGCCGGCGGGCGGAGCAGCAGCCAGCCGGCGCGACGGCGGCACTGGCCGACGCGCGCCGCATCCGCGCCGCTCTTCGGGCGCTCGCCGAGCGCGGTGCGCTGGTGAGCGATGTTCGTCTGCACGCCGTCGGTGAGATCAACCGCGTGCTGGGCCGGAGCGCCGGCACCCGGCGTCTCGAAGTGCGCCCCGATGGAGGCTTCGTCCGCACCTTCGTGCCCGTGGGCGATGCGTTCGCCGGACTCATGATCCCGGTCGTCGAGTCGGCCGCCGATGCGCTGGTCCTGGGCGAGCTGGGACGCGTCCGGCGCTGCGGCGACCTCCGCTGTCTGCGCGTCTTCTACGATGGAACCAAGAACGGCCGGCGCCGCTGGTGCGACATGGCGGCCTGCGGCAACCGCGCCAAGGCGGCGCGGCACCGGGCGAAACTGCAGGAGCGCGTGGGAGAAGCGGTGGCTCGGGTGTAGCTGCTTAGGCCGCGACCTTCTTGCGGATGTACCCCATCTCCGTGGCATACCCGGCGAGCTTCTTCTGCAGGATGCGGCGGCCTCGGAAGAGACGGGATTTCACAGTGCCCTCCGGCACGGAGAGAATCTCGGCGATCTCGGCGTAGCGCAGTCCCTGGATGTCGCTCAGGATGAGCGTCATCCGGTAATCCTCCGGCAGCGCGTCGATCGCCCGCGTGATCTCCTCGTCCAGGAACGAATCGTAGAATCGTCCCTCCGGGTCGGCCTCTCCGACAACCTCGAAGGCGGACCAGCCTTCGGCGTCCTCGGGGAGCATCACCTCGCGAGCGTCGATGCGTCGCTTCCGGCTCACGAACGAATGATAGAGGATCGTGAAGAGCCACGCGCGCACGTTCGTTCCGAGCCGGTACTGCTCCCACCGCTCGAAGGCGCGGAGCATCGTTTCCGAGACCAGATCCTCGGCATCGTCGCGCGAGCGCGCGAGCTTCAGAGCGAAGCTGTAGAGGGCATCGAGATGAACGAGCGCCTCGGTGTCGAACTGTCTGCGCCGCGACGCCCGGTCGCGCGCTGCCGCATCATCGGCCAACGCCATGGCGCCGGCACCGATGAGTCCTGACTCTCTCTCTGCCGTCACCGCTCCTGCAGTTTCCATGATCCTCTCCCTGTCGCTCGCACCGCACGTTGCGGCCAGCGACCCTCCCACAAAGCCCTAGCTCGACCTAGACACCAGTGCTCGGTCGCGCATGTGCGTGGCTACGAATCTCTTCAGGTCCTCCGCGATCCCTTCCATCACGCTGATCTCGCGCGTCACTCGGGACATCATCAGGGCGCCTTCGAGCGTCGCGATGATGAAGCGCGCGAGCCGCGCAACGTCCACACCATCCTCGAGCTGCGGCCGCGCTTCCCGGAGGAGCGCCTGAATCTGCGCCGACCATCGCTCGAACACTGCCTCGATCCGTTTTCGAAAGCCTTCGTGCTCATCGGCCATCTCCGCGGCCAGATTGCCGAACGGACAGCCTTCCGCGCATCCGCGCTCGGCGTGGCTCTTCACCACCGCATCAATGAAGTGCGTCAGTCGCTCCAGCGGCTCGACCATCGGATCACTCAGGATGGCGAGGCCGCGCTCCGTGAAGCGCTCGAACTGTCGCGCGAGCACGGCGAAGCCGAGCTCTTCCTTGGACTTGAAGTAGTGATAGAAATGACCCTTTCCGCAGAGCTTCGCTTCGCGGATCACCTCGTCGATCGACGTATTCTGATAACCCTGGCGACCGACCAGCACCGTCGCGGCTTCGATGATCTGCTTCCGGCGATCGCTCATGATTCCCATATTAGGACCGATCGGTCTATATGTCAATGTCGCGGAGATGCTGCAGTTAAACGCACTGCTACATAATGGGTTATGAATCTAATCAAGGTGAAAACAGGCACCCCGGGACGTGGGCGGGTCGAGCCAGATTATACTCCTCGGTCCATCCGTCGGCCGGGCTGAACCGGGCTGGTTGTATTTTCGCCCGAAAGTGCTATAGTACCGCTGCCCAATGAGTTGGAACGAATTTCTCCGCTCGCCGAAGCGCGGCGCCGAGCGGGCACCGACTCCCTCGAGAGTGCCTGACGAGGAGTTGCGCCCGCGTTCCGTGCAGACCAGAGTGGTCACGCGCACGTACCTCGAGATGCGGAGCTTCGCCGAGCTTCGCCCCTCGAACCTCGCCGATGTGCGCTGCCGCTTCGAGCGGCTCGTCAACTGCCCGCCCTCGTTCTATCGCTTCCTCTATCGCGAGGTGGGGAAGAATTATCATTGGCGGGATCGCCTCTCGTGGAGCGACGATCAGATAAAGGTGCACGTCGTCCGTCAAGACATCGCGGTGTGGGTGATGTACCGCCAGGGCACTCCGGCCGGCTGGTTCGAGCTCCAGCAACATCGCGATCGCTCGACCGAGGTCGTCTATTTCGGCCTGCTCCCCGAGTACATGGGTAAGGGGCTCGGCAAGCACATGCTGTCGGCGGCCGTCGAGGAGGC
>JBBSGP010000013.1:0-76882 GCA_038253885.1 Gemmatimonadales bacterium | reverse complement strand
GCGCACGGCCTCCGTCACTCGCGGGCGGCCCACCTGGCGCGCCCGCCGCGCCACCGCATCGTCCCCGGTCTCCACGACCCCTTCACGCACCACCCGCCGGACCGTCCGGACGGACACCCCCACGTGCGTCGCAATCTCGCGTGCCGTTACCTCAGCACGCACCAACTCCTGGACCGCATGTCGATCAAGCATCCTGAGCATCCTCCTCGGGCCTCCGGTGATCGGGATCTCACATCCCACCGCGGAAGCATCAACAAAACAGGGAGGCCCTCAGGGGTGACAGAATTTAGAGAAATTGGGTGTCAGAATTTGGAGAACGCACAGAATCGGGATCCGCCCAGGGCGGGCACATCATGTCTGGCTGAGGTCCGACTGCCATTTGCGGCCCAACGGGATCACAGGGGCTAGTTAGGATGGTCCGTCTGGTCGCTGTTGGGCTGCGGTTCCAATCGCTACAACCGACTAGGCTAATGTTAAAGAGAACCATAGCGATTGACAGCGGCGTCGGCATAAGAAGGTTCACTCGAGGCGTGACACGAAATGAAGTATCAGCGGCCATTTAGACTCCATATTTTTTTGGTTGTTGAGCGAGCGTAGTGGCGCTCACGCGAGGGCAGGAGTGCCGGCAAAAACCACGGCCTCGTGCACTGTGCGGCACTTGAACTGTAACCATACAGCGCACTGCCTTGCTCGGGCCGCTAACGAGTACTGGGTCCCCACTACCGTCTAGCCGCAGATCGCCCCCGAGCATATAACCGAGCGGGTCCCCTTTCCCCACACCGGGCGAGGGAGGCGTTCACGAGGTACCCCATGTCGGTTCGTCGACTACTTCTGGCGGCTGTCGCAGCGGCCCTCACAGCCTGTTCCGACAACACCGGGTCGCGTGCGGAAGCGGACGTCGATGTGGTGTTCGCCAGCGGACAACAGCTGTACACGGTGCGGAGCGGCAGCCAGCCGGTGGCCACTGCGCTCGGCGAGGCGATCCCATTCGCCGCCACGAATCGCGCCTTCGCCCTCTTCCCGATCGTGCGTTCCGGGCCCGGGCAGAGCGCATACGGGAACCTGCAGCTCTTTCATCTGCAGGGGACGTTGGACTCCCTGGGCGTGCCGGGCGAGTTCCTGCGCTCGGTCGGAGCCATCTCGCCGGACGGCGCGAGCCTGGTGTACGTGCGCTCGGGAGCCGACGGGCACATCTACCTCAAGACCGTGCACCTGCTCACGGGACTGCGCGATTCGAGCGACATGTCCCTCGATCGGGCTTCCCCGGCTGCGATCCAGATCGCCGGCAACGCACCCGTGTTCTCTCCCAGCGGTGACTCGGTGGCGTTCCTGCTCCCCAATCCGATCACGGTTCAGCTGTTCATCTACGAGGTCCGCACCAAGCGGGTCCAGGTGTACCCGGTCCCCGTACCCGTGACGACGTTCGTTCAGGTGCTGAATGGCTGGCCGCGGTGGACACGCGCCAACGGCATCCGCTTTCTCGGGCGGCGCATCACGCAGACGCTCCTGCTCGATTCCGTGATCGTGATGTCAGTGGACCCGCGAACTCCAACCCGTCAGGCGCAGCAACTGTACACCGTCGCCATCCCCGACTCGCTGCCCATCGGGATCCTGGGGCTGTACTCCTTTGACCAGACAGGCGACGCCGTGGTTTTCAGCATGCGGACGAACGGGGTCCAGGGACTCTTCCTGGCGCGTAGCGATTCCCCGAAGCTGCGCACGATACTTCACAGCCCGTTCTTCGTTCCGGACTTTCCGCTGCTCATCCCCTGACGCTCGCGCCACGAAGCGAGCGAGAGCGCCAGAGCCCGCACCCGCACCGGCAGCTCGACATCCGCTGAGGGGAGCTCTCTCCCGTCGCGAACCACTTCCCTGCCAGCGACCATCGTCATGAGCGCGGGCTGGCCGGCGAGCGCGAGCACCAGCGCCGCGTGCGGATCGGCCGCGTCAGTCCCCGACAGCGACTCGAGGGAGAACGCCGCTAGATCCGCCTCCTTGCCGGGCTCGAGCGATCCGATTCGCGTGTCCATCCCGAGTGCACTTGCACCGCCCAGCGTCGCCAGCTCCAGGGCACGTGCCGCTGAGAGCGCATCCGCGCGGCCGGTGCGTGCGCACTGAAAAAGTGATGCCAGCCGCGCCTCGGCCAGCATGTCCATCCGATTGTTGCTCGCCATGGAGTCAGATCCCAATCCGACGGCGATCCCGGCGTCGAGCATCTCGACGAGGGGAGCGATGCCGTGCGCCAGGCGCGCATTCGAGGCCGGGCAGTGCGCGATGCTCGACCGGGACGAGGCGATGGCGGCGAGGTCCTCGGCGCCGGCTCGGACACAGTGGATGAGCAGCGGCCGTGTCTCCAACAGCCCGAGCTGACCGAGCAGCGCCACCGGCGAGCGAGCTCGGGGGATGACCTCGATGCGGCGTTGCCGGAGCGCGTCGGCGAACGGGCCGGATCCGCCGTTGATGAGCTGACTCTCGGCGTCGCTCTCCGCGATATGGATGGCGACCGGCAGGCCCTCGGCGCGCGCCAGCTCGGCCACCGAGCGAAAGAGCCGATCGGATACGGTGTACGGGGCGTGCGGTGAGACTCCCACCCGTTGGAGGGGCCCTTCGATGGAGCGGTGGCGCTCCAGCTTTCCCCGAAGCTCGGCGATACTGTCATCGGCGCGCGCCGGATCCGGTCCGAACAGCTCCTGGTACATGACCCCTCGCGCGCCGAGCTCGCGCATCGCCTGGAGTGACACACCCGAGTCACACGTGTCGGCGAACGTGGTGACGCCGGCGCGCAATCCTTCGATCAGACCGAGGCGGGCCGAGTCGAGAAAGAAATCGCGCGACATCACCTCGGACTTGGCGCGCTGGAGAGTTTGGATCCAGTCGCGAAACTCCAGGCCTTCGAGCACACCGCGGAAGACAGTCAGCTCGAGGTGAGTGTGGGCGTTCACCAGCCCCGGCATCAGTGCGGCGTCACCCAGATCGCGATCTTCGCCGGGCGGAGCCTCGCCGCGCGGCCCGACCCACGCGACGAGACCGCCGTCCACGGCCACCGTCCCATCGTGGATGGGGGGGCCAGAGACCGGCAGCACCCAGCGAGCGTGGTAGCGGATCAGAAACCGCACCGAGCCAGAGCTCAGACCGTGACGCCGCCGACCTTCGTTCCGCTCGTGCGAGCTCCGTGCACGAAAGGATCGTACAGGTCCTGATCGCGGGCTCCCAGCCGGCGGGCGAGATCCAGCGGAACGGAGAGGTCTCCGACCTGCTCCCGCGTGTGTCCATCCGAGCCCAGAGAGAGACGGACGTCGTACGCGATCATCGTCCGAACGATGCGCTCGTGGGCTCGATAGCGCGCGGACAGCTCGAACGCGATCCCCGATCTCGCGAGGGCGGTCGCGAGTCGCTCCTCGTGCTCCTCGGACCAGAGATCCTCCGCCGGCAGTGATCGCAGCGCGAGTGGGAGCAGCGTCGGATGCGCGAGGATGTCAACCGGCATCTCCCCACAGAGCTGCTCCAGGCTGGCCACGTGCAGCTCCATGTATTGGTCGGGCGCGAGTCCGTTGGGCAGCGCCTTCCCGAACATGTGGATGTACCGGCTCTCGCCCGGCGGATAGAGGGCGTGCAGCGATCCGACACGGTGGGTGAAGCGCGCGGTGAGGTCGTCGGGAAGCTCGCGCCAGAGCGAGTCGTGCCAACAGAATTCGCCCCCGCGCGCCACGTCATGCCGATCGAGCTCGTCCAGGTACTCGCGGATCCCGTCGAGCGTCGAGACGGCGTACCGGACATCGGTGGAGCAATGATCGGCAATGCTCGGCCGCACGCCTCTCTCTCTCACGGCGGTCACGAGCTCCTCGGGCGTGAGCGCGCCGTCGGACATCCTCGTGTGGGCGTGACAGTCGATGGGCTGCCAGCTCATCGCGGCGGGATCTTGAACGGGTTGGTGATTGTGTGCGCGCTGTCGCGCCGCGGTCGTGCTCCGGGCGGCAAGGGTGGGACAACGCCGGGGGGGGGAGGCAGTGGCCGCGCATCGGGCGGCTTGGGCACCGCGAGCGTGCTGTCGGGAGTGGTATTGAAGGGCGTGTGCACGTCGCACTCGCGTGTGGGCTCGGTGCCGGAGATGTAATACTCGGTCACGACGAGATCGCCCGGGCAGAAAGGATTCTTGAGCAGGCCGTTGGTCTTGTCCACCTCGCGACTTGTGATGTTCTCGGAGCGCGGCCAGTCAGGAGGAGAGGGTCGCCGAGCGTACACCTCGTTCATGAAGGACAACCAGGCGGGCGCCGCGAGCCGGCCACCCTGCGCGCCGCGCTGAATCTGCTGCGGGCGATCGAATCCCATCCAGACACCGGCCACGAGATCCGTGGTGTAGCCGATGAACCAGACGTCGGTGCCATCGTTGGTCGTTCCGGTCTTGCCCCCGGCCGGGATGTGGAATCCCGAGCCATAGACGGACGCCGCGGTGCCACGACGCAGGACATCCTTCATCATGTCCACCATCAGCCACGCCTCATCCCGCGACAGCACCTCGCTGCGGGCCGGCGTCGGCTCCCAGAGCACGTCTCCCTTCGCATTCTCCACCCGGAGGATGGCGAAGGGCTGCGATCTCACTCCGAGCCCGGAGAACACCGTGAAGGCGGAGACCATCTCGAGCGGATAGACGTCTGCCGCACCGATGTTGATCGACGGAAACGGAGGAATGGGCGTGGTGAGGCCGAAGCGGCGAGCCATGTCGATGACATTCTGCTCTCCGAGCTCCATGCCGAGCCGGATGGTCGCGAGATTGCGCGACTCGTAGAGCGCGCGACGCAGCGGCATCGGTCCCTCGAACTTCAGATCGTAGTTCTGCGGCGTCCATTCGCTTCCGCCGGACTGGGGGAGCGTGAGCGGAGAGTCATCAAGGATGTACGATGGCGGGCGGCCGTTGTGGATGGCGGTGGCGTAGACGATCGGCTTGAAGGTCGAGCCGGGCTGCCGCAGCGCCTGGGTGGCGCGATTGAACTTCGAATCCTCGAAGTCGCGGCCGCCCACGAGCGCCCGAACGGCACCGTTGCGCGGATCGAGCGCGATGAACGCACCCTGCAGATACGGCGAGTTGGGTCCGGCCGCCTCGGCGCCCACGGACTTGGCGGAATACTGCTCGTATGTCGAGTGCCTCCACGCGCCGTACTTCCCCGCCTCGATCGCGCGAAGCTGCTTCTCGAGCGCGCGCTCGGCCGCCGACTGCATGTCGAAGTCCAGCGTCGTGTACACCTTGAGCCCGTCACGGTACAGCGCGGGGCCAAACTGCTGATCGAGCTGCTGCCGGATCCATTCGGTGAAATAGGGAGCGAGCTCTCCAGACTCCTCCTTCCGGCCGAGTGTGAGGGGGTACGCCTGAGCGAGGCGCCCATCGGCGTCGCTCACCGCCCCGACATGCCGCATCAACTGGATGATCGTGTTGCGGCGTTGGATAGCGCGATCGGGAAAACGGCGCGGGTTGTAGCGCTCAGGGCCCTTTGGCAACGCCGCCAGCGTAGCGGCCTCGGCGAGGTTCAGGTCGCGCACCGACTTGCCGAAGTAGCGCTGGGCCGCTGTCTCGACGCCGTACGCTCCGTTCCCGAGATAGATCTGGTTGAGATAGAGCTCGAGGATCTTGTCCTTCGAGTACTTGGATTCGATGTCGCGCGCGACCTTCGCTTCCTTCAGCTTGCGCGTCATGGTTTTCTCGCGCGTGAGCCGGTCGCTGAAGATGTTTCGCGCCAGCTGCATCGTGATTGTCGAGAACCCCTGTCCCCAGCCTCCGGTGCGCAGGTCACGCAAGGCGGCGCCGAAGACCCGCACGAAGTCGATGCCCGAGTGCTCCCGGAAGCGCTTGTCCTCGGTGATGACGAAAGCGTCCTTCACCACTTTCGGGATGTCGCCGAGCTTGATCAGCGTGCGGCGCTCGAGCCCGATCTCGGCAATGAACCTCCCGTCGGAGGCCAGCAGCTTGGAGGTCTGATGGGGGGTGAAGTCGTCGAGGACGTTGATCGACGGGCACGCCCCTCCGCGACAGGCCAACACCCACGCCGAGTACGCGAGTCCGCCGACGAACGCGACAACGAAGAAGGTCGTCAGGACGACGGCCCGGGTGAAGCGGGGACGCTTGCGCCAGAAGCGCCGGGAGAAGGGATGATCAGCCATGGACGGCGGTACGGGAGCGGCGCTCGGGATGGGACGAGTGGGACAACGGAGCTCCTGTGGCGCGCGCGGCGCGCGCGGAAGGTCGTTCAAGGTAACGCGCCAGAGAGCGCGCGAGCAACGCGGCGGGTCTACTCCCCCTTCCGGGCAATCCCTATGTTTCCCCGATGTCCGCCAACAGCTTCCCCGCGCCACTCGCCGAGCTGGCGTGGCGCGGCCTGCTCCATCAGTACACCGAAGGCATCGCGGAGTGGCTGGACGGGGACTCGCGCTCCGCCTACTGCGGCTTCGACCCCACGGCGCCCAGCCTGCACGTCGGCAACCTCATCCCGGTGATGGCGTTGGTGCATCTGCAGCGCGGTGGACACCGCCCGGTGATCGTGGTGGGCGGCGGGACGGGCATGATCGGCGATCCGAGTGGAAAGACCGCTGAGCGCCAGCTCAACAGCGTCGAGGTGGTCGAGGCGAACAGCCGCGCCATCCGCGCGCAGCTCGAGCGATTCATCTCGTTCGACGGACCGCGCGCCGCGATCACGCGCAACAACGCGGACTGGCTCCGGCCGCTTGCGGCGATCGAGTTCCTGCGCGATGTCGGCAAGCACTTCAGCGTGAACGTCATGCTCGCCAAGGAGTCGGTGAGATCACGCCTCGAAGGCGGCATCTCCTTCACCGAGTTCTCGTACATGCTGCTGCAGGCGTACGATTTTCTGGAGCTGCGCCGGCGCGACGACGTCTCCCTTCAGATCGGTGGCAGCGATCAGTGGGGGAACATCACCGCCGGCATCGACCTCATCCGGCGGGTGGCCTCACTCGAGGCGCACGGCTTCACGGTGCCGCTTGTCACCACAGCGGGCGGGACGAAATTCGGAAAGACGGAAGCCGGCAGCGTCTGGCTCGATGCCGAACGCACCTCGCCCTATCGCTTCTATCAGTTCTGGGTGAATGCGGACGACCGGGACATTCCGCGGTGGCTGCGCTTCTTCACGCTCATGCCTCGGGAACAGATCGGTGCGCTCGAGCGCGACCTCGAGGCCCATCCCGAGCAGCGTCTCCCCCAGCAGGCGCTCGCGGCGGAAGTGACGACCCGTGTTCACGGGGCGGCGGCAGCATCGGTCGCCGCCGAGCTGTCGGCCTTGCTCTTCGGCAAGGCGGACGTGACCGCGCTGTCGTCCTCAGCGCTGGACGCGCTGGCGCTCGAGGTGCCATTCGCGACCGTGGCGCGGCCCGGCACGGACGGGAGCGAGCTCGATGTCCTCGAGCTGTTCACCGTCGTGGGGCTGGCGACGAGCAGGGGCGCGGCGCGGCGACTTCTCGAGCAGGGTGGCCTGAGTGTCAACGGACGCAAGCTCGCGGCCGACGAGCGACAGCTCGCGCCGGACGGTTTGCTCCCGGGCGGTCATCTGCTGCTTCGAAAGGGGGCGAGGGACTACGGGTTGGTGAGAGTGGTGTAGCGCATCGACCCGGTCGGGATATCAGCTGCCGTCGCCGGCCAGGATCCCGAGAGCACGCATCATCTCCTCGGGCGTGTTGTAGCAGTGCGGTGAGAGACGGACAGCCCCCTCTCGCAGGGAATGCGCGATGCCGGACCGTGTCAGCCGCTCCGAGGCCGCGGGCGGGTCGCGCGGCGCGATCGAGATGATGCCGGCGCGGCGCCGGCGATCGGCTGGCGTCACGAGCCTGAGATCACTGCGCTCGAGTGTCCAGGCGACAGCCTGGTCGACGATCCCCTCGATGTGGGCCGCGATCGCCTCCGGGCCCAGCTCGTGGAGCAGCGCGACACTCTCGTTGAAGCCGGCGAAATCCTGATACGGAAGAGTGATCACCTCGAAGCGGCGGGCATCGTCGTGCCAGGCGAAGTCGTAGTCGACGAGCCGGGTGAAGTCATCGGTCCCACGGGTGGCCATCCATCCCACCACACTCGGCTCGAGGGACTGCACGAGCTCGGGCTTCACGTAGACGAAGCCGGAGCCCCAGGGCGAGAGGAGCCACTTCTGTCCTCCGCACGCCAGAACGTCCACCCCGCATTGCCGCACATCGAGCGGTGCAGCGCCGAGACCCTGGATGGCATCGACCACGAAGAAGAGGCCCCGCTCCCGGCACAGCCGCCCGATTCGCTCGAGATCGGCGCGATGGCCAGTCGAAAACTGAACCCATGACGTTGTCACCGCTCGGACCCCGCGCCCATCCATGGCGCGCTCGAGGGCAGCGTCGTCCGGCATCCCGTCGACGGTCGGAACGCGGACGAAGCCGACGCCCATCCGTTCGAGTGCCGCCCACGGATACACGTTCGCGGGGAATTCCCGATCGTGCGCGACCACCACGTCTCCGGAGCGGAGCGGGAGGCATCGCGCGGCGATGTTGATGCCGTATGTCGTGTTGACCATGAGCGCGACGTCGGCCGGCGACGAGCCGATGAGTCGCGCCACCAGCTCGCGACCGCGGCGCAGCACGCCGAACTGATCCTCGTCACTGACCTCCCACGGGCGACTGCGCTTCCTGTTGAATTCCCCGATCGCCTCCAACGTGCGGCGTGGGAGAGGGCCGGTGGAAGCGTTGTTGAGATAGATGCACTCGCCGCGCGATGCCCAGGCAAACTCGCGCTCACGGAGGGCCTGTACGTCGTAGGTCACGCCGGCGCGACCTCGCGGGCCGATAGCTGCCGCCCGGTTTCGGGCACCAGATAGCGGGGATCGAGAGCATCTCGCAACGCGTCGCCGAGCAGGTTGAAGCCGAGCACCGCCGCGCCGATCGCGATGCCCGGGAAGACGGACGTCCAGGGAGCCGAGCGAAGCTGGGCGAGGTCGCGACCATCGGCGATCATCGACCCCCAGCTAGCCGTTGGAGGCTGCACGCCGAGCCCCAGGAAAGAGAGTGCGGCCTCGGCCATGATCGCCCCTGCCATGCCGAGCGTCGCCGCGATCACGACCGGCGCAATGACGTTGGGCAGGAGGTGGCGAGCAAGGATACGCCGGTCGCGCGCTCCCAGCGCCCGCGCCGCCTGGACGAACTCGAGCTGGCGCGTCACCAGAACCTGGCCCCGGACGAGCCGCGCCATCCCCGCCCACCCCACCACCCCGATCGTGATGAAGATCATCACCAGCGATGGCTTGATCGCCGCGGCCATCGCGATCAGGAGAAGCAGGGTCGGAAAGGCCAGCGTGATGTCCGCCAGTCGCATGACGATCTCGTCCACCCAGCGCCCGTAATATCCCGCGACGAGTCCGACGCTGACTCCTATCGCGATCGCGATGCTCTGGGAGACGAGGCCCACCGCGAGCGACACTCTGGCGCCATACACGAGCCGGGCCCACACGTCGCGCCCCTGAAAGTCCGTCCCCATCCAGTGCGCGCCGGACGGACGCTGGAGTTGGGAGATGAGTGCGATGTGGTTCGGGTCCTCGCGCGCGACCAGCGGCGCGAGCGCGGCCGCGAGCACCAGGAGCGTCACGATGCCCAGGCCGACGCGGCATCGCCGGTCCCGGCTCAGGCGGGCCCAGATGATCGCGATCATCGCGACAAGCTACGACCACGACGAGGCGCTTGGCGATGGCGGGACGACCCTCCGGCGTCTCCCGGAGCGCCCGTCACGCCGACGGATCCCGCTGCTCCGGCGGCGTCTCGGCGGGCTGCCACTTCCAGCGCCGGTGATGCCAGAAGTATTGCTCCGGTGAGCGCCGCACCCATCGCTCGAGCGCGCCGGTGTAGCCGCGGACCAGCTCCTCCACCGCTCGCTCGCGGTCGCTCCACTCGGGCGCTGGTATCGCTTCGATGGCGATGCGGTAGCGGCCGCCTGGCTCTCGGCGCGCGACCCCGAACACGACCGGCACTCCCCACCGCATCGCGAAAACGGCCGGACCCCGCGGCGTCTTGGCGGGCCGGCCGAAGAAGGGAACGTAGGTGGAGGCGAGATGAAGCACTCCCTGGTCGATCACGAAGCCGACGGCCCGGTTCGCGCGGAGGGACCGCATGGTGTGGCGAACGGCCACCTGATCGTGCACCACAGCCATTCCGAGGCGGGAGCGTGTCCGGGTGAGATAGCCATCGAACAGAGGGTTGTTCATGCCGCGGACCACCACATCGATCGCCACACCGCGCGCCGCCACATAGGCCGCCGCCAACTCCCAGTTGCCGAAGTGACCGGTCACCAGGATGACGCCTCGGCCGAGAGCGAGCGCCGCTTCGATCACCGCCCACCCGTCCACCTGCTCGACCATGTCCAGGACGCCGTGTAGCCCGCGTCGGTGCAGCAGCGCCGTCTCGATCGTCACCCGCCCCAGATGCGCGTATGCGTCGCGCGCAATGCGCTGCACCTCGCGGCTGTCGAGCCCGGGAAAGGCGGCGGCGATCTGGCGCTCGACGACGAGGCGGCGAACGGCCAGCGGACGGTAGCCGAGCGCTCCGATTCGGGAGCCGAGTCCGTCGGCGACGTGGCCCGGAAGCCATCCGAGGGCACCGACGACGCCGCGGAGCGCCAGATATTCTGCGCGATCGGCGATGGTGGGCTCCCTCACCAGCGGGTGCGGTCCGCGGCCGCTATGGCTGCCTGCTCGAAGCCGTCGATCATCGGTTGCAGGCCGAACTCACGTGCCACCCGAGCGCGTGCGGCGTTGCCCATCGCCGCACGCTCCTCCGCGCCCGCGAGCAACCGCGCGATGGCGGCGGCCGTGCCGGTCGCGTCGCCGGGCGCGAACAGCAGACCGGTGATCCCGTCGGCGATGTAGCGCTGGCCCGTCTCGGTGCGCTCGGCCAGAACGGGCACGCGGAGCGCGGAGAGATCCAGCATGGCGTAGGCGGCGTCGTCGCTCTCGGCCGCGATCCATCCCAGATCGGCCGAGCGCAGCACGGCGAGGTGGTCGTCCCGCTCTCCCAGAAAGCTCACGATGCGCGCGATCCGGAGTGCTGCCGCATGCATCCGCAACTCGGGATCGCCGGAGCCCGGACCGAGGACCACCAGCCTCAGCTCGGGATGACGGGCGGCGAGGAGCGCCGTCACCCGGAGCGCGGTCGCGATCCGTGCACGCCCGCGTGGATGATAGACGCACGCGATCACCCTCTCCGCTGCCGCATCGGCGACCGCAGCGCGCGGCGCCGGTCGTACACCGTCGTAGGAGTCGATGTCCACTCCGAGCGGCGCGGCCGCTGACGTCGAGCGCGCCGCGGGAGGAAGCGCACGGCGCTCCTCTCCGGGCACGAGGAACAGCGTTCGGGTGAGACGCATGGCGAATCGGTCGATCCGCCCGAGCAGGAGCGCGCTCTCGCCCGGCACTCGACGCACGACCGCGGCGCGACCGGCCCGGTTCGCCGCCAGCGCGGTGATGCGCTGCTCGCGCGCTTCATCCACGAACACCACTTCGATGAACCGGTCGCGAAGTGCGCGGCGAAGGCGCCATGCCGGTACGATCACCCCGCTCTCCCCGGCGATCGGGAGCAGCTCATAGCCTTCCGCTCCGAGTCGGCGCTCGACGTCACTCCCGCCGACGCAGGCGAAGGTGACTTCGTGACCGCGAGCAGCGAGCCCCTGCGCCGCGGCCGCGAGCACGCGCACGGATCCGCTCCACCCCACCACCCCGCTGTAAAAGAGGATCCGCACGGGTCAGACCGGGACCGGGTCTTCCTCATCTCTAAACTGCAGGGAGTAGAGGCGATGGTAGGCTCCCCGCTGCGCCAGCAGCCTGGAGTGCGTGCCGCGCTCGATGATGCGCCCGCGCTCGAGCACCAGGATCTCGCTGGCGTGCATCACGGTGGAGAGCCGGTGCGCGATCACGACCACCGTCCGGCCCTCGAGCAGGCGATCGACAGCTTCCTGGACGAGCCGCTCCGATTCGGTATCCAGCGCCGAGGTTGCCTCATCGAGGATGAGGATGGGCGGGTCGACCAGGAGCGCTCGCGCGATGGCGATGCGCTGGCGCTGTCCTCCCGACAGTCTGGCCCCGCGCTCGCCCAGTGCCGTGTCGTAGCCCTGGGGGAGCTCGGTGATGAAGCCGTGTGCATTGGCGGCACGGGCCGCCGCCTCGATCTCATCCTGTCCGTAGCTCCGGCGCGAACCATACGCGATGTTGTTGCGCACGCTGTCGTTGAAGATCACGGTCTCCTGGCTCACGATGCCGATGAGCGACCGGAGCGAGCCGAGCCTGATCTCGCGGATGTCGACCCCATCGAGCCGGATGCGCCCGGCGGTGGGCTCGTAGAACCTCGGGATGAGATCCACCAGCGTGCTCTTCCCCGCCCCGCTCGACCCGACGAGGGCGATGACGTCCCCCTTCTGGGCGGTGAAGCTGATGTCCGAGAGCACCGGCTCCGTCTCGTAGGAGAAGGAGACGTTCTCGAACACGACAGCCCTCTGGAAAGCATGCACTTCCCGACTGCCTCGATCCCTCTCGATCTCGGTCTCGGCGTGCAGGATCTCGAAGATCCTCTCGGCCGAGGCGAAGGCGTTCTGCGCCGTCGCCGGAATCTGGGAGAGTCCCTTCACCGGGATCAGCAGGCGCAGCACCATCGACAGGAACACGAGAAAGGCCGCCCCCTGCAGGGAGTGATAGAGCAGCACCTGGCGTGCACCCACCCAGAGAATGACGACGGTGACGAGAGTGCCGAGCGTCTCCGAGACCGGCTGCGAGACGAGAGCGATGCGCGCCATCCGCACCAGCCCACTCGAGAACTTGTGGCTGGCTCCGATGAAACGGCCTTCTTCGTAGCCTTCCGCGCCGAAGGATTTGACGAGCCGGATCCCGCTCACCGACTCCTGGAGCACACTCATCATCTCGCCGGACTCGTTGCGCAGATTGCGATACCCTGTCCGGAGGCGCTTCAGCAGCGGCTGGAGCGAGAGGGTAACCATCGGCGCGACGCAGAGAGCAATGAGCGTGAGCTTCCAGGAGATACCGAACAGAACGATGACGTACACGACCACGGTCGCGGTCTGCTGCAGCGCCTGGGTGATGAGGGCGGTGACGAGAGCCTTCGTCTGCTCCGTGTCGCTCAGCACGCGCGAGATGATCTGGCCGACTTTCATGCGGGTGAAGTACGCCAGGGGAAGTCGCTGCAGGTGACGGTAGACGGCGTCCCGCATGTCCCGCGTCACGTACTCCTGCAGCTGCGCGCTCGACGTCCCGGCGATCCAGGTGAAGAGGTTCTTCACCAGTACCGTGCCGAACAGCATCAGGATCACGTTCTGGAGCGACCGCATCGGATTCGATGGATCCAGGTACGCCCCGACCGTCGAGGCGAGCAGCCGTGACAGCCATCCACCCTGCGCCGGCAGGGAGGGTTGGTCGAACAGGCGATTGAGGAAAGGGATGAGCAGGATGAACGAATAGCCGTCCAGCGTGGCAGCGATGAGGCTGCTGGCGATGGCGAGCACCATGCGCCATCGGTGCGGGCGGACGAACGACAGAAGCCGGCGGTACAGCGCGAGCCGCATCAACGCCGCGGCGTGAGGAGCGCGACCGGAAGGATGACCTCCTCCGGAGTCACACCACCATGCAGAAAGGAGCCGCGATACCTCGTCTGGTACTCCCGGAGCTTGGTGGGATAGACGAAGAACGCGTCACCGGTGGCGAGCAGTGTGTTGCGCGACGGTCCCCGGTGCGGCAGCCGCAGGTCATCGAAGTTGCGGAAAAGAAGAGCGTGCTCTGGACGCTCGGCCCGCAGATCCTCGCCGAACTTGTAGCGCAGATTCGCGGTGGCGTCGCGCTTGGCGAAAACGGTCGCGGGGGTGTTGCAATGGATGGACCCGTGATCGGACGTCACGATCACGGACAGGCCGCGGCGGCGCGCTTCGCGCAGCACCCCGAAGAGCGCCGATCGCTCGAACCACTGCCGGGTGATCTGCCGGAGCGCTATCTCGTCGCGTGCCACCTCGTAGAGAATCATCGACTCGCTCCGGCCGTGCGTCAGCAGGTCGACGAAGTTGAAGACGAAAGCGCTCGCGCCTTCCGCGCCGATGGACGAGGAGATGCGCCGCTCCAGGTCGTCCGAGTCGGAGGCGGTCGAGATCTTCTCGTAGCGCACCGGCGTCGGGCCTCGCAACTGCCGCAGGTTGGCGTCGAACAGCTCGCGCTCGTGCGCATTGAGCGTCTCGTCCTCGCGCTCTCCCCACCAATCGGGAAAGCGCGCGGCGATCTCGCCCGGAAAGAGTCCGGCGAACAGGCTGTTGCGTGAGTACGGAGTGGCGGTGGGGAGGATCGAGAAGTAGTGGGTGGTCTCGACCTCGAACAAGGGAGCGAGCAGCGGCAGGAGCACCCGCCACTGATCCAGCCGAAGGCAATCGATGACGACGAACACCGCCGCCCGTTGCCGCTCCAGCAGCGGGACGAAGAACTCGCTCACGATGTCGATCGAGAGGGGCGGGCGGTCGCCGTCGAGCGCGGCGAGCCAGGTGGGGTAAGCCGACTGCATGAATTCGGCAAACTCGCGCCGCAGGTCGGGGTACATGCCGCGCAGAGATTCGTGAAGGCTCCGCTCTCCCGATTCGGCGAGCGCGATGTCCCACTCCACCATCTCGGAGTAGCGCTCGATCCATCCGCGCCAGCCGAGAGAGCGCGAGCGCTCGTCCTCCAGCGCCCGGAAGCGCTCGACGAAGGCGCGGGCGATCGCCTGCTGGCGGATCTGCGGCCCCTCGAGGATGCGGGTCACGACGGTGAGCACCTGTCGCGGATTGATCGGCTTGGTGAGGTAGTCGCGAACGTCAGCGCCGATGGCTTCGCGCAGGGTCGCGTCATCTTCGCTCTTGGTGACCATCACGATCGGGATGTGGGCGTCGAGCTCGCGAATCTCGCGGTACGCCTCCAGGCCTCGCTTCCCCGGCATCTGCTCATCGAGCAGAACCACTCCATAGGCGCGGCGCCGGATCATCTCGACGGCGTCATCGGCATTGCTCGCCGCATCGACCTCGAAGCCCCTGTCGCGCAGAAAAATGCGGTGCGACTCGAGCAGATCCGCCTCGTCATCCACCCAGAGGATCGCCTTCTGTGGGAGCGCCATGTGCCGGAAAGCTAGCCCGGGGAATTTGGGCGGGAAAGGTGCGCGCGATCCGCGCGATGCTGGCAACGTGTCTCGACGTCTCTAGATTGCAGGTGTGACACGCCGCGCCGCGTCATCCGATCTTCAGGCCGAGCGCTTTCCCTTCCCGGCGCTCGCCGCCCGCGCCGGATCCGCGCCGATGGGGCCGGAGCGCGAAGCAGCTCTGGCCTGCCTCATGGTTGCGCGGTTGGCGAACGGATCGCTCGCGCCGGCGCCACTCACGCCCTCCGTGCGCGCCGATCGGGCGCAGCGCGCTCGCGGATGGCTCGCCTCACTTGCCCTGTCCGCACCCCTTCGAACGGCTGTGGTCCGGGTTGCCGAGCTGAGCGGCGCCACGAATGTCCAGGGACTCGCGCCCGCGGTGATGGGCATGGCGGTGGCGGCGGCCCGGCAGCTCGATGCCGCGAGTCGTGTGGAGCTCGAGAAGCTGGCGGCGCGGCTGGAAGGCTGACGCTTGCCGCCGCGCGGAGTCATCCTATCTTGCGCGCATGCGACCGTCCGACATCTCCCCGCTCTCTCAGCTGATGCAGCGCATGGATGCGACGGCCGATGGCGCGCCGCCGCAGGACAGCGTGACCAGCGGCTTTCCGAGCCTGGACGAGCTGCTCGGAGGAGGGTTCCGTCGCGGCGACCTGGTGGTGCTCGGCGGAGATGTGGGCGTGGGGAAGTCCGCCCTCGCTCTCGCGATCGCGCTGCGGGCGCGCCAGGGCGGCCGGACGAGCGCATTCTACACCAGCGAGATGTCCCCGTCGCGGGTGCTCGAGCGAGTGCTGGCGATGGAGGGCCGCGCGCGCATCGACGACATCCGGAACGGATCGCTCGACGAGCCGGGGCGCGCGGGCATCGGGGCCGCCGCGGTCAGGCTCCGCCAGCAGCTTCCGGTGATCGAGGCGCTTCCGGCGGGCGGAGGAGCCGCCGCGCGGATGCTGCAATCAGCTCTCGATGTGGAGCTGGCGGTGGTGGATTCGCTGCAGGCGCTCGCTTCCGGATCGCGCGATCAGGAGGAAGAGCTGGCGGATGCGATCCGGCAGCTCAAGTCCACGGCGGTGGAGAGCAGCGTCGCGGTACTGCTCACGGCCCATCTGCCGCGGCTCGGTCCGGAGCGTCGGGGTGCCCGGCCGACGCTCGACGACTTCGGCGCGCTGGGCGCCGTGAAGCAGCACGCCGATGTGGTGCTGGCGCTCTATCGCGAGGAGCTGTACGAGACCTCGGCTGACGCCCAGGGCGCGACCGAGCTGGCGATCCTCAAGAACCGAAACGGGCCCACGAGCTACATCGACCTCTATTTCTACAAGCAGTGGCTCCGCTTCGAGGACATGGTCGAGCCCGATCGCTGACGGATGCTACGCGCTCACGGGATCCCGTTCCCGTTGAAGGTGTCGCACGCTTTCGGGTCTCCGTTGTCGAGTCCGCGCTTGAACCACCCCACGCGCTGAGCGGACGTTCCGTGGGTGAAGTTGTCCGGACTCACCCGTCCCTTTGACATGCGCTGCAGGCGGTCATCGCCGACCGCGGCAGCGGCGTTCAATCCCTCCCTCACGTCGTTCTGATCGACGATGCTCCGCTGCTCGGTGGTGTGACCCCACACCCCGGCGAAGCAGTCTGCCTGGAGCTCCAGCCGCACCGAGAGGGCGTTGGCGTTGGCGCGGTTTGCGCTCATCGCCTCCCGGACACGGGACTCGATACCGAGGAGCTTCTGCACATGATGCCCCAGCTCGTGTGCGATCACGTAGGCCTCGGCGAACTCACCCGGCGCGCCGAAGCGCCGTCGCAGCTCGTCGTAGAAACCGAGGTCGATGTAGAGCTTCTCATCGGTGGGACAGTAGAACGGGCCCATCGCCTCCTGGCCGACGCCGCACGCCGTCTGCGTCGCGTCCCGGAAGAGCACCAGCTTGGCGTGGTGATACGGCACGCCGTAGGTCGCCGGGAGCAGCCGTTCCCAGCTCCGCTGGTCGTCGTTGAGGACGAAGGTGACGAACTGGACCAGCTTGCCTTCCTCCGGCGACTCGGTCGCCGGAGCCGATACCGTCTGCGCCGGCCCGGGCTCCGTGCCGCCACCGAGGAGCGCGAAGAAGTCGCGGTGAAAGACGACGCTCAGCAGGAGCACGACCACGGTGCCGCCGATGCCGAGGTGGGGACCGTAGCCACCCAACCTCCCGCCCGTCTGTCCGCGTCGATCCTCGACGTCGGAGTTATCGCCTTCCGGTGTCCAACGCATGATGTCTCCGTGGGTGATGCGTTCCGGGCTGGGTCCCTGGTCTCGCGTAGCAAGTTCCCCGCCGCGAGCGCCGACGCATCACCGATCTGGCAGCGGACCTCGCGTCGAGCGCGCTGGCGGAATGGCTCGCGGGGGCACGGGTCGCGCGTTCCACGCCGCGCGCCATGACGTCTTGCGCAGCGCGAGCAGCGTCGAGCCCTGAAAGAGACGGGCGGCGACGAGCAGCGCGCCGACGGCAGCCAGCCCCGCCAGACCGAGGGCGCCGATGATCTCAGCCGTCGAGATCGCGTGGTACGCCCAGCGCAGCAGGACAACCGTGGGGGTCATCAGCGGCACCCAGGTGAGCTGCAGCGCGAGCGGGTCGTGCGGATTGGTGCCCAGCGCGACCGTCATGACGAACGGTAGCACCAGGAGGATCGCCAGCAGCTGCTGGTAGAGGATGGCCTCGCGCTCGGCTCCGATCACGGCGGCCACGATGGCGTACAGACTGCCGTAGAGCAGATAGCCGACGGCGTAGCAAGCGAGGAAGAGAGGAAGAGCGTGCCAGCCGAGCGCGTGAAAGAATCGGAAGGCAAAGGGAAGCCCGATGGCGCTCGACAACAGGAGCGCGGCGAGAATCCACACGCCGAGCTGGGTGAGCGCGATCATCGCGTACCCGATGAGCTTGCCGAGCAACAGCTCGAGAGGACGGATGCTCGACAGGAGCATCTCGAGCATCCGGTTACCGCGCTCCTCGAGCACGCTGCGGAGGAGCGACTGCGACTGCGAGGAGATACCGAGGAAGAGAAAAATATCGAGCAGGAGCCCGATCATGAACGGGCTCGTGGGAAGGTTCCGATCGGGCTCCTGCAGTCCCTGTCGCCGCAGAATGAAAGCCGGCAACATCGCCATGCCGATCATGGTCGCGGGAACCATCAGCGAGACGGCGACGAAGGTGCGCGTGCGAACCATCACCTCCCACTCGCGAAGTGCAATGACGCCGATGCGCCGGTAGCGCGGCACCGCTCGAGGTGACATGGGTGGACAATAGCGGCGCCGCACACGAAAGTCAGCGCATCCTCGCTGGCCTCTACTCGGCCAGCGGCTATATTGCCCCGAACAGCGCGCGGCGGTCTGGCGTCGCGCTTCCCACGGTGACGGGCGTCAGGGACAACGCATGGCTGGCCACAGTAAATGGAAGCAGATCAAGCACTACAAGGCCGCGACCGACGCCAAGCGCGGGGCGCTCTTCACGAAGTTGATCCGCGAGATCACGGTCGCAGCGCGCGCCGGCGGAGGTGATCCCGACGGCAATCCCAGGCTCCGGACCGCCATCGACGCCGCCCGCAGCAACTCGATGCCGAAGGAGAACATCGAGCGGGCGGTCAAGAAGGGCACCGGCGAGCTCGAGGGAGTGGACTATCAGGAGATCACCTACGAGGGCTACGGACCAGGCGGTGTGGCGTTGCTGATCCACACGCTCACCGACAACCCCACCCGCACCGTGGCCGAGGTGCGCCACAAGCTTTCGCGGGCTGGCGGCAGCTTCGGGAGCACCAACTCGGTTGCCTGGATGTTCGAGCGGAAAGGACAGATCTACATTGATGCGGCCCGGCATGACGAGGATGCCGCGCTCGAAGCGGCGCTCGAAGCGGGCGCCGAAGATTTCCGGCGCGAGGGTGATCAGTACGTCGTCACCACCGACCCGACGGCCCTCCACGCCGTGCGATCGGCGATGGAGCGGGGTGAGAGCGAGATCATCGCGCGCGAAGCCGAGATCGCCATGATTCCGAAGACGGCCGTGCGCGTCGAAGGTCGAGCGGCGGAGTCACTGCTCAAGCTGCTGGAGGAGATCGAGGAGCTGGACGACGTGCAGAAGGTGTCGGCGAACTTCGACATCGATATCGCCGAGCTGGCGCAGGCGTGACCCGGTGATCGTGCTCGGCATCGACCCGGGCACTGCCGCGACGGGCTACGGCGTGGTCTGCGGCGAGCCGTTCGGGACACTCTCGCTCGTCGAATGCGGCGTCATCCGCACCCACGCTCGGGATCCACTGCCGGTGCGGCTGCGCGAGATCTACGAGGACGTGAGCGCTCTGATCTCCCGCCATCGCCCCGATGCCCTGTCCGTGGAGGACGTCTTCTATTCGCGCAACGTGCGCACGACCGTCGTGCTCGGCCACGCCCGCGGCGTGATCCTCCTGGCCGCCGAGCAGGCGGGCGTGGAGATCAACGAATATCCGCCGGCCGAGATCAAGAAGGCGGTGGTGGGCACAGGCGCCGCCTCGAAGGAGCAAGTGCAGTTCATGGTCGCACGGCTGTTGCGCCTGCGAAGCGCGCCGGAGCCCTCCGACGCAGCCGACGGCTGCGCGGCCGCGCTGGCGCACGTCATGAGTGGCGGCGTCTCGCGGCTTCGCCCGGTCCCATGATCGGCTATCTCCGGGGCACTCTGACCGCCAAGGAGATCGACCGGGTGGAGCTGCTGACGGCGGGCGGGGTGGGCTACGAGCTCGCCATTCCGCTCGGAGTGTACGAGACGCTTCCGCGCGCCGGCGAAGAGGTGTCGCTCCACACGCATCTCGTGGTGCGCGAGGACCAGTGGCTGCTGTTCGGGTTCGCCAGCGCGTTCGAGAAGAAAGTGTTCCAGAAGCTTCTCGGCGCGAACGGAGTCGGGCCGTCGTTGGCTCTCGGCATGCTGTCGACATTGAGTGCCGACCGCGTCGTCCGGGCGATCCGCGAGAAGGACATCGCAACGCTGCAGGGCGTGCCGCGTGTAGGACGCAAGAAGGCCGAGCGGTTGCTTCTCGATCTGGGTGACAAGCTCGAGGACGTCGGGACAGATGGGTTCGCGATCGGCCCGCGAGCGGATGGCACCCGATCGGAGGATGCCATCCGCGCGCTCGTCTCACTCGGCTACTCCAGTGCCGACGCGGAGAAGGCGGTGCGGGCCGCGCTCGATTCCGGCGCTCGGGGCCTCGACGCACCGGACCTCATCCGCACGGCTCTTTCCATGGTGGGGGGAGGAGGACGATGACCATCGGCGCCCGGCGAACGGCCACCTTCACCGAGTCCGTCATCCGCGAGATGACGCGCATCGCGAACCAGTACGACGCGATCAATCTCGCGCAGGGCTTCCCGGACTTCCCGATGCCGGCGCCGATGAAGGATGCCGGCTGCGCCGCCATTCAGGGCGACATCAATCAGTACGCGATCACCTGGGGCTCGCCGGCGCTCCGCCTGGCGATCGCCGAGAAATACCGCCGCTGGTACGGGATGGAGGTGGATCCGGAGCGCGATATCACGGTCACGTGCGGCGCGACCGAGGCGATGGCGGCGGTGTTCCTCGCCCTGATCGATCCCGGAGATGAGGTGATCGTCCTCGAGCCGTTCTACGAGAACTATGGGCCGGACGCGATCCTCGCCGGTGCGAAGCCGGTGTTCGTGCCGATGGAGCCGGGCGACTGGGCCATCGACGCCGACCGTCTCACCCGCGCGTTCTCGAGCAAGACCAAGGCAATCATCGTCAACACCCCGCACAATCCGACGGGTCGTGTGCTCAGCCGCGCCGAGATCTCGCTCATCGGCGCGCTCTGCCAGAAGCACGACGTGTGGGCCTTCACCGATGAGATCTACGAGCACATCCGCTATGCCGGCGACCATCATCCCCTCGCCACGTGGCCGGGAATGCGCGAGCGCACCGTCACCATCTCGGGACTGTCCAAGACATTCAGTTGCACCGGCTGGCGGCTCGGATATGCGATCGCGCCCGAGCGACAGAGCGTCGGCATCCGCAAGGTGCACGACTTCCTCACCGTCGGAGCGCCGGCGCCACTGCAGGCCGCCGCCGCGGTGGGGATGGCGTTCGACGCGGACTACTACAACCGTCTCGCGATGGATTATCGCGCGCGGCGCGATCTGCTCGTCACGGCCCTCACCGAGGCGGGGTTCACATTCGCAGTGCCAGAGGGGGCGTATTACATCCTCGCCGAATTCCGTGGCCTGAGCGACCTGCCCGATGACGAGTTCGCCCGATGGTTGATCAGGGAGATCGGAGTGGCCACGGTGCCGGGATCCAGCTTCTACCACGACCCCGCGCTGGGGCGATCGCTGGTCCGCTTCGCCTTCTGCAAGAAGGCCGAGACGCTCGAGCGCGCCGCTGAACGCCTCGCGCTGCTGCGCGCGAGGGTGTGAGACGCGCTACGACACGGGAGCCGAGCGCGCGACTCTCTCATCCAGCCAGAGCACGAGCAGGAGCAGTATCGCGCCGACGGTCACCGCCGAATCCGCGATGTTGAACGTCCAGAATCGGTGCTGTGCTCCGATCCCGACGTCGATGAAGTCCACCACCCCCTGCGGGGAGCGGATGCGGTCGATCAGATTCCCCGCCGCGCCGCCGAAGATGAGCGCCAGGGCGAGGAGCCGCGGGCGATCGGTCGGTGGCGTCTGGAGCGCGAGCCGGCCGATCACAACGAGACCCACCAGCGCGGCCAGACCGAACACCCAGCGCGATGCCGAGCCGAGATGCATGCCGAACGCCGCCCCGTAATTGTAGGCGAGCGTGAGCTGGAAGAGTTGCCCGATGACCTGTTGCGGCTCGTGGAGCGGCAGATGCCGTTCGGCCAGGATCTTGGTCGTCACGTCGAGCAGAACCACCATCAGCGCGACCACGCCGAAGAGGGGGCCGCGCCAACCTTCGGGCGCTGGAGTGGCATCGCTGTCGGTCATCTCTCCATCTCGCGCCGCCGCGCTCCCGGCGCAAGAGACGCCACGTTCCGAGTCGCGGCCGCGACCTTCAATTCGGCGTCTCTTCGGCATATCTTCGAAGCCAGCGGCCGTCCGCCTCGGCACCAGTCCCTAGCACCCGATACTCTGTAGCCATGTCGCGCGCCCAGATCACGACGCCCGAGGAGCTGCCCGACGAGTCGGTCGTGGAGCTCTCGCTCCGCCCGCAGCGCCTCGCTGAGTTCATCGGCCAGCAGAAAGTGAAGGAGAATCTCCGCGTCTTCATCGACGCGGCGATGCAGCGGGGTGAGCCACTCGATCACACGCTGATCCACGGTCCGCCGGGCTTGGGGAAGACGACGCTGGCCGAGCTCATCGCGCGCGAGCTGTCGGTGAACATCCGCACCACCTCTGGTCCGGCGTTGGAGAAGCCCGGTGACCTGGTCAGCACCCTTACGAACCTCCGTGAGCGCGACATCCTGTTCATCGATGAGATCCACCGGTTGCGTCCGATCATCGAGGAGTTCCTCTATCCCGCGATGGAGGACTACAAGATCGACATCCGTCTCTCCGATGGCCCGAAGGCGCAGACGATGATGCTCAAGATCGAGCGGTTCACGCTCATCGGCGCCACCACCCGACTGGGCATGCTGTCGCCGCCGATGCGAGCGCGTTTCGGAATCCCGCTCCAGCTCAATTACTATCCCGCCCGCGATCTCGAGCTGATCGTGCGGCGCACCGCCGAGGTGCTGGCGGTACAGACGGATGAGGATGGCGCTGCCGAGATCGCGCGCCGATCGCGGGGTACGCCCCGGGTCGCGAACCGCCTGCTTCGACGCATCCGGGACTTTGCCCAGGTCAAGGCGAGGGGAGTGATCACCAAGTCGGTCGCCGAGGAAGCGCTTCAGATGCTCGACGTCGACCAGTTCGGCCTCGACGACATGGATGGGCGGATCATCAAGTGCATCATCGAGAAGTTCGATGGAGGGCCGGTGGGGGTGAAGACGATCGCGGCCGCCGTCGGCGAGGATGAGGAGACGATCGAGGAAGTGTATGAGCCCTTTCTCGTGCAGAACGGCTTTCTCCAGCGCACCGGCCGCGGCCGCGTGGCGACGCTCGAGGCGTACCGCCATTACGGCTACACGCCACCAAACATGAGCAGCCAGCAGCCGACGCTCTTCTGACGGCTCAGGGCGCACGCTTGACGGAGCCCGCGTCGGACGACATGAGTTGACAATGCGTTGGGCCGCAGTTCCGCTGGTCCTGGCCACCACCGCTCTCGCCCGTCCGGGAAGCGCCCAGATTCCAGCCGCTTCGCTGGTGGCGCGGAGCGTGGCGTCAGTGGCGCGTGGAGACAGCGTCGGCGCCCTGGTGCTGCTCGACAGCGCGGTCCGCAACGACCAGCGCGACGCCGCGGCCTGGCATCTCCGTGGCACGATCGCTCTCGCGAGAGCGCGGTCCGGGGGGCGCGCGAAGCTCATGCCCCCGGACGAGATCTCGCTCCTCCGCATCGCCGACAGCTCCCTTCGGCTCGCGGCGCGCATCGCTCCCGACAGTGGACGATTCGCGCTCGACCTGGGCCGCTACTTTCTGTTTGCCGACTTCATCACTCTGCGCGCACAAGCGCCGGGTCGTTTCGCGCACGCTCTCGAGATGGCGACCCGCGCGAACGATCTGCCGCTCATCGCGGAGGCCGCGGACGAGCTCGGCATGGTCGCCTGGCGCCGCTACGAGGCGGTCGCCAACCGGCGCCAGATCCAGGGCATGCCCACGGTTCCACTGGACGCCCTTCTCGAGCAACGCCACAGCGCCAAGAACTTTCTCGAGAACTTCACGCGCGAGCCGCCCGAGAAGCCGGGGCAGCTCGACTACCTGAAAGCGAGCGAGCTGTTCATCCGGGCATCCCAGGCCAATCCGAGTTACGAGCGAGCGATCCGCCACGGCTTCATGGCCCTCGCCGAAGAGGGACGGTGGGAGGAGCTGCGACACGCCGCCGAGCGCCGACTCGAAGCGGCGCCCCATGACGGTGTCGCGTGGCTGGCGCGAGGTCTGGCGAGCCACGAGCTGAACGACGACCGCGACGCGACGCTCGCATTCGATACCGCTCTCGCCCTCGTCGGCCCGGCGGAGAGACTCCGCTACACCAACCTGTCGCGCATCCTCCGTGCGGAAGATTCCGCCGCCTTCGTCGCGCTGCCGCCAACACAGCGCGATGAGGCCGCTCGCGTGTACTGGACGGTCTCGGATCCGCTGACCCTGACGCCGGGCAACGAGCATCGGCTGGAGTTTCTGGCGAGGGTGTCGTACGCCGAGCTGCGCTGGACGTCCGATGACTTCGATCTGCATGGCGCGGACACCGACCGCGGACAGATCTGGGTGCGGTACGGCCCGCCTCCGGTGATCGCGTCGTTCGCACCGGCCGACGAGCAGGTGACTTCGCTGACATCTGGAGAGAAGAACGAGACCGGAGTCGGATCGATTCTCTGGTACTACCCGATCGGGAACTTCCACTTTCTCTTCCGCGCGCCTCCGAGCTATGGCGTCGCCACCTACCAGGGCGATTACCGCCAGTTGGCGGCCGAGGTACGTGCCCGGGCGCCCGTCGGCTGGACCAATCTTCGCATCGACAGTGAGATGGACAGCATCGACGTGCAGCTGGCGCGCTTTCGCGGAGCTGCCGACTCTATCGACCTCGCGGTCTACGCAAACGTCCCGATCAGCCGGATGGTCCGCGGCGTGGACATCACGACCGGGGCTGTCGACGTGGCGTTCACGGCGTTCGATGCTCGGGCTCGCCGGTTGGCGAGGGACAGCACTCGCGAGACGGTGAGCTTTGTTCATCCGGAGAATGCGAGCCGGCGAGCGTGGCGGCGACGCTTCACTCCCGGAAACATCTACTATCGCGTCGAGGCGCGGCAGCCGGATGCCGAGCGGTCGGCGAGAGCGACGGGCGCGCTGGAGCTTGGCGCGGCGAGAGGGTTCGGTGTCAGCGATGTCGTGATCGCCGAGCGCGTGAGTCCAAAGGATGACAGTCCGCGTCGTTGGACCGATTTCCTCGTCACGCCGAGTGCCAGCAACCTCCGCAGCCGCCAATCGCTGGGGCTGCTCTGGGAGAGCTACGAGCTCCAGCCGAGGCAGGGAGCGAACAGCTACCGGATCGAGATCGTGCTGACGGTGATCAAGGTGGCACGGCCGTCGAGCTTCGTGGCCCGGATCATCGGCGGGGCGGCCGACGCCATCGGCACGAGCGCGAAGGGTGACGAGCAGGTGGCGCTCTCGTACACCGCGCAGAAGCCGGCGCGGTCGGTGCAGGTGGATCATCTCACGCTGGAGCTCGGGAATGCTCCTGCCGGCGAGTACCGGCTCAGCCTGCGGATCACCGATCTCGCCACTGGCCAGACAGCGAGCACCAGCCGGCCGTTGACAGTGATCGAGTAGCATGCAGCGGCTCGGCCTCGCGCGCCTGCTCACCTCGAGCGCGGTCTCGCTCTCCCGCTTGCGGCGGTGGCGCAGCGTTCCGCCCTGGCGCACGCGGACTCGCTGGCCGTCGCCGGCGATTCGACCGCGGCGCTGGCGGCACTCGACAGCCTCATCCAACGGGAACCGAGCAACGCGGCCGCCTGGAATCGCCGCGGCATGCTGGCGTGGAGCATGGCGCGGAGCCGGCGGCGCCATTTCGGTCCCATGGAACAACGCGACATCTCGTTGCTCCGCATCGCCGATACGTCACTCCGTCTCGCCGCCCGATACGCCCCGGACAGCGCGCGCTTCAGCGTCGATCTTGGGCGGCATTTCCTCTGGGCTGAGCTTCCGCAGCTCCGACTGCAGGCGCCCAGGCGATTCGACGCGGCGCTCGACGCCGCGCGACGGGCCGGAGACAGCACTCTCATCGCCGAAGCCGCGGACGAGGTCGGGATGGTGCACTGGCGTCGCTACGAGGCCCTTGCTCATCGCCGAATGCTGGTCAACATGGCACGCGTGGATCCCCAGCAATATCTCCATGATCCGCGCAGCATCCCGCAGCTGCTGACAAACTTCTCGCTGCCGATATCTCCGCCGCCGGGAGAGATCGAGTATCAGCAGGCCGTCGAGCACTTTCTCGCCGCGGCCGCCGCCAGCCCCAGCAATCAGCGTCCGTTGGCACACTCCCTCATGGCGCTGGCCGAGAAGCAGCTCTGGCCGGAGATGCGCCGGCGCGCCGATGTCGTGCTGGCCAGCATGCCCTGGATCTCGGCCGCCTGGCTGGCACGCGGCGTCGCGAGTCACTGGATGGGCGATGACCGCGATGCGGCGCTGGCATTCGACAGCGCGCTCCTCCTGCTGCCGGCTGATCAGCGCGCCCGCTACACAAACCTCGCGCGCATCCTCCGCCCCGCCGATTCGGCCCGCTACGCGGGCCTGCGAGGTGCCGAGCGATCGGAGACCGACAGGATGTACTGGACGACAGCCGACCCGCTTCTGCTCACGGCTGTCAACGAGTTCCGCGTGGAGTTCCTGGCGCGGGTCGCGTACGCGGAGCTGCGCTGGACGTCCGAGGACCTGGATCTTCACGGCGCCGATTCCGATCGCGGTCAGATCTGGATCCGCTTCGGGCCGCCCGATAGCGTGGCTTCGTTCAGCCCCGACCAGAACGGGGAGAATCCCGCTTTCGGCAGTCTGCTCTGGTACTATGCACGCGGCGGACTGCACTTCTTCTTCAACCAGCCACCGACATACGGGACCGCGCGGCTGACCCTCCCCGACGCGGCCGTCGCGGACGAGACGCGACAGCGCTTCCCGGTTTCTTGGGGAAACGTCCGCGTCGCACGGATGCTGGACTCGGTCCCGGTTCAGGTGGCCCGGTTTCGCGCCGGCGACTCGGTGGATGTCGCCACCTACGCCGATCTCCCTCTTCGCTCCCTGGCACGCGGAGCCGACCTGTCGCGCGCGCCCATCGACGTGGGGTACATCGTCCTCGACGACCAGGCGCACCTGATGATTCGCGATTCCACTCGCCAGCTCGTCGACACAGCGGCGTCGAACGTCGTCCAGGATCGGGCGTGGCGCTTCCGGATGCCGCCGGGATTCTTCGCCTTCCATGTCGAGGCATTGCAGCCAAACAGCGATCGCGCGGCTCGAGTGGCCGACACGCTGCGGCTCCCCGTCGATCGCGGTTTCGGTCTGAGCGATCTCCTGGTCGCTCGCAATATCTCTCCCAGGATCGATACCCCGGCGCGGTGGACGGACATGCTGATCACGCCGAGCGCGGGGCGCCTCGCGCGGCGGCAGCCGTTCGGCGTTCTCTGGGAAAGCTACGAGCTGATCCCGCGAGACGGCTCGGTGACGTACCTGGTGCAGCTCACGCTCACGCGATCCGACCGGAGCCGGCTCGCGAGCGTCGTCGCCCGCGTGCTCGGCGGGACGTCGGGACCGTTTCAGGCGTCGGCGAGCGCCGAGAAAGTCATCCTGTCGTTCACCCGGCAGGCGGCGGCGCGACCGGTGTTGGTGGATTACCTGATGGTGGACCCCGGCGACCTTCCGGCCGGCAGGTACCGGCTGACGCTCGAGGTGACGGACCGGACCAGCGGACGCACAGCGCATCGCGAGCGCGAGATCACCTTCGTCGAGTGACTGACGCCGGCACTCGTACAGCGGATTACGACTTCGATCTGCCTCCGGAGCTCATCGCGCAGCATGCGCTGGCTCGCCGCGATGCGAGTCGCCTCATGCTCGTGGAGCGGTCCAGCAGCCGGCTCACGAGCATGATCTTTCGCGATTTTCCAGCGCTGCTGCGCTCCGGCGATGCCCTGGTATTGAACGCCACGCGCGTTTTCCGAGCGAGGCTTCTCGGCACGCGCGACTCGGGCGCGCCGTCAGAAGTGCTGCTCCTGCGCGACCTTGGTGAGAACCGGTACGAGGCGACTGTGAGCCCGGGGGGGAAGCTCAGGCCGGGCCGGACGGTACACGTGGCGCCGGGATTCGACGTCGACGTGCTCGAGGCGACCGACCGTCGCACCCGGATCGTGAAGTTGTGCGTGGACGGCGGCGACATCGCCGCAGCGCTCGAGCGCCACGGCCACGTTCCCCTTCCCCCGTACATCCGACGCGCGGATCAGCCAGCCGATGCCGAGCGATACCAGACGGTGTATGCCCGCTCTCCCGGCTCCGTGGCCGCTCCCACGGCCGGTCTCCACTTCACGCCGGAGCTACTCGGGGAGATCGCCGAGCGGGGCGTGCGGCGAGTGGAGCTCGTGCTTCACGTGGGCGCCGGAACCTTCAAGCCCGTCGAGGTGGAGGATCCGGCGGCGCACGTTATGCACGAGGAGCGCTTCGAGCTCCCGGCCGACTCGGCCGAAGCGCTCAACGCCACCCGGGAGGAGGGTGGGCGCATCTGGGCAGTGGGGACGACCAGTGCGCGCACCCTCGAGAGCGTGGTGCGACCGGACGGCCGTTTCGGGCACACGGAGGGAGAGACCCGGCTCTTCATCCGCCCCGGATATCGCTTTCGTGCGGTGGACAGGCTGCTCACCAACTTTCATCTTCCGCGCTCCACCCTCGTGATGCTGGTCGCGGCGTTCGCGGGATATGATCTCACAATGCGTGCGTACCGAGAGGCGATTCATGAAGGTTACCGCTTCTATTCCTATGGCGACGCGATGGCGGTGGTGTAGTTCGCGCCGGGGGCCGATGCTGCTCGCGGCAGCGGTCATTGCGGCATCGGCTTGCATCACCTCCTCCAAGCACTTCTACTTGCCGACAGCGGGGCAGGAGCGCATCTCACCGGATGATCTCCGCGACCGGGCGGACCGCGTGCTCAAGGTGGAATGCCCGCGACTGCTCGGCGGGAAGTCGCTGTCCACCGGCGAAGCGGACCTCGACCTCGAGGTCACACCGGGCGGCGCGGTGACGCGGGTGTCGATCGCGAAGAGCTCCGGAGATCCCAAGGTGGATGATATTTTCGGGGGGCTCGCGGCCCAGCTCCAGTTCCCCGCTCTGCGTGACGCCCACGAGAGCATCATCCAGTCTCGCATCGGCATCGGCTTCTCCTGCGCGCCGGGCATAGCCGTCGTGACGTTGCAGATGAAGTGACGGCGTGACCGCGTCGGCCGCCCCGGCGGCGCCCTTCGAGTTCTCCATCGGCCCAGGCGCCGGCGCGGCACGCGCCGGCGTTTTCACGACGCCACACGGCGACGTCGAGACACCCGCCTTCATGCCGGTCGGCACGCTCGCCACCGTGAAGTCGCTGGATCCGCTCGACCTGGAGTCGGCCGGCGCCCGGATGATCCTGGCCAACGCGTACCATCTCCATCTCCGGCCGGGCGAGGACGTCGTCGAGGCCATGGGCGGCGTACACCGATTCATGGCGTGGGACGGGCCGATCCTCACCGACTCGGGCGGCTTTCAGGTGTTCTCGCTGGAGACGCTGCGGACCGTGAGCGAGGACGGTGTGGAGTTTCGCAGTCACGTTGACGGATCGCTGCGGCGATTCACGCCCGAATCCGTGATCGCGCTCGAGCGCGCCCTCGGAGCCGACGTCATCATGCAGTTCGATCATGTCATCCCGGGTCAGTCGCAGGACGAGGTCGCGCGCGATGCGAGCGAGCGCAGTCTGCGATGGCTCGAGCGCTGTCGGGCGGCATTCGTCGAGACCGCTTCCCTCCGGCCGGATCGGTCGCCGCAGGCGCTCTTTCCGATCGTCCAGGGCGGCATTCATCCGCGGCGCCGGCGGGAAGCGGCGCGGGCCATCAGGGGAATGCACGATTGGCCGGGGGTCGGTATCGGGGGACTATCGGTCGGAGAGGGCAAGCCGGAGATGCTGGATATGCTCGATGTGCTCGACGACGCGTTGCCGCGCGATCGTCCGCGCTATCTCATGGGGGTGGGATTCCCGGATGATCTGGTGGAAGGGGTGAGGCGAGGAGTCGATCTCTTCGACTGCGTGGCCCCGACGCGCATGGGGCGGAACGGAACGGCGTTCACCACCGACGGCCGGATCAACCTCCGCAACGCGTCGCTCCGCCTCGACCGGCGCCCGCTCGACGAGAGGTGCGACTGCTCCACCTGTCTCCGCTTCAGCCGCGCCTACCTCCGTCATCTCTTCCTGAGCGACGAAATGCTTGGCCCGCGCCTTCTGTCCCTTCATAATGTACATTTCCTGGTCGCGCTGATGCGCGAGACGCGCGCGAACATTGCGCGCGGCACCTTCGATGCCTGGAGCCGCGACTGGCTCGACCGGTACCGGACACCGACCGCGCTGCTCGTTTCACCCCCCCACGCTTCCCCCCCCTCGCCAGACCCATGACCGTCATCGCCACGCTGCTCCTCCTGGCTCCCTCGCCGGGCAACGGGCCAATCGGCTCGATCGTGATGTTCGCCGGAATCTTCGCCATCTTCTATCTCGTGATGATCCGTCCGCAGGCCGCGCAGCGAAAGAAACAGGAGGAGAAACTGCGCAACCTGAAGAAGGGCGACGAGGTCGTGACCGCCGGCGGCCTCGTCGGCGAGATCATCCACATCAAGGAGAGCATCAAGGACGGCCAGCCGGTGCGCGCCATGGACGACCGCATCACCATCAAGAGCGGCGAGTCGCGAGTCGTGGTGGAGCGAGGACGCATCGCGAGCGTCAACAGCAAGACGGCGGAGAATCCGGCGGCGTGAGCCTGCTCGACATCCATGTCCTCGGCTCCCCGATTCTGCGGCAGGAGACGCGGGTTGTCGGTGCGGTCACGGATGACATACGCCGGCTGATCGCCGACATGTTCGACACGATGTATGCGGCGAAAGGAATCGGGTTGGCGGCACCGCAGGTCGGCCGCTCGGAGCGGGTCAGCGTGATCGATGTCGATGATGCCCGATACGTACTCATCAATCCGGAGATCCTCTCCCTCGACGGCTCGCAGAAGGGCGAGGAAGGATGCCTCTCCATTCCGGAGATCTATGGCGATGTCGACCGGGCGAAGCATGTCGTCGTCCGGGCGCAGGACCGCGAGGGGGAGTCGTTCGAGCTCGAGGCGTCCGATCTGCTCGCTCGCTGTCTGCAGCACGAGATCGACCATCTCCACGGCAAGCTGTTCATCGACTACCTGAGCGTGCTCAAGCGGCGGGCCGCGCTCGACAAGTGGGAGAAGTCCCGCAAGGCCGGCGGCGACACGTCGCACATCCGGAAGGTCGTGCCAGCGGACATCGCGGCGCACCACCATCGCGGCGAGGAGCTGTAGCGTGCGTGTCCTCTTCTGGGGGACATCCGCGTTCGCCGCTCCGTCTCTGCGAGGCCTGGTGGGGGAAGACTTCGAGGTCGTGGGTGTGGTGACGCAGCCCGACCGACCGACGGGCCGCTCCCGCTCCACCGTGACGGCGACCCCGATCAAGGAGATCGCGCTCGAGGAGGGACTGGAGCTCCTGCAACCGCAGAAGCCACGGGGTGAGGAATTCCTCCGCACGCTTCGGCGGCTCGAGCCCGATGTCTCGGTCGTCGTCTCCTACGGACACATCCTGCCCGCCGATGTGATCAGCGTCCCCGCCCGTGGGACGCTGAACGTGCACGCGTCCCTGCTCCCGAAGCTCCGAGGCGCCTCGCCGATCCGGGCAGCCATCCTGCAGGGGCTTCAGGAAACGGGCGTCACCATCATCCGGTTGGTGGCGGCACTCGACGCCGGTCCGGTGTTGCTCCAGATGGGCACCCCGATTCTCGACGACGAGAGCTACGGCGAGCTGGAGCTGCGCCTGTCCGAGCTCGGAGCATTGGCTCTCATCGAGGCGCTCACATTGGTGCAGCTCGGACAACACAGCGAGCATCCACAACACGATGCGAACGCGACCTACGCACCGAAGATCGATCGCGCGATGACGCGCGTGGACTGGTCCCTGTCCGCCGAGGTCGTGTCGCGGCGCATCCGAGCGTACGACCCGAAGCCAGGCGCGTTCACGACTCTGCGTGGCTCCGACGTGAAGCTGTACCGGGCGAGCGAGGCCGAGCACGGGGGCGGAGGGCATGACGCCGCAGCGCCAGGCGAGGTGCTGGGAGTGGATGGGTCAGGCATCACCGTCGCCTGCGCGAGCGGCGCCGTGCGGATCGCGTTCGTGCAGCCGGCCGGCAAGCGCCGGATCAGCGCAGAGGACTGGCACCGGGGGCGCGGCGTCGCGGTGCGCGACCGGTTCGGCGATGGCTGACGCAGCAGCGGCCGGCGGCGCGATCGTGCCCGTCGTTCACGCCGTCACCGACGACCTGATCCTGTCGCGCGTGGGTTTTCTGGAGCGGGCGCGCTCCGTGATGGTGGCGTTGCGTGACCGCGGAGCCGTCCACCTGCGCGCCAGGAACCTCCCGGCCGCTCGGCTGTACGAGATCGCGCTGGCCCTCCATCCGCTGCAGGAGGCCACCGGTTGCTGGATTGTCTGCAACGACCGGTTGGACGTCGCGCTGGCGGCGGGGGCCCGCGGTGTGCAGCTCACGTCGCGCTCCATGAGCATGGCCGACGCGCGTGGCGTGGCTCCCGCGATGGCGCTCGGCGCCAGCGTGCATGCTCGCGCGGAGGCTCTGATCGCCGAACGGGCCGGCGGGGACTGGGTAGTGGCAGGGAACGTCTTTCCGACCCGCAGCCACGCGGCGGCGCCAGGCAAGGGCCTCCTCTTTCTCCGCGGCGTCGCAGCCAGCACGCACCTGCCCTGCATCGGCATCGGCGGCATCCGCCCGGAACAGGTCGGCGTGATGCGTGCGGCCGGTGCGCGCGGAGTTGCGGCGATCAGCGGGATCTGGGGGGCGCAAGATGCCGACCGGGCGGCGATGGAGTATCTTTCGTCGTATGATGCACACCGCGACACGGGGTGAATCCAGCCTCGCGACCATCGTGGTCAACGGGGAGTCGCGTCCTCTCACGACCGGCTCGTCGCTCGGCGATCTGTTGCGCTCGCTGGCCATCGATCCGCGGATGGTCGTGATCGAGCGAAACCGCGGCATCCTCCGCGACCGCGAAGCGTACGACAGGCTGGTGTTGTGCGAGGGCGACGCGATCGAGATCGTGCACTTCGTCGGAGGCGGCTGACATGACGTCGCTGGTGGCGCCGCCGCGGCACACCCCCGCTCTCGACGAGCCGCTCACCATCGCCGGACGCGAGGTTCGCTCGCGGCTCATGGTCGGCACGGGAAAGTACGCGTCTCACGAGCAGATGGTGCGAGCCATCGAGGCGTCGGGCGCGGAAGTCGTCACCGTGGCGGTGCGACGCGTGAGTTTGGATCGGTCGAAGGAGGAAGGCGTCCTCCATCACCTCGATGCCTCGCGCTTCCTGCTCCTGGCGAACACCGCCGGCTGTTACACGTCCGAGGATGCGATCCGCTATGCCCATCTCGGGCGGGCGGCCGGATTCAACGAGTGGATCAAGCTGGAAGTCATCGGCGATGAGGCGACGCTCCTCCCCGACGCGGCCGGCCTCCTCGAAGCGACGCGACGCCTCGCGGCCGACGGATTCCAGGTGCTCGCCTACACCAACGATGATCTGGTGACGGCGCTCCGGCTGGAAGATGCCGGAGCGGCGGCCGTGATGCCTCTCGCCTCTCCCATCGGCTCGGGGCTGGGCCTGCTCAACCCGTTCTCTATCCGCACCATCAAGAGCCGGCTGTCGGTGCCGGTCATCGTGGATGCCGGGGTGGGGACGGCGTCGGATGCCTGCATCACCATGGAGCAGGGCGTGGATGGGATCCTGATGAACACGGCGCTGGCAGCGGCGCGGGATCCGGTTCAGATGGCCAGCGCCATGCGACTGGCGGTCGAATCGGGACGCCTCGCCTGGCTCGCCGGTCGCATGCCCCGGCGAGAGGTCGCGGTGCCATCGTCACCGATGACGGGACTCCTCTAACAATGCCGCGTCCGGCCGCGAGCCAGCCGGCGTCCAGCGCCGTGACGGAGGCGCGTCGAGCTGCGGCTCTGCTCCTCGCCGATCTGCGCAGCGGCGAGCTGCTCGATCCGGCGTTCGATTCGCGCGTGAGCCCTCTCGATGCGCGCGATCGGCGATGGACCCAGGAGCTGCTCTACGGCACGCTCCGCCGGCGAAGCCGGATCGATGCGATACTCGACGCTCGCGTGCGCGGGGGGCTGGCCCGCCTGGATCCGGATCTGGTGGATCTCCTCCGACTCGGTGTCTCGCAGCTCCTCTTCATGAACAGTGTGCCCGCGTACGCCGCCATCGCTCAGACGGTCGAGCTCGCCAAGGAGCGTCACGGCCTCGGAGCGAGCAAGCTGGCGAACGCTGTGCTGCGCCGGGTGGACCGCGAGCGGTCGGGGAGCCAGCTGGAGATGTCTGTCCCGGGCGACCCGGTGGATGCCGCGGCACTGACCCACTCCCATCCGCGGTGGATCGTGGCTCGATGGGTCGCCCGTTGGGGACTGGAGGAAACGGAGCGACTGCTCGCGGCCAACAACGTGGAGGCACCGACGGTGTTGCGCCCGTATGGCGTGGTGCGCGAGCAGCTCGAGGCGATGCTCGAGTCGGCCGGCGTGCATGTCGGCGAGGTGCCCCTCATACCGGACAGTATCGAGCTCTCTGGCGGAGCTGCTCTCACCGAGCTCGGAGCGTATCGGAAAGGATTGTTCTT
Organism: Gemmatimonadales bacterium; assembly: GCA_038253885.1. Lineage (GTDB taxonomy): Bacteria > Gemmatimonadota > Gemmatimonadetes > Gemmatimonadales > Gemmatimonadaceae > JALZAQ01. Next base: position 42,227 of record JBBSGP010000013.1, on the reverse strand, counting down.
TGTTCAGGATCCGGCTGCGACTCTCGTGTCTCGCTATGCCGCGATCGCGCCGGGCTCCGTCGTCGCCGACCTGTGCGCCTCCCCCGGCGGCAAGGCGCTGGAGCTCGCTCGTTCGGCGGCGTTCGTGTGGGCCGGCGACCGCTCGCTGGTCCGCGCCGAGCGGCTCGCGGCGAACGCCCGGCGACTGGACGCGAGGACAGTCCACACCGTCGTCTCCGATGCGCGACATCCGGCCCTGCGCGCCGTGGATGCGGTCCTGGTCGACGCTCCCTGCACCGGGACCGGCACCTTTCGGCGTCATCCCGACGCCCGGTGGCGCCTTCGGATCTCCGATCTCGCGGTGATGGCCGCGCTCCAGCGGAGTCTCCTCCGCGGCGCCGCCTCGGTGGTGAAGCCGGGTGGTCTTCTCATCTACAGCACATGCTCGCTCGAGCCCGAGGAGAATGACGCCCAGGTCGAGCGCTTCCTCGCCGAGTCACCGGAGTGGCAGCTCGAGCCGCCACCGGAAGGCACCGTTCCCCCCTCGGTGCTGGATGCGGGCCGATTGCGCGTTCTGCCGCAGCGGCACGGGGTGGACGGTGCATTCGCCGCTCGGCTGCGTCGGCTGCCGACGTGAGTTGGCGCGGTGCGGCCAGGCGCACCATTCCGTATCTGGTTCTGACGACCGCCGGCTTCCTGCTCGCGTACGCGATCGTGGCCCTCTTCATCTTCCCCTCCAAGCTCATCTCGAGCGACCGGAAGGTGCCGAGCGTCGTCGGGCTGGGAATGGACGATGCCACCAAGCAGCTCTCGGCCGCGGGGTTCGTGCTCAAGGTCGGTGACAAGCGCTACCACGGCACGGCGCCGGCGGGTACTGTGATCTCGCAGAATCCGCTGCCCGGCAGCGTCGAGCCGGAGGGGACGACGGTGAAGCTGGCGATGAGTCTGGGACAGCGCAGCGGAGAGGTACCGGCCGTCATCGGATTGACGAAGACTCAAGCCGAGCTGGCAATCGAGAACGCAGGGTTCACGGTGGGTCCCGAAGCCGAGCAGCAGAGCGACGCGGCGGCTCGAGGCATCATCACCGCGAGTGACCCGCCGGCTGGCACGAGGCTGCGGATCCCGGCCGCGGTCTCGCTGGTGGTGAGCTCCGGCCCGTCGACAATCCAGGTGCCAGACGTCGTCGGCCAGACGCTGGGCCAGGCGCGTGCCGTGCTCGGACAGGTCGGGATGAAGCTGTCCCGCATCTCGACCGACTCGGCGAGCCTCTCGGCACCGAACACCGTCATCTCCCAGACTCCCGCCGCCGGCCGAACGGTCCCCGTCGGATCGTCCATTCAGCTCATGGTCGCCGGAGGCGCGTCGCCGAGCGGCGCCCCCGCGCCATCTCCCCCCCGATGAGCATCCGAGTGGCGCCGTCCCTTCTCGGTGCCGACTTCGCGCGGCTGGCCGACGAGATCGCCACCGTGGAGGCAGGGGGCGCCGACTGGCTGCACGTCGATGTGATGGACGGGTGCTTCGTGCCGAATCTGTCGTTCGGCACCAAGGTCATCGAGACAGTACGGCGCCTCACCGACCTGCCACTCGACTGCCACCTGATGGTGGTCGAGCCCGAGAAGTACTTCGACGACTTCGCGCGAGCCGGTGCGAGCGGTATCACAATTCACGTAGAAGTGGCTCCTCATCTGAATCGGCAGCTCGCCCGCATCCGTGAGCTGGGATGCCGCGCCGGAGCCGCGCTCAACCCTGGCACTCCGGTGGAACAGATCCGGGAGGTGGCCGGCGAGCTGGATCTGCTCCTGGTGATGACGGTGAACCCGGGTTTTGGGGGGCAGAGCTTTCTTCCGGCATCGGTGGACAAGGTGCGACGAGCGCGCGCGCTTCTCGATGGGGCGCGCAGCGAGGCCGCGCTGGAAGTGGATGGCGGGATCAATCGCCAGACGATTGCTCCGGTGTGGCGGGCGGGCGCCGACACGTTCGTCGCCGGCCACGGCGTGTTCGATACGGGCGATCCCAGCGCCGAGATCAGGGCCCTTCGTCTCGCTTGCACGGAGCGCGCGTGACGATCCGACAGCAGTGGCTGCTCGTGGGCAGCGTGGTCGGTGTTCTCGCCGCCGGCATGGTCGGAGCGACTCACTTCCTGGGCGATGAGCTCTTTCCGGTGGCCGCTGGCTCACCCGCGCCGCCGTTCAGCGCGCGCACGATCGATTCGCTATCCCCTCCGCGCACCAGATCGCTTCGGGACTACCGCGGACAGGTTGTGGTGCTGAACATCTGGGCCACCTGGTGCGCCCCGTGCCGCGTCGAGATGCCGAGCCTCCAGCGATTGCACGCCGCGTACGCCTCGCAGGGACTCAAGGTGGTGGCCGTCAGCGTCGACGATCCGGGCGAGAGACAGGTGCGGCAGATCCGGCAATTTCTGCGCGAGTTCGGGCTCACATTCGAGGTGCTGCACGAAGGCACCGGCACGATCGAGCGTATCTACCAGACGACGGGAGTTCCGGAGACCTTCGTGATCGGCAAGGACGGGACGATCCGGAAGAAGGTGATCGGTGCCGCAGCGTGGGACTCGGACGCGAACCGATCGCTGATCGCCCGGCTTCTGGTCGAGTAGCATGCCTCGAGTCTCGTCGTCCTACCCGGTCATCGGTGCGGGAGCGCGGCCACGACCGCCGCTCCGCCGGCGGCTGGTTTCGGCGGCCTTCGAGCATCTGCCGCTCAAGCTCGCGGCCCTCTTCTTCGCGCTGATTCTCTGGCTGGTCGTGAGCGCCGAAGGGCCGGCCGAGGAGTGGAGCCCGGTGCGCCTCGTGTTGTCACATGATTCGACGGTCCGAGTTCGCGGCGAGCTGCCGGAGATCCAGGCGCTGGTGGTGGGACGGGGCCGTGAGATCATGAAGCTGTACAACACACAACCCGTAATCCGACGCACGGCGACCGCCGCCATGCCGGAGCGGCTGACGTTCGAGCTGCGACCGAGCGACGTCGAGATCCCGAGCGGGGTAGACGCACAGGTCCGCGATGTGCGGCCTCACAGCATCGCTCTCCGCTTCACCGTCACGCTACAGCGGACCGTGCCGGTGGTCTCGGCGCTGCGCATCATCAGCGACAGCGGGGTGAGAGCAACCGGCCAGCCGCGATTCGTGCCTGAGAGCGTGCGCGTCACCGGCGCTCGCGCCGCGGTCGGGGCCATCGCGGAGGTGCGCACGGCACGGTCCGATCTTCTGGTCCGCGACAGCAGCTCGCAGTCGGTGGCGCTGGACACCGCCGGCCTCGATGTCCGCGTCGTGCCGTCCCTCGTGCGAGTGAGCGTTCCGGTCGTGCGCGACACCACTCCACCCGCGGTCGCGCCCCGGCGGCGCGGGTCGCCACCATGACATCCATTCTCGGAATCGAGACGTCGTGCGACGAGACCTCGGCCGCGGTTCTGGACGGAGAGGGGAGCGGGGAGCGGGTGACGGTGCGCTCGCTCGTGATCCTGTCTCAGGATGTCCACCGCATTTTCGGCGGTGTCGTCCCGGAGATCGCGTCACGAGCGCATCTGGCGGCGGTGGTGCCGGTCGTGCGCCGCGCGCTGGAGGAAGCCGATGCGCGGCTCGACAGCATCGACGCCGTGGCGGTCACGCATGCGCCGGGCCTGGTGGGCGCGCTGCTGGTTGGGATGAGCTTCGGCAAGGCTCTGGCGCACGCGTGCGGAATTCCGGCCGTTGGCGTTCACCACATGGAAGCGCACCTGTTCGGCACGGTGCTCGAGAACCCCGAGGCCCGTCCTCCTTTCACGGCGCTGCTCGTCTCGGGCGGCCACACGTTGTTGATCGACGTCGAGGCGTGGGGGCGCTACCGTCTGCTCGGCGAGACACGCGACGACGCCGCGGGTGAGGCGTTCGACAAGGTGGGTAAGCTGCTCGGCCTTCCGTACCCGGGCGGCCCGCATCTCGAGCGCCTGGCCCGCGGCGGCGACCCGTCGCGGTACCGCTTCGCGCGACCGATGGTGCGGCGCGATCAGCGATTGGGTGATCCCGACTATTTCGACATGTCGTTCAGCGGGCTCAAGACGGCGCTGCTCCAGGCGTCTCGCGCGGCCGATCTGGAGAGCGACCGGGCTGATCTCGCCCGTGGCTTTCAGGATGCACTCGTGGATACCCTGGCGGAGAAGACCTCGCGGGCCGTCGCCGCGTTCGGACGCACGCGAGTTGTCGTCGGCGGGGGCGTGGCGTGCAATCGTGCTCTCATCACCGCGCTCATCGAGCGTGTGGCTCCGTACGCAGCGACAGTGTATGCTCCATCGGCCCGGCTGGCGACCGACAACGCGGCCATGATCGCCCGCGCCGGACTCTTCCATCTCGAGCAAGGTGAACGCGCACCTCTCGATCTGAACGCCTACGCCGCGCTGCCCATCCCCGGACTCATCATTTCATGATCGTTCATCAGCCGTCGTTGTACCGCCACCGCACAAAAACAGACCACAGCTGAACGACTTAGCCCATCTCATCCGCGCGTCTCCCCAAGCGCTGGGTGAGAAAGCGTGTGGCGTTACGTATTGCGTTCAAGCGGTGACCTCGCCGACAGAGCGGAGAGAGCAACTGGAGAGGCAGCGGGACAGCACACGGCGCCGAACTCGAGGCGACCTACATCTCGCAGACAAGGAGCAGGAGTTGGCTCACGCAGCCCTGAGGAGCAGCACGAGCAGGCGCGGTGGGACAAGCTCTATGCGACGATCAACCGGCTACCGCCGATGTTTCTTCTCTGGAGCGCCATCGTCGCCCCTGATTCTCTCGCTCTTACCGGTCGCGACAGGGAGGCCGACCTGATGGCGTCAAAACGAGACAAACGAGAGGAGGCGGTTCGAAAGAGCCAGGACGTGTAAGGTTTCCTCAATGAATTCCAAACAGAGAGCGCTAGGGCGGCAGCCATCCTCGGAGCGGCTCGTCTTGACGAGAGGCTCAGGCAGTTGCTGGCTGCCTTGCTAGTTGACGATAAGAACGAGGTGGCTCAGTTGCTTGAAAATGAACGCCCATTGGGATCATTCGGCGCCAGGATACGGGCGTGCTAATTGTCTGGGGCTAATCAGCCAAGACGAGTTCGCGATCTTATCGCTGATCAAGAACATTCGGAATGCGTTCGCGCACCAACTCCATGGACTGTCCTTCAAGGACGAGGAAAAATAGCTTCGACCTGTGCCAAGCTGACGACTCATACAAAACTGGATTGGCCCCAGGACTGGGCGGAGGATTACCGAGACATGTTTCTCTGGGCGACCGCGACCGTTGAGGGCAGTCTAGGCTTGGAGGTTGAGTTTCTCGAATCGACCGGCGGGCATCTGAAGATTCCTCAAATTCAGACGGTTGCGCATTGGAAGTCATCTGCTTCGGAGTCCGAAAGGACGTGAACCTCCCGCCGCCATCGGTCCTCGGAATACTGTTTCATGGGAAGCTCTACCCATTGCTCGAAAGAGCGGGGTCCCTAGTTCAGGCGGCCGATCTTTATTCAGTAGCGCTGCTCACACAGCTGTATCAGGGCCAGCGGCTTGCGGTCTTGCGTCAGGTAGCTGACGAGCAATGGCAATTTTATCTTACCGTGGCGGGTGTGTTCATAGCAGCATCTCGCCTTAACCACCAGGGGCTCAGAGACGCACGAAAGGAAATATTGATGGACATAGTTGCCGCCCGCCTCAACGACTGGAAGCCGGATGGTGTTCGTGGCTTCGAGGATTGCAAGCGCGTGTTCGAGGCTGAGCATGACAGGTTGACCGCGGTAGGATCGGAGCCACAATTCGTGGCTTCGGACGCGCTGGGAATATGGATCGTCGGGAACATTCTCGGCCATGCGCCCGAGACGAGCGATGAGTGCCAGCTGGTTCGCGATGCGGGGGCACTCGTCACGCACGCCTTTTTTAACTGGTTTAACTGGATAGCCGAGTGACATGACCTCGAACGTCCTGTACTACGGCGACAACCTCGACGTGCTCCGGCGGCACATAAGGGCCGAGACCATAGACCTCATCTACCTGGATCCGCCCTTCAACTCGGCGAAGAGCTACAATGTGTTGTTCGCCGAGCAGGATGGGTCCCGCGCAGCGGCGCAGATCCGGGCATTCGAGGATACGTGGCGCTGGGACCAGTCAGCGGCCGCAGCCTACCACGACATTGTCGAATCCGGAGGCAAGGTCTCTGAGGTGATGCAGGCATTCCGACTCTTCCTTGGCGAGTCGGACATGCTCGCCTACCTCGCGATGATGGCGCCGCGACTCGTTGAGTTGCGCCGGGTGCTCAAGTCGACGGGATCGCTGTATCTCCATTGCGACCCAACAGCGAGCCACTACCTCAAGCTCCTGCTCGATGCGGTCTTCGGGCCGGATCAATTCCAAAACGAAATCGTCTGGAAAAGAACCTCGGCACACAGTGACTCAAAGCGGTTCGGTCGCGTACACGACGTTTTGCTTCTGTATCGGAAATCGCCGGGAGCGGTCTTCAATGTTCTCCGCCAGCCTCTCGACCAATCCTACGTGAACAAGGTGTATTCCCGGGTCGATGAGAAGGGTCGCCGCTATCGTCTCGGGGACATCAGCGCGCCCGGAGGACGCGGTCCCGTCTATGAGTGGCATGGGGTGACAAAGGCGTGGCGGTTTACCAAAGAGAACATGGAGTCGCTGTACCGAGAGGGGCGCATCAAGCTTTACCCAGACGGCAAGGCGATGATAAACGCCTATGTTCGCTACCTGGACGAGAATGAGGGCATCCCGATTCAAGATTGGTGGGATGACATTGGCGTGATTGCGGCCCCTGCGAAGGAACGCTTGGGCTATCCCACCCAAAAACCAGAGACTCTTCTCGAGCGGGTGATCCTGGCGAGCAGCAACCCCGGTGACACCCTGCTGGATCCTTTTTGCGGCTGTGGGACAACGATTTCCGCCGCACAGAGACTCGGCCGCCGGTGGATTGGGATCGACATAACACACCTCGCCATCACCCTGATCAAGACACGACTCTCGGACGCTTATGGTGATTCCGCCAGCTATCTCGTCATCGGCGAACCCACGACCGTTGAAGATGCTGCTGCGCTTGCCGCGTCAGACCCTTACCAGTTTCAGTGGTGGGCACTTGGCCTCGTCGATGCACGACCGGCTGAGCAGAAGAAGGGAGCAGATAAGGGCATCGATGGACGTATCTACTTCCATGACGCGAGCGAGAGCGGCAAGACAAAATCGGTGATTCTCTCGGTGAAGGCAGGACACGTCACCGTGTCGCAAGTGCGCGATCTCGTCGGCGTCTTGCAGCGTGAGAAGGCAGAGATCGGCGTGCTCATCAGCTTCGAAGATCCCACAAAGCCCATGCGGAGCGAGGGGGCGACCGCAGGCTTCTATGAATCACCGTGGGGCCGGCACCCGCGGATTCAGCTCCTCACAGTCGGCGAGCTCCTGGCCGGGAAAGGGATCGACTACCCGCGGACAGCGGGGACAGCGCGCACGTTCAAGCAAGCACCAAAGGCCCGAAGGGTCGCCGAGCCATCGCCGGAGTTGTTTGACTCGGACGAGTCAACATGATGAGTCGAGACGACCACTTCGAGCGTCCTTTCGAAGAGCACACCCTCCTCAAGCACTTCGTTCTCGAGAGCTATCTCAAGGTGTGGGCCTCCATCCTGTTGGAGAGAAGCAAGGGGCGACACCAGCGGGTGATTTACGTAGATGCCTTTGCCGGCGCCGGGGCTGACGCTCAGGGCAACCCAGGATCGCCCCTTCTCGCGGCCCAGATTGCTCAGGAGTTCAACGAGCGACTTTACCCGGACCGGGCGAGTATGGACTCGGACCCGGGAATGCACGTCATCGCCGTCGAACAGGATCCCACCCGCTTCCAGCGACTCGCGAGCTGCTTAGCCCCTTTCACTGCCGCACCAAATGCTTTTGTCCACATGCGCAATGGGGTTGCCGACCTAAGACTGGTGGACCGCATTCGCGGCATTGAGAAGGATGAGCCTGTTTTTTTCTTCCTCGATCCGTTCGGCATCGGTGGTCTGGACGCGGCGTTGCTGCCGAATCTCCTCGCGGATAAGCGTAGCGAACTGCTCGTGCTTTTCTCCGATGAGGCGGCTGTCCGGTTGCACGGGAAAGGAGCGGCGGTTCCCAAGGACCCCATGAGGAAGGTGCGCGCCGCGGAGGCAACGATGTCACTTTTCGGCGCGGATCATGAAGCCGAAGTCGTGGAGCAGGCTCAGCGCGCGGCGAGCCGGGTTATCGCCGGGCATAAGTCTGATGCGCGCGCCAGAGAGATCATGGAGAAGGCCTTCGGCGGCGCGGAATACGTTGCCACGGTCGACGCCGCACCGAGCGAGCGCCGTCAACAGGTTATGATCGAGCTTTATTCCGATCTGCTGAGGAGGTCGGGCGCCAAGCACGTCCTTCCCATTGCGGTGAGGACCAAGACAGGTCGGCACAAGTACACTCTACTTCACGCCAGTAAACACGTCCGCGCGTTCGAAGTCATGAAAAAGGTGGTCAATAGCGCGATCAACAAACAGAGCGCCGGCGCCGATCTAATAACCGAAACAGACCTCGCACCTATCGTTGCGCTCGTCCAGGCGAGGTTTGCAGGCCAGGTTGTTAGATGGACGGCCGAGGCTGGACCGAGCGTGAAGCAGGTAGCTATCGAGGAGACGAATCTGATGCTCCACGAATGTGCCGCGCTCAAACGAGAGCTCGACCGCTTCGTAGTGGACAAGCGGCCGCTGACTTTTCGTTTCTGACAGCGTTAGGCCGGGAGTTCTACCGGATACTGATCCCACGTCTTGCCGTCGAGCACGCGACCGCCGGCCTTGGGCGTGAAGCCGCCCCACTGCTTCCAGAAGAACGCTACGCCCTCCCGTTCGCAGTGGTCTCTAAGCCCTCGCGCCCAAGCGGGATCTACACGGCGGTACCCGGCGCCGCTCTCCCCACCGCCGATCACCCAATGGATCTCCGTAAGATCGAGATCGCACAGCGGCCCGAGCAGAGGCTCTGCTGAGATGAACCGCACTGCTGCCTGGTGAATGCCGCGCAACGCGTCCGCGCGCCTTGCTACTCCCATGTCTTCGATGGACGTGCCGATCCAGATGTTCGGAGACCACGGCAGCTCGTCAGCTAGGCGGAGCGCTCGCTCCGGGCGCTTTGTGAGCACCTGGAACTGATGATGCGACGCCTCATTCATCACCTCGAAAACCTGGTGGATCTGCTCGAGGCTGAAATGCGCGTGGAAAACGTCGGACATGGAGTTGACGAAGATGCGCCTCGGCTCGCGCCAACCAAGCGGCTGATATAGGCGAGCAGGCCAGAAACGCGGGGCGAACGGTTCGGCGCGATTTGCCGGCGTGTCTCGCACCGGCAGCTGCCGGAGGTACACATTCCGCGTTTTCGTCTGCGACAGCGTATAGGCGTAACAGTGATCGCAGCCCGCCGAGATTTTTGTGCACCCCGTCATCGGATTCCAGGTGGCGTCAGTCCATTCGATGCCCGTTGTTGTCGAGCTCATCGTGGCCCCCGGAAATGTGACCGTCACTGCAGCGCTTACCGAACATGACCCGAACACCCCTGCGTGCGCAAGGCAGTAGTATCCGCCCGGAGCTTATCGTAGGTGCCAACAGCCGCGCGTTCACCAACCCCTCTGTAGAGCAGCGCGCTCATGGATCGGTGTAGGATCGCTGTGCGCCTGAAAGGACCGGCGGATGGAAAACGGCGGTAGAGCGGTCTGTGAAATGGCTGCTTCTGGCACGATCTGACGCTTTCTAGCAGCTTCGCTCACTCTCACCCTCGTCTCAAAGCATGATAGTTCACCAGCCATTCTCCTACGAGATCGGGAGCTTCACATTCACCGGCTTCGGTGTGGCGGTGTTCTGCGGGTTCTGGATCGCGCAGATCATCGCGAACCGCGAGCTGGCGCGCCGTGGCCACGACGCGAGCTTCATCGGCGATTGCGTGCTGGCGGCGGTGGTCGGCTCGTTGATAGGCGCCAAGCTCTATTACGTGATCCTCATTCATGACATCAACGCGCTCTGGAGTCGCGGCGGCTTCGTTTTCTGGGGTGGCCTCATCGGCGGTATCGCGGGCGTGCTCGTGCTCATCGCCGTCCGGAAGCTTCCGATCTGGCGGATCGCCGAAGTGGCGGGTCTTGGGCTCCCGGCCGCCTACTCCGTCGGCCGCACCGGCTGCTGGGCGGTGGGAGACGACTACGGACGGATGTGGGTGTCGCGATTCGCCGTCAGCTTCCCCAACGGCGCCCCTCCGTCCACCGTCGCCAACATGCACGACCTGTTCGGCTTGCCGATGCCGGCCAACCTGGCACCGGGAACCGTCGTGTCGGTCTACCCGACGCAGCTCATGGAGGTCGCGCTCGGATTCGCGATGTTTCTCATCGTCTGGAGACTGCGCGATCACGAGCACGGCGAGGGGTGGCTCTTCGGGGTCTACATGGTACTGGCCGGAATCGAGCGATTTCTGATCGAGTTTCTGCGCGCCAAGGACGATCGGTTCCTCGGGGGCATCACCATGGCGCAGCTGTTCTCGATCGTGTTCATCATCGCGGGCGTGGTCTGGATGCAGTCCCGGCGAGCGCGTCCGGGCCGCGCCGGCATCCACGCTCCCGCGCCCCAACGAGTGTGACCGACCGCCACCCGATGCGGCTGGAGACCCTCGCCGTCCACGCCGGCCACGCGGTGGATGCCGCGACGGGCGCGGTGACGCCTCCGATTCACCTGTCCACCACCTTCGAGCGCGAGGCGGACGGCAGCTACCGCCATGGCTTCGTCTACTCGCGGAACGCGAATCCAAATCGTCTCGCGCTCGAGGAGTGTCTGTCGGCGCTCGAGGGTGGTGCAGCGGCAGCGGCGTTCGCATCGGGGTCGGCCGCCAGCGCGGCCGTGTTTCAAGCGCTGTCACCGGGCGACCACGTCGTCGCCCCCGCGGATGCGTATTACGGCACGGTGAGGCTGCTCCGCGAGATCTTCGAGCGCTGGGGACTGGAGTCGACCTTCGTGGACATGACGGATCTGGCGGCCGTGAGCGCCGCGATGCGACCGGTCACGAAGGTCGTGTGGGTGGAGACTCCATCGAATCCGCTACTCACGATCACCGACATCGCCGGCGTCGCATCCATCGCTCGGGCCGCCGGGGCACGGACGGTGGTGGACAACACATGGGCCACGCCGGTGCTGCAGCATCCGCTGGCGCTGGGCGCTGACATCGCGATGCATTCGACAACAAAATACCTCGGCGGCCACAGTGACGTGCTCGGCGGGGCGCTGGTGACGCGGGTCGAGGACAGCTTCTTCGAGCGCATCCGGACGATCCAGGGAATCGCTGGCGCCGTGCCTTCTCCATTCGAGTGCTGGCTGGTGCTCAGGGGAGTGCGAAGTCTCCCGTGGCGCATGCGCGCTCACAGCGGGAACGCCGCGGCGGTGGCTCGTTTCCTCGCCTCGCATCGGGCGGTGGAGGCGGTGTACTGGCCCGGCCTGAGCACGCACGCCGGCCACGCGGTGGCGGCGCGCCAGATGAGCGACTTCGGCGGCATGCTGTCGGTGCAGATCCGCGGCGATCGTGACCGAGCGCTCGGCGTCACCGGCAAGCTACGGCTATTCACGCGCGCCACCAGCCTGGGCGGAGCCGAGAGCCTGATCGAGCACCGGGCGAGCGTGGAGGGGCCCCACACCCGCTCTCCGCAGAACCTTCTCAGAATCTCCGTCGGACTCGAGAATGTCGACGATCTGATCGAGGATCTCGCAGGGGCGTTGGCCTAGCGACGACAGGCGTGGTGCTACCGATGCACCACCACCGTCGGAGCGAGCTTCACTTTTTTCGATCCGTCGCCGAGCTCCCCGGAGTCGTTGGCACCCCAACAGTAGGCGGTGCCGGTGAGCGTCACCGCGCAGCTGTGGCTGAAACCGGTGAGGATGCTCTTGAAGCGGCGCCCGCCCTTGACGAGCGCCGGGAAGGGGCGGTTCGTCGTCGTGACGTCCCCGAGCTGTCCCTTGTCGTTCTCGCCCCAGCAGTAGGCGACCCCGGCGCCGGTGATCGCGCAGCTGTGAAAAGCGCCGGTCGCGATCGAGGCGAAACGGAGATTCCCCGACACCGGCGTCGGAGTGAGCCGCTGTTGGGTGCTGCTGTCGCCGAGCGCGCCGTAGAGGTTGAAGCCCCAGCAGAAGGCGCGCCCTTCATCGGTCAGGGCGCAGCTGTGCGACACGCGCGCCGAGATCTGGCGGAACAGGAGAGTGCTCGCCACCGGCACCGGTATGAGTCGTCGCTCCTGGGTTCCGTCTCCCAGACGCCCATTGGCGTTGTTTCCCCAGCAGTACGGCTTGCCGGCGGTGGTGAGCCCGCAGCTGTGAAAGCCGCCGGCCGCCAGCGCGGAGAAGCGGAGATTCCCGGCCACGCGCGCGGGCAACAGGTGGCGTAGCGTCGTGCCGTCGCCCAGCTGTCCCTCCGAGTTGCCTCCCCAGCAGTACGCGGCGCCAGCGGACGTGAGACCGCAACTGTGCTCGAAGCCGAGTGTGATCGCGGCGAAGCGAAGGTCCCCGCCCACCGCCACCGGCTCCCGTCGATCGACCGCCGAGCCGTCGCCGATCGCGCCATTCGTGTTGTAGCCCCAGCAGTACGCGAGACTATCCTCCGACAGACCGCAGCTGTGAAACGCGCCGGCGCCGACCGCCACGAATCGCCGGGTGGTGGACACAACCGTCGGCTGCGCTCTCTCCTCGGTCGTACCGTCGCCCACACCGCCGTGGGTGTTGATCCCCCAGCAGCGCGTCCGTCCGTCGCTCGTGATGTCGCAGGTGTGGTTGTAGCCCGGCGTCATCGCGAGCACGGCATACGGGTCCTTGCCCGTGGCGCTGAACTTCACCCCGAGCATTCCGCTCACCGTCGCCGAGAGAACGTTCATCCCCGGCCGTGAGCCGAGGGTCCAGTTCCCGGGCGTCGCCATCCCGCTGTCGTCGGTGACCGGCGCGGTCAGCGCGACTCGTCCGCCACCGCTCTCCACGGCGAACGAGACCCGCACACCGCGTACGGGTACGCCTTGCTTGTTCTTCAGCTGAACGCGAGGGGCGGTGTCGGTGGGCGTGCCGGCGAGCGCCACCTGTTCGTTCCCCTCCGCCTTCTCCATCTGCAGGGTGATGGCGGTACAGGCCAGCGGCGCGAGCATGAGCAGGGACGAGACGAGCCCCGCCGAGACGTGCCGGGGGCGCCCGACGAACGGGTGTAAGACCGGGTGCATGACAGCTCTCCAATCGGAGACGGAAACCGAGACGAAATCTACGTGATGCGCCTTCTTCCGTCGTTACTCGCTAAATCGCCAGATGCCGTCGCTGTTGCGCATCGAGTTGTCGTACCCGCCGAGAATGAGGGCGTGGCCGTCTTCGAGGAGCACGGCGCTCGCGAACGCGTATTCCTGCCCGAGATCTCCCTCGACAGGGCTGAACGCGTTCGTGCGCGGATCGAATATCTCGGCGAATCGCCCGCTTCCCGCGACGAGGATTCGGCCATCGCGCAGGCGGAGAGCGGTGTCGCGGAGCTTATACCGTCCGATTCGCATACGTGAGACCGCGACCCATCGATTGGCCACCGGATCGTAGACTTCTGCGCTCGTGAAGTGCGTGCGATCGCGAGGATCGGATCCCCCGACGACGAGCACGCGACCGTCGGCGAGCCCAGCGGCCTCGTGCTTGTGCCGCGCCGTCGTGAGCGTCGGTCCGGCGCTGAATTGCCGCCGGGCCGGATCGTATATCTCGGTGCTGGCATACACCACGATATTCGCGCGCCGATCGCGATGTCCACCGACAATCAGCACTCTGCCGTCCCGTAAGAGCGTCGCGGTATGCGACTCACGCGCGAAGCTCATAGACTTCACTGGCGTGAATCTGCCCGTCCGCGGATCATAGACCTCGGCGGAGGCGAGAAACGACCATCCGTCGCCGACGCCGCCGGTGATGAGCACGGTTGAATCACCGAGCAGAGTCACGGTGTGCCCGCTGCGTCCGACGTTCATCGAACCGGCGGCCGTGAAGTGCGCTGTTCGCGGATCGAAAATCGCCGCAGACTTGAGGTAGCTACCGTTGTAACCGCCGAGAATGAGCACGCGGCCGTCCGGTAGCTTCGTGGCAGAATGGCCAACGCGAGACTCGTCCATCTCTCCTGACGCGACGACGCGGTTCGTGGATGCGTCGAAGACCTCGAACTCGCGCAGGGCACCTCCGCCTTCGGTCATGCCGCCGACGATCAGGACACGATTACCGGTGATTGTGGTGGCGGTTGCCGCCGCCCGCGCCACGTGCATCCGTCCGACCAGATGGATCCTGCCCTCGACTGGCCTCGACCCCGGCGGATTCGCCGGTGCAGCAATGGCGCCGATGAGCAGGCTCGTGATCGAGAATGAGATGCGGTTCCACATCATGGGCCCTCCCGCGAAGATGGCCGGTCGACAATGGAGTTTCGACCGGGTCACGCGCGCTGTCGCTTCCTGTCCTCCTTCTCCCAGCGCCAGGGTATTCCGAGCTTCCTGCGCCCCGCCACCGATCCGCCTTTCAGGATCTTTGGCTCCTCCACTGTGACGAAAGCATCGCCGTCCCACTTCTGCACGATTCCCATCACGTGCTCGAGGTGCTGCCGTTGCACCACCGAGTTGATGATCTCGACCCGGCCTTCCCGACCGTACCCGGGAATCTCGGTCACGCCATAGCCCGCGTCGCGCAGCGCTTCCGCGATCTCGACGCCGCCGTTCACCGACACGATGCGCACGGTCGCGAGGCCATACGCCATTGCCTGCTCGATCGTGATCCCGATGAGTGTGCCCATCCCGAAGCCGCCGGCATACCCGAGGATGTGCCAGACGCTGTCCAGATGCTTGATCGCGTTTCCGACCGCGAAGATCCAGATGAGCGCCTGCCAGAATCCGAGGCTGGCCGCCACCCCGCGCTTGCCGCGCACGGCGAACAGCACCCGCATCGTGTCGAGAGAGACATCGACGATGCGCAGGCCGAAGATCACGAGTGGTCCCCAGGGCAGCGCGAACAGCTGCTCGACGGATGGCATCAGTCGCGACGCGCTGGGGCGCGACGTGACGGGGCGGGGGGGGGGGCTCGCTCGGACGCTGGTGTGCTGCTGGCTTCGCTCTCGAGCGCCGCCAGCCGCGCTTCGAGCGCAGCGGCGCGGATGCGCAACGAGTCCAGCTCGGCCGCGATATCGCCCGCCGGCGGCGCGTCGGGCGGCAGGGTCGGAAGGGCCACCGCGCGCCGTGGCCAGAAGGTCTTCGCCAGAGCGAAGATGAACAGCGCCACCAGAAGCAGCTGAGCGCTGATCGTCTCGACCGTGGGAAAGATGCCCATGGCATCGACGTGGGGCAGCCCCGGCATGGCGGTGATGGGTAGCGCATTACCCTCCTGCAGCTCGCGCACACCCTTTCCCGCGAACACGAACGCCATGTAATAGAGCATGACGCTGGTGACGGCGAAGAAGGGGCGGAGGGGTATGCGAACTCCGAATCGATAGAAGAGCGTGAAGATGACGGCCAACGCCCCGAAGCCGACGACGATGCCGAGCGAGAGTGGAAGAGCGACCTGGGGGCCTTCGCCGAACAGCGCCTGGAAGAAGAGCGCCGTCTCCGCTCCCTCGCGGAAGACGGCGAGAAAGGCCACCACCGCGAGCGCCGTTCCCCCTCCCTGCTCCAGCGCCGTGCTCACTTTCTCGCGGATGAACTGCTGCCACCTCGCGGCCTCGACCTTGGAGATGAGCCAGTAGCTCACCGAGAAGAGAACCGCGACCGCCACCAGCATCGTGATTCCCTCGAGGATCTCACGGCTGGCGGGCATCGCTCGTAGCACCGTCTGCAGTATCACCGCCATCATCGCGCTCGCGACCACGCCCAGCCCGACACCGACCCAGATGGAGCGGAGTCGCTCGCGATGGCCCGTCTTGAGCAGAAACGCCACCACCGCCCCGATCACCAGGATCGCCTCGAACCCTTCGCGCAGAATGATCAGCAGCGACTCGATGAACGTCTCCCAGGGCCCGGTGCTGCGCCGGGTGAGCTCGATGATCGCCGGGAATCCGGCCTCGACGGCGTCGCGCGACCGCTGGGCCGCGCGGAGATCTCCCACCTTGACAGCACCCTTGAAGTCGGCGAAGTGCCGCTCCATCGACGCCACCAGACCGGGGCTCTTGGCGCGCGCCGGGGTCTCCAATGGCTCGAACGCGATGTACGCATCGGCGGCTCGATCAGCAGCGTCGCCAGCGCGTCCCGCCTGCGCCTCGGCCAGCGCCTGATCGAGGGCCGAGAGAATGGATCGAGCCGCATGGGCCAGACCCGTATCGGCCGCGCTCGCGACGGCCACGGCGCTGCGCTGCGTGGCGAGCGACCGCAGGTAGGCGACCACCTTCGCCACCTCGGCGTCGCTCAACTCGCGCGACGGTGGCATGGCCGTTCCCGGAGTGCCGTTGCGCACCACGCGCGCGATCTGGGCGTCACTCCGTTCCGCCTGCCAGGCGAGCGAGCCGACCTCGGGAGGCAGCCGGGTGAGCGCGTGCGACACGCTGCCCTGGCCCAGCCCGCCCACGCCGTGGCAGCTCGCGCAGCGCTGGAGGAAGAGCCCTTCACCTTCCAACCGGGCCGATTGCGTCGTCCGCAGAGAGTGAAGATACGCGACCAGATTCCATCGGTCCTGCGGCATCAGCCTCGACCCCCACGCCGGCATCTGGGTGCCTGGAATTCCGACGGAGATGACGCGGTAGAGCAGCGCTGGAGTCACCTCGCTCATCGAGTCCGCGCTTCCGATCGCGGGGGGCGCGGGCCTCATCCCGCGCGCGCCAGGACCATCGCCCAAGCCGAGGTCGCCGTGACAGGTCGCACAGTTCGCGGCGTAGAGAGCGCGACCAGCGCGCAGGTCGAGCGGTAGTCTCGGGAGCTCCAGCGCCCCTTCTCGACCCAGCGCGGCCGCGAATCGGCGGTGAAGCTCCGCCAACCGAGCCGGCGGCGCCTTCGCCATCACGGCCGCCATCAGCGAATCCACCGCCGCGCGCACGGCGGCCGCTCCCGCGCCCGGCAGGCGATCAGCCGCTTCCCGCGCATCGCGCAGGAAGTCGACAGTCTCCTGATACTCCTGCTCGGAGAGCAGATTCCCCTGCGCATCGATGCCCTTCGCGTACTCCTCGACCGCCACGCCGACGATGCTCGCCAGCCGCTTCGCCTGGTTGTCCTGCGCGCGCGCGGCATGTGCGCCGAGGCCGAGGAGCAGAAGGGCGGCCAGAAGAGCTCGAGAGAGCGGTGACATTCCGGGGAAGTCTATCGGCATCATCCGAGAAAGCGAACCGCCGCCTCGTCGCTCTCGAGCACGACTACCGCTCCGGCCACGAGCTCCGCGTGCGTGAGCGTGAGCCAGCATCGCGCGAGTCCCAGCTCCCGCGCCCGATCGAGCGCCGACCCATGAAGCGCGAGCTGCGGTTGGCCGTCGGTCGCGGGCACGACCTCCATCTCGCGCCAGCCAATCCCTCGGGCGCGATCGGATCCGGAGAGCGCCTTGAACGCCGCCTCCTTGGCGGCGATGCGTGCCGCCAGGTGCCGGAAGGGATCGGCGCGCTCCATGGCATAGGCCACCTCACCGGCCGTGAAGAGGCGGGACATCGCTCGATCTCCCTTTGCGGCCATCAATCTCTTCACGCGAGCGATGTCCACGAGATCCATCCCGATGCCGATGATCACCGGCGTCTCGCGATGAAGAGTTTGAGAGTGCGCGTGCGGCCCTGCGAGCGGGCGACAACGAGATACACGCCATTGCGAGCCCCGCTGCCAGCCAGGTCCCACACGATCGGAAGCGAGCTGACACCGGTGACTCCGCTCCTCCACACGCGCTGCCCGGAGAAATCGTAGACGTCGATCTCTCCGGTGCTGTCCCCGAATGGCCAGGCGAAGCGCACCGTGGCGCCGCGCACGGGGTTCTCGGACGCGAGAGGGGCCGCGGCGACAGGCACGACATCCACTGGCACTCGGCGATGGGCGACGACCTGAATCTCGTCCAGCCACCAGGATTGCGAGATGCCGAAGCTGCCCTCGAAGGAGAGCCGAACGGTGCGTCCCGCGTATCCGACGAGATCCGCGCGCTCGGGGTAATACGCGGGAGCGCTGCCGGCGACGAGTCCGACCGGAGTCCAGCTGAGACCGTCGTCCGCCGAGACACGCAACTCGCCATGGGGACGAAGGTCGAAGCCGTCTCCCAGATATCGCGTCCAGAAGAGCACGGACACCGTGTCGGCATCGCCCGGCACGGCGATCGGGGATGAGCGGAGAGTACCTCCGTTCCCGCCCACCCACGCCGCGATTCCGGCCAACGCCGGCACGCCGCGGGCGAAGTCGCCGGTCGCTGTCCACGTTGCATCGCGTGGCTCGGCGCCGTCGTCGGACAGGATCTGGAAGCGGCTCGTTCCACTCGCGGCCGTCACCGATACGTCCACCGGGCGCACCGCCGCCGGAGCGAGCAGGCGTTTGGTGTACCGGCCCGGACCAACCGTATCAATGGCGAAGAGAAGCGGCGCCGATCCGCTGCGGATGGCTGCGGTGGCGAGCTCTCCCGCCGGCACGCGGGCTCGAACGATCGGATAGGCCGACTCGAGGGCCACCGGCTCACTCGGCACACCACTCGAGCGCGGGCGCGCGTGCAGCGGATCGGCGGCCGCGTCCAGCAGGTCGAGCGCGAACGGAAGATTGTCGGTGAACACTGTCTGCAGCTTCGTCTCATCCTCGGGGAACTCGAAGCCGTAGTAGGTCGTGCCTTCGAAGCCGCTCGTGAGCTCGGGAGTGAACGCGAGCGCGCCCAGCGCTCCGTAAGCCCAATCGGTGTAGTCGCCGTTGGTCGTGTAGAGATTCCACGACGGCGCTGGGTGATAATGGCTCCGATTGGACCCGGGAAGGCGATCGATGACGGAAGGATGGACGTCGGTGCCGGCGAGAGATCGAAAGACGCCGAGGTCCTGGGCGACCTTGCCATACGTGTTGCCGGGCGGGTAGAGCAAGAGACCAGTGTAGCTGTGATAGCTCGCCGACAGGACCGGGGGATGCGCCTGATGAAAGGCGACGATGGCTCTGGTCTCCAGCTCCGATTCCGGCGCGGGTCCGCGATAGACTTCCGATGCGGGTGAAGGCGACGATCCCTCATCGTCGAGGCCCCATCCCGCCGCGTGGTTGCGGTTGAGATCCACGCCGACGCTGCCGTCGGCGTTCGGTCGCCGGTTCTTTCTCCAGAGGCGGTCGGTGGAGAAAGTGTATTGGTAGCCGTCCGGGTTGGCGACCGGGAGGATCCAGACATCGCGCCGCTGGATGAGCGAGTCCGCACGCGCGTCGGGGGATGGGGATTGCGCGAGGTAGCGGATCAGCCGGAGAGCCATCTCGGTGGCCACCCATTCCCGGGCGTGGTAGGTAGCCATGAAGATCACGTTCGGCCGCTCCGGGCTATCGTCGCGCTCACCGATCTTCACCACCAGGAGGGGCCGGTTCTCGAGGGTGCGACCGATCGTATCGAGCCGGACTCGCGGATTGGCACGGGCGATCGAATCGAGAAAGAACGCCACGCCGCGCTGCGGGTCGTCGAACGGCCGGTAGATGCGGCTCACCGATGCGTCCGCCAGCATCGCCTGACGTCGCGCGCTGGTACCGGGAGCGAACACGGGCGAGCCGCTGACTCCGAGTGCCGCCAGCCTGGCCCGATCGCCAGAATCGGCAACCACGTACGCGACGCCTGACTCGCTGCCCACGACGTCGAAGCCACGGGCGCGGAGCCAGTCTGCCGGAAGCCGCGACACCTGAATCGTGACGTGCTGAGCGCTCGCCGCGCCGGGGAGAAGCAGAACCGCGACGGACACACCGAGCCGCAACCAGCGGCGCCACCGCGAGCGTGGAGATGGCGCGCCGGCGAGCAGAGGTCGCAGATCGAGCCAACATGCGTCGGCGCGCTGGAAGACATCGCGCACGATGGCGCTCCAGTCGCGCCATCGCACGAATCGGACGATGTCCTCGCTCTCCAGAAACTCGCGCTGCGCGCGCTCCAATCGCTCGATGCTCCCGAGGAGCGCACCGGCGCGCTCCAGGATGCGCGCCTCCAGCGCGCGCCGGCCGGCCGGGTCGGAGCGATACCGCGCGGCGGCGAGAGAACGAAGTGCGTCGTCCATCCGCTCACGCAGGGTGCTTGCATCAAGGGCCGCACAGAGCGCTTCCGGGCCGCTCGACCGCTCGGCCTCGCGGCGCGCCGCGAGGAGCGGCGCGAAGAACTCGTCATGAGCTTCGCCGGAGTCACGACCGCGCGACCCGAGACCCCGCAGCGACAGCGTCACCTCGGGGAAGACGCAGCTGCGACGCGCGAGCGCCTGGCTCAGCTGGCCGAGCTGCTCCGGGCCGGAAAGCCGCAGCACATCACCTGTCGAGAGATAGAGGTCGAGGCCGCCGCGCTCGACGTGAACGCCCTCGAGCGCGGCGAGCGGCAACATCGCGACGCCGGCGGCGGTGGTCAGCGCGAGGGCCTCACCGCGGCCAGCGAGCCAGCCCTCGCCGGTGAGATCCCGGCCGCGGAGGAGACCGTCGATGCGCACCGGGATTCCGCGTCGCGGCTCATCCATCGCCGGCATCGTGGCGCGTGGCTCCCGTGAGCTCGGCATCGCACAGCGCGGCCGGTTGTCCGGTGCGCGCCTCGAAGCGAGCCGCAAAGTCGAGCAGCTTCTCGCTCGTGAACGCGCCGCGTGGCAGTCCGAGCAGGGTAATGCCGTTCTCGATCGCCTCCGGCTCTCCCTCCACCTCGACGAGGTCGTCCATTCGCGGATAGCGCTCGAAGCGCACGGTCGCTCCTCCCACCTCGTATTGGATGATGTGCCGGTCGATCGAGAGCGTCACGACATAGTCCAGACGTCGCAGGATGTCGGCGAGGACGTCCGCATCAGCCGACATCGCCTGCAGCTCCTCCCGCACCTTGTACCCGTGATCGACGGAGGTGGGACCCTTCCAGCCGAGCTCGGCGCGCACCGCCGCCGTGGAGTCGATTTCTCGGTAGACGCGCAGCCGCAGCATCTGGTCGCGCGACGCCAGGGCGCGCTCCGGCGTATCGTAGCGCCGATCCTCCAGCCGCCCGCGGAAGACCAGCCTCGCCCCGCGTCGCTCGAGAAGCGTCGTCCGCGCTTCCCAGTCGTCCACCACCGCCTTGAGCTCGACCTCACGCACGAACGATGGCCTCCATCACGCACGGGGTGTCCGACAGGTCGGGAAAGACCGCGAACGGCCGGCATGCCCGCAGATGCGCCACGTCGTAGCGGCCGGTGGCCACGCCAATGGCGCGAGCTCCGATGGCGCGACCGCATTCGATGTCGTGCGGCGTGTCACCGATGACGACGATCTGGTCTCCATCAATGTGCATCCCGAGCGACTCGCGCGCCTTGCGTTGAGCGATGCCGGGCAGCTCGGGCCGGTGAGCGTGGTCGGAGCCGAAGGCACCGACGCGAAAGCGCGCCGGATCGATCCCGGCAGCGCGAAGCTTGATGGCGGCGCCCCGGTCGACGTTGCCAGTGAGGAGCCCGAGAACGATGTCCGCTCGGGCCTCGAGCGCGTCCAGCAGGTCGCACACACCGGGAAAGATCGTCATGCGCCGAACGCCCCCGGCGACCTCCTGCTCCAGCCCGTCGAGATAGCGCACAATCAGCGCCGGCAGGAGCGCGTCGATGCGGGCATCGTCGTGACCCGCAAGGCGCATCAGCTCCCGAGCGATCTGCGGATCGGTCTTGCCATCGTAACGGTAGCCCTCCGGCCCGCTGCCACCGAACACGTCGGTGAGCGCGCTCTCCATCGCTCGGCGGCCGGCGCCGCCGCTGGCGAGGATGGTGCCATCGATGTCGAACAGCACGAGCTTCATGCCCGTGTCAGCAGCACGCCGGCGATGATGGTAGCCGCCCCCAAGCCTTGCCAGACGGTCGGCACCTCGTGCAACGCCGGCCACGCCCAAGCCGCCAGTAGTGTGAAGATCGGCTGCAGGTTTCCGTACAGCGCGGTACGAGTGGGACCGACGATCCGTACGCCGCGACTCCAGAAGAGATAGGCGATCACCAGCGACCCGAAACTGCTGAAGAGGATCGCGCCCACCGCCCCCGCGCTGAGATGCATCCACGGCACACTCGGCATGAGCGGCGCGCCGATCAGCAGCAGGACCAGCGCCCCCCCAGTCATCGTGGCCGCCGAGACGCGCGCCAGATCGAGCCGTGCCGTGTACGGCTTGAGCAGCACGGCGAACAGAGACCAGCATACAGTGCCGCCGAGCACGAGCAGGGTACCCTGGATGGTGTGCTCACTTTCGGGCGCGGCCGCGCTGCCGAATATGACGAGCGCGATACCCAGAACGGATGCGGCGATGCCGAGCACTCGACGGCGCGTGACCTGCTCCACGCCGAGCAACCGGCCGAACAACGCGATGAAGGCCGGACTCGCCGCGAGCACGATCGCGGCGCTCCCGGCCCTGGTACGCGTTACACCTTCGATGAAGAGCAGCTGATAGAGTCCGTTGCCGAGCACACCGAGCGCGAGCAGGGCCAGCAGATCACGTCGGGCGAGGCGGGCCCCGCCGGACAGCGCCGCGATGGCGATCAGCGCCACCGCGGCGATGGCGATGCGAACGGCGTTGAAGGCGAGCGGTGGGATCGTGAGGGCCGCGAACTTCAGCACGGTCACGTTCACGCCCCAGATGATGCTCATGAACAAGAGCATGACGTCCATGAGCGTCACGCTCGCGGCGCGCTCCCCCGCCGGCGGTTGGATCGGAGCGGCGCGCTCGAGCGTGGACTCCATTCCGAAAGCTACGCATTCGCGTCTAGCCGCGCATGGGGGACGAGCCTAACTTGTCGCATGCAGCTCTCCTTCGCCTTGTTCGCGGACGCCGCCAACCTCTCGCAGGAGGGAAAGCTCAATATCCTCGGCGTGTTCGACGCGGTGCAGGTGGGCGCGCTCCCGGCCATTCACCCGCGCGCTCATCTGGTGGTGCGGCTCAAGGGGTCGCGCGGCGATATCGGCAGCCACACGATGACTCTCCGCTGGGTGAACCCGCAGGGCCACGAGCTCTGGAGCTCCGTCGGCGAGCTGAACCTCGGCACACCGCCGAACGGAATGACCGAGATGGATATGCCGCTCATCGCCGCCATCGACCTGCCACTCGATGAGAGCGGCGGCTACACAATGCAGATCGCCCTCGACGAGCGGCCGTGCGGACAGGTTCCCCTCCAGGTTCGGACGATCCAGACCGCACTCGGCGGCGGATTGGTGAGCTGAGGGTCCGTCGGCCTCCTCAGTGGCTCGAGCTCATCATCGAGCTCGAGCGGCGTCAGCTGAGCACGCGCCGGGCGAAGAGAAAACGCTGGCGGAGCGCGATCACGTAGGGGTCCGCCCGCTGCTCCAGATCTTCGAGCGCGAACCCGCCGCGACCAAGCGCGACGTGGACCATTCGCGGACCGCCGAGAGAGATTCCGACGTGCGTGATTCGCCGGTCATCTCGATCGGAGAAGAAGAGAAGGTCGGCGGACTCGAGCTCCGAGATGACGCCGCCGGCAACTTGCCCCATCAGCGCCTGATCCTTCGCATCGCGCGGCAGAGGGACGCCATGCAGGGCGAAGATGCTCTGGATCATGCCCGAGCAGTCGCACCCCCAGGGAGTGATGCCTCCCCAGACGTAGGGTGTGCCGTCGAAAAAGGCGCACGCGCTCGCGGTCACGGCGTCGCGATCCGCCGGGAAGCGCGCTCGCTGCTCGGACACCGAGACGGCGCCGCCACTCTCGAGCGTGGCGCCATCGCTGAGGATGGCGCCGACAGGAAGCTGCGATCGCCGCCCCTCCACGCCCCGCACCACGCAGCCGAGAGAGATGCGACTTCCCTCCTTCTCGGAATCCGGACTGTCGGTCAGGTAGCCGCGATGCATCCACCCCTCGTAGCCGTCACTTCCGCGCACCCTGAACCAGGGCTCGGACGCTGACAGCATCTCCACCCGATGCCCCGCCAGTCGCTGCGAGAGCTGCTCGCTGCCGGCGCGGGGCTCCGCCTGGAGGGGCGCGATAGCGGCGGTGACCCGCAGCGCGCGTCCGTCAGCGCCCACGCGGCCGTTTCTCCAGTGGAAGCACGATCGTGCGAAACGCTCGCTCGAGATCCCGGTCGCGGACCGACCGGAGCTGCTCGAGCACCTCATCCCGGCGCTTCGATCGGCGCACGGGACCGGTGGAGACGATGCGCGGAAGTGATCGATCGAGCGGCAGATACAGATACCGGCCGAGCCATTCCCCGCTGTCGGCGTCGAACCACGGCTCCGCCAGCACGCTGAACGTGCGGTCATCCACGCTGAATCGAGATCGGACGACTACGGTTTCACTCACCTCGCGGTCTCGGCCGGAGGATCGGACTGCTGCCGGGCAACGCAGCTGTTGCAGTGCGTGACGCCCCGAAAACTGCAGATGAGACAGAGAAAGGTGCCACAGCCCTGACAGGGGTAGCCCTCTGACGCGCGCTCCTCACGGCCGCAGCTGCGGCAGATCATGCCGTCGTGCTCCTGTAACTGCTCCGGTGTCGACATTGCGGTCAGCTCTCCGTCACTGGGTGCCCGCGCGACGGTGCGACGGGCCAGGGCGCGCGCTCGTGCAACCCGTACGCGCGGATCTTGTTGATGAGCGTGGCGCGGGAGATTCCGAGCTCGAGCGCCGTCCGCGTCCGGTTCTGGTTGTGGACCCGGAGCGTGTGCTCTATGTGGAGACGCTCCACCTCGGCAAGCGTTTTCGGTACGTGGCCGGCGACGCCGGCGCCGCTCGCGCGGCGCACCTCGGGAGGGAGATGTTCCAGCGCGATTCGGCGCGCGCCACGGCCCAGAATCATCGCGCGCTCGAGCACATTGCGCAGCTCACGGAGGTTGCCCGGCCACCGGTAGCGGAGGAGCAGCTCGAGAGCGCCGTCGGTGAGCTCGCGCGGGGCGCCCGGCAGATCTCCATGCAGCTCGTCGAGCGCGCGCCCGATCATGTCGAGGAGATCTCCCCGTGCCCGCGCACGAAGGGGAGGCAGATGAACCGGAATCACACTCAGCCGGTAGTACAGATCCTCGCGAAAACGTCCCGCGTTTACCTCCTCGACGAGATCGATCGTCGTCGCCGCGATGACACGGACATCGGTCGAGCTCTCGCGAGATCCGCCTCCACGCCGATAGGTCCGCGACTCGAGCAGCTTGAGCAGTCGAGGCTGGAGCTGCGGATCCAGCTCGCCGATCTCGTCCATGAAGAGACTCCCGCCGTTCACGACTTCCAGCAACGGCGGCCGAGCGGTCCAGGTGGACGGGCCGTCCAGGTCGTCTCGCCCGAAGAGCTCGATCTCGAAGCCGGGCGCCGAGGAGCCGGCACAGCTCACATCCATGAACGGAGCGCCGGCCCGAGGACTCATGCCGTGGATCGCCTCGGCCACGCGTCCCTTGCCGGTGCCGCTCTCGCCGAGAAGGAGGACGGTCGTCCGGTCGCTGGCCGCCGACAGCTCGATCTGGTCCGCCAGCTCACGCATCGCGGGGGAGGAACCGAGCATGACGCCGAGATGCGCACCGCCGCGCCGCTCCCGCAGGTAGCGATTCATCTGCTTGAGCCTGGCCTTCTCGAGTGCGCGCTCGGTCGCCACGGCGAAGTGGGCGAGGTCCACGGGCTTGGCGAGGAAGTTCTCCGCGCCATCTCGCAAGGCCTGGACGGCGAGCCCCAGGTCCCCGTGACCGGTGATCATGATCACTACCGGGTCATCGGCCCGCAGGCGCGCCAGCACCGCAAACCCATCCATGTCCGGAAGCGTCACGTCGAGCACGGTGAGATCCGGTCGAACGCGCATGAACGCCTCTATGCCTTCCTCGCCGCTCTCGGCGCGCACTACATGGTGACCGGCCCGCTCGAAGAACGAACCGAGCGACACCCGCAGATCCGGGTCATCATCGATCACCAGTATCGTCGCCATTGCTACTCCGAGAGGAACGACGCGCGGCGGTAATGTATAGTTTCTTTACACCCGAGGAAACCGTTGGCGTTGCGTTTCCCCGCTGCGTCGTCACCCGCGGCTCGGTACCAGGAGCCGCGCCGCCAGTGGGTCGACTGTGACGGCAAATGGAGTCATGCCAAGGACTTCGCCGTCAGCCTGATAGGGCTCAGGAACGCGGCACTCGATCCGAAAGCGGCGACCGGAGCGATACAGGATTCGGGGGTCGCCGCGGAAGTCCTGGCGAAAGAGCCGCCACGCGATGACCAGGGCATCGAGGCGGGAGCGCGGGGAGAAGATGCAGAGGTCCAGGCGGCCGTCGTCGCGCGCGATACCCGGCCCGAGCGTCACGAGGTCGCTGAGCACGGATCCGAAGTTGGCGAGCATCACCGCTGCCGCCCGACGCTCGACCACCTCTCCATCCACCTCCGCGCGCACGTCGAAGACCCGGTGGCGAAGTGCGGCGGCGGCGGCCGCGACCATGTAGGCACTCACTCCGAAGCGGCGCTTGAGAGCGCTCGGGGTGGCCTCGATCATCCGCGCGTCGATCCCGACACCGGCCGCGAAGGCGAACCGCCGGGCGCCGTCGATCGCCCCGAGGTCGATGTCCGCCTCACGCCCCGCCAGCAAGGTGCTCACCGCGCGGTCCACCCGGAGCGGGATCCCCAGCGAGCGTGCGATGAGATTGCCGGTGCCCCCGGGTAGCACCCCGATCGGGATGCCGCTGTGCGCCAGCGCGTCCACGATCTCCATCGCCGTGCCGTCGCCGCCCAGCGAGAAGATGGCGCGATAGCGAGAGCCCTGCTCGGCCGCCAGCACAGCGGCGTGACCCGGCCTTTCGGTGACCAGAGTCTCGCAGCGTACTCCCGCATCTTGGAATGCCCGCTCCGCCTTCAGACGCGACCCGCTCCCCCGCCGCGACGCCGGGTTCGCGATCATCAACACGGGGCTCCTCAGAAGCGCCACTCGCGGAACAGATCGAAGCCCTTCTGTTTCTGGTAGGTCAGGTCGAGCCGGTTGCTGCACGGCGCGCTTCCCGGGTCGATACCACCCTGCACCCAGAAACCGTGCTCCAAGCGATGCTCGACGGTCACGCCGTACTTCAACGCGATCTGCTGCGACGACGCGTTGCCCCCCTGCCCGCATACCACCGAGGAGAGAGTGAGGTAGGTCTTGTCGCTGATCTGTCGGCCGACGCTGAGCGTGGTGCCGCTCACGTAGCCGAGTGCACCGGCGCTGTTCTCGGCGCTGAACACATCCTGCGAGTTCGGCGCCTGGATCTGGAAGGTGTCGAAGATCCGGATCTGCTCGCTCAGCGCCTGCTCCAGAACGCTGCCCAGAGAAGGCAGGAGCACCGACGTCGCCTGCCGGAGCGTGCTGCTGTTCTGGCCGCCGAGGGCGAACGAGGGAGCGCCGACGATCAGATAGCTCAGGATCTCGGTGCGCGAGATCGGAAAGTGCTCGTCGCTCTGGAGGTCGAGCTTGGGCTGGAGCAAGGTGCCGGAAAGGATTGCCCGGAGCCGGAGATCCTGCTGCGACAGCCGTCGCACGGTGTAGGTGGCGGAGATGTGTAGCTCCGGCGGAATGTCCGGATCACCGTAGAAGCGCACCGATCCCTCGTCGACGGTGAACGTGCGCTGAACCGGACCGAGGTTCAGCCGGTACGTGCCTCGATTGGCGTCGAGACTTCCACTCAGCGCCAGCGCGCTGTCGCGCCGGGTGAGTGCCACCGGACCGCCACCGAGCTTGATGTTCGCCTCGGCGCTCCGGAGCCAGAGGTCGTCTCCGATCCCGATGGTCACCTGAGGGGTGAGGTTCTTCACCAGCGCCGGCGGCGCCTTCGGGATGAGCACCTGATTCGTGAGCAGCGTGGTGTCGACAAAGTTGGCGAACTCCGGATCGGCCAGGCTGACGATCTGTTTCTGCGCCTGATCGGGGATGTAGATCGTGCCGCGATCGATGGTGAGTGCGCCAGCCAGGCGCGGTCGATCGTACGAACCGACAAGGGTGAGCCCGCCGCTCATCTCGAGGTCGGCGAGTCGCCGGTTGCGCACCGCCACGAAGTGGTTGAGACGAAGCGTGTCGTTGAAGAAGCTCTTGAGGGGATCGGTGTAGTCGGGCACGCGGATGAAGCCGGTGAGCGAGATCGTGTCCGTGGACAGATCACCGCTCTGCGCGGAAGCCCGCAGAAAGCGGACGGTGTCGCGGGCAAGACGAACATCGAGGCCGACACGACGCAGCCGGATTCCGAGCGCCGGCACCGTGGCGTCGGCATTGGCGATGGCGATCCGCCCATTGAACAGCGGCTGACGCCAGCTTCCGCCGATATCGACGATCGTCGACGCCCTGCCGGTGACTCGCGTCAGCGCGGGCGAGATCGCCTCCACCAGCGCCAGGTCGAGGCTGTCGGCCCGGAGCTGACCGCCGAGTGAGTCGGGCAGCAGCCGGTGGCTCACCGAGCCCAGGGCGAGATCGAGCGGCAGCGAGCCGGCGAACGTCAGAACGGGTCGCTCGTGCTGGTACAGCTGAAAGTTGGTCTGCAGACGACGGGCGGCGTAGCTTCCGCCGGCACTGAAGTCGGGAAATCCGATCGTGCCGTAATGCGGGTTGTGGGCAGCGGCCGAGAGTTTCATCACGGGAGCCGCGCGGGTGCCGGTGAGGTCGAGATCGAAATGCATGTCGCCGGTGAGCGGCTCGCGAAGCTGGGCGATCAGTCCGATGTCAGCGAGCGGAAGGCTGTCCACCTTGAGCGTCGCGGCCAACGGAGCGGACGTGGGAATCGCTCCGTGGAACTGCACAAGACCTCCGGAGCCATTTCGCAGATCCAGGGCATCCACCACCACTCCGGACGAGTCCACCAGCGCGTGCACCGGCGATGTGAGCGACCAGCCGTGGTCCGGGAAGCGCACCAGGAGGGTATCCATGATGAGGCGCAGCGACGCGCCCTCACGGCTGAATCCGAGCGCGGCGGTCGTTCGGACCGCGTTGGTGGTCGCGGCATCGACGCCCGCCCGGCCGCTGGTGCGATCGGCGAGATCGAGATAGGCGTTCGTGGTGGCGAACCGGATGCCGGCGGCCCGAACCGAGTCGAGGGAGATGCGCATCCCACCGCGAGCACTGTCGGGGAGCCCGGTGAGATCGTAGCTGCCACGGAGGGAGACCGCCCGCGGGCCGGCGAGAAAGAGATCCCGGCCACTCAGGCGGCCAGAGGTCCGTAAGGACCGTGTCGATCCGACGAGCACTCCGGCGGCCTCCAGAACCCCGGAGAGTGAATCCGAGATCGACGTCCCGGTCGCGTCTCCGGCGATCATGCCGGGCGCATCCGCGGCGATGAGCGCCCCGGCGTTCGCGCGCGGCGACGGATAAAGCCACGGGCGCAATCCGCCGAGAGAATCGACAGTGATGCGGTAATGCAGGGAGTCGGTGACGCCGGCGGCAACACCCAGCGCCCCGGACGCGACGAGAGTCGCCGCGGTTGTCTCCACACGCAGCGTGTCGACGGTCATCCGTCCGTTGCCGAAAGTCAGGCGGCCCATCGAGGGATAGATCCGAAGCGTGTCGATGCGCGAGCGCTCCACCCCGAGGGCCACGGTCCCGACGAGATCCGCCAACGAATCGCCGTGGAGGTCGGACGTGGCGGTCGCGGTGAGCCGGGAGACGGGCAAGCTCGGTCGATCGAAAAGCGATCGCAGATCGAGATTCCGCACGCTCATCGTGGCGCGCGCCGCGTACACGGGCGGAAGGAAGTCGAAATGGCCGTCCACCGCGAGCGTGCCAGACGAGCCTCCGAGAGTCGTCGAGAGGTCGAGGTCGTCCATCGTCCCCTTGATCCGCATCGGCCCCGTGAACGTCCCTCTCATCGGAACGAGAGGATACGAGCGCGCCAGCATTGTGAACGAGATCGGTTGGGCCTGGAGATCGACGTCGAAGACGATGAGCTTCTCGGCGTTCGTGACCCGCCCTGAGCCGGTGAAGCGCGATGGCTCGCCCTCTCCGTCGCGATGCGAGATGTCGGCGTCGCGGAAGCGTACGTCGAGCCAGAGCGAGTCGAGAATCGCATGGCCGGCGATCGTTCCGTTCACCCGAGGAAAAGCCGGAAACAGATACTGGATCGAGCGCAGGTCGACCGATTCGACGTTCACGGCAAAGTTGCGGAACACCGTGTTGGCCGGAACGAGGATATCCATCGCACCATGCCCGCTTCCCCGCGTCACCGCGCCCGGGACGTGAGCATCGGCGAACGTGAATTTCGCATCGTCGACAACCCAGCGGTTGAGCGGTCCTCCGCGAGCCCGGATGCTGCCGCTGATCGTGCCCTGCCAGTCCACCGGAAAGGGCTTGCCGTTGAGCGTGCGGATGAGGTCGAAGTCGACCGGATCAGCGACCAGCGAGACGTCGTTCACCCCGAGTACCGGCTCGCCCACGGCGAAGGTCATGGTGCCGGTGAGGTGGGACTTCTCCGACCTGACGTCGAGGTTGCTCAGCGCGTAGTCGAGCACATCGGGATTGCGCCGCTCGTTTCCGATGACGAGATCGCCCCGCCCCTCACCCCGCCTCGGAAGGGTCGGATACACCCAGTTCACATCGTTCAGCGCGAAGGAATCGGCGTGGACGCGAACATCGTAGCGGATGGGCCCCTTGCCCCACCATACCTTTCCGAGCGCCGTGCCGGTGGACGCTGGAAGGTCCCAGTGCTTCACGTTGAACCAGACCGAGTCGCCGAGGTGTCGCACGACTCCCACCGTTCGCCGAAAGTTGAACGGAGGGTCGGGCTCATCGAAATCGAGGGAGCCGAGGACGACAACTTTCCCGGCGCTGTCGGGATCCGCGATCCGGATGTGTGGGGAGAAGGCCTCCAGCCCGCTCCAGCGTCGGGTCAGCTTCAGTCCCTCGCGGGTGCGACGGACGTCGTGGGTCGCGGAGGCGAGCGCATGGGCGATGGCGCTATCGCGCCGCGCCCCGTGGAGCGAGTCATCGGGGTGCCACGGCAGCGTGACGAGGAGCGTGCCGCCGTGCACGACCGCCGTGTCGATGACGACGAACTCACCGAAGCTGCGCTCTGTGCGCTTGATGCGATCCGGAGGTCCGTTCGGAAAGACGTGCCGAAAATTCCACTCGCCATCCGAGCGCCGGCGGAGATTCACGAACGGGTGGGCTATGCTCACCTGCCGCAGCAGGAGGCGCCTGTCCACGAGGTCGCGTGGGTCGTAGGAGATGGTCACCGGACCGGTACTGATGATGAGCGAATCCTCCTCGTCGCGCAGCGCGAGTGAGTCGAAGGTCACGGTGTTGAGGAGACCGCCGCCCATGCGTCCGAGGTAGAGGCTCCCGCGACCCTTGAGGCGAGCCCTGACCTCCGCGACGAGCGTGCGGCGGACGTACTCCCGGCCGCGACTCGTCTGCGTCACCGACAGCACGATCGCGAGCAGCCCGAAGCCGATCGCGAACAGCACGCCCGCGCTCAGCAGGGCGACCAGGCGGCGACGGGACATGCTCATCGGCTAGAATGCCTGGCCGATGCTGACGTGAAGGGTCAGATGGGAGCGGAAGCTCGATCCCAGGGCGGGCGCGAACGTGGACGGGCAGCTCGCACCAATCGGCAGCTGACCCTCGGCCAGCAGGTTGCCGGGGCTCACGCAGAGGAGGGTCGGCGGATCCTGCTCCAGCGGTAGCTCCGGATGCAGTCTCCCGACAAAGAATGCAGGCCCTGGTTGGCTGGCGTACCGGCGGTAGCCGACGTCGACGCCCACGAGCCCGACCGGAGTACCGAGGCGGGCGCCGACGCCCGGAGTGAAGCGCAGGTCTCCGAACGACACGATCTCGTTCCGACGGGTCCAGACCTGCCCGAAGTCGAGGAATGTCGAGAGCTGCACGCGCTCGGGATAGATCGGGCTCCGGAACCGGAGCTCGAGATTGCCGACGATGAGCGCGTTCCCGCCAGTGGGAGAGAAGCGTTGCAGGCGAGCCGTGTCGCCGGCGAGAAAGAGTGTATCGGCACCGCTGTTGATGGCGCTGTCAGGGTTGTTTCGCAGCTCCGGGGGGATGGGTTGTCCCGGCGCGATCCGGGCGAAGCTGGTGGTGTTGCTCACGATGTATACGACAGGGCCGAGCTCATTCTGGTTGTACCCACGAACGGAGTTGGGGCCTCCCGCGTAGAGTCTCTCCTGTGGCGGAACGAAGTCGGACACGCCGCTGAAGAGGTTCTGGGCGAGGACTCCCCCGATCTGCAGGCGGCCGGCGAAGGTCGTGCCGCGTCCCACCGAACGATACAGCGTTCCCTCGATGAATCCCTTGTTGAACTGCGCGCCCGACCCGCTGGAGAGCGAGGAGATCCCGTGGCGCAGATCGAGGCGCATGAGCGACCCGGCACGCGGGTCCACGATGTTGTCCGTCCGGTCACGCGCCACACCGACGCTGAAAGTCTGCAGGCTCCCGCCTCCCTGCAGCCGGCTGATGGCGCCGAGGTCGCAGGTATTGAAGATCGAGCAGAAGACGGCGGCGTTGGCCGTCGTCCGCCCGAACTCCACCTGGTAGGAGACGGTGAGCGGAGTGCGCTGCTGGAGCTCGCGGGTGAGCGAAGCGTTCGCGCCGAACGGGGTTTCTCGCAGATAGGCGTTGAACTCCGATCGGCGCTCGCTGAATACCGTCAGCGACGGGATGTTGCGCGGTCCGAAGAGGGCGGGAGGGCGGAAGGTGATCCCTCCATAATAATTCAGGTTGTCGCTGAACTGGTCGTCCCGGAGGGACGGACAGATGCTCCTCGCGAAATCGAGCGGCGCGCCCACCCCGATCTTCGAGAGGCGGCCATTCACCTCCAACCGCCGCGCCCCGCCGAAGAAATTCCGATCGGTGAAGCGCCCCTGCGCCCGGATGCAGTCCAGGGTGCCATAGCCCGCCCCGAGCCGCATCGAGCGCATCGTGCCCTCGCTCAACCGAGTGAGAACCACCAGAGAGTCACCCCGAGGCTGCAGGCTGTCGGGCGCGAGGCTGACCTCGACGAGCCGATACGCCTCGGTCTGATACAGATCACGCTGGCTGTCGAGCAGATCCTGTTGACGATAGACCTTGCCCTCCCGAAACGAGAGGAGCTTCCGCACCACGCGCTCGGGAATCTGCAGAGGTGCGCCGGGCTCGTAGGGGTCGATCTCGAACGCCAGGCGGCCGATACGCATGAGCGGACCGGGCGCGAAGCTCCTCATCACTGTTGCCCGATCGCGGTCGGTGTCCACGCTGTCGAACTTCTCCGTCTGCTCGGCGCGCGCGTATCCCTCGTTCCGGAGCCGGTCCATGACGCTGTCCACAAGACCGCTCAGCCGAACCCGGTCGTATGGCCGCCGTCGCATTCCCATCATGCGGCGGACCAGATCCGGCCCACCCTGAACGCTGTCCAGGCCGAGAACACGCATCGAATCGATGAGGACGGGCTCCCCTTCATTGACGCGAAACGCCACCGCCACGAGAGACCCACCGCGTGGAATGACCCGCGTATCGACGCCGCTGTGGTAGTAGCCTCGCTGCCGGTAGAAGAGCCGCAGCCTGTAGACGTCGCGTCTGAGCTCCAGGGTGTCGAGGCAGCGCCGGGCGCCGAAGTGGAGCACCGGCAGCCGCTGGAACCAGCTCGAGGGAGTGGTGACGATGGCGTTGGCGAGCTCGCCGCCGCGATAGTGACGATTCCCCGCGAAGCTCACCTTGCGTACCTCGAGCTCGCCCGGGGTGCCATTACACGTCACGTCCTGCGCCCGCGCTGGTACGACGACCCCCGCCAGGGCGGCCAACGTCACTCCGAGCGTGAGCCCGTAGGGGACGCTCCTGCCCATCACCCGCGCGTGCCGCGCGTCGGACTGCGAGCGCCGACGGATGGCGCGTGTCGCGTGGCCGGCGATCGGTCGAGCGGAGTGCGCTCGAGAAGAAGGCGGGCGATGTAGAAGGCGAAGAGTCCCGCACCGGCGCCGGCCGCGATCGCCGGCAACAACTCCCGGAA
Organism: Gemmatimonadales bacterium; assembly: GCA_038253885.1. GTDB lineage: Bacteria > Gemmatimonadota > Gemmatimonadetes > Gemmatimonadales > Gemmatimonadaceae > JALZAQ01. Next base: position 8,270 of record JBBSGP010000013.1, on the reverse strand, counting down.
AACGAGCGGACGTCGATAGACGTACGCGCTCCCCGGTGCTGGCGGGCGGCGCAGCGCTGTGGGCATGCTCGACCTCGATGTGAACATCGCCCCAGGGACGAGGGGCGCGTGGCGGTGTGACGTGTGCCTGGCTATTGCTGCTACCCCGGCAGCGGCGGCTTGGTGCCGCGGGTCGCGAGCCGTTCGAGACGAGGGAGCTGCGGCGGGATGAATGGCGTAACCCTCGATTGACGCGCTGCTTACGGCCCGGTAAGTTCACCCGCTCCGCAGTGGAAGTCAATCAGTTTCCCCATGCGACGACGCACCCTCCCCGCGCTGCTCACGGCGCTTCTTCTCGCCGCGGCGTGTCGCGGTGGCCAGTCGGGGCCGCAGCGCCGAACGCTCGTCGATTCGCGCGACCGATACGATCCGCGCTCGCTCGATCCCGCGCTCTCCACCGATGTTCCGACAGGCCGCGCGGTCGCTTATCTGTTCGATGGCCTGACGCGCTTCACCGCCGACGCGCGCGTCGAGCCCGGACTGGCCACCCACTGGGACGTGTCCGCGGACGGTCGCGTCTACACTTTCCGCCTGCGGCAGGGCGTGCGCTTCCACGACGGGCGTCCATTCCACGCCGCCCAGGTCGTCGCGAGCTTCCAGCGTGTTCTCGATCCCGCCGTTCATGGGGGACGAGGCGAACCGCTCTATCCGATCGCTGGCGCGCGCGCCTACGCGGCGGGGAAAACTCGCACGATCGCCGGAATCCAGATCGTGGACGATAGTACCGTGCGCATCACTCTCGACGCGGCGCTGTCCATCTTCCCCAAGCTTCTCGCGATGCCAGTGGCCTCCATCGTGCCCGACTCCGCGGGTCAGGAGTTCGGCCAGCACCCGATCGGCACCGGACCATGGAAGCTCGTCGAGTGGAAGCACGACGACTACGTTCTCTACGCGCGAAACGAGAGCTATTTCGGCGGACCTCCACAGGTGGACTCGCTGATGACGCGCATCATCCCCGAGCCGAGCACGGCGGTCGCGGAGTTCGAGAGCGGCAACGTGGACCTGCTCTACATCCCGGAGTCGGAGACGCGAAACTGGGAGCGAACCGATGAGAAGAAGGGGATGCTCGAGTCCGCGCCGGCGCTTCGGCTCTGGTACGTCGGCCTGAACACCACGCGCGGGCCACTGCGGGACGCGCGTGTTCGCCGCGCGATCAATCATGCCGTGGACGCCGGGACGATTCTCCGGCAGCTCATCGCCGGCCGCGGTACGCTCGCCGCCGGCGTGATCCCACCGTCCCTGGAGGGATTCGATGGGGGGCGCCGGCCGTACGCGTACGACGCCGCGGCGGCCAGACGTCTGCTCACCGAAGCGGGATTCCCGAACGGGATCGACATCGAGCTCTGGCACTCCACCGACCCGACGTTTGCCCGCGTCGGGCAGGCGATCCAGAGCTATCTCGCGGCCGCGAACATCCGCGCCAAGATCGTGCAGCGCGACGCCGCCTCGGCGCGCGAAGCGGCGCGGAAGGGCCAGGCCGATCTCATCCTCAAAGACTGGTGGGCTGATTACCCGGATGCGGAGAGCTTTCTCTCGCCCCTCCTCACCACGTCGAGCTTCGGGCCCGGAGGGAACATCTCCTTCTACTCGAACGCTCTCGTGGACTCGCTCGTCGCCCGCTCGCACGGCGAGCAGGACCAGAAAACGCGCGCGACGCTCTACCGGCAGGCGGACTCCCTCGCGTTCGCCGATGCCCCGATGCTCTATCTGTTCTTCTACAACGAGCTCGACGCGGTACAGCCGTGGGTGAAAGGATTCCACGTGCCGGCCATCTTCAACGGACAGCGAATGACGGGCGTCAGCATCAGCCGGCGCTGACCGCCCGTCCCCCACCGGCCGTGCTCCCCTTCCTCGCCCGCCGCATCCTGCTCGCGATCCCGACGCTGGCGGGCGTGCTGGTCGTCACTTTTCTGCTCCTCTACGTGGCGCCGGGCGATCCGGTGATGGAGATGGTGGGAGAGCGCGCCGATTCCGCAACGATCGCCCGCCTGCGTGGCGAGCTTCATCTCGACGAGCCGCTGGGCCGTCAATTCGCGTTCTACGCCGGTGGCGTGCTGCGCGGCGATCTCGGGCGGTCCTACATCACCAATCGGCCGATCGCGCAGGACATCCGCGAGCGATTCCCGAAGACCCTCCAGCTCGCGGCCGCCGCGATGCTTCTGGCATCGCTCACGGGAATCACCCTGGGCGTCCTCGCGGCCCGGCGGCCCGGTGGATGGGTGGACCGCCTGTCGCTTGGATTCGCGTACCTCGGCGTCTCGTTCCCCGTTTACTGGGTCGGGATCATCCTCATCTTCGTCTTCGCGGTGGTGTTGAGGTGGCTGCCGGCCTCCGGATACGGGAAACCACAGTATCTCATCCTCCCCGCGGTGGCTCTCGGATCGCGGTCCATTGCCTTCCTCGCGCGGATGACACGCTCGGCAATGCTCGAGGTGCTCGGGGCCGATTACGTGCGCACGGCACGCGCCAAGGGAGTGGGCGAGCGCGTGGTGTTGTTGCGCCACGCTCTGCGCAATGCGCTCATCCCGGTGATCACCGTCCTCGGCCTGGATTTCGGCTACTATCTCACCGGGAGCATTCTGACGGAGACGGTGTTCGGGTGGCCCGGGCTGGGCCGTTACGTTGTCAACGCGATCTCGCGGCGCGACCTCCCGGCGATCCAGGGCGCGATCCTGTTCATGAGCGTGGTGTTCGTGCTCGTGAATCTGCTGACCGATCTCGCCTATGCGGCGAGTGATCCTCGCGTGGCGTACGACTAGCGGGCGGGATCGAGAGTCGATGGCGTGCGCCCGTGTCCGTCTTCGTCCCTCTCAGTCGGACCGGAGAGCCTGGGCCGGATCCACGCGTGCCGCGCGCCGTGCCGGCGCGTAGCTCGCCGCCAGAGCGATCGCGAGTAGCAATGCGGCTGCACTCCCGAGGGAGACCGGGTCCGTGGGGCTGACGGCAAAGAGCAGCGAGCCCAGAACCCGCATGAGCGCGACGGCGGCGAAGACGCCCACCAGCACCCCCAGCGCCGCCATTCGAAGCGACTCCTTCACGATCTGCGCGCTAACCTGCGACACGCGGGCACCGAGCGCCATGCGGATTCCGATCTCGGTGTGGCGCTGGCCCACCAGATAGGAGATGACACCGTAGATGCCGACCGCGCTGAGCAGGAGCGCCATCGCTCCCGCGATGCCCAGCAGCAGCATGGTGAACGAGGTGCGCGCCATGGATCGCGACACCAGCACTTCCATTGCTTCGACGTCGGCGAGCGGGATCTGGGGATCGATCTCCGCGAGCCTGGCGCGGATCGCGGGAGTGAGCGACGTCGGCTCGACCCCGCGCGTGCGCACGGCGATCGTCATCTGGTTGGGCGGGCTCCAGAGGAACGCTCCCGGTATCGGCAGCATCGGAAAGTAGACCATCTCGACCGCCGGTCTGTCGAGTCCTTCCGCGCGCACGTCTCCGGCGATCCCGACGATGTGATAGAACGGTGGCTGACCGCCATTCCCCTTGATCCCCTTGCCGATCGCGCTCTCTCCGGGCCAGAACCGTTGCGCCAGGGCGCGGCTGACGACCACCCCGCCGGTTCGCGCATCATTCTCGAGCCAATCGGGGATGTGACCCTGCACCGGGATGCCCATGGCCTCGAAGTACCCGGGCGTGACCTGTCCCTCCGGCACGCATGCCGCCCTCTCCGAGCTGCTCGTCGGAGGAGTGTCGGTGAACACCGAGCTGCATCCGTCATGGCCATCGAGGGGAAGGACCTGGGTCATCCCGACGGCGGTCACTCCGGGAAGTGACCGGAGCTGCGCGGCGAGCTGCTCGTAGAACGCGTTCACGCTCTCGTACTTGTCATAGCGATTGTAGGGCAGGGCCACAGACATGGTGACGACGCCCCGGGGATCGAAGCCGGGCTGCACCTCGCGCAGCCGCTGAAAGCTTCTCAGCATCAGACCGGCCGCGGCGAGCAGAACGAGGGCGAGGCTGACCTGGGCGGTCACCAGCGCGCTGCGGACGGCACGCCGGTGGCGCGATGGCGTCATACCGCGCGATCCGTCGCGCAGAGCGCCGACGTCCATGCTGCTGTGCGCGAGGGGGAGCAGACCGAAGACAGCGCCGGCGCCGAGCGACAGCGCGGCGGTGAAGAGGATCGACGGCCAGCCGATGTGGATCTCGGCCAGGCGCGGAAGGTCGTGGGGCGCCAGTCTCAGCATGGCTCCCAGCATCGCGTAGGCGACCCCGACCGCGCAGAGTCCCGCGAGCGAGCAGAGCAGCATACTCTCGGCGAGCGAATGCAGCGCCAGATGCAGGCGGCTGGCGCCCAGTGCCCCCCGCACCGCCATCTCACGCCGGTGCGCATCGATCCGCACGAGAAACAGGTTGGCGACGTTGGCGACGGCGATCAGGAGCACCAGCGCGACCGAGGAGAAGAGAATCCAGAGAGCACGCGCTACCGGCTCGCCGACCAGGGCGTCGCGCAACGGGGTCACAGCGGTGGAGAAGCCGGTGCCCTTCATGAACGACGCGCTGTAGGCGCTCGGCAGAGCTTCGGGCAGCCGCGCGGTGAGCGGTGCGAGCTCGGCCTGGGCCCGTTGCGCCGTGACGCCCGGCTTCAGGCGACCGATGGCGTGATAGGTGTGCTGGTTGTGCGCCTCCTCGGCCGGATCCATGTGCAGAGGCGCCCAGAGATCGATGTGGAGATCCGGCAGCCCAGCGCCGGAAGAGAGCACCCCGGCCACCGTCACCTGCGCTCCACCGATGTCGATGCTGCGACCGACAACGGAGGGATCGCTTCCGAAGCGTCGCACCCAGTAGTCGTGAGCGAGCACGACCCCACCGGGATCCCTCGGCACGTTGTCAGCGGCGGTGAACAGGTGGCCGAGCGCGGGATGAAGGCCGAGCACGTCGAAGAGGGACGCGCTCACCAATGCGGTCATCGCGCGCTCCGCATGCTGTCCGCGGCCGTCACCCATGACGGTCACCGGCGTCGCAATCCACAAGCCCAGCGCGTCGAAGCTGCGACTGTTCTTGCGAAAGTAGAAAAACTCGCCGGTGGCGAGGTTCCACCGCGCATCCGGCTTCACGCCCGGCACGGGCGATGTGAGGGTCACCAGACGGTCGGCATGCGCGTAGGGCAGCGGCTCGAGCACCACCGCATCGAGAAGAGTGAAGATCGCGGCCGTGGCTCCGATACCGATGGCGAGAGTGAGGAGAGCGATCAGGGTGAAGCCGGGGTTGCGAGAGAGCGACCGAAGCGCCTGCCGGCTCTCGCGGACCAGCGTATCGAAGAGATCCATACGTCGCTGCTCCCTGATGATGTGTTCGTCGATGGAACACGCCTGCCGGCGATAGTCGTCGAGATCGCCGAAGCGCCGCCACGCCTCACGCTCGGCCTCCCGAGGGGAGAGTCCCTGCGCGATCAGCTCATCGACCCGTCCCTCGAGGTGGAAGCGGAACTCGGCATCCACGCTGTCGCGTACCCGGCTGCGGGCGGCGGGGAGGCGGAAGACGCGCCGGAGCGGAGTATCAGGGTCCGTGCTCATCGCGAGCCGTCGGCCGCGAGAAGCAGACCCACCGCATGCGTGTATCGGGACCACTTCGAGAGCTCGGCGGTGAGCTGGCGCCGGCCACGAGCGGTCAGGCGATAGAACTTCGCCTTACGGTTCTGCTCGGTGAATCCCCAGTCGGCCGCCAGCCACCCCTTCTCCTCCAGCCGGTGGAGCGCTGGATACAGCGCTCCTTCCTCGATCTGGAGGCGATTCTCCGTCACCCGCTCGATCCACCGCAGCACGGCCAGACCGTGGGCAGGCCCCCACGACAGCGTCCTCAGCACGAGCAGGTCGAGCGTGCCCCGCAGCAGGTCGAGATCCTCGGACGTCGGCATGCGATCCCCGGCGGAGAGTAGAGCCTAAGAACCTTAGGCTACACTAGGGGGCGCGGCCGGAGGCGTCAAGTGCGCGACTAATCGTCCTTCTGCCCGAATACGGCCATGTTGGAGCTGTGCCCGGGATTGACCTTCTTCTCGGGGTAGATCCAGTGCACCGCCTGGTTCACCGCCGTGGCCGCCTCGGCGAATCCGGTGGCGATCAGCTTGAGCTTTCCCGGGTAGCTCGTCACGTCGCCCGCGGCGTAGATGCCGGCGCGACCGGTCTCCATGGTGCTGGTCACGGCGATCTCATCGTTCTGGATGTCGAGTCCCCACTCCGCGATGACGCCCATGTCGCTGACGAAGCCGAGCATCGGCAGGATGACATCGCACTCGTGCCGCGCCAGCGACTTGGCCTTCACGTCCCGGAGCGTCACGCCGGTGATCGTGTCCCCCTCTCCGTGCACCTCATGAAGCTCGTGGAAGGGGAGAAGCTTCGCCCGGCCGGCGGCCGCGGCGTCGCTGACCGCGGCCACGGTGGCCCCATGGGCGCGGTAGCGGTCGCTCCGATGCACGAGCGTCACATGCGAGGCCCGGTCCAGAAGCTGGTGGGTCCAGTCGAAGGCCGAGTCGCCGCCTCCGATGATGAGCACCCGCTGCCCGCGAAACCTCTCGGGGTTCGTGACCCGGTCGAAGATCCCACGGTCATACCAGGGCTGGGCAGTGGGTTGCGGCAGCCGGCGGGGGGTGAACGCCCCGATTCCGGCGGCGATGAGCAGGGCCCGGCTCTGCAGTCGCTCCCGTTCCGTCACCAGAGTGAACACTCCGTCGTCCTCTTCCAGAGCGATGACGCGCTCGCTGAGATGAATCTCGGGCGTGAACTGGGCGGCCTGCTCGGCCAGACCGCGCACGAGGTCCTTGGCGAGAATCTTGGGAAAGCCGCCGACGTCGAAGATGAATTTCTCCGGGTACAGCGCTGTCAGCTGGCCGCCGAGCTCGGGGAGCGCATCGACGATGCGGGATCGAACACCCCGCATGCCGGCATAGAAGGAAGCGAAGAGCCCGGTGGGTCCTCCGCCGATGATGGTGATGTCCGTGAGGTCGTGCGGCATGAGCGCGTGGTGAACGGAAACCTGCCGGACGGATGTCCGGCTCGGAAAAAATGTAATGACACAGAACGGCGATCACACCCTCGAATACTCCGGCGCGTATCGTCTCGTTCGCAAGATTGCGAACGGGGGTATGGCGACGGTCTACGAGGCCGAGCTGCTCGGCCCGGCCGGCTTCGCCAAGCGCGTCGCCCTCAAGGTCATCCATCCGCGGTATGGTCGGGTGACGCAGTGGCTCCGGCTCTTCATCGACGAGGCCAAGCTCTCGGCCAACCTCGTGCACGGAAACATCGTGCAGATCTATCAGCTCGGAGAGGTCGAAGGGCAATACTACATTGCCATGGAGTACATCCAGGGGCCGACGCTCCGGATGGTCATCGACCGTCACCGTGAGCTAGGCCGCCCGATTCCCACATCCATCGCCGCCTACGTCGCCAGTCGCGTCTGCCGCGCGCTCGACTTCGCTCACAACTTCATCGGACCCGACGGCCGCCGACTGGACATCGTCCACCGGGACGTTTCGCCCGGTAACGTGATGGCGACGTGGGATGGGCACATCAAGCTCGCCGACTTCGGGATCGCCAAGGCGTCGACCTCGGCGGACCCAGCTGCCGGCACACCGATGATGATCGGCAAGAAGCACTATATGAGCCCCGAGCAGATCCTGGCACTCGATTGCGACGCCCGCAGCGACGTCTTCTCGATGGGCGTCGTGCTCTTCGAGCTGCTCTCACTCCAGCCTCTGTTCGCCGAGGATGTCACCGAGCTGGCGATCGACGAGGTGACGGTGAGGCCGCTCCCCAACGTGCGCGACATCGTCCCCGACATCCCGGCGCCCCTCGAGGACGTGCTGAGCCGGGCGCTCGCTCGTGATCCGTCGCGCCGGCCGACCGCCGCTGTGATGGGGAAGGCTCTGGACCGCTGGGCCGAGACCCAGGCTGTCGTCCCTTCGCCCGACCGTCTGCAGGAGCATCTCGCCACGATCTTTCCGGCGAATTACAAGCTTCGCTCCACCAGTGGCGCATTCACGACCTTCTCCGCATTTCCGTCCGGTCGCAAGAACGGGACACGGGGATGGATGTCGCGGCTTCTGCGGGCCTGAGTCCTCCTTCAGCGATGATCGATACTCGATGCTAGTGTAGTGCGTCCAACGCTTCTTTACATTTGGCGATCTTCGCCAGAATGCTGTCTGCCGAGGCAGTCCAGACGAAGACGTGCGGGTGTTGGTTGGATTGCTCGAGGTAATCTTCGATGGTAGCAATGAGATCGGG